>NZ_JXST01000103.1 GCF_000878195.1 Mycolicibacterium llatzerense | reverse complement strand
GCGGCCGTGACGTCGTCGATGTCCTGACGGGTGGCTTTGCGGGCGAACCGCATCGACAGCGGGTTGAAGAACCGCACCGGTGCCAGGGCCTTGGCCTTGTTGGTGCGTGAGTTGGCGACCGGCCCGGCATGGCCGATCTGCGCGCTGATCGCGGCACCTTCACCGTGGATGGTGTCGGTGAGTTTGCGCAGGCCGGGGATGGCCTCCGGTCGCATCCAGATCTGCCAGCCGTCGGTGCGGCCACCGGGGGACACCGCGCAGTAGGCGACGGTCGTCATGCCGACGCCGCCGGCCGCGGGCAGCTGGTG
>NZ_JXST01000102.1 GCF_000878195.1 Mycolicibacterium llatzerense | reverse complement strand
TTCAAGCCGCCGATCAGCTGGGGCATCCGGATGAGCGGCCACAAGTTCTTCCGCGAGTACCCCTACCGCGAGGCCTACCTGCTGCGCGACGCCCGCCAGTTCCGGGCCGAGCTCAAGATGCCGCTGATCCTGCTCGGCGGCATCACCAACCGCGAGACCATGGACCTGGCGATGGCGGAGGGATTCGAGTTCGTCGCGATGGGCCGTGCTCTGCTGGCCGAACCGGATCTGCTCAACCGGATTCAAGCGGACCGCAGCGTCAAATCGGGCTGCACACACTGCAATCTGTGCATGCCGACCATCTACAGCCACACCCACTGTGTGGTGACCGG
>NZ_JXST01000101.1 GCF_000878195.1 Mycolicibacterium llatzerense | reverse complement strand
CGGCGGAGGCGTGGGCGCGGCCACGGGCTCGGGTGCCGGAGCGGGCGCGGCCGGAGCAGGAGCGGCGGCCGGTGCTGAGCCTGCGGCGCCGATCTTGGCGAGCTCGCCGCCGATGGACACGACGTCGTCCTCGTCGGCGGTGATGGACAGCAGCACGCCGGCGATGGGTGACGGGATTTCGGTGTCGACCTTGTCGGTGGACACCTCGACCAGGGGCTCGTCGACCTCGACAGAGTCGCCGACCTTCTTGAGCCAGCGGGTGACGGTGCCTTCGGTGACCGACTCGCCGAGCGTCGGCATCATGATCGAGGTGGCGTCGGCGGCATCGGAGGCGGCCGGGGCGGGGGCCGCCGCGGGCGCCGGGGCAGCTGCTTCAGGGGCCGGGGCCGGAGC
>NZ_JXST01000100.1 GCF_000878195.1 Mycolicibacterium llatzerense | reverse complement strand
TGAAGTTGGAGCCGGAGTTCTCGTACACCGCAGAGCTTGCCGAACCACAAATCGTGGGCCCGGGCCCTTACGGGCTGCGTCAGGTCCTGGCTGTCACCGGAGGAAAGGTCACCGGAAACCGAATCAGCGGCACCGCCGCCCCCGGCGGCGGAGACTGGCTACTGGCCGGTGCCGACGGCTACGGCCGACTCGACGTGCGGGCCCAGTTCTACACCGACGACGGCGCCGTCATCTACATGAGCTACCAGGGACTGGTCGAGGTCAACGAAGCGGCCGCTGGCGCCCTCGGCGGCGTCGGCGGTGGCACCGACTTCGGCGACCACTACTTCGTCACCACCCCGCGCCTGGAATGCGGAGACCCCAAGTACGCCTGGGTAAACCAGACGATCTTCGTCGGACAGGGACGGATCCAACCCGGACCTGTCGTCGAATTCCAGGTCTTCCGAGTCACGCTGT
>NZ_JXST01000099.1 GCF_000878195.1 Mycolicibacterium llatzerense | reverse complement strand
CCGGGCCGGTCGCCAACTCACGCACCAACAAGGCCAAGGCCCTGGCACCGGTGCGGTTCTTCAACCCGCTGTCGATGCGGTTCGCCCGCAAAGCCACCCGTCAGGACATCGACGACGTCACGGCCGCACATGCCAACGCCGCCAAGCTCGCGATCGAGGCCGGCTTCGACGCCGTCGAGGTGCACCTGGGCCACAACTACTTCGCCAGCTCGTTCCTGTCCCCGCTGATCAACAAGCGCCGCGACGAGTTCGGCGGCTCGCTGGAGAACCGGGCCAAGGTGGCCCGCGGGACGGTCCAGGCCGTCAGAGAAGCCGTCGGCAACCAGATCGCGGTCATCGCCAAACTCAACATGAGCGACGGCGTCCGCGGCGGCATCCCGATGGAGGAGTCGCTGCAGACCGCCAAATGGCTGGAAGAAGACGGCGCGCTGGACGCGCTGGAACTGACCGCGGGCAGCTCGCTGGTCAACCCGATGTACCTGTTCCGCGGCGACGCACCCGTCAAGGAGTTCGCCGCCAATTTCAAGCCGCCGATCAGCTGGGGCATCCGGATGAGCGGCCACAAGTTCTTCCGCGAGTACCCCTACCGCGAGGCCTACCTGCTGCGCGACGCCCGCCAGTTCCGGGCCGAGCTCAAGATGCCGCTGA
>NZ_JXST01000098.1 GCF_000878195.1 Mycolicibacterium llatzerense | reverse complement strand
GTCATGCATACTCGTTCGCATCCACCGAAAACCCCTGGTGTCCAGGCTGTTTCATCCATGGGTACCGGGTCGGTAGGCGAGAGTCACACGATTGCTGCGTGATTCATCGGATGAAAATGCAGTGATTTAACTGACATAATGTACCTTATCGGCGTTTAGGTTTGGGCTGGTGCGCACAGCAGGCTCTGGCGCAGGTCCACTTCGTCGCCGACATGACGGACTCCTTCTTGCGCGTCGCTGTCCGACCATCGCCTCTGCCGCCCCTGACGTAGCAGCACCCTTCCGCAAGCATCGCGAGCGCCGTGGCGCCGGCCGGTCCACCAAGGACTCGATCGTGACGCGGCGATAGCTCGACTACGTGGCGGAAGCGCTCACGCTACCCACGCTGCCGTAATGCCGTCGTTCGAACTTGAGGGCACGACAGCAGCAATACGTCACAGTGACGTTTTGCCAGCGGCTCGCGGGATGCGCGAATATGGCTACCCGCGAAGGCTTTTCGGCGATGCGGTTAGTGCCGATGCACGTCGAGACTCAATCATGAACGGAAACTCCTCGACCGGGAGTCGGACATGCCGCATGCTGCCGAGAAAACCACTTCCCCATCCTTCCAAGCCGCCTCCGCTCTGCTATTCGTCACTGTGACGAATCGCAGAGCGGATTCACTGCGACTTCGGCTGCCGTCGACAAGGGTCCCGGCGTCAACACGAACTTCGTGCTCGGTCTGGCTGCCGGGTTAGCAGCGCGATGAGTGTCCGTTCTCATTGATTCTGGGGCATTCTCATTGAATCTGGGGTAAGTGCGTGTCTTTCTCATTGAATCTGGGGCACGAGGCTTAGCGTTTATGTGTGCTGACGTCGGCTGTTTCGGCTGGGCCAG
>NZ_JXST01000097.1 GCF_000878195.1 Mycolicibacterium llatzerense | reverse complement strand
TAGGGCGTGTCTCCCAATTTGAGAGTTCCCACGCGGGAGTGGATGACGGCGCAGGCCAACAAGACACCGCCGAGGTAGGTCAGGGCATATTTGTCGTAGCGGGTCGCAACACCGCGCCACTGCTTGAGCCGACTGAAGCCCCGCTCGACCGTATTGCGTAGCGCATAACGCGCGGGGTCGAACGCGGGCGGGCGACCCCCATCGGGCCCTTTGGCTTTACGCCGGGCGATCTGGTCGCTGCGTTCGGGAATGGTGTGTTTGATTCGGCGGGAACGCAATTCGGTCCGTGTGCTCGGATGTGAGTACGCCTTGTCGGCCAGCAACCCGAAGTCACACTCGGATAAACCGCGCTCGGCGCGGGCCACGGCGTGCTCATCGAGCAACGGCACCAGCTGCGGATTGTCGCCGGCCTGACCGGCGGTCAACCGGACCGCCACAGGGGCCTGGCGTTGATCGGTGAGGGCATGGATCTTGGTGGTCAGCCCGCCGCGGGAGCGACCGATCGCATGGTCGTCAGGCTCCTCAGCGGATTTCTTGTAATTCGATAGTGCCCCCTGTGACCATCGTGTCCGAACGAGCGCCCGCCGCATGCTGATGTGCCCGCACGCTTGTCGAATCCACCGCGAGCAGCTTGTCGATGTCGGCGACCATCGCCTCATCCAACCCGAACGCCGTCGCGATCCGGGCGAACATCGCGTCGTAGGTGCCGTCCAACGACCAGCGGTGATGACGTTTCCACACGGTCTGCCACGGCCCGAACTCCGTGGGCAGGTCCCGCCACGGACTGCCGGTGCGAAACCGCCAGGCGATGGCTTCCAGGATCCTGCGGTGATCACCGAACCTGTTGCCCCGCTTGCCTTCATGCGAGGGCATCAAGGGTTCCACGACAGCCCAGAACTCGTCAGAAATCACATCCATCCGTGTCACCGATCAATCGTCGCCGATAACACCCTCACATTCGGGAGACACGCCCTAG
>NZ_JXST01000096.1 GCF_000878195.1 Mycolicibacterium llatzerense | reverse complement strand
GGAGATCGGGGCGAAGAACTGGGCGGACGTGCTGCGCATCCGGGACCGGCTCAGTGCCGAGGAGGCTCGCCGCCGAGTGAGGCACGCTGAGTTGTTGGCCTCGCGGCGGTCGCTGACTGGCGAGGTGTTGGCGCCGCTGCGGCCGTATGTCGCTGCTGCGGTCGCTGTGGGGGCGATCAATGCTGATCATGTTGATGTCATCGAATCGTTCTTCTTCGCCAAACTGCCCACCTGGGCCGGCCTGGACACCCTCGATGAATCTGAGCAGGCGCTGGTGGCCGCCGCCCGTCACCTCACCCCGGAAGGGTTGCGGTCGGTGGTCAAACGCAAGCTCTACGAGTTGGATCAGGATGGTCCCGAACCTGATGACCGCGACCCCGAACCGGACCGGGACCGTGCCCTGGTGCTATCGAGGCAGGCTGCCGATGGCAGCAGTGAGCTGCGGGGTCGGCTCACCCCGACAGCACGCGCGGTCTATGAAGCGTTGATGGTCAAGTACGCGGCCCCTGGCATGTGCAACCCTGCCGACGAACACCCCTGCACCTCGGGAACGCCCACCCAAGAGCAGATCGACAACGATCACCGCACCCTGGCTCAGCGCCAGCACGATGCCTGGGAAACGATGGGCCGGTTGCTCCTGAGCGCCGATTTGGGTGAGCACAACGGATTTCCGGTCACCATTGTGGCGACCTGCACGATCGAGCAGTTAGAAGACCGCGCCGGGGTCGCGCAGACTCACACCGGCAGCTCCCTGCCGGTCAAGGATCTGGTGAACCTGGCCGCGCAGGCCGGGGCGTCCTGCTATCTCACGGTCTTCGACAACCATGCCGACGTTCCGTTGTATTTGGGTCGGGCACGGCGCACCGCGACCACCGGTCAACGCCTGGCCCTGTTCGCCCGCGACAAAGGCTGCACCCGCCCCGACTGCACACGGCCCGCCGCCGACTGCCAAGCCCACCACGCCGTCACCGACTGGCGTCACGGCGGCC
>NZ_JXST01000095.1 GCF_000878195.1 Mycolicibacterium llatzerense | reverse complement strand
TGTACTGCTTATCTGCTTAATTGGACCTATGCTGGTCAGCATGGGTACTGCAGAGGGTGGGCCGGTCGGCGGGGTCGACTATCCGCGCACGTTCCAGGAGTTTCGGAGCTGGTTTCCCGATGAAGCGGCGTGTTTGGAGTATCTGGCGAATCTGCGCTGGCCGGAAGGATTTCGCTGCCCCGTGTGTAATGGCGATCGGGCGTGGCAGACCTCGACGCAGCATTGGAAGTGCGTGGCCTGTGGCCGTAAGACGTCGGTCACCGCCGGGACGATCTTTCATCGCACCCGCACACCCTTGACCACGTGGTTTGCAGCGATCTGGCTGGTCACCTCGCAGAAGAACGGAGCCTCGGCGCAGAACCTGCATGACATGCTCGGCCTGGGGTCCTACGAAACCGCGTGGGTCTGGCTGCACAAACTGCGGCGCGCGATGGTGCGTCCCGATCGTGAGCTGCTTTCCGGCGTGGTGGAGGTCGACGAATCGTTCATCGGCGGCCGCGCAGCCGGACGTGATGGTGCGTCCACGTCCAAGGTTCCCGTGATGATTGCGGTGGAAAATATTGGTACGCAAGTGAATCGGAAACTGCGTCTCGGCCGGATTCGGTTAGGAGTCGCTGATGCGCCCGGCTCCAAACAGCTCGTGGATTTCGCTCGCAGCACTGCTGAACCCGGCTCGCTGATCCGCACCGATGGCGCCCGGATGTTCCGCGTGCTGGCCAGCGAGGGCTACCGACACGAGTACATCTCCGGCTACAGCTCGCCAGAGCCGGGTCATGTGACCCTGCCGGGTCCACATCGCATCGCATCACTGCTCAAACGCTGGAATGCCGGCACCCACCACTATCGAGTCGAACGCGAGCACCTGCCGTACTACCTCGACGAATTCACGTTCCGGTTCAATCGCCGCAGGTCAAAGGCCCGAGGAATGTTGTTTTACCGGCTACTGCAACAGGCCGTGAACACGGACCCGCATCCGCTGACCGATCTCATCGGTGGAACCGACGCCCCACTGCATGACATTGAACGCCTACCGGAGATCGATCAAGAGTTGTTGCCTAGCAACACCTTTGGCGAATTCTAGCCACCGGGTCCACTTAAGCAGATAAGCAGTACAT
>NZ_JXST01000094.1 GCF_000878195.1 Mycolicibacterium llatzerense | reverse complement strand
GGTGTCGTGAGTCATGACATAGGTGACACCTGAGTCGAGTCATCGGTTACACCTGGAACGACTCCCGATGAGTCGCGTCATGGGTGACAGTCATCGGTCATGTCGAAAGCCCGTGTGGTGGTGTTGGAAGTCGTCTCGGGACATCTGTCGGTCAGCGCCGCGGCCCGCGCGTACGGGATGTCCCGTCAACACATTCACCGGCTGCTGCACCGCTACCGAGCCGGCGGCCTCGACGCTGTCGAACCCCGGTCACGACGTCCGGCTAGCAACCCCCGGGCGGTCAATGACGAGGTCATCGCCGCGATCGTGCTGCTACGCGAGAAGCTCACCGCCGAGGGCCTGGACGCCGGGCCGGTGACCCTGCAATCACACCTAGCACAACAACAGCTACCGGTGCCCTCGACCTCCACCATCCGCCGCATCCTGCACCACCACGGCCTGATCACCCCACAGCCGCGTAAACGCCCCAAACGATCCTTCCGGCGGTTCGCCGCCGAACAGCCCAACGAGTGCTGGCAGTCGGACTTCACCCACTGGCCCCTGGCCGATGGCACCGACACCGAAATCCTCAACTGGCTCGACGACCATTCCCGATACCTGCTGTACTGCACCGCATTCCGCAGCGTCAGCGGCACCGACGTCGTAACCAGCTTCACCACCTTGATCGACACCCATGGACTGCCGGCATCCACCCTGACCGACAACGGATCGGTCTACACGTCCCGATTCACCCACGGCCACAACGACTTCGAACGACTCATCGCCACCCTGGGCATCAAACAAAAGAACGGCAGCCCCGGACATCCCCAAACCCAAGGCAAAATCGAACGCTTCCACCAAACACTCAAACGTTGGCTCGCTGCCCACCCCCGACCAGCGACCCTGGCCGATCTGCAACAGCTGCTCGACGAATTCACCGTTATCTACAACACCGCGCGCACCCATCGGGCGCTACCGGCGGGCACCACCCCTGCACAGGCCTACACCGCCCGACCCAAAGCCACCCCGACCGGCGTCGTCGAACACTTCCGCATCCGCCACGACACCGTCGATCAATTCGGCAAACTCACCCTGCGTCACGGCAGCCGCCTGCACCACCTAGGCATCGGACGCCGCCACGCCGGCACACCCGTGCTCATCCTCGTAGCCACCAGCACCGTCACCGTGATCAGCAAAACCAACTACAACCCGATCGCCGACCACCACATCAACGGCGACCGAAACTACTGGCCCAACAAACAAAAAACCCCGGCCAAAAGGCCGGGGTTCCCTGTAACCGATGACTCGACTCATGTGTAACCCATGACTCGACTCACCACA
>NZ_JXST01000093.1 GCF_000878195.1 Mycolicibacterium llatzerense | reverse complement strand
GAAAGGACTCTCAATGACGTTGTCAAGCCGCTGCAGAGGCGATTTGATGCGCGTCGGGTTCCCAGGTCCGGTTGTCACGAATGAGTGCGTAGAGGACGTTCACGCGGCGGCGGGCCAGGCAGATGGTGGCCGGGATGGGCCGTTTGCCTTGGTCCCGCTTGCGCTGGTAGTACGCCTTAGAGGCGGGATCGCAACGGATCGCAGTCAGGGCGGACATATACATCACGCGACGGAGTCGTCGGCTGTAGCGCCTGGGTGTGTGCAGCCGGCCGGTGCGTTTGCCCGAATCTTTGGATACCGGGGCCAACCCGGCCCACGCTGCGAGCTGATCGGGCGATTCGAGCAGGGCGGGATCACCGACCACAGCGAGGAATTCAGCGCCGAGCCGGAACCCGATACCAGGCAGGCTGGTGATCACCTCGGCGAGCGGATGGCGGCGAAATCGTTCCTCGATGTCCGCGTCGGTGGTCTTGATGCGCTCATCGAGGCTCATCACCCCCTGCGCCAACTCGGCGACCAATCTCGCTCCAATATCCTCACCCGCCAGACCGACCGTCTGCGCCTTAGCGGCGGTCACCGCGGCGGCCGCGATCGTGGCGGCGTTACGCACCCCGGCCGCATCCAGCATCTTGGTCAACCGCGAAACACCAGTTCGGCGAATCGTTTTCGGGCGTTGGTAGTGAGCCAGCAGTACCGCCCATCCCCGATCCTGGGTCAGCTCAGCGACACGTTCCAGTGCCGGGCACACGGCCAGCAGCTGTTGGCGCAGCCGGTTGATGGTGCGAGTGCGGTCGGCCACCAAGTCCGCACGATGGGCGGTGAGCATGCGCAGTTCGGTGATCAGGTCATCACCGGGACGCAGGACCGGAAGGTCCTCACCACGCATCCGGGATTGATCGGCGATCACCCGGGCGTCTTTGGCATCGGTCTTGGATTCACCACCGCGGTAGGTGACCGAGGCCTGCCACACCTGCCGGCCCGCCAGGTAGCGCACCGTCTTACCAGCTTCAGCGAGCACCGTGAGCAGCAGGGCGGCGTAGACGTTGCTCAGGTCCACCGTCCAGGACACCTCACTGGCAAGCTCGTCAACCTCGGTGACCAGGTCGCGGATCGTGCGTTCGTCGTTGACGAACTTGCGCGACAACATCATGTTGCCGTTGCCGTCGACGACGCATACCCAGTGATGTTCTTTGCCGACGTCAATCCCAGCCCACACCTGGTTTTCTGTCACGGAACCTCTTTTCGCTTGTCTGCCAACAGGATCCCCACGGACAACCTCGCCGGCATTTCCTTAAACAAGCGATCACATCGCAGATCTCAATCAGCGGCCCGAGGAAGTCCAGGTGGGCCGGGCGGCCAGTCCTTTCAAGCCGCACCACCGGGCCGGCAAACAACCCACAAGCCTTACCCGACCCACCCGGGTCGCAGCACACCGTAACTGCCGTAACAGCTCGAAATAACTGCAACTACAAACTTAAGG
>NZ_JXST01000092.1 GCF_000878195.1 Mycolicibacterium llatzerense | reverse complement strand
CAACTGATATGTAGGGACTGTTTGTCAAGAGGCAGGTGAAAGCCGCCCCAGTGTTGTTCTGGGGCGGCTTTCGTTTGATCGGTGCCAGCGCGGTCGGTGACGGTCGTTGGTCAACGACGGTTGGTGTCAGACTGATATGCGCGGGTTGGGTACCGCAAGACGATGGTTCGGCGCGAACGGTGGCTGCTCTCTAGCGGCGGGCGTGGCAACAGTATTTGGTGAATGCTGTTGCTGCTCATAGTTGAAACGCAGGTCCAGTTCGCCTACTTCGCCGTCGGCCGGTTGGTTCCGATCAAGTCCGGTGGCTGCTGGTCAGGTCATTGTGGCCAGGGACCAGCACCAGCCCGCCAGTTGACGGGCGACTGCGACGTTGGCTACCACGTGCGATTTGTTGCGTTCGGTGAACCGGCACCATTGTTGGTGCAGGCGCCGATTGCCGGCGTGCCCACGTGCTTTGAGCGCAGGGTCGACCTTGGCCCACCGGGCTCGCATCGTCGGGCCGGGATTGCGGTAAGCCGCGCGGTGATGCCACGCCGATTCGACCAACAACCGGCGCACATGGGCATTGCCGGCTTTGGTGATCGAGCCTTGCACCCGAGACGAGCCCGAGGAGTACTCGGTGGGGACCAGGCCGACGTAGGCGCCGATCGAGGAACCGGTGAAGCGTGTCCAGTCACCGATCTCGACGGTCAACGCCAGACCGGTCAGTGCGGAGATACCACGCAGGCAGCCCAGCCGGTCGACCTGATCGCACCATCGTGGCGAGGTAGCTGCGGCGATGATCTGCTCGTCGAGACGATCACGAGCGGCAGTGGCGGTGAGCACGGCATCAAAGTCGTGGTCGAAGGCTGCCATGGTGTACGAATCGTCGAATCGTTGTCGGCGAAGCCAGGTTTCGTGCACGCCATTCCAGGGTTGCCCGCCCGAATACACCCGGCCGTGACGCAGCAGCAGCTTCGAGAGCCGATGACGCACCCGCATCAAATCCGCACGCGCGTCCTCGCGGGCACGGACCAGATCCCGCACAGCTTCGACGTCAGCGTCGGGCACTGTGACTGCAGTGATCTCACCCAGGCGCAACAAACGGGTCAAATGCGCCGCATCCCGGGCATCGGTCTTGACCCGATCCCCAGGTGGCCGGATCAACTTCGAGGGCGCGGCGACGGTGCACTCGATCTGCGCATCGGCCAACGCTCGTGCCAGCCCGAACCCCGTCGGCCCGGCCTCATAGGCCACCCGCACCGGGCCACGCAACCGGTGCAACCAGTCGAGGATCTCGCCGTGATCAGGGCACAACCGCGCCCGCTCGACTCGACCCGTCTGCTCATCAACCGCATGCGCAACCACCGAAAGCGCATGCACATCCAACCCGACACTCGTACCGTTGAAACTCACCGGAGGCCTCCTGATCTGCAACTGTGGCTCTACCGGAGCGAGTGTTCACCCGCCACCGGCAACCCACGTCCGATTGCAGCCCGAGGCCTTCGGCCTCAAGTCGCCTCCATACCGTCTAG
>NZ_JXST01000091.1 GCF_000878195.1 Mycolicibacterium llatzerense | reverse complement strand
CAAGCAGTGGCGCGGTGTTGCGACCCGCTACGACAAATATGCCCTGACCTACCTCGGCGGTGTCTTGTTGGCCTGCGCCGTCATCCACTCCCGCGTGGGAACTCTCAAATTGGGAGACACGCCCTAGCCGCTGGCCGCGGTGATCGAAGCTCAGGTGACGATGACCGACACTCACCAGCGGCAAGTGCAGCCTGCTGTTGAGCCCCTACCCGATTCCGATGGGTTGACGTCGGGATTACTTGGGGCAGTACCACAGTCGCGTCGTCGCTGAGCCCTTGGCGGGGGCCACGAGTTGCACACCACCGCCTTTGGACGTCGACGCACTGGCCCGCGCCACAAGGGCTGTACCGGCTGCATCGAGCCTTGGGATCGCCGATCCACTCGGCCGCACCAGAGATCCATGGGACACGATTGCCCAAAGGCGACGCGGTTTCACCTGATTGTCCTTCGTCACGTAATGGGTTGGTACGAGGTAATTTTGGAACTGATCAGATCACCCGCGAATCCCATCCTGATGCCGCACTCAACGTTCACTGTGGCGCATACGCCGTGACCGCCCGCTGCAGGATCGGCGCCCCGTTCAGAGCCCACGATTAGAAGTGCGGTGCCGTACACGGGGCGCCGGGCGCTGAACGTCGATTGATCTCGACGCAGAGCAATCGTGCTGAGCCTGACTATCGGCTTGGAGGCTGGTTGCATTCGACTAGGAGGCTGGCGACGCCTCGCCGGGGTCGCGTCACCGGACCTGCGCATAGGGCGACCGCGTCAACACATACCGCGGCGATGGCGCTCGCGAATGTGACGGACTGAACGCACGCGGTTCGTCCATTCTGTTCGTGCCACGTCATTCCCGTGGCGACGGGAGCGATGTTGAAACGCGTTGAGAACCGGCCCGTTAGAAGCGGTTGCGAATCGGTTCAGGTCAAATCACATGAGACACAAATGATTTGAACTAAATATGAATGTGCCAGTGGAGATGCGGGTGAGCTGCGGTTGAGCTCCGGGCAACGAAACCGCCCGCTCGATCGGATCTACTATGTTCCTACGTAGGTTACGGTTCAACGAACTGAACAGTTCGTGCGAGGTATGGCGGGCCGGCAACATTTGGAGGATCTGGTGGTAACCAAAGCGCTCCCAATCGGAGGCCTTGAGGCTCGTCGTCCGTTCCGGGAACGTATGGGCCCCAAGGGCAGCCTGATCTACAAGCTAGTGACCACCACCGATCACAAGCTGATCGGGATGATGTACTGCGTCGCCTGCTTTATGTTCTTCTTCATCGGTGGCTTGATGGCGCTGTTCATGCGCACCGAGCTGGCCATGCCGGGACTGCAGTTCCTGAGCAACGAGCAGTTCAACCAGCTGTTCACCATGCACGGCACGGTGATGCTGCTGTTCTACGCCACCCCGATCGTCTTCGGTTTCGCCAACCTGGTGCTGCCGCTGCAGATCGGCGCGCCGGATGTCGCGTTTCCGCGTCTGAACGCCTTCTCGTTCTGGCTGTTCCTGTTCGGCGCCATGATCGCCATCGCCGGCTTCATCACCCCCGGTGGTGCCGCTGACTTCGGCTGGACCGCCTACTCGCCGCTGACCGACGC
>NZ_JXST01000090.1 GCF_000878195.1 Mycolicibacterium llatzerense | reverse complement strand
TGGACATCGGGGGCGTGTTGACCACCGGCAATCGGTGCCGAAGTCTCACCCCCCGGCGCCCGACC
Source organism: Mycolicibacterium llatzerense (assembly GCF_000878195.1). Lineage (GTDB taxonomy): Bacteria > Actinomycetota > Actinomycetes > Mycobacteriales > Mycobacteriaceae > Mycobacterium > Mycobacterium llatzerense. The sequence goes on along the minus strand of NZ_JXST01000090.1, from coordinate 2,592 downwards.
TGCTACAACGGACAACATTGCTACCCAACCAATGTTGCATCAGATGACAATATTTCCTCATTTGCCAGTGCCTTGATCCGGTCGGGGCGGAAGCCCGACCAGTGGTCCTGGCCGGCTACTACGACGGGGGCCTGCAGGTACCCGAGGCTCATCACGTGGTCACGCGCCGCGTCGTCCTGGGTGATGTCCACTTTGATGTAGGCGATGCCTGCCTTGTCGAGTGCCTTGTAGGTTGCGTTGCATTGCACGCAGGCGGGCTTGGTGTAGACCGTAACAGTGCTGCTCATAACGCCCTCCGAATTGGTGTGGCAAAATCTTTTATGTACCTCTATTGTATAGTATTTCCGCAGCTCACGCACCTTTTAATGAACGATTCTTAGTCTTTTTTCAGCATGTCTTTACCATTGTTTTTGTTGCAATTAGTTACCGCTGCGATGCGGTGCACTAGGCACGTTCTGATGGAATTTTCTTATTCCATGCCATTTCGGTAATTGCCTGGTTGTCAACCGCAGCGTTCATCGGATAGGTGTGGCGCTACGCTACGTCGTCGAAGAGGGCGAGTTGCTGGCTGGGCCGGACTGCAAGAACACGGTTGCGCCAGTTCAAGGCGTAGTCAAGGCAATTGGCGCACGAACTGTGGGTGTGGCCGGGGAGCGGTGGTTCGCGTCTGGCTTGGTAGGACCAGGCGAGGCTGTCGGCGGTGAGAATCTTGCGGCCGTAGAGTTTCAATCCGCCTGCTTTCACTCCGAATGCGTGCAGCGGCATGTCGGGGTCGCGCCGCAGGATAGTGGAAATGACGGTGTCAATCTGCGAACTGGCCTGGCGGCGGCATATCGAACCGACTCCGACAATGGGGAACTCGGTCAAATCAATGCCGCGTGACTCGTACATGTCGATGCACCGCAAATAGTCATCCGGCAACCATCCTTGAATTACGGGCATGTAGGGGTTGTCGTAGGATTTTCCGTCCCACAATTCCTGGAGTTCAACGAAATTCTCGACGGTGCGGCGCTGGTGCTCGGCCACGGTGAGTCCGGTCTTGGCGAGCATGTCTGGCTCGCACATGAGGTCGAGCGGAGCCGCCCAGGACAGTTTCCCGATTTCGTCGTCGTAGCGACGGACCGCGCGATGGTATTCGCGTGCGGTGGTGCGCCACTGGCCGTAGAGCGACAGTTCGGAGAACGCTCCCGAGTCCAGTGCCCATTCGGCTGCGGCGCGCGGGAAGGTCTTGCGGCCGGCAAGACGGCGGTGGGAGATGAATAGCGGCACGCCCGCCGTGGCCAGCCAGTGAGGTTGGTGCGAGCCGAGGTAGAACGTGTGCATTGGTCGGGACTTTCCTCAGTAGCGGTCGATGCCGGCGCGCACGGTGTGCGTGCCGTCGAGGGCGAAGATGTGGTGCTCGTGGCGGCGGCGGGCGCGCAGTGCGAGCTCGATGAGTTCGGGCAGCTGGTCGGTGGTGGCGCGCTGGTGGATGACGCTGGCCAGTGGGGTGCACGAGTCGACGTCCACGGCGCTGGGCGCGCACTGGCCGTGGGGGGCGGCCTGGGCGATGTCCAGGCCGCAGTCCTGGGTTTCGGGCGGGTAGATCGAGACTTGCCAGCCGACGTGGTGGCCGTCGGCTTCGATGGTGAGGCGGCGCGGAAGCGGCGTGACATCGCAGTCGGCGTCGGTGATCCAGATGAAGTCGCCACCGTCGAGGCGCGCCTCCAGGATCATGATGTTGCCGCCGGAGTTGAATATGGTTGGCGTGAAGCCGAACCGGCGGTGGACCTGGTGAAGGATGTCGTCGTAGCCGTGGTCGTGGATGCCCATCGGGAGTTCTCCGTCTCTGGGGTCGCTGGGTTCAGGGGAGGATGTCTCCGGTGATCGCGAAACGGGCGTGTACGTCGGGGACGAAGTGGGCGACCAGCTCGTCTGCGATGTCGACCAGCTCGCGGAGTTTCTCTTCGATTTCGGCGCGCTCGCCAGTGGACAGCAGCTCTTTGGTGCGCAGGTCGTCGAGCCGGTCCCGCAGCGGAAACCAGTCGGCCAGCAGGCTTTTGGCCGTGTCGGTGAGAACCGGTGCGGGCGGGTCCTGGCGGGCAGGCCCCCGGCCATGGCCGGCGGCGTGCTCGGCGGCGGCGTGCTCGGCGGCGCGGCGTACGCGGGCGACGTGCTGGCGGGCTTGGACATCGGCGATGCAGTCGGCGCGCACGAGGCAGTGGTAGCGCGCCCATCCGGCTTCGTCATCGATCTGCCAGCTGTCGGCGAACACGTCGTCCACTCCGCGGTAGCAGTTTCGGCAGACGATGCTCGGGCTGCCGTCGGCGATGGAGCCTTTGACTGAGGCGCCGCAGCAGGCCGTGAGGTAGTAGAGGTGGCCTTCGAAGTAGGCGAGCGTGATCGGGACGGTGGTCAGGATGGCTTGGCCGTGCTCGTCGATGGTGAAGGGGAGGTTGGAGGCTTTGGCGGACATGGTGATTGGTCCTTAAGTTTGTAGTTGCAGTTATTTCGAGCTGTTACGGCAGTTACGGTGTGCTGCGACCCGGGTGGGTCGGGTAAGGCTTGTGGGTTGTTTGCCGGCCCGGTGGTGCGGCTTGAAAGGACTGGCCG
>NZ_JXST01000089.1 GCF_000878195.1 Mycolicibacterium llatzerense | reverse complement strand
TTATCCGGCCCTCGGCGCCGGATCAACCCCTGGTGGTCGACTCGAGTCAGCGGTCGAGGCGGTGGAGGTGGTCCGTCAGTGCGTCGGTGACGCGGTGGTGGCGGGCGGCTTCGTCGAGCCAACCACGGTCGCGGGCGTCGGCCTCGAGAGCCTGGATGTCGGTGCGTTGCGCCTCGAGCGCGCCGCGGAATTCCGGTCCGGTGACGAAGTTGTCGCAGGTTTCGCAGATGTTGGCGTAGGGGCAGGCGCCGGCCGCTTCGTGGCGGGAGCAGTAGCCGTGAGCGACGCGAGTTTTGAGCATCTCGCTGCCGAGCCAGCTGACGGTGTCGGGGACGATGGGTTTGCCGACCGGGGTGAGGGTGAACCGGCGGCGCATCTTGCCCATGGCCTGGTCGTAAGCATCGCGCAGTGTCGGCGAGGCCAGGGTGGCGTAACGCAGAGTCATCTGGGGAGTGACGTGCCCGAGCAGCGCCATCAACGCTTGCAGGCTCATCCCGGCATTGGCGAGTTCGGTGGCCCAGGTGTGGCGTAGCTGATGCGGGGTCACGACCAACGGTGCGCCGCCGGTCCCGCGCAGTCCGCAAGACTCGACGGCGGCGAGGAGTCCGTTGCGCAACCGGGTCTGACCGAGACGACGACCGTGCGCGACGAACAGGAAATCGGTCAACGCTCCGGTGCGGGGATGTGGCAATGGTCGGCAGACACCGCGCCCGCCGGTCCATTCATCCAACGCCGTGAGGGTGGTGGCCGAGAGCGGAACCATGCGTTCGGTGGCGAGTTTGCCCAACGGCACCTTGAGCCAGGTCCCGGCCGGTCCGTAATCGATGACGCTGCCGAGTTCGAGATCGAGTAGTTCCCCGACCCGCAGACCGGCTCCGCGCAGCACCGTCAACCCGATGCGAGCGAACGAATCATGCAACTGTCCAACCGCATTCATTACTGCGGCATCGATATCGGGTGGCAGGGCCCGCGGAAGGGGTTGATCGAGTTTCGGGACGTCGGCGGCGAAGACGAGCCGGCGGGTCGGTGCCTGCTCCCAGCCCCATTCGGTGAGATCGTCGAGCAGGTTGCGCACGCTGAGCACGGTCGATTGGATCACGGCCTTGGAGATGGTGCGTCCGGCGCCGGCGGCGGCGCGTTGTCCACGCCAGCTGCGGGCGCGGTTCCAGGAAAGGAAGCCCTCGATGTGACTGCGGTCGAGATCTTGGAGGGAGGTGACCTCGGGATGGTTGGTGGTGAGGTAGTCCGCGAACGGCAGCAGGTCGTTGATCAGCGATTCGACGGATTTCGGGCGCAGCACCGATGCCCGGACGGTGACGTAACGCAGCAATGTTGCGCGGATCGCGTCGGCCATCGCCACGTCGGCGAACCGTTGGGTGTAGCTGCGGGCCCACCGCCGGCGCCGTGGTGGTGTGTCGACGATGCGGGCCTGAAACAGTATCTGCCGCATTCCGGCGATCCGGTTGCGGTAGGCCCGGCGCGTCGACGGCGGAATAGATTGTGTGGCAGCCAATGCCGCGTCGAAATCGTCGATGGTGTTGTCGGTGATGCCGCTGACAAATCCGCCGTGCCAGGCGAGCAGCACCGCCAGGCACTCGCCCAGGACGGTCTCGACCCAGGACGGTGTCCAGCCCAAGGCCAGTCCGGCGGCACGGACGGCGGCGAATCCGACTGGGTCGCGGGCTTCGACGGCACGTCCGAGCCCGGTGAGGTTCTTGACGGCGGCGAACTCGAGGTCCAGTCGCAGCTCATCGTGACCGATGACGTGACACAGCAGCGGCCACGCCCCGGTGCTGCGCAGTTCGGTGAGCCGGTCCGCTGCCGGCCGAGTCATCCAGTCCCGCAGATCCGGGTGCTCCGCCAGAAACGCACCCGCGATGCGGGCGCGATCGCGGACAGCTCCTCCGCTCAGCCCGAGGGTGGTGACGTGGTCGAGATAGCCGGCCAGCACCATGTCCGGCGCCGCCACAGTCGTCGATGCGGTGATCATCGCCGTGCCCCTGTCAGGCTGGCCCGGGCTGCGCCGTATTCGGCGGCGAGTTGTTCGATGGACAGGTGCACGTATCCGGCGGTGGTCTCCGGGGACACGTGTCCCATCAGTTCCCGCAGCGCCATCAGATCAATTCCTGCAGAGGCCAGTTCGGTGCCGTAAGTGTGGCGCAACCGATGCGGACGCACCCGAGAAGCACCGGAGAGCTCCCGGTGCCGCCGGAACAGCGACCGCAGTCCCGCCTCGGTCACCGGCGCCCCCGCGGTGGGGCCACGCAGCACCACGAAACACTCCTCGGTCGCCAACCCCGGCGGCCGTTCGAGGCGCAGATAGGCCGACAGTTCGGTGAAGAACACCGCATCGACCGGCACCACCCGTTCCTTCGAACCTTTGCCAAGCACCCGCAACCGACGTCGACCGAAATCCACGTCTGCCAGCCGCAGGGACCGCACCTCGGCGCTGCGCAGGCCCCCGAACAGCATGCCCCACACCATCGCCCGATCCCGATGGGTGCGCAGCGACGCCGCAAACTGCTCGACCGCGTCGGCGTCGAGGGATTCGGGCAGCAACCGCGGTTGGCGCACCAGCCGGCCCCCGGCCCGGGGTCGGCCCGGCCCGAGATGTCCGAGCAGTCCCCGCGCCTGCGGTCGCAGGCCCTGCCCGCGCCGCGGTGAGGGCACCGGATTGTCGCTGCGCATCCCGGTCATCACCAGGTACTCGAACAACGCCCGCACCGCCGCGACTCGCCGGTTGATCGTCGACGCCGCCGTGCCCCTGCCGTTCCTTCTCGCCGTGCCGGGGCGGGGTTCGCGGCGCACGTCCTGCCAGTCGACCCACTCGAACACCGCCACCGGCGTCACCGCCGCCAATCGGAGATCGTGGTCGAGCAGAAACCGGGCCAGATTGAGCACATCGAACGCATACGCCCGCACCGTCGCCGCGCTGAACCCGCGCCCGGCCAGATGTTTCAGGAACGCATTCGCCGCAGCGCATCCCTCCCACTGGCCGTCGATCGCATAGCCGTCGCTGCTGGTGCACACCCGAACGGTCATCACCTGCCCCTTCTCGATCGAGCCGACACCGCCAGCATGCGCCCCGCATCGCCGTCGGCCTCGGACCTCACGCCGCACTCATGATCGTGTCGTGGGAGGGCCGGTTAACCGATA
>NZ_JXST01000088.1 GCF_000878195.1 Mycolicibacterium llatzerense | reverse complement strand
CCGACGGCCCACCCGAACCCGGCCACACCACCTTCCGCGACCCCACCGACGGCCCACCCGAACCCGGCCAAATCACGTTCAGCGACTAACTCCATCGCAGCGGAGGCCGATCGGGGAAGCGCAGGCATATCAGATTGCGGCCACTTCAAACGTGGCGCGATCGGCCACCGAGTTGACGTGTTCCGTTACTGACTACTCCGTGAAGGTCCGCCTAACGTCCAAGCGGTCAAGCACCGCTGGACCGTGCCCGTCACTTGGAAGAGAGCTTCGTGAACAAACGCGCTGCGACCATCGCTGGAATTGTTCTGTTCGGATCGGCGCTCACAGGTGGCATCGGCTTAGCGCACGCAGATGACGTCGTCGTCAGGGACGCCAACGGCATCCCTTGGAGTTGGCCGACGGAGGCCTCCTGCATCAAAGACGGACCCGATCAGCACCTCGCCAACAGCGCTGACGACTCCTTCCTCAAGTACTGGTACTGCCTGCAGCATGACGACAGCCTGTGGTACCTGCACAACACTGACAGCCTGAACGAGCGCGTCGGATAGCGCTGCCTCGTTGAGCGCGCCGCAGCCCCGGCCGGGGGTTCCGGGGCTGCGGCGCCTCGCGACGCCACCGTCCGTACTGCGTGCATGGCGGCGGCTGTCGTCTCGCGCACATCCGCTTTCCAACCACCATCACTGAGGGAGCCATGCCCAAAAACATCCTCATCACCGGAGCCAGCTCCGGATTCGGCCGCGGCGCGGCGATCGAGCTGGCCCGCGCGGGCCACAACGTGGTCGCCGCCGCCGAGACCTGGCCTCAGGTCCGGAGCCTCCGCACCGACGCTGCCAAGGCCGGCATTGAGCTTGAGGTAATCAAGCTCAACCTTCTCGACGACATCGACATCGCCCACGCCGCGAAGTACGACCCTGACGTCCTCGTGCTCAACGCCGGCGTGATGGAAGCCGGTTCGATCGTGGACATTCCGCTCGAGCGCGTACGAGAGTCCTTCGAGATCAACGTGTTCGGCCATCTCGCACTCGTGCAGGCGATCGTGCCGAAGATGGTTGCGCGCAAGTCCGGCAAGGTCGTTTGGACATCGTCGATGGGCGGCATCCTCGTCGTTCCGTTCGTGGGCGCATATTGCGCGACAAAGCACGCCATCGAGGCCATCGCAGGCTCCATGAAGGCGGAGCTCGAGCCGCACGGCGTGCAAGTCGCCACCGTGAACCCTGGCGTCTTCGGCACCGGCTTCAACGACACCGGCGCCGAGAGCTTCGTGCAGTGGTACGACCCCGAAACCGCCGTCGTACCGATGCCCGAGTTCGGTGACAGCCTGGCGGACCAGGCCGATCCGCAAGAGATGATCGATGCGATGGTCGAGATCATCCCCGCCGACGTACACCTATTCCGCACCATGCGCCCACTCGCCACGATCGACGCAGCGAAGCGGTGGCAGGAGACGGAGTGGACGCAGAATGCCTGAGATCACCCTCGAACAGGCACACCGACTGATTGCCCGCGGGTGTGCGGCTGCCGAGAACGCTGACGTGCACGCGGTCTTCGCGGTTCTCGACAAGGGGGCCAACCTCGTCGCCTTCTCTCGTATGGACTCTGCTTGGCTAGCTTCGAACGAGCTGGCCATCGCGAAAGCTCGTACGGCGGTGATGTTTCGGGCACCCACCGACACGCTCAACCCACCGCTGCAGATCGGTGTCCCCCAGCTGCATTTCGATCATGTCCACCACGGGGGCCTACTACTTGTCGGCGGTGGAGTGCCGCTGTTCGACGGGGCCGGAGACCTGATCGGTGGTCTCGGCGTATCCGGCGGCACGCCCGAACAAGACGCCGAGCTGGCACGGAAGACAGCCAATTGATCGCCCGGACCGATGTACCAACGAGCGCGTGGTGAATGTTCGTGCGCTGATCGGTGTCTCTACGGTCGGTGCGGTCATTGGTGGGTCGCTGGCGACGGCGGGTGTCGCCGGAGCTGACCAGATCCTGCCGACCGGACCGAACGGGGTCACCTACATCCGGACCGAGTCGGGGCGCGCGCTGTGCGGCGTCGAAGGGGACGCGGTGAACTGCACAGTGCAGTTTGTGAATCCTCCGATGACTCGCGCGGGCGATGTCGCCAACTCGGTCACGCTCAACCAGAACGGGACCTTCACCTATCAGGCGGCCGATCTCGGCGTGATCGACCCATTGCACACGATCCGCTACGACCAGACCTACATCGTGAATGGTTGGGCGGTGGAGGCGTTCAACGACGGCACGCGGTTCACCAGCAACGGCAGCAATGAAGGCTTCTGGGTCAGCGTCACCGACGTCAACGCCCTCGGCCAGATGTAACCCCGTGGAAGCCGACGACGACACCACAGACGACGCGGCAGCCGCGGCGACGCAGCCCGCGTCCGCGACCGGGCGGCGGCTGGGCCTCCGCGTCGCCGTGGCAGGCGCCGTCATGCTGGGCCTCGTGATCGCCGCCAGCCTGGGAATGTATCTGCTGCACCGCAACTCGAACTACACCGAGAATTTCGGCGCCAGCGACAATCCCGACCGAAATTTGCGGTCGACGGGACCGTCACGGACTACCCGTTCGACCGGTACACGTCCACGCTGACCTTCGACGCCACCGACAGCGACGGCACAGCACTTCCCGTCACCGTCGCCATCTGGAGCAGCGATCCGTTCTTCCGGAACACGCCGATCGCAGCCCCGGCAGCAGACTCTGCGGGCCATGGCGCCGCGATCCGGCTGACCTCCACACGTTCTGCACCAACGATGGTGTTCGCGATCTTTGTCATGGTGTTGATCCTGGGCCTTGCAGTCGCCGCCATCACGGCGAGCTACTACATCCTGAGGTGGCGGCGAGGGCTGTTGTTCCCTGCCTGCTCGATGATGGCGGCTCTGCTGTTCGCACTGATCCCGTTCCGCAACGCGGTCCCCGGCAACCCACCGATCGGCTCCGTGATCGACTTCGCCTCGTTCTTCATCGCCGAGATCACTATCTCGGCCGCACTGATCGCGTCAGTGGTGATCGGCTATCGATTCGAAATGGCCAACGAACGCGTCGAACCCGACGGCCCGCGAGACTTGGCGGTGGCGGAGGTGTCGTGAGTCATGACATAGGTGACACCTGAGTCGAGTCATCGGTTACACCTGGAACGACTCCCGATGAGTCGCGTCATGGGTGACAGTCATCGGTCATGTCGAAAGCCCGTGTGGTGGTGTTGG
>NZ_JXST01000087.1 GCF_000878195.1 Mycolicibacterium llatzerense | reverse complement strand
AATGAGGAAATATTGTCATCTGATGCAACATTGGTTGGGTAGCAATGTTGTCCGTTGTAGCAGGTCGGGCGCCGGGGGGTGAGACTTCGGCACCGATTGCCGGTGGTCAACACGCCCCCGATGTCCAACGCATCAATGATGCATCTGTTACAACATGTGTCGTGACCAATAATCTCGAAGGCTCGGCCGAGCGTGTATCGGCGCCCAATGTTGTCCATCTCGAACCGCAACGAGCGATGTTCGAGGCCATGTTGCAGGGCTGGGAGAAACAGCAGCGAGCGCGGTTCTTGAAGGATTCCACGATCGCGCCGCGCCTTCGGCTGGTGCGCCGTTTCGCGGAGTTCTCGGGCCTTTATCCGTGGCAGTGGACGCCGTCTGAGGGTGAGGCGTGGATCAGCGAATTGCGTTCGGGCTCTTCGCCATTGCGGTTCTCGACGGCACGTAACTATGAGATCGACATTCGGGTCTTCTGCGAGTACCTGCTCGATCAGCGGTACGGCTGGTTCGCTGATTGCGCGCAGCAGTTCGGGCAAACCCCGCAGCAGGTCTTCCACGACGACAACTCGATCCTGCACGTCGGGGAGTACGAAGGTGATCCGTCACGGCGCCCGCTGACCTACGACGAGGTTCAGGCGCTGTTCGACGCGGCCGACGGCCGAGTCGAGACGATCCGTTCACGCGGCCGCAAGGGTGCGATGACGGCTCTGCGCGATGCAGCCATGCTGAAGTTCATCTACGCCTACGGGCTGCGTCGCAACGAGGCCGCTCACGCCGATGTTGTTGACCTGCGCCGCAATTCGAAGATGGGCGACTTCGGCAGGTTCGGATCGTTCACGGTCCGGCACGGCAAAGCCTCGCGCGGAGGACCGGCGAAGCGGCGCACCGTGCTCACCGTCCCCGAGATGAGCTGGATCGTGGACATCCTGGACCACTATCTGACCGACGTGCGCCCGCAGTTCCCGGCCGACAAGAAGCCCGCGTTGTGGCTGACCGAACGTGGTACGCGGATCGGCGCCCGGACGATCAACACCGTCTTCACCGAGGTGCGTGATCTGGCCGGCATCGATCCCACGCTGAATTTGCACTGCCTGCGCCACTCGTTTGTGACGCATCTGGTCGAGTTTGACTACCCAGAGCGTTTCATTCAGGAGCAGGTTGGCCACTCGTTCTCCTCGACGACCGCCGTCTATATCGGTGTGTCCAACGAGTACCGCAACCGGATTCTGTCGAACGCCATGCACGCCCGCTACGGCGACGAGCTCGGACCGAGGCCGCCGCAATGAGGACCATGGACTATGCGTGGCACCTGCGCACCAAAATGGCTGAACGCGGGATGTTTTCGACGACCGACCTGCAACCGCACCTGGCGGATCGGGGCGTCGCGCTCTCCCGTGAGCAGACCTATCGCCTGGTCACCGGCCAGCCGCAACGACTGAGCATGAACACCCTGGTTGCGTTGTGCGACATCTTGGACTGCACCCCGAATGACTTGATCGAACCGCGCGTCACCGAAGCATCACCGCGCAAGGCCGCCGGTGGCGACAACGTCACTGCGATCACAACGCGTCGCACCACCATCAAGCGGCCGGGGAGCGGATCATGAGCGTCGCTGCGCCCCCGAAACACGTCTGCGCCCGCTGCGGCCGACTGGCCGAGCGCGCTGCGCGCACTCCTGGTGGTGGCATCTGCAAACGGTGCTACCGCAATGACCCCGCGCGGATGGAACAGTGCTCGGTCTGCGGACGTTCCAAGAACCCGTCACGGCGCACGGCTGACGGAAAACCGTTGTGCAGCAACTGCGCTCGCCCCAAGTATGTGTGCTCAGGATGCGGCCGACTCGATCACGCCAAGAAGATCACTGCCGAAGGTCCGCTCTGCCAGCGCTGCTACACAGCGCCGCAGCGTCAGTGCGGCAGGTGCGGACGCGTCCGAAAAATCGCGGTGCGCGTGCAGCAGGGAACAGTTGACCTGTGCCATCGCTGCGCGCACACCCGCGAATTCGTGTGCAGTCTGTGCTCGAAAATGCAACCCGTACATACACATTGGCCACTCGGCCCGGTCTGCATCCCCTGCTACAAGCGGTCAACACAACACCCCGCGACATGCGCCGGTTGCGGCACGGCCAAAGTCCTCATCGGACGCACCACTGCAGGCGAGCTGGCCTGCGGACCCTGCGTCGGCAGTTCCACCGACTACGTCTGCACAACGTGCGGCCAAGCCGGACCGCAACACTACGAAAACACCTGCCTGAACTGCTCCATCGTGCGCATGACACGCGAACTGCTGACCTCGCACGACGGAACCATCAGTCAGGATCTCGCTGGACTGCCGGACGTTCTCGCCCAGCACGGCCGCGCCGATTCGACGATGCGCTGGCTCATCAAGGCGCGCACCCAGCATTTCCTGCGCCTACTGGCCAACGCCGACGGCGAGTTGACCCACGCCGACGTCGACGCTTGCCCACCCGGATACGCTCGCCACTACGTGCGTGCGCTACTCGTACGGGCACAGATCCTGCCGCGTCGCGACGAGCAACTCGAGCGGTTCGAAACCTGGATCGACGAATACACCGCAGCTCTACCACCGCACCAGGGCGCGGTGTTGGCGCCCTACGCCCGCTGGGGCGTGCTGCGCACCGCCCGACGTCGGGCCGCCCGCCGTGGATTCACCACTTACGCAGCCGATTCCAGCCGCGAGCGCATCCGCACGGCGCAGCGCCTGATCGAACACCTCGAGGCATCCGGACACCAGATCGGTGAGCTGACCCAGGCGATCCTCGATGGCTGGACGGCCGGTAACCGCGAGCGGACCAAGAGCATTTCCGGCTTCGTCACCTGGCTGGGCAAGCGCGGCATCGTCGACGGTGTGACTGCCCAACGGATCCAGCGCCAGTGGCCCAGCGAGATCAGCGACGAGACCGAACATCGGCAGCGAATCACCGACCTGTTGGACATGTCCACAGACATCGAGCTGTCCATCCGAGTGGCTGGGCTGCTGGTGCTGCTCTATGGTCCGCGATTGGTTCAGATCAAGGCGCTCACCACGGCCGATGTTGGCATCGACGGCAAGCGGACCCACCTGGCGCTGGCGCAACACCCGATCGAGCTACCCGCACCCGTCGGCGAACTCGTCAGTCAACTCGCCCGCCAAGCATCGGACAACCCGCGAGCAAGCACGCCCGACGGCGACGCCTACCACCTGTTTCCCGGGGCACGGCCCCATGAGTCGATCCACAGCACCACGCTCAGCGTGAAGCTCACGGCCGCCGGCATCCCAACACGTCTCAGCCGCAACTACGCCATGGTCGCCCTCACCAGTGATCTGCCCGCAGCTGTCGTCGCCACCCAGCTCGGCCTCAGCGCATCGGCAACCACGATGTGGGCCAAGTTCGGTCAACAAGACCAATCCGAATATCTACTCGCACGCCAGCAGGCCCGATGAAATGAAGGAGAACAGTGCCGAATACAGCACACACGAATATAGACCGTCCGCCAGTC
>NZ_JXST01000086.1 GCF_000878195.1 Mycolicibacterium llatzerense | reverse complement strand
TTTTTTGACTGCACCTCTTGTTTTCCCGTTTGTGGGGTGTGGTTGTTTTTTTGATGCCAGTTTGTTTGGTGTCTTTTGTTTGTGATCGGATTTTTCTGATTCGAATTCACCTGTCTTTGGATGGGTTGTTTTTGTTTGGAGAGTTTGATCCTGGCTCAGGACGAACGCTGGCGGCGTGCTTAACACATGCAAGTCGAACGGAAAGGCCCTTCGGGGTACTCGAGTGGCGAACGGGTGAGTAACACGTGGGTGATCTGCCCTGCACTTTGGGATAAGCCTGGGAAACTGGGTCTAATACCGAATATGACCACGCTCTTCATGGGGTGTGGTGGAAAGCTTTTGCGGTGTGGGATGGGCCCGCGGCCTATCAGCTTGTTGGTGGGGTAATGGCCTACCAAGGCGACGACGGGTAGCCGGCCTGAGAGGGTGACCGGCCACACTGGGACTGAGATACGGCCCAGACTCCTACGGGAGGCAGCAGTGGGGAATATTGCACAATGGGCGCAAGCCTGATGCAGCGACGCCGCGTGAGGGATGACGGCCTTCGGGTTGTAAACCTCTTTCACCAGGGACGAAGCGCAAGTGACGGTACCTGGAGAAGAAGCACCGGCCAACTACGTGCCAGCAGCCGCGGTAATACGTAGGGTGCGAGCGTTGTCCGGAATTACTGGGCGTAAAGAGCTCGTAGGTGGTTTGTCGCGTTGTTCGTGAAAACTCACAGCTTAACTGTGGGCGTGCGGGCGATACGGGCAGACTAGAGTACTGCAGGGGAGACTGGAATTCCTGGTGTAGCGGTGGAATGCGCAGATATCAGGAGGAACACCGGTGGCGAAGGCGGGTCTCTGGGCAGTAACTGACGCTGAGGAGCGAAAGCGTGGGGAGCGAACAGGATTAGATACCCTGGTAGTCCACGCCGTAAACGGTGGGTACTAGGTGTGGGTTCCTTCCTTGGGATCCGTGCCGTAGCTAACGCATTAAGTACCCCGCCTGGGGAGTACGGCCGCAAGGCTAAAACTCAAAGGAATTGACGGGGGCCCGCACAAGCGGCGGAGCATGTGGATTAATTCGATGCAACGCGAAGAACCTTACCTGGGTTTGACATGCACAGGACGCTGGTAGAGATATCAGTTCCCTTGTGGCCTGTGTGCAGGTGGTGCATGGCTGTCGTCAGCTCGTGTCGTGAGATGTTGGGTTAAGTCCCGCAACGAGCGCAACCCCTATCTTATGTTGCCAGCGCGTTATGGCGGGGACTCGTAAGAGACTGCCGGGGTCAACTCGGAGGAAGGTGGGGATGACGTCAAGTCATCATGCCCCTTATGTCCAGGGCTTCACACATGCTACAATGGCCGGTACAAAGGGCTGCGAATCCGCGAGGTGGAGCGAATCCCTTGAAAGCCGGTCTCAGTTCGGATCGGGGTCTGCAACTCGACCCCGTGAAGTTGGAGTCGCTAGTAATCGCAGATCAGCAACGCTGCGGTGAATACGTTCCCGGGCCTTGTACACACCGCCCGTCACGTCATGAAAGTCGGTAACACCCGAAGCCGGTGGCCTAACCCTTGTGGAGGGAGCCGTCGAAGGTGGGATCGGCGATTGGGACGAAGTCGTAACAAGGTAGCCGTACCGGAAGGTGCGGCTGGATCACCTCCTTTCTAAGGAGCACCATTTATCGATTCCCCCGTGCCGGCAATAGTGTCGGGGTTCATGGTTGGGAGATGGCCGGCGCCTGTAGTGGGTTTGCTGGTGGGTGCATACAACAAACGTTCGTCTCGGTGGAAACTCGGGGCGTGAAGAATGGCCAGACACACTGTTGGGTCCTGAGACAACAGGCCCGTTGCTTCCCTCCTTTGTGGGGTGGGAGACACCGCTCCGTTGGGGGTGGTGGGGGTTGTTGTTGCCTCACCGGTTTTGGTGGTGGGGTGTGGTGTTTGACTTGTGGATAGTGGTTGCGAGCATCTAACGCGCAAATTGTGTGCTCCGAATCTTCGGGTTCGGGGATGTTTTTTGTGTGTTGATGTGCAATTTTGATTCTTGTTTTCAATTGGTTTTTGTGCGTAAGTGTTTAAGGGCGCATGGTGGATGCCTTGGCATCAGAGGCCGATGAAGGACGTAGGAGGCTGCGATAAGCCTCGGGGAGCTGCCAACCGAGCGTTGATCCGAGGATGTCCGAATGGGGAAACCCAGCACGAGTTATGTCGTGTTACCCATGCCTGAATATATAGGGTATGGGAGGTAACGCGGGGAAGTGAAACATCTCAGTACCCGTAGGAAGAGAAAACAATTGTGATTCCGTGAGTAGTGGCGAGCGAAAGCGGATGAGGCTAAACCGTATGCATGTGATACCGGGTAGGGGTTGTGTGTGCGGGGTTGTGGGACCTATCTTTTCAGCTCTATCCGGCTGGAGGGCAGTAAGAAAATGTCGTGGTTAACGGAAGTGGCTTGGGATGGCCTGCCGTAGAGGGTGAGAGTCCCGTACGTGAAAACCCGATGTCTGCCTTGATGGTGTTCCCGAGTAGCAGCGGGCCCGTGAAATCTGCTGTGAATCTGCCGAGACCACTCGGTAAGCCTAAATACCTTCTGATGACCGATAGCGGATTAGTACCGTGAGGGAATGGTGAAAAGTACCCCGGGAGGGGAGTGAAATAGTACCTGAAACCGTGTGCCTACAATCCGTCAGAGCCCTCGTTTACGTGGGGTGATGGCGTGCCTTTTGAAGAATGAGCCTGCGAGTCAGGGACATGTCGCGAGGTTAACCCGTGGGGGGTAGCCGTAGCGAAAGCGAGTCTGAATAGGGCGTATCCCGTAAGGGTGTAGTGGCATGTTCTGGACCCGAAGCGGAGTGATCTACCCATGGCCAGGGTGAAGCGCGGGTAAGACCGCGTGGAGGCCCGAACCCACTTAGGTTGAAGACTGAGGGGATGAGTTGTGGGTAGGGGTGAAAGGCCAATCAAACTCCGTGATAGCTGGTTCTCCCCGAAATGCATTTAGGTGCAGCGTTGCGTGTTTCTTGCCGGAGGTAGAGCTACTGGATGGCCGATGGGCCTCACCAGGTTACTGACGTCAGCCAAACTCCGAATGCCGGTAAGACAAAAGCGTGGCAGTGAGACGGCGGGGGATAAGCTCCGTGCGTCGAGAGGGAAACAGCCCAGATCGCCGACTAAGGCCCCTAAGCGTGTGCTAAGTGGAAAAGGATGTGCAGTCGCGAAGACAACCAGGAGGTTGGCTTAGAAGCAGCCACCCTTGAAAGAGTGCGTAATAGCTCACTGGTCAAGTGATTGTGCGCCGATAATGTAGCGGGGCTCAAGCACACCGCCGAAGTCGCGGCATCCGCAAGGATGGGTAGGGGAGCGTCCTGCATCCGGTGAAGCAGCCTAGTGATGGAGCTGTGGAGGGTGTGGGAGTGAGAATGCAGGCATGAGTAGCGAATAGGCAAGTGAGAACCTTGCCCGCCGAAAGACCAAGGGTTCCTGGGGCAGGCCAGTCCGCCCAGGGTGAGTCGGGACCTAAGGCGAGGCCGACAGGCGTAGTCGATGGACAACGGGTTGATATTCCCGTACCCGTGTGTGTGCGTCCGTGATGAATCCATTGTGCTAACCATCCAAATGGCACGTGATGATCCTTTCGGGGATCACGTGTTGCCGGCTGCGTGGGACCCTGGTGGGTAGTAGTCAAGCGACGGGGTGACGCAGGAAGGTAGCCGTACCGGTCAGTGGTAATACCGGGGTAAGCCTGTAGGACGAACGATAGGCAAATCCGTCGTTCATATGTCTGAGAGGTGATGCATAGCCGAGTGAGGCGAATTCGGTGATCCTATGCTGCCAAGAAAAGCCTCTAGCGAGTGCACACATGGCCCGTACCCCAAACCAACACAGGTGGTCAGGTAGAGAATACTAAGGCGTACGAGTGAACTATGGTTAAGGAACTCGGCAAAATACCTCCGTAACTTCGGGAGAAGGAGGACCCCTTACTGTCAACACCCTTGCGGTGGGCAGCGGTGGGGGGTGGCACAAACCAGTGAGAAGCGACTGTTTACTAAAAACACAGGTCCGTGCGAAGTCGCAAGACGATGTATACGGACTGACGCCTGCCCGGTGCTGGAAGGTTAAGAGGACCTGTTAACTCCTTCGGGGGTGAAGCGGAGAATTTAAGCCCCAGTAAACGGCGGTGGTAACTATAACCATCCTAAGGTAGCGAAATTCCTTGTCGGGTAAGTTCCGACCTGCACGAATGGCGTAACGACTTCTCAACTGTCTCAACCATAGACTCGGCGAAATTGCACTACGAGTAAAGATGCTCGTTACGCGCGGCAGGACGAAAAGACCCCGGGACCTTCACTACAACTTGGTATTGGAGTTCGGTACGGTTTGTGTAGGATAGGTGGGAGACTGTGAAGCGCACACGCCAGTGTGTGTGGAGTCGTTGTTGAAATACCACTCTGATCGTATTGGGCTTCTAACTTCGGACCGTATATCCGGTCCAGGGACAGTGCCTGGTGGGTAGTTTAACTGGGGCGGTTGCCTCCTAAAATGTAACGGAGGCGCCCAAAGGTTCCCTCAACCTGGACGGCAATCAGGTGTTGAGTGTAAGTGCACAAGGGAGCTTGACTGCGAGACCTACAAGTCGAGCAGGGACGAAAGTCGGGACTAGTGATCCGGCACCCCCGAGTGGAAGGGGTGTCGCTCAACGGATAAAAGGTACCCCGGGGATAACAGGCTGATCTTCCCCAAGAGTCCATATCGACGGGATGGTTTGGCACCTCGATGTCGGCTCGTCGCATCCTGGGGCTGGAGCAGGTCCCAAGGGTTGGGCTGTTCGCCCATTAAAGCGGCACGCGAGCTGGGTTTAGAACGTCGTGAGACAGTTCGGTCTCTATCCGCCGCGCGCGTCAGAAACTTGAGGAAACCTGTCCCTAGTACGAGAGGACCGGGACGGACGAACCTCTGGTCTACCAGTTGTCCCACCAGGGGCACCGCTGGATAGCTACGTTCGGACAGGATAACCGCTGAAAGCATCTAAGCGGGAAACCTCTTCCAAGACCAGGTTTCTCACCCTTTTAGAGGGATAAGGCCCCCCGCAGACCACGGGATTGATAGGCCAGACCTGCACACCCAGTAATGGGTTCAGGGAACTGGTACTAACCGGCCGAAAACTTACACACACCAAAAAAGAACCAATTGTGTGTAAACAAGAACATTGCACATCGTGCCCGCAACCACTATTCACGACACAAAAGTCGAACAGACCACACCCCACCACCAAATAACACCCCCCAAGGTGTTTAAACAGGCCGGTGGAGGCGTAATTAAATAGAGTTACGGCGGCAACAGCGGCAGGGAAACGCCCGGTCCCATCCCGAACCCGGAAGCTAAGCCTGCCAGCGCCGATGATACTGCCCTGCACGGGCGGAAAAGTAGGACACCGCCGAACACAAATT
>NZ_JXST01000085.1 GCF_000878195.1 Mycolicibacterium llatzerense | reverse complement strand
CTGGTAACGCGAACAACTCGGCCAGCGGTTCGAGTCCGCAACGTCGGCTGATCATTCACAGACGAACGAGGTGCGGCTTCGCTCCGGCACCTCATAGGCCACCCCGCGTGTGGGGAGAAGAGGTCTTGTGTGTCACGCGACGGTGAGTGAGATTGCGAGCCATAGCATCTCGCAGCAGACGGAGGAACGTAACGCGTAACTCCTCTACCGTTCGATCGTTGCGGCCGGAAGGCGCCGTGGACGTCGGACGCCTCCATGCGCGTTCTCCCAAAGCTCGCGTGAATCGGCATTCTGTGCGCCAGACTGTACTACATGGTCCAACATCTGGCTGCGCGATTCGGTTCGGCTCACCTCGGCAATGAGCTGGACAGCGGTGGCCAGCCCCATTCGCGGATGCGAACGGGGATGGGCGGCCGCCATCCTGCCGAACTACCGTGGACGGGGATTGGCAACCGAACTCATCTGCAGGGCGCTGGACAGCATTCTTGCGGAGGCATACGAGCGACCGCGAGGTGCCCGGCGGTCCGGCCCTTCATCGCACGCAACCCCGAGTACACCCTGGCCGTGAATGTGCCCGACGCAGGAAGGGATGGTGCTGGTGATGCCTGAGACCAACGCCGCAAACCAGAACTCGATGCTCGGGAATGTCCGGTTCGAAAACATCCGGTTCGACCCAGACCTCACGCCGTTTCACCAATTGGCCAAAGACATGGCTGCGCAGTTCGGTTACTCGGCAAACCTGTCGGGAGATCGTAGCCTGCTACAGCTCCTCCGCCTGCGCGTCGCGCAGCTGAACCCTTGCTCCTATTGCCTGATTCTGCACGCCGCGGTCGCGGCCAGCATCGGGATCCCGTCCGAACAGGCTGCACACCTGGCGTCTTGGCGTGAGAGCAGCATGTTCTCGCCCGCGGAGAGAGCCGCGCTCGCGTACTGCGAAGGCCTCACCTCGTTCTGTCACGTGCAGGTCCCTGCCCTGCACGACGAGCTGCGGCTGCACTTCACCGAGCGCGACGTCGCAGAGATCGCCGCGGTCATCATCAACATGAACGTGTGGACCCGTCTGAAGCTGGCCCAGGGCGCCATTCCGGTCGCCTCAGCCATGTAGCGAATCGGTTCATTGACGGACTCGTCGGTACATTGGAACCGTGCCGACCGGAGGCCGAGTGCGGCCATGGTTGACCCAGCTCATGACAACTCCAGCAGTGGTTGTCGCCTCGCGGATCAGTTGCCTTCCCCTCCTGCCGCCAGATACTTCGATTGGTCTCCGCGCTTACCTCCGCACCAGGCCACCTCGCCGAATTCGACAGAAGGGTGCAGTCGTGGAAGTGATCAACAGCAGCTTCGGAGGACGGCGTGGTTCCAGCGACTCGCGAGTGCCTCCCGGGCAGACTCTCGTCGACGACTGGCCGGTGCTCTCGACCGGACCCACGCGCAACGTCGACGAGAGCCGATGGAGCTTCTCGATCACGACGGAGGACAAGGTCGCGCACCGGTGGAATTGGAATAAGCTTCACCAGGTGGGCGTCGAAGACATCGTCACCGACATTCACTGCGTAACCCACTGGTCGAAGCTGGACATGGCCTGGCGAGGCGTGTCGCTTGACCGGCTGTTCGAGGATGTCCAGACCAGTTACGACTACGTGATGGTGCGTAGCTCCGGCGGATACACCACCAACCTTCGTCTCGAAGATCTCCTCGGTGGGCAGGCCTGGATAGCCACTGGGGCGCAGGGCAAACCCCTTACGCCGGAGCACGGCGGTCCGGCCCGACTTCTCGTGCCGCATCTCTACTTCTGGAAGAGCGCGAAGTGGGTTCTCGGAATGGAGATGATGCCCTCGGACGACCCGGGGTTCTGGGAACGGAACGGATACCACCTCCGCGGCGACCCATGGCACGAGCAGCGTTACTGGTGACAACCCCGAGCCGCGTGCCGGGGCACCTCGGGCGGGTGATCCCGTCGCGGGTCGTCGACGTCGGTGACATTCTGGTCATAGCTGACCTCCTGGCCGCATTTCGACAGGCGCGCTTGAATAGCTCGACGCCGCAAGGAAAGCCAGCACCTTGGCCTAGGGCATTCAGAGGCGTAAAGGTTCCGCTTTGCGAGTGCGGTACACGTAGGCGCTTGAGCGTCCAGCCACGACTGCTATTCGCTCATCGTGCTTTCGCGTTCTGGTCGCCAGAAGCATCACGAATCACGCGGAATCCTTCGATGGCGTGTGCGGTTCCTGTTCTGGGTCATCCGCTTCGCGATTGCCCATAGGTGTACCTGACGTACCTGACGACCGGTCCGGTCCCCGCCGCTCGAGCACCGAGTCGATGGCGAGACTGATCGCGTGCAGGTCCGCCTCGACGTGCTGAGAAATGTGGAATGCCTCAATGTCTCGCGCGCGGTCACGATCGGACTCGCGGCGCTGGGTAAGCAGGATAAGCGGTCCCTGCAAGGCCGCGACCGTCGCGAGAGCCGTTCCGAGATAGTCGAGCATGGCCGACGAGTCAGGATCAAAGAGCGGCACGATCGTGTTGATCACGAGCCACGCGACAATGGCCAGCACCAGGATCAGCAGGAAGGGCCAAGAGCCGGCAACGTTGGCCAGCCGGGCAGCGGCCATATCCCCTCGTTTGGACCGCGCCTCCATGAACATGCTGAGCTGGTGCCCGCAGTTCGGACATGCGAACATCTCGCGGCTGAAGTCGCCGGAGCGCCCAGCGGTCTCGAGCTCGGTCCGGTCTCGGGAAGCGCGGCCGGAACCAGCGGCGCCTCCGGTGCCGACCGCTGGGGAGGCTTCTGTCGGCTCGTCGGGGCTCATAGCGTTCATCGCTCTCGATTTCCCCTGGTGCTCTCACCGGTACTGGAATGTTCGTGCGAGATTTGCTCGCAGAATTCCGCGGCCTCCTGTGTCACTGCTGTCGCGCCGCGAAGGGGAGCGCGTTCGAATCCCGTGGGTGCTCGGTGCCCCGTCTCGGTCGTGATGGTGATCGTCCACTCGTGCGCCCCGACGTCGGTCGTCAGGCCAGCCGTCAGGACCGGCCAGTCGTCCACGGGCCTCTGACCCGGAGGCAGCCGCAATTCGGGGACGCCGACACGTCCACCAGATCCGATACTGACCACTGCCATGGGAAGGCTCCTTCGCATGTCATGCGAGTCTTGGGTGCGCACGTGAGACGTCGACGACCACGGGGTTGTCTGACGCTGTGCAGGACTCAACCGTAAGCATCGTCTTGGTCTCAGAATATGGCTCGATTACAGCGCGAATCCCGACCCATGACACGAGCCCCTCCAGGGGCACTGCTGTGACGGCGACGGCGCGATGGAACCGTGAAAGGTCGATCTGTCCCGCCGACGATCAGGGCGAGCACAGCGACGATGCCACTGGAGGCGAGCGACCGCGTTGGTGATCGCGACGCACGCGCCGAGCCATCGAAGGCGATTCCGCCAACCAATTTTTTGACCACGAAGTTTGACACCGCGGGCGACGACGCCGTCCAAGAAGCGGATCGGCAAACCACACCCCGCCCCGACGCGGCCGAGATGACTGTTAGGCCTTGATCTGGGACGCCGCCTCCGCGTCGAGCAGCCAAACCGTCTTGTTCGTGCCGGCCGCGCCAGCGGCGGGTACCTCGACGGCCTCGGCCCCGCCCAACGCCGCGGCAACCGCGTCGCCGTTCTCGCCGCCGGAAACGACCAACCAGACTTCCCGCGAGCGGTTGACGGCGGGCAGGGTCAACGTGATTCGACGCGGCGGCGGCTTCGGCGAATCCTCGACACCCACGACGAGCCGGGACGTCTCCTGCACCGCGGGGGTGTGCGGGAACAGCGAGTTGATGTGACCCTCGCCGCCCATCCCGAGCAGATGCACATCGAACCATGGGGTCGGCTCGCCGTCCGGTGCATGGGCGGCCAGCACCTGCTCGTAGGCCAGTGCCGCCGCATCCAGATCGGCACCAAACTGGCCGTCGGAGGCGGCCATGGCGTGGATGTTGTGGGACGGGATGTCGATGTGGTCGAGCAGTGCTTCGCGGGCCTGCTTCTCGTTGCGCTGGTCGTCGTCTGCTGCCACGTAACGCTCGTCGCCCCAGAACAGGTGCACCGCCGACCAGTCGATCTTCGAGCCGTGCTCACCGATATGTTTCAGCACCTCCACCCCGGTGCCGCCGCCGGTCAGCACGATGAACGCCTGATCCCTCGCCTCGACCGCAGCGTGGATAGCACTGATCAGCTGATCACCAGCTGCCCCCACCAATTCTTCTGCGTCGGAATAGGTCGCGACGACTTGACTCATGTGTATTGCACCTTGTCTATGCCGCGCAGGGCATCGAGATAGATTGCGTCGGCATCCAGCCTGCGCATGTCCTCGGCCAGACAATCGCGAGTTTCTCTGCGCGCCAACGGTAGTTTGGCATCAGGTTTGGCTGTCCGGCTCAGAGTCGCGGTGACGCCCTGCTGCGCGCGGCTCAGCCTGATCGTCTCGCTCGCGCGGACGAGTTCGACTTTGAGATCGCCGACCGCGCGCTGGACGGGGCCGTCGACGCGGCTGGCCAGCCAACCAGCCAGGATGTCCAGGGCGGGTTCCTCCTTGCGCCCGGACACCAGTGCGGACTGGATCGGCTCGTGCGGGCCCTGGTCCAGCGCCGAAGTGAGCATCGCCCGCCAGTAGGTGATGCGGCTCCACGCCAAATCGGTGTCACCGGGGGTGTAACCCTCCAGCCTGCTCTTGATGCAGGCCAGTGGGTCGGCGCCGTAGGTGGCATCGGTGATTCGCCGTATTGCCAACTGTCCCAATGGGTCCTCGGCGGGCACTCGCGGCGCGACATCGGGCCACCAGGCCACCACCGGGGTGTCGGGCAGCAGGAACGGCGTGACGACGCTACTGGCCTGGGCGGCCAACGGGCCGTGCAGTTTGAGCACGACGACCTCGCCAGCGCCGGCGTCGTGCCCCACCCGGATCTGAGCGTCCAACTTCGGATCGGCGGCCTCGCGGTCGACGGGGAGTACCACGATCACCCGGCATGGGTGCTCACGGCTGGCGGCATTGGCCGCCTCGATGGACTCCTCGAGGACGGTTTCGCTGTCTGGCGCGATGACCAGGGTGAGGACCCTGGCCATCGTGAACGCGCCACCCTCTTCGCGCAGCCCGTCGAGTTTCTTGTTGACCGCGTTGGTCGTGGTGTTCTCGAGATCGACGATCATGGCCGCCTCCATTCCCTGCCGGACCGCTGCAACATCTCGAACGCCGAATCCGGACCCCAGCCACCGGACTCATAGGGGCCGGGTTTCCCGTGGGAGGCCCAGTGCTCCAGCGCGGGATCCAATATCTCCCAGGACAATTCAACCTCCTGGTTGACCGGGAACAGCGACGGCTCACCAAGCAGGACGTCGAGGATCAGTCGCTCATAGGCCTCGGGGGAGTCCTCGGCGAACGCGGATCCGTAGGAGAAGTCCATGTTCACGTCGCGGACCTCCATGGCGTGGCCCGGCACCTTGGATCCGAAGCGCAGCGTGATGCCCTCGTCGGGCTGCACGCGGATGACCAACGCGTTCTTGCCGAGCTCGTCGGTCATGGTGGCGTCGAACGGCAGGTGAGGAGCGCGCTTGAACACCAGGGCGATCTCGGTCACCCTGCGGCCCAACCGCTTTCCGGTGCGGAGGTAG
>NZ_JXST01000084.1 GCF_000878195.1 Mycolicibacterium llatzerense | reverse complement strand
CCCCGACGACCCAGCAGAGCACCGCTGGAAGTGAGGACGCCATCTACCAGAAGATGCTCTCGGAATGGCTGATCGACGATCCCACGCAACTGGCCAACAGCACCGACCTCGATTGGCAGACGGTGTGGGACCAGGGTTGGTCAGCCGCGGCTGCCGCGCAGGATGCGCCGGTCGTCGAGCACACCGAGGCGGGCCTGCCGGTCCGTCAGCCCGGTGCCCGGCTGATCCCTGGTGCGCCCGACGAGGACGTCCACGCCGACCCGGCCGCCGAAGGGCTGCCGCTGCGTGACCCCGCCGCGGTCCGGGCGAGTATCAGTGGACATTTCGGTGGCGTGCATGCGGGCCGGTCGCAGTCCCGGGATACGGGAGGCCGGTGATGACGCGTACGACTCAGCGCGAGTCACTGGACTGGCTGGTGACGAAGTTCGCCGACGAGGTGTCCGGGGTGGCCCACGCCATCCTGGTGTCCGCCGACGGCCTGCTGATGGCCGCCAGTTCGCGCATGCCGACCGAGCGCGCCGACCAGCTGGCCGCCGTCGCCTCCGGGCTGGCCAGCCTGGCCACCGGCGCTTCCCAACTGTTCGACGGCGGGCACGTGCTGCAGTCCGTGGTCGAGATGGAACACGGCTATCTGCTGTTGATGCGCGTCGGTGACGGTTCCAACCTCGCGACGCTCGCGACCCGGTCGTGCGACATCGGCCAGATCGGGTACGAGATGGCGATTCTGGTCGAACGGGTCGGCACTGTCGTGCAATCCGCGCGCCGGACGTCGGCGGAGCCGACGAATCGGATGAGGTCGTAGGTCGTCATCATGGAGCCGACATCTGACGCCTGGGAGGCCGCATTCACCGCGGAGCAGCCCAGCCTGGTGCGGCCCTACACACTGACCGCCGGCCGGACCACCACTGAGATCGAGCTGCCCATGGAGGCGCCGATCTATCCGATGGCGGGCGCCTCCGCATCGCACTGGCCCGGCAACGATGTGCGCGGCGAGATCCTCAAACTCGGTTCCACCCGGCCCTCGGTGGCCGAGGTCGCGGCAAAGTTAGCAATACCACTCGGTGTTGCGCGTGTACTGATCGGCGACCTCGTCACGCAGGGTTATCTTCAAGTACACGCCACGCTCGGCACAGCGACGAGCATCGACGACCGGCGTGACTTGATTGGGAGGACACTGCGTGGCCTACGGGCACTCTGACCGGCACGCCCCCGCGTCGACGAAGATCGTCATCTCGGGTGGGTTCGGTGCCGGTAAGACGACGTTCGTCGGCGCGGTCTCGGAGATCATGCCGCTGCGCACCGAGGCCATCGTCACCAACGCCTCGGCCGGGGTCGACGCACTCGCCGGCACTCCCGACAAGAACACCACCACAGTGGCCATGGACTTCGGCCGCATCACCCTCGCCGACGACCTGGTGCTCTACCTGTTCGGCACCCCGGGGCAGCGCCGGTTCTGGTTCATGTGGGACGACTTGGTGCGCGGCGCCATCGGCGCGATCATCCTGGTCGACGTGCGCCGGCTACAGGACAGCTTCGCCGCCGTCGACTTTTTCGAGGCGCGTGGCCTACCGTTCATCATCGCCGTCAACGAATTCGATGGCGCTCCACGGCATCCCGGCCACGCGGTCCGCAAGGCGTTGGCCCTGGCCGACCACATCCCGGTCGTCACCGTCGACGCGCGGCACCGGCAATCGGCGCGCGACGCCCTGATCACCGTCACCGAATACGCACTGACCAGTCTGGGCGCCCCGGCTTAACGAGCCAGGTCCCACTGGCCGTAGTCAGCGGCCAGGATGTCGTCCTCGTCGACGTGGAAGTCGCCGATCATCGTGCCCGGATCGGAGGCCGTCACCACCGTCGCCTGATACAGCACCGCCATCGGCGCGCGGGCGCCCCCGGACCAGGCCCGCGTCTGCCAGGCCCAGCGATGACCCGGGGTGGTGGACCGGCCGATGACGCCGTCGTCGGCCGCCCAGGTGACCTGCCGGGCGCCGCCGTAGACGCCGGTGCGCTGAACACCCAGCACTGAATTGATGCCCTTGAACCATTGCAGCGCAACGTTTTTCCACGTGTCGGCGGAGATGTCCTCGTCGACGCTGAAGAAGATCGGCGCGGTGTCCGGCCCACCGGCCGCGGCGTGCAGGCTCAACGCGGTGCGGGCGTCGGCGACGCCGCCGTCGAAGCCGCGGGTGAAGTCCGACGGGCTGTTCACCCAACCCGGTTTGCCGTACTGGTAGACGCTGACCACGTGCAGGCCCGCCGCGCGCAGCGCGTCGGTGTAGCCGCGGCTGACGGGCTTGAAGTCGAACGTCGCGCCCGGCCGCAGCTCGGACACGTAGACGATGACCCCGGTGTAGCCCGCGGCCACGACCTGGTCCACCGGCACCTGTAGGTGCGTGAAGTCGATGAGTTTGCCGTTGTCGGCCAAGGCAATCGGGGTGCTCAGTGACGCGGCCAGTCCGGCGGCGGTCAATGTGAGGAATCCACGTCTCGACAGGTGGTCAGCGGGGCGTGCCAGGTCGGCCATCGGGCTATCGTACGAACTCGTGACGGTTCCCGACGAGCACTGGCAGGACACGGAATTCACCGGAGTCGTCTTTCGCGACGAATACGACGGGGATCTGAGCCGGCTCCGCACCGAGCGGGTGGTGTTCACCGACTGCGACTTCAGCGGCGTCAACCTGACCGAGTCCGAGCATTCCGGCTCGGCGTTCCGCAACTGCACCTTCCGGCGGAGCTCGCTGGCGCACAGCACCTTCCGGCACTGCACCATGCTGGGGTCGACGTTCACGGAGTGCTCACTGCGCCCGATCACGATGATCGAGGTCGACCTGCGGCTGGCGGTCCTGGCCGGCTGCGACCTGCGTGCCGTGGACCTGACCGACTGCCGGCTGTCCGAGGCCTCCCTGGTCGGCACCGACCTGCGCAAGGCCGTGCTGCGCGCCGCCGATCTACGCGGCGCGCGGGTACAGGGCGCGAAGTTCGAGGAGGCAGACCTGCGCGCCGCCCGGATCGATGCGACGTTCTGGACCACGGCGGGGGTGCGGGGCGCCCGCATCGACGTCGACCAGGCCATCGCCTACGCCGTCGCCCACGGCCTGGATTTGTCTTCTTGACCCCGTCCGGGAGAGCCCTCAGTCAGCTTTGAGGCGGATCCGCCAGCGCACGAAGCCGAGATAGCACGCCGAGAGCACCACCAACGCGCCGATGTCGAACAACCAGGAGCCGGTGGTGTGATGCCAGAACTTGTCATTGGGCAGCAGCGGTTCGGGCACCAATCTGGTCAGATCGATGGTCGACGACGATGACGCGAAACCCCACCGTGCCGGGGTGAGCCAGGACAGCTGATCGAGCACCACCCGGCCGGTGACCGGAATCAAGCCGCCGGAGAACACCAACTGGCTCATCACCGCGACCACGAGCAACGGCATGATCTGCTCGGCCGATTTGGCCAACCCGGACAACGCCAGACCCGTCATGGCCGCCGCCACGCACGTCATCGAGATATCGATGAACATCTCGAGGTTGCGGCTGGGTATCACCGCACCACCGGTCACCGCGCCCGGACCCCAGCCTTTGCCCATGATCGTGATGGCCACCACGATGGAGGACTGGACGACCGCGAATGCGGTGAACACCGCGATCTTGGCCGCCAGGTACGCGGTGGTCGAGAGGCCGACGGCCTGTTCCCGACGGAAGATCGCCCGCTCACCGATCAGAGCGCGAATGGTCAGCGCGGTGCCCATGAAGATCGCGCCGACGTTCATCATCACCAAGATCTGGCCCGGTTCGCTCGGCGCGGCGCCGAAATCAGGTGGGCCGGCCGGGAGTGGTTTACCGAAACCGACACTGGACTTGTTCGCGCCGCCACCGGGCACCGAAAGTGACAGCACGCCCATGATGAACGGCAAGAACAGCAGGAACGCGGTGTAGGCGCGGTCAGCCACGACCAGCCGCACCTGTCGCCGGGCGATGGTGGAGAACTGTCGCAGCAGCGATGTCTTCGCCGGCGCACCCAGATCAGCCGGGGCTGCCGCGGCCGGCTGCGGCGGCGTCGGGCCGGAGCGTTGCAGGAATTGTTGGTGGGCCGCCTCTGGATCTCCGGCGACCGACGAGAAGATGTCGGCCCAGTTGGTGGTGCCCAGTTCCGGACCGATCTGGCTCGGCGTGCCGCAGAACGCCGTCAAGCCGCCGGGTGCCAACAGCAGCACCTGATCGCAGACGTCCAGGTAGGTCAGCGAGTGCGTGACCACCAAGACCACACGACCGGCATCGGCCAGGTCCCGCAGCATCGTCATCACCTGGCGGTCCAGTGCCGGGTCCAGGCCTGATGTCGGCTCATCCAGGATCAGCAACGACGGCCCGGTCAGCAGCTCGAGAGCGACCGAAGCACGCTTGCGCTGACCGCCGGACAGCTTCTCCACCCGGGTGTCCAGGTGCTTCGTCATCTCGAGCTCTTCGAGCACCTGCATGACGACCTGCTCGCGGTCTTCCTTCGTGGTGTCCGGCGGCAGCCGCAGCTCGGCGGCGTACATCAGGGCCTGGCGGACGGTCAGATCACCGTGCACCACGTCGTCCTGCGGCACCATGCCGATCCGGGACCGCAGCGAGGCGTACTCGGCGTGGATGTCGTGGCCCTCGAAGGTGACGGTGCCGCTCGTCGGGTGCGTCAGGCCGGCCACCTGCTTGGAGAACGTCGACTTGCCGGCGCCGGACGGGCCGATCACCGCGGTCAGCGTGCCGGGGCGGGCGTCCAGCGAGATGTTGTTCAGCAGGGTCTTGTTGCCCTCGATGGTCCACGTCAGACCGCGGACCTCGAGACCGCCGGTGCGGGTATCGGCTGTGGTGACCGTGCGACGGGCCAGGGTGCCGCCGCTGTAGACGAGGTCGACGTTACCGATGGTGACGGTGTCGCCGTCGCGAAGCATCGCTTCCTCGACCCGCTGGCCGTTGACGAACGTGCCGTTGATGCTGCGGTTGTCGATGATCTGCGCGCCGCCGCCGGCCGACGGGACCAATGTGGCGTGGTGCCGTGATGCCAGGACGTCGGGGATGACGATGTCGTTGTCGGTGCCGCGACCGATCTTGATCGCTCCGGCCGGCACCTCGGCGTTGCGGCCGGGCCGCAGAATCTTCAGCATCGTCGTGCCGAGGTTGTTCTCGCTGGGCCGCGCCACGGCGGTCGGCCCGAACTGCGTGGCCGGCGAGCTCGGCTCGTCATGAGGCGCGATTTGTGCCGGCGCGGGCCGCGACACCGGAGCGGACGGCGGTGCGTACTGCTGCGGCGCCGTCGGGTAGCGCGGCGGCTGAGGCTGGCCGTATTGCTGCTGCGGCCCGCTCGGGTACTGCGGCTGGGGTCCGCTCGGATACTGCGGCTGCGGACCCGACGGGCTGGAGGTCTGCGGACCGCTCGGGTAGCGCTGCTGCGCGGCCGACGGCGGGGTGTACGGCTGCTGGCTGGGCCAGGTAGCGCTGGGCCGGTGATTGGTCGTCGGCGCCGGGGTGACGGGCATCGACGTCGTCGGCGGCGTGCCCGCGGGTCCCAGGTGCTGGCCGACCTCGAAGGTCAGCAGCGGCCCGTCGGGGTTACCGATGTTCAGCGCCGAGCCGTTGTGCAGATCGGCGGCAGGAACACGCTGACCGTTGACGTACATCCCGTTGAGGCTGCCGTTGTCGACCGCGACCCAGCGGCCGTGGTCGAAGCGCAGCATCAGGTGCGCCCGCGAGATCAGCGGGTGGGCGACGCGGAAGTCGGCGCGCAGATCGCGGCCGACGACGACGTCGTTTCCCGGCGCGAAGGTGCGGGTGGCGGCGTCATGGCGAACAGTGAGCGCTGGCAGTGCGGCTGGTCCAGTCATCGGAGGCAACTCTATCCGCTGTCGCCGACTTTCCTGGGGACCCGCCGGTTCAGTCCGGCTTCCCGGTCACCACACAGTGGGTGTGGCTGTAGATGGTCGGCATGCACAGATTGCAGTGTGTGCAGCCCGATTTGACGCTGCGGTCCGCTTGAATCCGGTTGAGCAGATCCGGTTCGGCCAGCAGAGCAC
>NZ_JXST01000083.1 GCF_000878195.1 Mycolicibacterium llatzerense | reverse complement strand
GGACAAGCCCCACGACGACGGCAAGCGGTTCTCCAAGATGCTGCCTGCCGACACCCGCGCCGGCTGGTTCACGAAGGTGCCGCCGAGTCTGGTCACCTCCTTCGGTGGCTTCACGGTGGAGCAGGTGGCGGAGCACGCGCCGTCGCCCCAGCCGATCCAGGCCGGCATCTGCCAGAAGGTGACGCACGGCGCCCACGACGTCTTCCGGGGTTTGGCGGTCGGTGGCGGCTCGATGATCAATGCGGGCATCGCTGCCATCCCGACGCCGCGCCAGGTCGCCAAGGCGTTCCCCGATATCGGCAGCGACGAGTTCCTGCGCACCTATGTCGAACGCGCCAAGTCCGCGCTGAAGATCAGCTACCGCGACATGCCCTGGTTCGAGCAGGCCCCGTGCTTCCAATACGCCCGCGTCGGCCGCAAGTACGCGGCGGCGGCCGGCTACAAGGTCGACTACAACGGCAGTTCCTACTCCTTCGACTATCTGGTCAAGGAGGCGGCCGGACAGGTGCCGCAGTCCTCGCTGGCATTCGAGCAGCAGTTCGGCAGCAACTACGGCCGGTTCGGCAGCGTCGACCAGACCTACATTGCCGAAGCGCTCAAGACGGGCCACGTCACGCTGCGCCCGCTGACGGAGGTCACCTCGATCCGTCAGGAGCGTTCGGGTGAGTTCGTGGTGTCCACCCGCGAGATCGATCGCTGGGGAAAGGAGCTGTCGAAGACCGAATTCGGTTGTGACCAGCTGTATCTCGCGGCCGGCGTGCTCGGCACGACCAAGCTGCTGCTGAAGGCGCGGGAGACCGGTGACCTGGCCCGGCTGGGCGATCAGGTCGGCAAGGGCTACGGCAACAACGGTGACCTGATGGTCGGACACAACCTGGCCAAGAGCGATCCGGCGGGCACCACGCAATCCCTGATGGGCATGATCAACATCGACGGCCGCGACGACCCGGACAATCCGGTGTACGCCAGCATGTTCTCCATGCCGCTACCGGTCGAGACGTACCTGCTCGGCTACTACGTCATGGTCGATACGGGCGACCGCGCGGACATCACCTACGACCGCCAGTCCGACACCGCGACCATCCAGTGGACCGACGCCTTCGCCGCGAACAACGAGGCCAGGGCCAGGCTGGTGTTCGACAAGATCGTGCGGGCCAACAAGGTCGACTACCGCAACGACCTGTTCAGCGGAAGAGTCTTCGCGCCCAACACTGTCCACCCGCTGGGCGGCTGTGTGCGGGGCAAGGCCACCGACGCCTTCGGGCGGGTGAACGGCCACCGCAACCTGTTCGTCAACGACGCCTCGTTGATGCCGGGGCACCTCGGTTGCAACCCGTACATGACCATCACCGCGCTCGCGGAGCGCAACATCGAAGGCATCCTGCAGGGCCGCACCTAGGCCCGGTCGGCCAGGTGCGGCTCCCGCAGTCGCGTCAGCTGATGTCGAAGGCGCGGGCCCGCAGTGAACGCTCCACTCCCGCACGGCCTTCCACGACCAGGCGGCGCAGGGCCGGCGGCAGCTCCGGGTCGGAGAGGAACCGGTCCGCGGCGTCGAGACCGGCCTGGCTGATGTCCCATGCCGGGTACAGGCCGATGACGACGGTCTGGGCCACCTCGCTCGAGCGCCGCTCCCACACCCCGGAGATCGCCGCGAAGTACTGGTCCCGGAATGGCGCCAGCAGCTCGGTCTGCCCGGGCTGGACCAGGCCGCCGACGATGGCGCGCGTGGTGATGTTCGCCAGCGTGTCGTCCTCGATGACCTGTTGCCACGCAGCCTCTTTCACCGCCGCCTGCGGGCGGGCGGCGGTCGCGGCAGCGGCGTTGCGCTGACCGGCCGCCGTCGGATCCTGCTGGGCCTCGGTGTCGATGAACGGCGTCGCCACGCCGTCTGCGTCGATGACGCCCGCGCGGGCCAGCGCGGTGACGATGCGCCAGCGCAGATCGGTGTCGATCACCAGGCCCGGCATGTTCACCGCGGCGGGCTCGTTGTCCAGCAGTGTCGACAGCACCGCGATGTGGTTCGGCGCCAGCACCGACGTGCACAGCGCATTGATGTACGCCAGCTGGTGGTCCGATCCCGGCGACGAGTCCCGCGCCAGGTCCAGCAACGCGTCACCGAAAGCGGCCCAACCGATTTCGGCCGCCCACGCGGGATCGGCGTAGGAGGTCAGCGCGGTCTGTGCCTGCAGCACCAGCCGCTGGGCGACGCCCACCTCGGTCTCGGCGTGCAGGCCACTCATGACCAGTGCGACGAACTCGCGGGCCTTCATCTCGGCCTCGCGGGTCATCTCCCACGCCGCCGACCAGGCCAGGGTGCGGGGGAGCGGGTCCTCGATGTCGGCGATCCGGCTCAGCACCGTCTGCAGCGACGCGGGATCGAGCCGCATCGAGCAGTAGGTCAGGTCGTCGTCGTTGACCAGGATCAGCTTGCTGCGCGAAAGCCCGACCAGGGCAGGGACATCCGTCACCGGACCCTCGACGTCGAGTTCTTCGCGGTGCACCCGGACCAGCTTGCCGGAGCCGTCGTCGTCGTACAGCCCGACGGCCAGCCGGTGCACGCGGGTCTCACCGGCCCCGGGCGCCGCACCGCTCTGGGTGATGGCGAACCGGGTGAACGCGCCGGCACCGTCGACATCGAAGTCGGCCCGCAGCGTGTTCAGGCCCGTGGTCTTGAGCCACTGCTGGCCCCAGTCCGACAGGTCCCGGCCCGACGACTTCTCCAGTGCACCAAGCAGATCGGCGAACGTGGCGTTGTCGTAGGCGTGGTCGCGGAAGTAATCGCGCAGGCCGGACAGGAACGGCTCCAGCCCGACGTAGGCCACCAGCTGCTTGAGCACACTGGCGCCCTTGGCGTAGGTGATGCCGTCGAAGTTCACCTCGACAGCGGCCAAGTCGGGGATGTCGGCGGCCACCGGGTGGGTGGACGGCAGCTGGTCCTGCCGGTAGGCCCAGGACTTCTCCACGTTCGCGAAGGTGGTCCAGGCCTGCTTGTACTCGGTGGCCTCGGCCTGGCACAGCACCGAGGCGAACGTGGCGAAGGATTCGTTGAGCCACAGGTCATCCCACCAGCGCATGGTGACCAGGTCACCGAACCACATGTGGGCCATCTCGTGCAGCACGGTCTCCGCGCGGCGCTCGTACGAGTAGCGCGTGACCTTGGACCGGAAGACGTAGTCCTCCAGGAACGTGACCGCGCCCGCGTTCTCCATGGCGCCGGCGTTGAACTCCGGCACGAACAGCTGGTCGTACTTGCCGAACGCATACGGCGTGCCGAAGTTGTTGTGGTAGAAGGAGAATCCCTGCTTCGTCTCGGTGAACAGCCGCTCGGCGTCCATGTACTCGGCCAGCGACGCGCGGCAGAAGATGCCCAGCGGAATGTCGCCGTGCTCGTCGCTGTAGACGTCGTCCCACCGGGCGTAGGGGCCGGCGATCAGGGCAGCCAGGTAGGTGCTCATCTTCGGGGTGGTGGCGAAGGTGTGCTTGCCGCCTTCGGCATTGACCGTCGCGCCGTTCGAGATCACCTGCCAGTGCGCAGGTGCGGTCACCGCCACGTCGAAGGTGGCCTTGAGGTCCGGCTGGTCGAAGCAGGCGAACATCCGCTTGGCGTCAGCGGTTTCGAACTGTGAGTAGAGGTAGACCTCGCCGTCGACGGGGTCGACGAAGCGGTGCAGCCCCTCACCGGTGTTGGAGTAGCGGCAGTCCGCGTCGACGACGACGACGTTCTGCTCGGCCAGCCCGGCCAGCTGCACGCCCGTTGATTCGTCGTACGCGGACACGTCGATGGGCAGCCCGTTGAGGGTCGCGCTGCGGAGGGTGTCGGCGGCGATGTCGATGACGGTGTTGGCGCCGGGCAGGGCGCTGAACGTCACCGTGGTCACCGACCGGAAGGTGCGCTCACCAGGTGCACCGGCACCGTCGGTGAGGTCAAGATCGATGCGGTAGTTGTCGACGGTCACCAGTGCGGCGCGCTCGGCGGCCTGGTCGCGGGTCAGGTTCGGAAGTGCCACGTCACCAACTTAGGGGACAACTGGTAGCCGTGACCGGGAACATAGGGACGCCGGGCATAGTTGTTCGCAACGGGATCTGTACCGAGCGCAAAAGGAAAAGACGAATGGCCGACTCTGCCGTCACCAAAGATGTCGCGGGATTCTGGTTCGATCCGCTGTGCCCATGGGCCTGGATCACCTCGCGCTGGATCCTCGAGGTCGCGCAGGTCCGGGATGTCGACGTGCAGTTTCACGTCATGAGCCTGGCCGTGCTGAACGAGGGCAGGGACCTGCCCGAGCAGTACCAGGAGATGATGAAGCTGGCCTGGGGTCCGGTGCGCGTCGCGATCGCTGCTGAAGAAGCGCTCGGTTCCGACGTGCTGGCGCCCCTCTACACCGCGATGGGCACTCGGATTCACAACCAGGGCAACAAGAACTTCCCCGAGGTCATCGCCGAGTCCCTCGAAGAACTCGGGCTGCCTGCCGAGCTGGCGGAGGCGGCCACCAGCGACAAGTTCGACGAGGCGCTGCGCAAGAGTCACCACGCCGGCATGGACGCCGTCGGCCCCGATGTGGGGACGCCGACCATCCACGTCAATGGCGTCGCGTTCTTCGGTCCGGTGCTGTCGCGTATCCCGCGCGGTGAAGAGGCCGGCAAGCTCTGGGACGCGTCGGTGATTTTCGCCTCCTACCCGCACTTCTGGGAGCTCAAGCGCTCCCGCAACGAGGCTCCCGAATTCGACTGAGCGCAATCGGCCGCTAGTCACGCTCGCCTGGGTCGGCACAGGTAATCTCGTCGGCGTTCCGCAAGGAACGTCTGGACGCCGTTACGGTGGTCAGACACATCCGAAACATGAGCCACAACGATGCAACTGGTGGGGAGCGACGTGCCGACGGACAGTTTCGTCCTTCGACGTGCGGGTTTGAGTAGGATGCGCTGATGTCGCTGGAGACGGGCGCAACCTTCGCCGGGTACACCGTGCGCCGGTTGCTGGGCTCAGGGGGAATGGGCGATGTGTACCTCGTCCAGCACCCCAGGCTGCCCCGCCTCGACGCCATGAAGGTGCTCCGGGAAACCGCCTCCGCCAACGACGAATTCCGCATCCGGTTCGAGCGCGAAGCCAATATCGCCGCGGGCCTGTGGCATCCGCACATCGTCGGCCTGCACGACCGCGGCGAGTTCGAGGGCCGGCTGTGGATCACCATGGACTACGTCGACGGCACCGACGCCGCGCAGCTGGTCAAGTACGAGTACCCGAACGGGCTGCCGCTGGAGCTCGTGGTCGCGATCGTCAAGGCCATGAGCTCGGCCCTGGACTACGCGCATCAGCGTGGATTGCTGCACCGCGACATCAAGCCGGCCAACATCCTGCTGAGCAACATCGACACCGACGAGCGGCGAATCCTGCTGAGTGACTTCGGCATCGCCCGCCAGATCGGTGAGGTGACGGGCCTGACGTCGGCCAACCTGGCGATCGGCACCGTCTCCTACTCGGCGCCCGAGCAGCTGATGGGCGGCGAGATCGACGGCCGCGCCGACCAGTACGCGCTCGCCGCAACCGCGTACCGGTTGCTCACCGGCCAGACGCCCTACCAGGACACCAACCAGATCGCGGTGATCAGCCAGCACCTCAGTGCGACCCCGCCCAAGGCCAGCGATCTGAAGCCGTGGCTGCAGCCGCTGAACGACGTGCTGATCACGGCCATGGGCAAGTCGCCCGATGACCGATTCGATTCCTGTACCAAGTTCGCGCGGGCTTTTGAGCGGCAGGCCGAACTGGTCACCGAGTCACCGACGCTGAACCTGCGCACCGCCGAGTTGCGGCTGCCGACGGTCAAGCCGGCCGAGCCCGCGCCGCCGGTCGCCGAGACGCCATCCGCTCCCGAGGTGACGCCGCCGCCGGCCGAGCCGGTGACGCCGCCGCCGGCCGAGCCGGTGACGCCGCCGCCGGTCCCGGCCGAGTCCTCGGCACCTCCGGCACCTCCGGTCCCGGTCGCTGAACCCGACCCCGTCGAGCCGCCGGAGCCCGAACCGGTCGCGCCGGAACCTGTTGTCCAAGAGCCCGTTGCGCAGCCCCCGGTTCCGGAACCACCCGCGCCACCCGTGCCGCAGCCACCGTCCGAGCCGGTCTCGGAGCCGGTCTCGGAGGCGACGCCGACGCCCGAACCGGTTCGCCCGGAGGCGACGCCGACGCCCGAACCGGTTCGCCCGGAGCCGACGCCGCCGCCGGCGCCGGCGCCAACAACCGA
>NZ_JXST01000082.1 GCF_000878195.1 Mycolicibacterium llatzerense | reverse complement strand
AATCACTGCATTTTCATCCGATGAATCACGCAGCAATCGTGTGACTCTCGCCTACCGACCCGGTACCCATGGATGAAACAGCCTGGACACCAGGGGTTTTCGGTGGATGCGAACGAGTATGCATGACCCCCTCTCCGGCTGGCCGCCGCGACACGCATCGGCGAACGTTCGTTTTGCGATGGACCTACCTGCGGCGATGTGGTAATGATTCATTAGATGATTCAATGATGCATCAGATGAGACGTCCTGGGAGGCTGAATTGCCCGTCGACAAGAGCGGTCGCGTGGTTCTGGTCGGGTCAGTTCCGCTGCTGCATCCGGAGGCCCAAACCGTCGAGGACATGCTCGACGGCTGGCGCAACCAGCAACTGTGCCGCAACCTCGACCACGAGACCATCAGCAAGCGCATCGCCCTGGTGCGCCGCTTCATCGACCACTGCAACGAGTACCCCTGGGCCTGGACACCGGCGATGGTTGAAGAGTTCTTCGCCGATCTGCGCGGCATCAAAGGCCGGGCGCAATCGACCGTGCGCGGCTACCAGAACGGCCTACGGTTGTTCTGCTCGTACATCGCTGATCCGGACTACGGCTGGGATCGGGTATGCGAGCAGCGCTTCGGCACTCACCCTGCGCAAGTGTTCTTCGAGTGGAACACCGCTGCCCACGTCCAAGACAACGAGCAGAATCCGCTCAAGCGGCCCTTCACCAAAAAGGAGCTGCAGGACTTCTTCGATCATGCCGACGAGCAAGTGTCCCTGATTGCCAATGCCCGTAAGAAGGGCTGGCTGCCGGCTTACCGCGACTCGGTGATGTTCAAGGTGGCCTACTCCTACGGGCTGCGCTTCAATGAACTGCGACACCTGCAGACCGTCGACTTCTCGCGCAATCCGCACGCCGCCGAATTCGGGCGCTATGGCGCGGTTCTGATCCGGTACGGCAAGGCCAAAAAAGGCTCACCGCCGAAGCGGCGCACCGTGTTCACGGTGTTCGACTGGACACCCGAAGTCATCGCCGACTGGCTCACCCACGGCCAACCGTATATCGACGACAGCATTGACCTGTTCCCCAGCGAGCGCGGCAGCCTGATCGCTGAGACCACCCTGCTGCGCCGCTTCCGGCGCTACTGCGACGAACTGGATCTGCCGGCCGGACTGGATCTGCATTCGTTTCGCCGCTCGCACATCACCCACCTCATAGAGGACGGCTGGGACGCCAAATTCGTCCAAGACCAGGCCGGCCACGATGTCGCCAGCACCACATCCCTCTACACCGGTGTATCCAGCGACTACCGCACCCGCACACTGCGCCGCATGCTCGATCAGACCGTCAAAGATGCGCTCTCCTTCGGGGAAGAATCATCATGAAACGCGAAGTCGACTACACCTGGCGCCTCGCCGAGCTCATGGCCGCGCATGGCATGCACAACAGCACTGACCTGATCCCCCGCCTGGCCGAACGTGGCATTCAGCTCTCCCGACCCCAGGTCTACCGTGTTGTCCACCAACGGCCCGAACGTGTTTCGCTGCAACTGATGGCCGCGCTATGCGACATCCTCGGCTGTGGCGTGGAGGACCTGGTGACCGTCACTGCCACCGACGTCCGACGCCGGAAGACCGCATCCGGGGCAGCCGCTACCCCGCCGCCGAACGTGGTCGAACTCAACAAGTCGGTCCGGCCACGGCGGGCGCGGGTCATCACCGATGGCCCCGATTAATCCCAAGCCACGATCCAGGCGCCGCGGACGCCCACCCGTCACCACCGGTCACTACGAATGCAGCCGCTGCCATCGCAAGGCCAACACACTGCGCGTCTACTGGCCCGGCGATCAGCTGTGCCACAGCTGCTTCTACACTGCGATGCGCACCCACGGCATCTGCCCCAACTGCGGGCACGACGGCGTCCTTCCCGGCCGCCTCAACCGCACCGACCCACGGCCGGTCTGCCTGACCTGCGCCGCCATCCCCGGCGATTACGCCTGCCGCACCTGCGGCCACGAAGGCGAAATCCACCGCCGCGGCGAATGCGCACGATGCGCTCTACGCGACGACCTGTGCAAAATCCTGCTGCACCATCCCGCCGACCCGGCCGCCATGGAAACCCTCCTCGAAGTGCTCTGCGGCGTCGACCGGCCCGAAAGCATCCTCACCTGGAAGCGCAACATCCAGGTACTGCAGCTCCTCGGCGGAATCACCTCCGGCGCAATACCCCTCACCCACGACGGCCTCGACACCGCCGGCCCGGGCCGACACATCGAACACCTACGCAGCATGCTGGTGCACCACCACCTCCTCCCACCACGCGACGAACACCTCGCACGATTCGAACGCTGGCTCGCCACCAAACTCGACGCCATCGACTCCCCGACAGTGCGAGGACCCGTGGAGCAGTTCGCCACCTGGCACCACCTGCGCCGCCTGCGCAGCGAGTCCAAGCCCGGCCAAGGAACCGACGGACCCAAACGCGCAGCACAACAAGAGATCACCGAAACCATCAAATTCCTGACCTGGCTCGAGCAGACCCACGACCGCACCGCTTCAACCTGCAGCCAGCAGGACGTCGATGAATACCTGGCCTCAGGTCCGACCACCCGCCATTCGATCCGGACGTTCTTCGTCTGGGCCAAACGCAGCAAGATCAACACCTCAATCACCATCGAGCACCGACAAGCCAGAACATCCCCGACCATCACCCAAGACCAGCGCCTCGCGTGGCTCAAAGAACTCCTCACCGGCGACTCCGAGAGTCTTCCCTACCGGATCGCTGGAATCCTGCTGCTGCTCTACGCGCAGCCGTTGACGAAGATCGCCGGCCTGCAGACCACCGCTGTCATCCGGGTAGGCGCCGAGACCCGTATCGCGCTGGGCAAAGAACCCACCCCGGTGCCCGAGCCGTTCGCCTCCCAGCTGCACCATCACCTCTACAACCGGCCCAATCAACGCACCACCGGCGGAGCCATCGCCACGCCCTGGCTGTTTCCCAGCAGCCGGGCTGGCCGTCACCTCGACCCGCAATCAATCATGCATCGGCTTCGATGGCTCGGCATCGAGTTGCTGGGCTCACGCAACAGAGCCCTTCGCGAACTCGTATCGCAAATACCGCCACCGGTCGTCGCCGAAATGCTCGGCTACAGCGACCAAGTCACCCAAAAACACGCCGCCGAAGCCGGCAACACCTGGGCGCAGTACGCATCCGCCACCGATCGGAAGCACACTCCGACAACACCACCTGGACGAACCATGACGACCGACTCTCCGCAGGTTTGCCCCACCGACGACAAAGACGAACCGGACACGGATACCTCCGAGCCCACGTTGTTCGACCTCGATCCCCCGGTTCGGCCCTACGACGTCCACATTGAGTCACTAGGAGCCGCGGCGGCCGCATTCGACGACGCCCGCGGCGCGGTCCAGGTGGCCACGAACGCCCTCGGTCAGGCGCGCGCGACAGCTAAAGCAGCCAAAACGCAGCTCACCGACGTAGTGCTCCAGGCGCATCTGGCCGGCGTATCTTGGGCGAAAATAGGTGAGGCCCTGGGTATCTCGCAGCAATCGGCCTATCAACGCTGGGCTCGACGTTTACGCGAGGACGATAACGCGACAATTCACGATGTCGAGGACGGCGATGAATCCGAAATCCCGATCTCCTAGCTGACACCGTAAACGACCTCAAGCCGCACCCAAGCCGCCGATACCCATCGATGACTCCACGAGCCTTCCACGACCCCATCTCTGAGCGCCGATCCAGCAGACAGACCGATCGCACCGAATACAGCGGAATCACCCCACCGAGGCGCGACTTGCATTGGTGTGAGACGTATTCCACCTAGCTGCCGTGTCTTCGAAGCGCTGATGACGCGGCAATGGCCGCTGCGACCGCGAAACCAGCGACAGCGGTAGCGAGCGTGAATTGCTCACCGAAGGCGCCGATGCACAAGCCGCCCAGGACCGCTCCCAAAGCGCCCATCGTCTGATTAATGGAGCGCCTCGTGGCGTTCACGCGCCCGAGCAGCCGGTCCGGTGTAAGCGTCTGCCAGTAGCCCATCTCGTTGGCATTCTCGATGCCGGCTGCGATCCCTTGGAATCCCAACGCAACGAAAATCACTGCATCGCCCAAACTGGATTCAGGGGCGCAGGCCACGAGCAGCCACGTGATCGGGTATGCGGTGCGCGCCAGAATGATCACCCGTCCCACCCCTATTCGGTCACCGGTCGACGGTGCCAACGAGGCCCCGATCAGACTCGCGACACCGAAGACCGTCAATAGCATTCCGAATGCGTAGGGGGTGAACCCCATGGAGCGCAGGGCCAGCAGGGAAAGCGCTGTCATCGCTGCCCCGTTGGCGAGGAACCATATGTGTGTCGACACTGCCAGCGGACCGAGAGTCCGGTGGCGGTAAGTCCATTTCAGGCCTTCGCCGATCTCGTGACGGAGGTGGCGCGAGCGTGGTTCTGGTTGGGGTTCGGGGGCATGGACGCTCGCAATCAGCACAGCCTCGACGAGGTAACTGATCGCGTCGACGACGATGGCCGCGGGAGCGCCCAAGAGGCCCACGAGTCCACCGCCCATCGCCGGGCCGAGGGTTTGGGCGGCAGCGTCGGCCTGATCGAGACGCGCGTTCGCCGCAACCAATTGTCCCGTCGGTACCAGTCGGGGAAGCAATGATTGCGTGGCGGCGAACCCGAATACCGAGAACGCCCCGAACGCCAGCAACGCGACGACCAGCATCCACATCTGCAGACTGCCGGCCAACCACAGAACTGGAACCAGCCCCAGGCTCAGAGCACGCCCCACGCTGGCCCACACCAGCACAGGTTTGCGGCGCCAGTGGTCGACATACACCCCGGCGACAAGTCCAAGGGCCGCGTACGGAACAAACTGTGCGGCGTTGACCACGCCAACCTCGAATGGGCTGGCACCGAGCAACTGGACGACCAAGACGGGCATCGCGACCGCAGAGATCGCCGACCCGATGGAACTGAGTGCCGCAGCCACCCAAAAACGAACAAAAGCCGAGCGAGTACCTTCACCCGCACTATCCCCCACGACACCACTGTCTCACGGCGAACAGGCAGCTCGAGACCAGTCTAAAATACCTTTCGATCGGTAGGACTCGATATCTGGTCGAGAGCCGACACTGCTAACACCTTGCCCGTTCTGTGGACAAGCCACTGGGCCCCGATCACCTCTGAAGGCAGCGGGGGGTGCGCGTGCTCGCAGTTCGTTTGGTTACCCGCGGAGTACTACTGGCGATTCGTGGTTGCTGTTTGCGATCAGGATCGTCGCTCGATCCTGAGGCTTGCATTCTCGGAAGTAGCGGCGCTGCGCTTCAACATAGCGCCGCATGGTGGGATGGTCCGGGTCTGGGTTACTTCCATCTCGCAAGGCCATCCTTCGTGCGGTTTCGATGAAGGGAACATCGAGGAACACGGATAGGTCCCAGCTAGTGGCAAGCTCGTTGCGGTGCAGGAAGATTCCGTCCACCACGAGCACTGTGCCCGGGGCGGCCAGCTGCGGCTCCGGCATGAGAATCGTGTCAGTGGTGACGTCATGGCAGGCGGTGCGGTATCGCCGAGATCCGCCGGGCCGAAACGGGACAAGGACATCGGTATAGAACTGGCGATAGTTGTAGGAGTCTGACCAGAACCCCTCAGGCGAACTACGGCCCAGCCGGTACCGAACCTCGCGGGTGTTGTGAAAGTCGTCGAGTGATACTCGGACGACTGGTCGTTGTCGGTCTCGTAGAAGTTCGGCTAGTGCGTCCGCGAAATGGGTCTTGCCGGCACCGTCGGGCCCGTCGATCGCGATCCTCGGGCAACGCTGACCGTCGAAGACAGGAATCCGCGCCGCGACGAAGTCCAACGCATCCACTCGACCGAAAGCAGCGCTCATCACCGGCGGTCCTGCGTATCACCGGCCAGAAGCGCATGCACGTGCATGTCGTGCCAGCCGTCAGCGTGCAACGCAGCACTCCGCCGGATGCCCTCCACGCGAAACCCGGCCTTCTCCGCAACCCGACAAGAGGCGAGGTTGGCGACCGAATGCTCCAACCCAATCCGCTGGAAACCGACTTCACGGAATGCCCACTGACACAAAGTAGTAAGGGCTTGAGAACAGAGTCCTCGTCCACGCCACGCTGGCGCCATCCAGTACGCCGCTTCAGCTGAACCATCGTGCAAATCCACGCATTTGAGCGAAATACGGCCGGTCAATGAATCGCTGGTGCGGTCAACCAGCGCCCAATTCAACTGAGCCTCTGCAGTCCACCCGTCACGCCACTCGCTAATCCACTGGCGCGCTTCGTCCTCAGAATCGGCGCGCCGCACATGCCAGCGTTGGATCTCGGGGTCATTGAAGGCGTCCACGACCGCGCGAGCGTCAGACAGTCGCCACGGTCGGAGCAACGCAATAGAGCCCACCGACAACGACGGATGAGGAGACAGCGGATATCGCCGGCGGGATCAAAGTCGGCACACATGGCATCATCGCGCAAAATCCGAACCTAGACCAACGAGAACGCGGCATCCACGCGTAGGCCCTTCATCGCAAATCTTTGATCATAGCGATGCCGAGGGGTCCATTGCCTTGGCCCACCACGCGAAATCCCTTGCGCTCGTACAGATGTTTGGCCGGATTGCGAACATGGACATTAGTGCACATTGCTTCTGCATGTGGCGAAAGCTCGGCGAACAGTGCATCCAGAAGCAAGCCGCCGATGCCGGCTCCCCGCGAGCCTGGTGCGACAGCGATGCAGAGTTCCGGCAATGGCGACCCGGCCGCATCAGTGCGCAATGGCGGATTGCTATGGTACGTCCACACCGCACCGATAGCGATCGCGCTGTGATCCTCGGCAAGGATCGGCACGATGCCAACAGGTGGGAGCAATTCGAGCACTTCGCCGTCACCGGGGTCAGGAAGTGGCCAGTCTTCGATAATGCAGGCATGGCGGGCCATCTCGACGACGAAAGCGTGATCGTCAGCGGTCGCCGAGCGGAGTCGCACTCTGGACTGTGCCATCGGCAGATTGTGGCAGAAGTTCCCTGCTGCACGCATATCGATTTTTGACGAGATGGGATGTACGGGCGCGGCGCGAAACAGTCGCCAGCAAACATTCCGTGGACGGTTAACCAAGAGCCCAAAGGGCTTGCCAAGTGTGAGTCCATCACAGCTGCTGCCAGCCGCCCATCCCGAAACTGCCGACCCTATCGATATCAACAATCACCGGATTACGGCTGAATCGAATACTGAGGGTTACCAGTA
>NZ_JXST01000081.1 GCF_000878195.1 Mycolicibacterium llatzerense | reverse complement strand
GCGGACCGGCATTCGTGCATGGTGATGACGTCCTGGTACTTGGCGGTGGCCGAGTCGCCGCTACCCCACAGATGCTTGGGCTCGGGGTTGAGCCAGTGCGCGTGGCGGCTGGCGCTCACCATGTGCGCCAGCAGGTCGGCCTGCGGGTTGCGGTAGTTGTTACGGCCGTCGCCGAGCACCAGCAGGGCTGTGCGCGGCGAGAGCGCGTTGGGCCACTTGTCCAGGAAAGAGACGAAGGCGTGCCCGTAGTCGGAGTGCCCGTCCCGCGTGTACACGGCGGCCTCGCGCGTGATCTTCTGCACCGCGACGGCGAGGTCGGCATCCGGCCCGAACAGCTCGGTGACCTCGTCGGTGGTGTCGATGAAGGCGAAGACCCGCACGCGCGAGAACTGCTGGCGCAGGGCATGCACCAGCATCAGGGTGAAGTGGCTGAAGCCCGCCACGGAGCCGGACACGTCGCACAGCACCACGAGCTCGGGGCGGGCCGGGTGCGGCTTCTTGAGGACGACATCGATGGGCACGCCGCCGGTCGACATCGACTTGCGCAGCGTCTTGCGCAGGTCGATCTGGCCGGAGTGGGAGCGACGGCGACGCGCGGCGAGGCGGGTCGCCAAGGTACGGGCCAGGGGCGCAACGACATTGCGCATCTGGCGGAGTTGTTCGCCTGACGCCCTGAGGAATTCGACGTTCTCGGCCAGCTGCGGGATGCCGTACGTCTGCACGTGATCGCGGCCGATCTGCTCAGCGGTGCGCCGCTTTGTCTCGGATTCGACCATGTGCCGCAGCTGCGAGATACGCTTGGCGGCAATCGCTTTGGCGATCTGTTCCTGAGTGGGTGAGGGCTCGTCACCGTACGGCGCGAGCAGGCCGG
This sequence comes from Mycolicibacterium llatzerense, assembly GCF_000878195.1. Classification (GTDB taxonomy): domain Bacteria; phylum Actinomycetota; class Actinomycetes; order Mycobacteriales; family Mycobacteriaceae; genus Mycobacterium; species Mycobacterium llatzerense. The sequence continues at coordinate 6,824 of NZ_JXST01000081.1, read as the reverse complement.
CCAGCAGCTTGCCTTCCAGCTGGTCCAGCCCCATGGCCTTGAGCGCCTGATACGACGAGTACGACGGGCCGCGGCTGGAGTTGTACTTGCCGTAGGCGTCGACGATCTGCGCGATCATCGCCATCAGCCGGTCGTCGAGGCTGGCCATGTCGGCGTCGGAGAGCAGGTCGATCAGTGCCGATCGCATCGCCTCGACATCCTCGGGCGGTATCCGGTCGGGCCGGTTCTCCGGGTCCTCATCGTCGTCGAGTTCCAGCACGGCCCGGTCGCCCATGGCCGCGGGGAACCAGAGGTCGAACAGTGCGTTGTAGGTCTCGCGGTGGTCGGGGCGGCGCAGCACCGCGCAGGCCAGGCCTTCGCGCAGCACCTTGCGGTCACCCAGGCCAAGGGTCGCCATCACCCGTCCGGCGTCGACGGTCTCCGACGGCCCGACGTTGATCCCCACCTTGCGCAGGGCTTCGACGAACCCCACCAGGTGGCCCGGAATACCTTGCGGGGCAAGCGGTTGCGCTGGGATTCGTGCGACGGCCATGGCAGTTGCCCTAGTTCAGCTTCAGCTCGCCGGCGGCACGCACCTGGTCGGATTGGTGCTTGAGCACCACGCCCAGCGTGGCGGCGATCATGGCGTCGTCCAGGGTGTCCATGCCCAGCGCCAGCACCGTGCGGCCCCAGTCGATGGTCTCGGCGACCGACGGCAGCTTCTTGAGCTGCATGCCGCGCAGCACGCCGATGATCCGCACCAGCTCGTCGGCGATCTTCTCCGGCAGCTCGGGTACCCGGGACAGCAGGATGCGCCGCTCCAGGTCGGGGTCGGGGAAGTCGATGTGCAGGAACAGGCAGCGGCGCTTGAGCGCCTCGGACAGCTCGCGGGTGGCGTTCGAGGTCAGCACCACCAGCGGGGTCTGCTTGGCCTTGATGGTGCCGAGTTCGGGCACGGTGACGGCGAAGTCGGACAGGATCTCCAGCAGCAGGCCTTCGATCTCGATATCGGCCTTGTCGGTCTCGTCGATCAGCAGCACGGTGGGTTCGGTGCGCCGGATCGCCGTCAGCAGTGGACGGCTCAGCAGGAATTCCTCGCTGAACACGTCCAGCTTGGTCTGGTCCCAGTCGCCGGACTGCTGACCGGACTGGATGCGCAGGATCTGCTTGGCGTGGTTCCACTCGTACAGCGCGCGGGCTTCGTCGACACCCTCGTAGCACTGCAGCCGCACCAGCTCCGAACCGGTGCACTGGGCGATGGCCCGGGCCAGCTCGGTCTTGCCGACACCGGCCGGTCCTTCGATCAGCAGCGGTTTGCCCAGCCGGTCGGCCAGGAAAACCGCTGTGGCCGTTGCGGTATCGGGCAGGTATCCGGTTTCGGCGAGTCGCTTGGCGACATCGTCGATGGCGGTGTTTTCGCCGAACAGCGGCACCGAACGAGCGGGTGTACTCAAGTTCTTCTCCTCTACGCGGGCCGGGTCTGGCCGTCGCCCCACACGATCCATTTGGTGGATGTCAGTTCCGGCAGCCCCATCGGGCCGCGGGCGTGCAGCTTCTGGGTCGAGATGCCGATCTCGGCGCCGAAGCCGAACTGCTCTCCGTCGGTGAACGCCGTCGACGCGTTGACCATCACCGCAGCGGAGTCCACCTGCTCCGAGAAGCGCTGGGCCGCAGCAAGGTTGGTCGTGACGATGGCTTCGGTATGCCCGGTGCCGTACTCGTTGACGTGCGCGATGGCGCCGTCCACTCCGTCCACCACGGCGACCGCCATGTCCAGCGACAGGAACTCGGCGCGCAGCTCGTCCTCGCTCGGGTCCAGGTGCACCGTCACTCCGGCGTCCTGCAGCGCGGTGACCAAACGGGGCAGCGCGGTGTCGGCGATGGCCCGGTCCACCAGCAGCGTCTCGGCCGAGTTGCACACGCTCGGGCGACGGGTCTTGGAGTTCAGCAGGATGCGCTCGGCCATGTCCAGATCGGCGGCCTCGTGGACGTAGACGTGGCAGTTGCCGACGCCCGTCTCGATGGTCGGCACGGTGGCGTCGCGCACCACGGCGTCGATCAAGCCGGCGCCGCCGCGCGGGATCACCACGTCGACCAGACCACGGGCCTGGATCAAGTGGGTGACGCTGGCCCGGTCCTCGCTCGGCAGCAGCTGGACCGCGTCCTCGGGCAGGCCTTCGGCGGCCAGTGCGGACCGCAGTGCGGTGACCAAGGCCTGGTTCGACCGGGCCGCGGACGAGCTACCGCGCAGCAAGGCCGCGTTGCCGGACTTCAGGGCCAGACCGAAGGCGTCGACCGTCACGTTGGGCCGGCCCTCGTAGACCATGCCGACGACGCCCAGCGGCACCCGCTGCTGGCGGATCTGCAGGCCGTTGGGCAGGGTGCTGCCGCGCAGCACCTCTCCGACCGGGTCGGGCAGGCCGGCGACCTGGCGCAGCCCGGCGGCGATGCCGTCGACCCGCTGCTTGTTCAGGGCCAAGCGGTCGATCATCGCTTCGGCGGTACCGGCAGCGCGCGCGGCCTCGACGTCTTCTGCGTTGGCGGCCAGCACCGTGTCGGCCGCGGCCAGCAGGGCGTCGGCCGCAGCATGCAGCGCGCGGTTCTTGGTTTCGGTGGTCAGTGTGGCCAGCGCACGGGATGCGACCCGGGCCCGCCGGGCTGCGTCATGTACCTGCTGGCGCAGATCGGTGTCCGTAGCTGCGTGCACACTCATTAACCCAGGGTAACGAGGTATCCGCGGTACAGCCCGGTCGGGGCTACCGTGGCCGGGTGACTCGGATCACTGTGGTGGGCAGCGTGAACATGGACCTGGTGTTCGGTCTGGCCGACCTCCCGGAACCGGGGCAGACGGTGCTGGCGTCGTCGCTGCATTCGGAGCCCGGCGGCAAGGGCGGTAATCAGGCGGTCGCCGCCGCCCGGGCCGGAGCCGACGTCCAGCTGGTCGCCGCGCTCGGGACCGACGCCACCGGCGCGGTATTGCGAAAGCACCTGCAGGACAACGGTGTCGGCCTCGACGGCGTCATCAGCCTGCCGACCCCCAGCGGCACCGCGGCGATCATGGTCGGCCGCAGCGCCGAGAACATGATCGTGGTGGCGCCGGGTGCCAACGCGCACCTGACCCTGGACTCACGGCAGATTCGTGCGGTGGTCGCCGACTGCGAGGTGCTGTTGCTGCAGCTGGAAATCCCCCCGTCCACTGCGTTGGCCGCGGCACGGACGGCCAAGGCGAGCGGCGCGACGGTCATGCTCAATGCTTCTCCGGCGGGCACCGACCCGGGTGCGCTTGCCGAACTGGCCGCCGTCATCGACGTGGTGATCGTCAACGAGACCGAAGCCGCGCAATGGCATTGGCCCGTCCCGCATCTGGTGATCACCCGCGGCGCCGACGGCGCGGTGCATCGCACGCCCGATGGCGAAACCCACATCGCGGCACCCGAGGTCGAGGCGATCGACACGACCGGCGCCGGCGACGTCTTCGCCGGGGTGCTGGCCGCGGGCTGGCATGCGGACCCCCGGCACGCCCTCCTGCGGGCCGTGACGGCCGGCGCGCTCGCCACACTGACCGCCGGAGCCGGCGATTGCGCACCGTACGACGAGGCCATCGAGGACGCGCTGGGCTCGGCTCCATAACTTGCGCGCGGATATACGCCACTTAGCTGATGATGTGCCGGCCGCATCGCCGGATAGTCGATGCCATGACCACCGCAAGCGGCATTCCGAACGTCTTCGACGCCGCGCTCCCGACCATCGACTACGCCGGCGCGCAGAGCCCCGACGAGGCGCAGGCAGTCATCCGCGAGGCGCGGGAGCAGGCGCCGATCGCGATGGGGCCGCATGGACCGGAAGTGCTGACCTACGACCTCGCACACGAGGTGCTGCGGGACCCGCGTTTCCGGATCCCACAGGGCATGTTCCTGGTGGCTCAGGGCATCACCTCCGGCCCAGTGTGGGATCGCGCCAGTACATCGATCATCAGCATCGACGGCCCCGAACACACCCGTCTGCGTCGCCTGGTGGCGACCGCCTTCAGCCGGCGCGCGATTGACCGACTCCGCGCGACAGTCGTCGACGTCGTGAGCGACCTGGTCGACCGCCAGGTCGCACGTGGGCACTGCGACGTGGTGACCGATATCGCGCGGCAGTACCCCACCCCGGTCATCTGCGCGCTGCTCGGTGCCCCAGCCGAGGACTGGGCACAGTTGTCCGACTGGGTGGACGACTTCATGCAGGCCTTCGACTGGCATGTCGCCGAGCACGAGACCGCGATCCTGACCGCCTGGGACGCGCTCGATGCCTACATCGACGACATGGTCGCCCGGCGCCGCAACAACCTCACCGATGACCTGATCTCTGATCTCATCCGCGCAGAGGAGGACGGTGACCGGCTCAGTGCCGACGAATTGCGAATGCTCTCCACCGGCCTGCTGGCGGCCGGCACCGACACCACCCGCAACCAGGTCGCCGCGTCGGTGCAGGTCTTGTGCGAAAACCCCGAGCAATGGGCTCTGCTGGGGGCACATCCCGACCTGGCCGACCGCGCCGTCGAAGAGACCATGCGCCACTCCCCGATCGTCATCAGTTCCCTGCGGATGGCTCGCGAAGATGTCGAACTCGCCGGAATGCTGATCCCGGCAGGGACTTTCATGCAGGTGAATACCGGCGCGGCCAACCGCGATCCCGCTGTGTACGACGACCCCGACCGCCTCGACATCACCCGTCAGGGCGCCCCAGCGATGCAGACCTTCGGTGCCGGTATGCACTATTGCCTGGGCGTGCACCTGGCCAAGATGGAGCTGGCCGAAGCGCTCGCCCTGATGACCCAGCGCATGCCCAACGCCCGCGTGACCGGGCCGGTCCCGTGGAAGCCGTTGCTGGGACTGAGCGGACCGATCACCCTGCCCATCGCGTTCGACCGCGTCGATCAGTCGTGGCGGGCGGCTTCCTAGCAACATCACAGTTCCTTTCGACAGCAGCCCGGTCTAAACCGGATCGTGCTGGTGGGTCGCGCTCGCGCTGACCGCCCGAGGGCAACCACGCGGCCGAGGACTAAGCATCCACGCGTACGCATGCGCTGATGGCGTACCCGGAGCTGCCACGCCACGCCCCGCGAATTACGCAGCACGGCCGATGGAGTGGGCAGCGCCGAGCGAGACAGTAGGAGTCACCACTTTCGAAGGAGCACTCCGATGAACCAAACACTCACCGCCACAATGCAGTTCGGTATGACCACCACCCGCGCAGGACTCGCGCACTGGTGGACCGGCGTCGAGCACGCCGTCGCGGCCGCCATACACCGGGCATTCGCCTCGCCCACACCGGCTCCGGCGGCACGGACCGTTCACGTCAGCTATCTGGAGCACGCGTGCATGGCGCGCGAGATGGATCGACTCTGAGCGCTCAGAAACCCGCACATCGGTGCCGATTCAGCAAATACTGCAGGTTGGCCACGCGTGGCCCTAGAATCTGACGTTCAAATGGACGACCACAGGGGAATCGCGGTCTCGCGGCGATTCTTCCTGCTCACGGTCGCCATCGCCGTCTTCTACGTGCCACTCGCGCTCAACTACGCGTGGCCGCTGTTCGCCCCCGGCATGTCGCGTTGGCAGGACACCGTCAACACCCTGATCAACGGTCGCGGCTACGCGGTCGGCGACGGATCGGTCGAAGCGGTTCGCCATGGCGCCTATGCCGAGCATCGCGTGGTCCTGATGGTCCACACCACGCTGGCCGGACTTTCCTTGACGCTGGCCATGTTCCAGTTGTCGACGCGACTGCGCACCCGGTGGCCGGCGATGCACCGGTGGACGGGCCGCGGGTATCTCGCACTGATGTCCGTCAGCATGGTGACCGCCTTGGTGTTCCTGTACTTCACGCCGCCGGCGCAGCACTTCATCGGGCCGGCATTCGAAACGCAGTTGCGCGCCTTGGCAATCGGCACGCTCGGCAGCGCCTGGTACGCGGTCTACGCGATCCGCCGCCGCGACGTGATCACCCACCGGGCCTGGATGACCTACGGCATCGCCCTGATGATGACGGCGCCGTTGCTGCGCGTGATCTGGATCGGGATTCAGCCGCTGATCCCGCAGCACGATCTGCTGACCAATATCGGGGTGGGCTCCATCGTGCTCGGCGTCGTCGCACCCGGCAGTGCCATTTTCGCTTTCATGCTGACTCAGCGCGCACAGTCCGACGCGGGGGTCGGTTCCGCTCCGATGTGGTCATACGGCGCTGCGATGGGACTGGCCGTTGCCGGATCGCTGGCCTACGCCGGCCTGGTCGTCCGGTTGCCGGCGCCGATCCCGCACTCCCTTGCGCTTTTCCATCTGGTGCCCGCCTGGATCGCCATCGCGCTCGCGGCGCGCGGGGTGTTCCGCGCCCGCACCGGTGGCGACACCGTGCGCGAACGCCAGTGGCGCTGGCTCTTGTGGGGCTTCGCCGCGGCGCCGACAGCCGCCAGCCTGTACGCGCAGATCGTGCCGCCGGCCTTCACCACGGCCGACGCCGTCCTCGCCGGCGGCATGGACGGCCCTGCCATCCCTATCACCGTCAGCTTCGCGCTGGTCGTACATGCGGCAGCGCGGTCCCGGCGGCGGACCGACGACCTCGATGACGAACCCAACGTGCTGGCCGCAGCCTGAGCGCCGGGAAGTTATCCACAGAACGCGATTCATCCACAATCGGTGCCTGCCAGACAGTTTGAAGCGGTAGAAACCACTAATATCGAACATATGTACTGCTTATCTGCTTAAGTGGACCCGGTGGCTAGAATTCGCCAAAGGTGTTGCTAGGCAACAACTCTTGATCGATCTCCGGTAGGCGTTCAATGTCATGCAGTGGGGCGTCGG
>NZ_JXST01000080.1 GCF_000878195.1 Mycolicibacterium llatzerense | reverse complement strand
CCAACACCACCACACGGGCTTTCGACATGACCGATGACTGTCACCCATGACGCGACTCATCGGGAGTCGTTCCAGGTGTAACCGATGACTCGACTCAGGTGTCACCTATGTCATGACTCACGACACCCCCTCGGACACACAGAGAAAACCCCGGCCTTTGGGCCGGGGTTTTTTGCTGGGTCAGTAATGTCGGCCGCGTTCGATGGTGGTGCGGCTGTTGAGCCGCTCAGCGACCGCGCGTTGGTTGAGCCGCGGCCGATGCCGACGACGACGGCAGCGTGGACGGACGATCGATGATCGTCGATGACGGCCCACCGACCCGGTACCGCGCGCCGCGGTGCTCCCGCGGTAGCCGGTCGCCATTGCCGAAAAGTTTGTGCCGCAACGATCCAGGCAGGTACTCGGCCTGATAAACACCACGTTCGGTGAGCACCGGAACCACATGCTCGATCACGTCGGCGAACGAACCGGGGGTGATGGCATATGCGAGGTTGAAACCGTCGACATCGGTCTCGGCGACCCACTCCTGCAACGTGTCGGCCACCGTGGTGCCCGACCCGACGATCCGTGGGCCCATGCCGCCGATCTCGCCCCATTCGGCGATGTCCCGGACCGTCCACTCCCGGCCATCGGGATCGGCCGACTGAAACGCCTTGACCGCGGACAGGATCGCATTCGAGTCGACGTTGCCAATCGGCTCGTCCAACCCGTAACGGGCCAGGTCCACACCCATCCACCCGGACATGAACACCAGCGCGCCTTCCGGGTCGCCATAGGACAGCAACTCGCGGTGCTTGGCGTGCGCCTCGGCGTCGGTGGCCGCGGTGATCACCGTCGACAGATTGAAAATCTTGGCCGAGTACGGATCCCGGCCGGCCAGTTCCAACTCTCGGCGGATATTCGAAACTGTCTCTGCCAGAATAGCTTTGGTTGGCGCCGCGGTGAAGATCGCCTCGGCGTTCTCGGCGGCGAACCGCACCCCGCGCAGGGACGAACCAGCCTGGTAGATCACCGGGGTTCGCTGCGGCGAGGGCTCGGCGAGGTGAACTCCCGGCACACTGAAATGTGTTCCGGAGTGTCCGATGTGGTGCACCTTGTCCGGGTCGGTGAACACTCCGCGCTCGCGGTCGCGGACCACCGCGTCGTCCTCCCAGGAGCCCTCCCACAACTTGTAGAGCACCTCGAGATATTCGTCAGCGTGGTCGTACCGGGCATCGTGGGCCGGCTGGTCGGTCTGCCCCATATTGCGCGCCGCCGCGGGCAGATAACCGGTGACCACATTCCAGCCGATCCGCCCCTTGGTCAGGTGATCCAGGGTCGATATCCGGCGAGCGAACGGATACGGGTGCTCGAACCCGGTGCCGGTGGTGATGCCGAAGCCCAGATGCTCGGTCACCAGCGCCATCGCCGATACCAACAACAGCGGGTCACCCACCGGAATCTGCGCAGCCTGCCGGATGGCGGCCTCGTCGCTGGCTCCGTAGACGTCGTAGGTACCGAGCACATCGGCAATGAAGAGGCCGTCAAACCTGCCACGTTCGAGCAACTTCGCCAATTCGGTCCAGTACGCCAGATCCTTGTAACGCCATGACTGATCCTCTGGATGCCGCCACAATCCGGGCGACTGATGAGCGACGCAGTTCATGTCGAAGGCATTGAGGCGAATCTGTCGGGTCACTCCTCCATCGTGTTCACATCCAACCCATCAGACACCGATTGCACTCAGCACGAACATTTTTCACGCACTCCAGCCACGATCACCGACTCCGAACGGCTCAGGTCCGCGTGGCTGTACCGCCCAGCCGGTTCACCGCATAATCGGCGGCCTGGTCGGTCAGCCCGCGCGCCGGGTACGCGCCGTGGGCACCCTGATCGTTGCCGGTCGGTGAGCACACCGGGTCCTCGGCGATGCAGACATCATCGGTCTTGCCGACGTAGCGCGGGCCGACAGTGATGGGCGGCGCGCCCGTGAAGATCATCTGCAGGAATCCGCTGGACGGTTTTCCGAACAGGACGACCGCGGCCACGTGATCGGCCGCCGACGTCGGCATCGGGCCCGTCAGCCCCGGCGGCAGAGCGAAGCCCTGCGGCACGTGGTCCTCGGTGATGTACGCGGCCACTGCCGCCCCCTGCGAGTAGCCGCCGAGCACCACCTTGGTGTTCGGGCAGGAGTTCACTGTCGCCATCACCTTGTTCCTCGCGTCGATCACGCCGTCTGCCGCGGTCGCGAAATCAAGGGACGCAGGGTAATTGACGGCGTAGACATCCACCGACTTGCCCGGTGTCTTGGCACGGAGCGAGTCCGCGAACGCCTGCCCGACGCCGCCGACGCCCGCGGGCTCAAAGGTGCCTCGGGCGAACACCAATTGCACGTCTGGGCACGCCTCCGCTGCCGCGGGCCCGGCAGCGGCGACGCCCGCTGCAGTAAGGAACACCGCCGCAGCGGCAGCACCCAACCATCGATCATTTCGCTTCATCTGGACCGCCCCAACTCGGTAGAAACTCGCAGCGACCATTCCCACCGCCGCCGCCTCTTAGCCTGTCTACCCAATCTGCGTCCGATAAACCACCCAACCTCGGTGATTCGCATCACGCGAGTGGACCCGCAACGAAAGTCATTGTTTGCTAACGGTTCTCCTCGGACATCCGGATCAACGCGCGTCACCGCAGGCTGTACCCGCCATCGGGATAGAGCGTGGAACCCGTCGTCGCGCCGTTGAGGAAGAGATGAATGACTGCAGCCACGATTTCGTCCTCCCGCACCAGTCTCCCGCTGGTCGAGGCTTCGACAAAGTGGTCGAATGCCGCCTGCCGGACGGCTTGGGGCCGTTGATGCCAAAGGTTGCCGTCGACGGTGCCAGGCGAGATCGCGTTCACCCGTACCGGCGCGAGTTCAACGGCCAACCCGCGTGCCAGGCCCTCGATCGCGGCATTGGCAGCGACGTAGGCCGGCGCGGCCCCGGCCGGCCGGACACTGGCCGCCCCGGCCATCAGTACGACTGCCGCATCAGCCGCCAGCACCGGCAAAGCGGCCTTGACCACGCGGTACTGACCCCAGAACTTCGAGTCGAACGGCGACGCCGCGTCGCTGATCGAGAGTTCGCGCAGTGATCCGGTGACGTAGGTGGCCGCAGTGGTGAAGACCGCATCGACCGAGTCGAGCCGAGCGAACACGGCCTCGACGGCGCGCTCGTCCGCGGTATCGACGACCTGCCATGTCGCCGACGGGCCCAGCTCGGCGGCGGCCTTTTCGAGCGCACCGGCGCGGCGCCCGCCCAGTACCACCGCACCCCCAGCGGACACCACCAATTTGGCGACCGCGAAACCGATTCCGGACCCGCCGCCAACGAGGACGACGGTCCGATCCGCGAATGCGTCGCCGGCAAGGAAACTCTTCATGGTGTCGACGTAATCGTCACCGCCCGGACACCGCAATCCATTTGATCAGCTTGAATCGCCCGGAATGGTTGCGTGAAGCACGCGGAACCTGTTGCCGCTCAGGGCTATACAGCGCTCTCGTCAGATGCCGTTGACGTAGTCGCCCGTGCAGATGTTGTAGTGCCCCGCCGGATTGAACGTCTCTCCGTTGCCGGGGAAATACCACTTCGCCGCTTGGTACATCAGCTGGCCGTTGCAGGTGCCGAGGTTGTAGGCCACGATCGTCGCCGGTTCCTTGATCGACTGCGCAACGCTGAAGGCGCCCGGCGGTATCGCGTAGGAAAGGCCCCTCCCGATGGCCTGCTCTCCGCCCCAGGAGGACCAGGTGATGTCCCAGATGTCGCCCGTCGGGTCGCCACCGTTGAACACTCTCGTCGGCTGCACCGTTCCGTAGCCCCGCACGCTGGGGTTCCAGGCACCACCGAGCGTCGGTTGCGGGTCGGCCGCCGCCGAGGGCGCGCCGGTCGTCGAGCAGGCGGCCAGGGCGACGGTGGTCGTGATGGCCGCTGCAATCCTTGTGGCGACCTTCTTCGTTCTCATTTGCTTCATTGCGGTCAGCCCAACTGGTAGGAATCGCGTGACACTCGGAAGAAGTGTCCGGTGCTGGAGTCGGTGCACGTCATGCCCACGAGTTCGCTGTCGCAGGTGATGGAGCCCACCGTCCGCGTTTGTCCGTAGGCGAGAGTCGGTGCGCCGTCGGGAAATTCGTGATCCGAGTGCCAGTCACCCCCGACGGGTGCGCCGCCCTGGCCGAGCAGGAATCTGTTGCCTTTCCCGCCCATGGTGTAGTCCGCCGGGCGCGGGATGAACCAGGTGTAGTCCTTGATCTCGCACATGACGCCGCCCGTCCCCATCTTGCAGCCGACGTTCCCCGACGGGGACCGAAAGGCATAGGTGTCGTCGGCGTGCGCGGTTGCGGCCAGGCCGATCGTTGCCGCGACCGCCGTCGTTGCGATCAGCGCCAGCTTCATCATCTTCGTGGACTGCCTCTTCTCGAAATGGTGCTTCGGTCACCCACAAGGCTTCGGTAGGAGCCTTGGCGGTTTCTTGCGACGCAGGTCAACGTGGGTAAAACCGGGCGCGCTGCGCGAATACGGGAGCCTGTCGAACTGGCGCTGTGATCAGCATCTCCATCTCGGACGTAGGCCTTGCGGTACCGACGTACCAATTTAGGCTTGCCTTACCTAATCTATGGGAGGTGCTGATGCGCGACATCCGCGTGGCGGTGATCGGGGCAGGGCCGGCCGGAATCTATGCGTCCGACATCCTGACCGAGGAATACCCGCAGGCCAGGCTCGATCTGTTCGATCGACTGCCGGCCCCCTACGGGCTGGTCCGGTACGGGGTCGCACCCGATCACCCGCGGATCAAGGAGATCATCAAGGCGCTACGCCGCGTGCTGTCTCGCGATGAGATCCGCTTCATCGGCAACGTGCACTACGGCACCGACCTGAAGCTGTCCGATCTGCGGCGCTACTACGACGCGGTCATCTTCTCGACCGGGGCGCGCGCCGACCGCCCGCTGGACATCCCCGGCATCGATCTGCCCGGCAGCTACGGCGCCGCCGACTTCGTCTCCTGGTATGACGGCCACCCCGACGTGCCACGAACCTGGCCGCTGCAGGCCAAGAGCGTCGCGGTCCTGGGTGCCGGCAACGTGGCCCTCGACGTCGCCAGGATGCTGGCCAAGCCGGCCGATGAGCAACTGAGCACCGAGATCGCCGGCAATGTCTACCAAGGGCTTTCGCTGAATCAGGCCACCGACGTGCATGTGTTCGCCCGGCGGGGCCCCGCGCAGATCAAGTTCTCGCCGATGGAATTCCGCGAGCTGTCCCACTCCCCCAGCGTCGACGTGATCGTGCACCCAGACGGGTTCGAGATCGACGAAGCGAGCCAGCAGGCCATCAACTCGAGCAAATCCACCAAGCTCGTGGTCAACACCATGATGCGGTACCTGGACGTCGAGCCCACCGGTGCCCCGCACCGCATCCACCTCCATCTGTGCCAATCACCGGTCGCCGTGCTCGGCGCGGCACGGGTCGAAGGGCTGCGGACCGAGCGCACCGAACTGATCGGGAACGGAACAGCCCGGGGCACCGGCGAATTCACCGATTGGCCGGTGCAGGCCGTCTACCGCGCCGTCGGCTACCTGTCCTCGCACCTGGCCGATCTGCCGTTCGACCACCACGCCGGCGTGGTCCCGCACGACGCCGGCCGGGTACTGGACCTCGACGGCGAGCTGATCGAAGGGACCTACGTCACCGGCTGGATCAAACGCGGGCCCATCGGACTCATCGGGCACACCAAATCCGATGCGTCCGAGACGATCACCAGCCTGCTGGCCGACCTACCCGGACTTCGCGCACCCGAGATAGCCGGGCCTGACGCCATCCTGGAGCACCTGTCCGGCAGCGGCATCGACTACACCACGTGGGAGGAATGGGAACGCCTCGACGCCCATGAGATGGCCCTCGGCGCGCAGCAGGGCCGAGAGCGGGTCAAGGTGGTGCCCCGCACCGACATGATCAGAGCCGGCCGGAGCTAGAGAGTCGCAGCTGTAGTTATCGACGACTCCCGGCGCTGGTTGTCGCTAGCCTCACGTCATGCCAACTGTGGGGCGGTACGCCAAAGGTGAGGCCAAGCGCGCGCAGATCAAGGACGTCGCGCTCGCGGTCCTGGAACGCGACGGCGAGGCCGGCGCGTCGATGCGGGTGATCGCCAATGAGGCCGGCATCAGCCTGGCGGGCCTGATGCACTACTTCCCCACGCGCGATGTCCTGCTGACCGAGTTGCATCGCGACGCCGATGCGAAATTCGAAGAGTGGTATCGCAATTCGGAAGTCGACATCGACCCGGGCGAGGTCATGGCGCAGGCGATGGTGGACAAGGCCGCGAAGCCGGGATCGGGCACGGTCTATCTGTCGCTGGCGGCGGCCGCCGCGGTCGATCCGTCGCATCCGGCCGCGGAATACCTGCGCCGGCGATACGAGAGAATGCGCGCGACCATCGCCGACTATGTCGGCCGCCAACAGGCGGCCGGTGCGCTCCCCGCCCACGTCGACGCCGAGTTCGCCGCCACCGCACTGATCGCCGCGGCCGACGGGATTCAGATCCAATGGATGTCCGATCGGTCGATCGACATGGGCGCTCATGTGCGCGCCGTGTGGCACCGCATCCTCGCCTGACCAAAACAGTGCACTGTATGGTTTTGGGCATGAAGTGGAACCGGGTTTTCCTGGCATCAGCCGTGGCCCTCGCCTTCGGACTCTCCGCGTGCGGCGCGAAGCAGGAGCGGACGGACAACAGCTCGTCCTTTAGCCGCAACTTCTACTGGGGTACCGCGACGGCGGGATACCAGGTGGAAGGCGACGCCCCCGACAGCAATTGGCGCCGATACGTCGACCGGACAGCCGGCAAGCCCGTATCACCGGGAGCGGGCCTGCTGGAGGCGAGTCCGGTGGAGCCCTACAAACAGGCCGACGACTTCCGACACCGCTACAAGGAAGACATCGCCAACGCGCATGCCATGGGCGTCAACACTTTTCGCTTCGGTCTCGAATGGTCGCGGGTGATGCCGCAGCCCGGTAAATGGGACGACAAGGAGCTGGCCTACTACGACGACGTGGTCGCGACACTGCTCGCCAACGGCATGACGCCGATGATCACGCTGATGCACTGGGTCTACCCCGGCTGGATCGCCGACCGCGGCGGCTTCCTCAACAATGTCCCCGCGTTCGACGACTTCGCCAAGGCGATCACCAAACGCTACGCGGGACAGGGCGTGCTGTGGGTGAGCGTCAACGAGCCACTGGCCTTCGGCGCGATGGAAGTGCGCACCGGCGCCATCAAGCCCGACCAGTTCGGCACCTTCCTCGACCGGGTCGCCGACGCCCACCGCGCGGTGTATCGCGCCGCGCATGACGCCGATCCCAAGGCGAAGGTCACCACGAACGAGGCCTACATTCCGCCAGAAGTGTTGGCGCAGTTCGCCGGATTCGGCGTCAAGGGAATCGAGGGCTCGTTCTTCGACCGGGTCAGGGACAGCCTCGACTACCTCGGGTTCGACTACTACACGGGTACGGCGCAGGACAATCCAGCTTCGGCGCAGAGCATGACCGCCCGGTGGAACACCAAGCTGCAGGCCGAGGACATCTACTACGTGGCACGCCACTACGCCCAGCGGTACCCCGGCTTGCCCATCTACATCGTCGAAAACGGCATGGTGACCGACAACGCCAAACCGCGGACCGACGGCGTGACCCGATCGCAGTACCTCAGCGACACCGTCTTCTGGCTG
>NZ_JXST01000079.1 GCF_000878195.1 Mycolicibacterium llatzerense | reverse complement strand
CCGGCGGCCCCGGCGGCCCCCGCCGCTCCCGCTCCGGGCGCCCCGGCACCGCAGCCCGCCCCGGCGCCGCACCAGTGACCGACGTCGAGACATCCGAGCGGCCGGCAGGGGTGGCGGTCAGCCGCCCCGCCGCCGTCTGGATTCTGCTCGCCGGCGTCATCGGCGAGCTCGCCGCGTTCGTGTTGGCCGTCGAGAAGATCCGCCAGCTGCAGAACCCGTCGTACGTCCCGTCCTGCAGCATCAACCCGGTGCTGTCGTGCGGGTCGGTGATGCTGACAAAACAGGCCTCACTGTTCGGATTTCCGAACCCGCTCTTGGGCATCGCCGCCTTCAGTGTGGTGATCGTGACGGGTGTGCTGGCAGTGGCCGGAGTTCGGCTGCCGCGGTGGTACTGGGCCGGCCTGGCCGGTGGCACGCTGCTGGGCGCGGTGTTCGTGCACTGGCTGATCTACCAGAGCCTGTACGAGATCGGCGCCCTGTGCCCGTACTGCATGGTGGTCTGGGTGATCACCATGGCCCTGCTGATCGTGGTGTCGTCAATTGCCTTGCGGCCCTTGGCCGGCGGCAGCAAAGTGGCGTACGCCCTGTACCAGTGGCGATGGCCGTTGTACGCGGTGTGGATCACCGCGATCGCGTTGCTGATCCTTGATCGATTCTGGAGTTATTGGTCCACCCTTATCTAGCGCGCCGGCTAGCAGTACCCGCTAGGGTCACTGGGTGATTTCCAAACTCCTGGTGGCCAATCGCGGCGAGATCGCGATCCGGGCCTTTCGTGCGGCCAACGAACTCGGTATCGCCACCGTGGCGGTGTACCCGTTCGAGGATCGCAATTCGCTGCATCGGCTCAAGGCTGACGAGTCGTATCAGATCGGCGAGAAGGGCCATCCGGTCCGGGCGTACCTGAATATCGACGACATCGTCGCCACTGCCGTCGCGTGCGGCGCCGATGCGATCTACCCGGGCTATGGCTTCCTGTCGGAGAACCCCGAACTGGCGGCGGCGTGTGCCGCTGCGGGCATCACATTCGTCGGACCCAGCTCCGCCATTCTGGAACTGACCGGCAACAAGGCACGGGCCATCGAGTCGGCACGCGCCGCGGGGCTGCCCGTGCTGGCCTCGTCGGAGCCGTCGTCGTCGGTCCAGGATCTGCTGGCGGCAGCTGAGCAGATGCACTTCCCAATTTTCGTCAAGGCTGTCGCCGGTGGTGGTGGTCGCGGTATGCGCCGCGTCGCCGACCCGGCCGACCTGCGTGAGGCCATCGAAGCCGCGTCCCGCGAAGCCGATTCGGCGTTCGGTGACCCGACGGTGTTCCTGGAGCAGGCCGTCGTCAACCCGCGGCACATCGAGGTGCAGATCCTTGCCGACACCCACGGCAACGTCATGCACCTGTTCGAGCGCGACTGCAGCGTCCAGCGCCGGCACCAGAAGGTCATCGAGCTGGCCCCCGCGCCGAACCTGGATCCCGCACTGCGGGAACGCATGTGCAACGACGCCGTGGCCTTCGCCCGGCAGATCGGCTACACGTGCGCCGGCACCGTCGAGTTCCTCGTCGATGAGCGCGGCCAGCATGTGTTCATCGAGATGAACCCGCGCATCCAGGTGGAGCACACGGTGACCGAGGAGATCACCGCTGTCGACCTGGTCGCCTCGCAGTTGTGTATCGCCTCCGGCTGGTCGCTCGAGCAGTTGGGACTGAGCCAGGAGACCATGCAGGCGCGCGGCGCGGCGCTGCAGTGCCGCATCACCACCGAGGACCCGGCCAACGGTTTCCGTCCGGACACCGGCCGGATCACCGCCTACCGCACCCCGGGTGGCGCCGGCATCCGGCTCGACGGCGGCACCAACCTGGGTGCCGAGGTATCGGCGCACTTCGACTCCATGCTGGTCAAATTGACTTGTCGTGGAAGGGATTTGACGACTGCGGTGGCTCGCGCCAAGCGTGCCCTGGCCGAGTTCCGGATCCGCGGCGTCTCGACGAACATCCCGTTCCTGCAGGCGGTGCTGGACGACCCCGACTTCGTCGCCGGCAAGGTGACCACGTCGTTCATCGACGAGCGTCCGCAGCTGCTGACCGCGCGCAGCAGTGCCGACCGCGGCACCAAGATCCTCAACTACCTGGCCGACGTGACGGTCAACCAGCCGCACGGGCCGCGTCCGTCGGCGGTGTACCCGCGCGACAAGCTGCCCGCCGTCGACCTGAAGGCAGCGCCGCCGGCCGGGTCGAAGCAGCGGCTGGTCGAGCTGGGACCGGAAGGCTTCGCGCGCTGGCTGCGTGACACCCCGGCCGTCGGGGTCACCGACACCACCTTCCGCGACGCACACCAGTCGCTGCTGGCCACCCGCGTGCGGTCCACCGGCCTTTTGGAGATCGCCCCGTACATCGCCCGGTCGACCCCGCAGCTGCTCTCGGTGGAGTGCTGGGGCGGCGCCACTTACGATGTGGGCCTTCGCTTTTTGAAGGAAGACCCGTGGGAGCGCCTGGCCGCACTGCGCGAGGCGCTGCCCAACATCTGTCTGCAGATGCTGTTGCGCGGCCGCAACACCGTCGGCTACACGCCGTACCCGGAACTGGTGACGACAGCGTTCGTCGAAGAAGCCACGGCGACCGGTATCGACATCTTCCGTATCTTCGACGCGCTGAACAATGTGTCCTCGATGCGCCCCGCGATCCAGGCAGTGCGCGAAACCGGTTCTGCGGTAGCTGAAGTCGCGATGTCCTACACCGGCGACCTGACCAACCCGGGCGAGAAGATCTACACGTTGGACTACTGGCTCAAGCTCGCCGACGAGATCGTCGACGCCGGCGCGCACGTGCTGGCCATCAAGGACATGGCCGGCCTGCTCCGGCCGCCGGCGGCGGCAAAGCTGGTGTCGGCGTTGAAGTCTCGCTTCGATCTGCCGGTGCACGTGCACACCCACGACACCCCGGGTGGGCAGCTGGCGACCTACATGGCCGCCTGGTACGCCGGCGCAGACGCGGTCGACGGCGCCTCGGCGCCGATGGCCGGCACCACCAGCCAGCCCGCGCTCTCGTCCATCGTCGCGGCGGCGGCACACACCCAGTACGACACCGGGCTGTCGCTGGAGGCGGTCTGCGACCTGGAGCCGTACTGGGAGGCGCTGCGCCGCGTGTACGCGCCGTTCGAGTCCGGCCTGCCGTCGCCGACCGGCCGCGTCTACACCCACGAAATCCCGGGTGGCCAGCTCAGCAACCTGCGCACCCAGGCGATCGCGCTGGGCCTGGGCGACCGGTTCGAGGAGATCGAGGACGCCTACGCCGGTGCCGACCGCGTCCTGGGGCGCCTGGTGAAGGTGACGCCGTCCAGCAAGGTGGTCGGTGACCTGGCCCTATCGCTGGTGGGCGCCCACGTCACCGCCGACGACTTCGCGGCCGACCCGGCCCGCTACGACATCCCGGACAGCGTCATCGGATTCTTCCGCGGCGAGCTGGGTGACCCGCCCGGGGGCTGGCCGGAGCCGTTGCGCACCAAGGCATTGGAGGGCCGTGGCCCGGCCCGGCCGGAGCAGCAGTTGACCGAGGAGGACGAGGCCCAGCTGGCGCAGCCCGGTGTGGTGCGCCAGGGTGCGCTGAACCGGCTGCTGTTCCCGGGCCCGACGAAGGAGTTCCTGGCCCACCGCGAGGAGTACGGCGACACGTCGCGGCTCAGCGCCAACCAGTTCTTCTACGGTCTGCGCCGCGGCGAAGAGCACCGGGTGCACCTGGAGAAGGGTGTCGAGCTGCTGATCGGGCTGGAAGCGATCTCCGAGCCCGACGAACGCGGCATGCGTACCGTGCTGTGCCTGATCAACGGGCAGTTGCGCCCGGTGCTGGTGCGCGACCGCGCCATCGCCGCGGACGTGCCGGCCGCCGAGAAGGCTGATCGCAACAACCCGGACCATGTTGCTGCCCCGTTCGCGGGCGTGGTCACCGTCGGCGTCGCCGTCGGTGACGAGGTCGACGCGGGCCAGACCATCGCGACCATCGAGGCCATGAAGATGGAGGCGGCGATCACCGCGCCCAAGGCCGGTACCGTCGCGCGGATCGCCGTCACACCCACCGCGGGTGTGGAAGGTGGCGATCTGCTCGTGGTGATCAGCTGACCCGGATCATTGGCGGCCGCCACGGCGGCCGCCGGATCTCGGTGCCCGCCAAAGGGACTCGGCCGACCACCGATCGAGTGCGCGAATCGCTGTTCAACGTGCTGGAAGCGCGGCTGGACTTCGACGGGGCGCGGGTGCTCGACCTGTACGCCGGATCGGGTGCGCTCGGGCTGGAGGCGCTGTCTCGCGGTGCGGCGTCGGCCCTGTTCGTCGAGGCCGATCGGCGCGCCGCGGCGGTGATCTCACGGAACATCGCCGAGCTCGGGGTCGACGGTGCCACGGTGCGGTGCGGCACGGCGTCCAGCGTGGCGGGGACGTCGGCGCCCCGGCCGGTGGACCTGGTGTTCGCGGACCCGCCCTACGACGTGCCGGCCACTGACGTGGAAGCCATTGTCGGGCAGCTCGTTTCGGGCGGGTGGTTGGCCGACGGTGCGATCGCGGTGATAGAGCGTCCGACGTCCGGCCCCGCGCTGGTCTGGCCCGACGGCTGGACCGTGCTGCGGGAGCGGCGGTACGGCGACACTCGGCTGGAAATGGCGGAGTGGGCCGGTTGAACGGACTCCGCTGACCTGTCGGGTCTGAACCGGCCGCGCCTTGTACCGTCTTTGGCTATGAGTGGTGCGGTGTGCCCGGGATCCTTCGATCCGATAACCCTTGGTCACCTCGACGTCTTCGAGCGGGCGGCGGCCCAGTTCGACGAGGTCGTGGTGGCGGTGCTGGTGAACCCCAGCAAGAAGGGGATGTTCACCGCCGAGGAGCGCATCGCGATGATCACCGAGGCGACGTCGCACCTGCCGAACCTACGGGTCGAGGCCGGGTCCGGTCTCGTCGTCGACTTCGCCCGGTCCCGTGGGCTGACGGCCATCGTCAAGGGCCTGCGCACCGGCACCGACTTCGAGTACGAGCTGCAGATGGCGCAGATGAACCGGCACGTCGCCGGCGTCGACACCTTCTTCGTGGCGACCAAGCCGCAGTTCTCGTTCGTGTCGTCGTCGTTGGCCAAGGAGGTGGCGGCCCTCGGCGGTGACGTCACCGACCTGCTCCCGGCGGTGGTGAACAAGAGGCTGCAGGCAAAGCTCGCCGGATAGTTCCGCGCGACACACCGACCGGCAAAGCGGAGTCACACGAGTAACAACAGGCACACTGGTAACAACAACTACGCCTGGAGGGTGTTGCCGTGTACCGAGTATTTGAGGCGCTGGACGAGCTCGGCGCGATCGTGGAAGAGGCACGCGGAGTGCCGATGACCGCAGGCTGCATGGTGCCGCGGGGTGATGTCCTGGAACTTCTCGACGACATCAAGGACGCGATTCCAGGCGAACTGGACGATGCCCAGGACGTCTTGGACGCCCGCGACGGGATGCTGCGCGAGGCCAAGCAGCACGCCGACTCGATGGTGTCGTCGGCCACGGCCGAGGCGGATTCGCTGGTCAACCACGCCCGTTCCGAGGCGGACCGGCTGCTGGCGGATGCCAAGGCGCAGGCCGATCGCATGGTCGCCGAGGCGCGTGCGCACAGCGAGCGCATGGTCGGTGAGGCGCGCGAAGAGGCCAACCGGATCGCCAGCACCGCCAAGCGTGAGTACGAGGCCAGCACCAACCGGGCCAAGGCCGAGGTCGACCGGCTCCTGGAAAGCGGCAACATCTCCTACGAGAAGGCCGTGCAGGAGGGCATCAAGGAGCAGCAGCGCCTGGTGTCGGAGACCGAGGTGGTCCAGACCGCCCACGCCGAGGCCACCCGCATGGTCGATTCCGCGCACGCCGAGGCCGACCGCCTGCGGGGCGAATGCGACATCTACGTCGACAACAAGCTCGCCGAGTTCGAGGAGCACCTCCAGGGCACCCTGCGTTCGGTCAGCCGGGGCCGGCACCAGCTGCGTACCGCGGCCGGCACCCACGACTACGCCCAGCGCTGAACCGGCTTGCCGGAAGGGCGTCCGGTCGGTGACCGGCGTCGACGTAGGATTGACGAATGTCTCGTCCCGGTCCGCTGATCATTGACATTGCGCGATTGGGCCGTCGGCCCGGGTCGATGATCACGCATGTCGAAACTGTGCCCAGCCCCGCGCGCATCGGCCTGGATCTGATGGCGATCGCGCCCGGTGCGCCGATCGACCTCGACCTGCTACTGCAGTCGGTGTCCGAAGGTGTGCTGGTGACGGGGTCGGTGTCCGCGCCGACCACCGGCGAGTGCTCGCGGTGCCTCAACCCGTTGACCGGGGACGTCACCGTCGACCTCACCGAGCTGTTCGCGTATCCCGACAGCACGACCGAGGCCACCACCGAGGATGACGAGGTCGGCCACGTCATCGACGACACCGTCGACCTCGAGCAGTCGATCATCGACGAGGTCGGGCTGACGTTGCCGTTCGCGCCGCTGTGCACCCCGGACTGTCCGGGCCTGTGCCCGGACTGTGGGGTGCGCCTGCTCGATGCCGAGCCGGATCATCATCACGACAAGGTCGATCCGCGGTGGGCGAAGTTGTCGGCGATGCTGTCGGACAACCCGGGGGCCGACGGCATCGCGCCGGAGGAACATACGTGACGGTAGATCGTGCGCCGCTCCTGGCAGCGCTGGGCGTGCCATTGCCCGACGATCTGCTGACTGTGGCCCTGACCCATCGCAGCTACGCGTACGAAGCCGGCGGTCTGCCGACCAACGAACGGCTGGAGTTCCTGGGCGACGCCGTGCTCGGGTTGGTGATCACCGCCGAGATCTTCCGGCGCTACCCGGACCGCAGCGAAGGCGAGTTGGCCAAGCTCAAATCGGCGGTCGTCAACACTCAGGCGTTGGCGGAGATCGCGCGCAGTCTGCCGCCAGACGGGCTGGGCAGCTACCTGCTGCTGGGGCGCGGCGAGATGGCCAGTGGCGGCGCGCAGAAGGCCAACCTGCTGGCCGACGGACTCGAATCACTGCTGGGTGCAACGTATGTCGCGCACGGGCACGAGGTGGCCCAAACCGTGGTGATGGGACTGTTCAGCGCCGCGCTCGATACCGCGGCCAGCCTGGGCGCGGGTCTGGACTGGAAAACCAGTCTGCAGGAACTGTCCGCGGCCCGCCGGATCGGTGTCCCGTCGTACCTGGTGACGTCCACCGGCCCGGAACACGACAAAGAGTTCACCGCCCGCGCGGTGGTCAACGGCGTCGACTACGGCGAAGGCGTTGGGCGCACCAAGAAGGAAGCCGAACAGCATGCTGCTGCGGCGGCGTACCAGGCGCTGGAGGCCAGTCCCGCAGTCGACCCTGACGCTGACGCCGTCAGCAATGCCTGAGCTCCCCGAAGTCGAGGTCGTCCGCCGCGGCCTCGAATCGCATGTGGTGGCAAAGGGTTTCACCACCGTGCGGGTGCTGCATCCGCG
Organism: Mycolicibacterium llatzerense; assembly: GCF_000878195.1. Lineage (GTDB taxonomy): Bacteria > Actinomycetota > Actinomycetes > Mycobacteriales > Mycobacteriaceae > Mycobacterium > Mycobacterium llatzerense. Next base: position 283 of record NZ_JXST01000079.1, on the reverse strand, counting down.
CGCGGTGCGGCGACACGACAACGGTCCCGCGGACCTGGCCGGCCGGTTGGCCGGTCGCCGGATCACGGGCACGGGCCGCCGCGGAAAGTACCTGTGGCTGACCCTCGACGGTGACGAGGCGCTGGTGGTGCACCTGGGCATGAGCGGCCAGATGCTGATCGGGCCACCCGCTCGGCCGTCGCACCTGCGCATCGCGGCAGTGCTCGATGACGGCACCGAACTGAGTTTCGTCGACCAACGGACTTTCGGCGGTTGGCAGGTCTGCGACCTGGTCGAGGTGGAC
>NZ_JXST01000078.1 GCF_000878195.1 Mycolicibacterium llatzerense | reverse complement strand
GGGGGTGGCGGCGGTGCTCCGCTGTCCAGCTCGAGCCCTGCCGTTGGCCCGCCGGCAGGAAGCAGCATCACCGCTGGCACTCCAGGCGGAGGCGGCCCCGGTGGCGGTGCTCCCGGCGCGGCCGGGATGGGAATGATGCCGCCGATGATGGGCGCCGGTATGGGCGGCAAGAACGACGAAGGCCGCAAACCCGAGGACCACCGCCGTGTTGTGCTGCGGCCGGTCCCCAACACCGAGCCAGTGTTCGGCGAAGTCCGCCGCGAACGCCGCGAACGCACCGACCGGGACAAGAAGAAGACCTAGCAAGACCAGGGGAGTTGCGTTGTCGCGCAACGCATATCACAGAGGGAGACGCAGGACATGTCCACACGGACCGAGCAGATGTCATCGATGATCGACAAACTGTTGGAAAGCGTTTACGAGTGGGAAGACAAGGTCAACGCTTTCACCGCGAGCAGCGAAATCGACGACGAGATCGTCGTGACGCACGACGGCCGCGGCCGACTGATCGGCTGCGACATCCCACCCGGCCTCCAGGAACAGCTGTCCGTCGAAGAATTCGAAGAGGCGATGAACGAGGCCATCGCCAAGAACGCCCAGCGTGCATACGACGGCATCCAGGCCTTGGCCGCTGAATTTCGGGCGCAGTGGGCGAACATCCCCGAGGAGTTCGCCAACCACCCCGTCGCGGCCGAGTTTTCCGCAGCGCTGCGCGGCGCGAGCTAACGCCCTCACTGTCGCCGCCGAAAAATACGTCCGGCAGCGTCGGTGCAGGCAGTTACCATTTCTATAGCAGCAGAAGGGGAGGAAAACAGATGGACGCGATCCACGCCGATGTGCCGCAGGTGGAGTCATCCAGCGGTGGCTGGTCCTCCATTGTTCCTTCCCAAGAGGGCATTCACCCGGTTCCGACACCGGGCCTGGATGCGCTGTCGGGAGCGGTTTCCGGGGCCGTGGCGGCATGGCCGGCGGTCCATGAAGAGTTCGTAGCGGGTCGCGTGAGCGCCGCAGGCAAGTTCGTGGCCGCCAACGGCGGCACCATCGCCAACATCAGCACAGCCGAAGCAACCAACACTGCACAGATCGACGGGATTGAGGTTTAGACATGGCCACTCAGTACACACACCCGTCGGTCCTGTCGCCGTACCCCAACACTGGTGAGGTGCGTCTGCCGCCGCCGATGCAGCCGCAGCACGGCTACCCGCCCGCGCAGCCGCCGCGCAGCCCCAAGGGCGGGCTGATCACCGCGGCGATCATCGGTGCCGCTGCGATCGCGCTCACCGCGGGTGCGATCGGGGGACTCATCGGCAACCACATGGCGACCGGCTCGGCGCCCGCAGCCGCAGCACCCGCTGCGCCGACTGCGCCCACCAGCGAGCAGGTGCACGCGGCCACAGTCGACCTGTGCACCCGGTTCGCCGCGGGTTATCGCGCTATGCCGTCACCCCAGAACACAGCATTCGACGTCTTGCCGACGGCGAACTTCATCGCTGACGCCCTGAGGGACAATTCGGCGGCTGATAGCACGATTCGTGAAGCAGTCGATAAGAGCCTCCAGCTTCTGCGCCAGCATGCTGCCGCCGCGAGTGGGGAACAGACGCGCGGTGCGATACGGCCCGCCGTCGGCTGGACTGCGGATGCGGCTAACAACGCAGACCAGCGTGTCTGGGATTTGTGCAGGGCTTACGGAGGCTAAGGAATGGACGCGGGAGCGGAAAGTAGTACCGGGGGGGCCGCTGCCGCTGCGCAGTCTGGTGCTCACATCGGGATGGAGTTGTTTCACAAGGCAGTGAAAGCCGCTGATTCTGTGGCCAAGAAGACTGCAGGTGCCGCCAGTACCGCTGCGAACACCGCTAGCGAACTTGGCGAAGGCCCGTTCGCGATGGCGATCAAGGCCGGCCGGCGTCCGCCGGACAGTTTGGTCCAATTCCTCGACGACCTTCATGAATTCCATGCAGGTCTCGCCAGGGACCTCGATGAAGCAATCGGGACGTCGAAGAACACCTACCGGCCGCAATTCGCCGAGGCGCTGCAAGGCGAAGCCGGTGACGCCCTTCTCGCCGCACACGACGAGAACACAGATCTGTGGAGCACTCACTACGACCAGCACGCCAGTGCGGCCAGGGCCGCATATCAGGCGTCCCATCACACCCAAGTTCTCCAAGGCTTGATCGACAACACCGCCGAAGCTGGTCAAGAGGAATTCAATAAGGCCGTGAAAAGCCGCAATCCAGCAGCGGCGATGCAAGTGTGGACAACTTACAGCCAGCAAGCCGACCAGGACGTGGCTGAAAGCGTCAAGCAGGTCACCCAGGCGCTCAGCGGGAAGTTCATCATTCCCCAGAATGGTCCGGGCAGTCAGAAGACGCCCGACGGTAAGCAGTCTGATGGCAAGCAGTCGGACAACAAGGAGAACAAGGGCAAGGACGCCGAGAAAGGCACCACACCCGACGCCTCACAGACGACTAGCAAGACTGCTTCGAAGGACGGCAAGTCTGCTGCCGATGCATCGCAGCCAGGGGCGACACCGGACGCCAACCAAACTGCCGTGAAGAACCCACTTACACCGGGCACGGCTAACGGGGACGCTACGCAAACAGCTACACCGCCGAGTCAAGCGCCTAGCCAAATGCCGATGACGGGTATGCCGGCCAGCCCCGGCGGTGGCGCTGGTGGCGGTCGTGGTGGTGGGTCCGGCGGCGGGTTGGGCTCGGGTATGTCCGGGCTTGGGTCGAGCATGAAGCCGCCGTCAGGGCTGGGTTCTCCGGGCGGCGGCATGTCTGGTAGTGGGGGAATGCCGGGCGGTATGCCCAGCGGCGGCGGTATGCCTGGTGGTGCGTCTACGTCGCCGGCGTCGGCGTCGCCGTTGGCCAATGCGGGGTCGAGCTTTCAGAGTGGTCTGGCATCGGGCATGAGCGCAACCGGTGGTGGCGGTAGCGCTGCTCCAGTTTCTCCTGTGTCGCAATCGCTTTCGCAGCAGCAAGCGGCTGCCGCCTTTGCTGCGCAGCCGCCGGCCGCGGCGGCGCCTCAGATGGGCAGCACTCCTGCTGGGGTGCCGATGGGCGGCGGTCCGTCGGGCGGGGAGATGGGCGGCGGTGCCGCACAGGGTGGTTCAGGCGCAGCGCCGGTGGGCGGGGGCGGCATGATGCCTCCTGCCGGCGCGATGGCTGGTGGCCCGATGGCTCCCTACAGTGCTCCGGGGGCCGGTGCGGCTGGCGCGACTCCTGCGGCGCCGTCTGCGCCGACGTCACCTGCGAGCGCTGGTTCGAGTAGCGCTAGTGGCGGTGGCGGTCCTGCTGCTGGGCCGGTGATGGCGGCTGGGCATGGTTCGGCTGGGGCCGCGTCTGGTTTGGTTTCCTCTGGTACTGAGGTCAATCCTGATTTGTTGTTGGCGCAGAGGGTACTTGGTGGTTTGGTTCGCGCTTGCGAGAACTGGCCGTCGCTGATCGTTTGGGCGGTCAGCGTGGTGAAAACCTCTGTGGGGTCGCAGATCATCATCGCGACTAGCGCTGGCGGGGGCGGTTATGTTCCGCCGACGGTGGCGCTGCCGACAACGGCTCGGCTGGCTGTGGTTGATCCCGTGCTCCCGTTCGGGTGGGCAGCACACTGGATGGGGTGCCAGAAGCCGTCGAAGATTCTGGCGGATCATTTCGAGCTGTTCCGCAAAAAGGCTGGGGGAGCGCAGCTTTCGGCGATGGTGACCACGGAACTGTGGCCGCAGGCTCCAGACGGAGTGCAGGATTTCCTGGGGATGCAGCATCGGGATGCGTTGGCGTTGGTCAGCGAGGCACCGCGCCTCGATGGTGGGCATCAGCACCGGTTGGCCGCCTATGATCCCAGCCTGGCTCAGAGGATTGCCAATCTTGATAAGGGTGCTGACGTATCAGCTTGGGCGGCAGCGAATCTGACCGCAGCGGTCATCAACGCGGCGCACGCTGAGCCGGATGTTTCTGGCGACAGGTTGGTGACCGATGACGAACTGGCGGTGCTGCAATCGGTGCACCGTGGTACAGCTGATGCCGTCGGTTGGGGCTTGTATGACAGCCTGGTTCGCAAGCGTCACAACGGGGTGCTGGAGTGGCCCGAGGTTCATGCGCCGCAGGATTTCGATGGTTCTGCACTGAATGTGACGATGGCGCAGTCGTATCGGAAGTACTTCCGGATGAGCCAGATCGTCGAGTTGGTGCGGTGCTGGAAGTACACGCCTCCGCCTCTGGCGGACCTGGCCTATTGCGGCATCCACGCCGGGTTCGGGTCGACAGTGGTGGCCAAGGTCGGTGAGCTGGAGCAGCAGTTGCGTGGGCAGGCGTCATAGCAGGGGTTTGTCTGTGCTGGTGGCGGTGCCTTTCGGCTCAACACAAAATCAGTTGCAGCATCACTGTTCACGATTGCTTCTTTGTGTGTAAACTGCTGGTGGTAATGAATTGGTGACGTGTTGGGAGGGGCTGTCGTGGAGCTTGCTGAGGAGTCGGCGAACGACACCCGAGAAGTCCGGGTTGTGGCTTCGGCTGTGTCGGTCAAGCGGACCATCGCTGTCGAGGTGGGGGACAACGGGTGCGTCGTCGGGGTGCGATTCCTCAGCGATGCGTTCCGGAGGTGGGACTCGTACACGTTGGGAGAGCGGGTGGTCAAGGTCGCTGACGTGGCTCATGACCGTTACCTGTCCATTCAACCGAACCGTGACGGGCACTATCCCGAGCGCGGCGAGGTGTCCGCGCGTGAACGCAAGCTGAACTTCTAGAAGGGGCAACACCGCGATGTCGAATGATTGGGATCCGATCAACACCGTTCTCGGCGGGGTCTTGGGAACGGCGATTGCCGCACCGCTGGGACCTCTCGCCCCGATTGCGGGGATAATCGGCGCGAACCTGCTGGGCAAGGAAGACAATCCGACCGCTAATGGTCCGATTCACGTGGGCCATGTCGGTCCGGATGCACCGCCTCCTGCAGCGCCTCCGCCTGCTCCTGGCGGGTTGGCGCCCGGGCCGCCGCCCCCGCCGCCTCCGGCGCCCCTTCCTGCGCCGCCGGGTGCTCCCACACCCGGTACAGGCGCGGCGAGCGACGCGGCGAACAAGGAGAGCCGCGAGGTCGCGGATGTCATCGCGCAGCTGCATGAGCTGGACAAGTCGGCGGCGAGCACGATTGATGCGATCCACGCGGCCGGGACTGCGGGCCAGCAGCAGCTGGACGGCATCACCAAGGACGTTCAGGACAAGATCACCGAGCTGGGTCCTCGGCTGGACACGCCCGCTGGCCAGCAGGAGCTTCGGGACTTCTTGAAGGAGAAGTTGACCGCGGCCAAGAAGATCATCGATCAGCAGATCGCCGATGCGGAAGCCAAGGCCCGTCATACTCGCGAGTTGACGCAGAAGTACGCCGACATCGGTGGCGGCGGCGACGACGTTAAGCCCGCCGGCAACGCTGGCAACGGCGGCAACGGCGGTGAGGGTGGCGGCCCCAGCGGTGGCGGCCCGGCTAGTAGTAGCGAGCAGGGCACGACGCCGTCGAGCGCGCCGGTGAATGCGGCGGCTCCGGGTACGTCGCCGTACGGGCAGGGCATGATGCCAGGCGCGGGCATGATGCCTGCGGGTATGTCGATGCCGCAGATGCCGTCGTTCGGTGGGGGCGGCATGCCCTCGTTCGGCGGGGGCGGTGATCCACTAAGTGCCTTGAGTGGGTTGGGTGCTCAAGGGTTGGGCCGTGATCCGTCGTCGTCCTTCCATGACGATCCCAGTAGCAGCAAGGGCTCGAGCAGCGATGGTCCGTCGAACGCGAAGTTCAAGGACGGCACCGAGAGCGGTTCGGGGAATAGCGGCGGTAAGCCGGGCAGTGAGACCAATGGCAACACGTCGCCGGCGGGAGCCCCCGGGACGACCGGAACCAATGGCGGTACAACGGAATTGGCCGGCAACCATCAGGGCGCTCCGGGCTCTGACCCGAACGCGCCCGCTCCGACGACACATGTGTCGTTGCCTGGGGGGCAGGACACCGAAGCGCGCACCGTGCAGGGCGCGCAGGCGGTCAAGGCTGCGCTTGGCGGGGCGACGGTGGCCGATGCGTGGCATCAGGCGGGTGTGACGGTACCGCCGCCGGGCACGCCGGTGACCGACCCGATTCCGCCGACCAAGTTGAAGGCCGGCGACGTGGGTATCTGGCAGGACCATCTGGTGATGGCCTTGGGTAACGGCAAGGTGCTCGTTTCCGGTCAGCCGCAGCCGTTGTCGAGTGTGGGCACCGGCCCAGATTTCCTGGGGTGGATGGACCCGAGCGCAGCGGCCCCCAAGGGTGGCGCCCCGGCCGCAAGCTCTGCTGCGGCACCGCCGCAGCAGCCGCCGGCAGCGCCGCCAGGGTTGCCGTCCTAAGAAGCTGTTTGAGTGTGAGAGCGGGTGGGCGATGACGCGACGTCGCGGTGATAGCCGTGCGATCGGGTCATCGCCCACTGCTGCGCATAACGATGTAGGTGTCCGATGAGTTTGGATGGGTTTGTGCGTGCTGCGGGGGCGGCGATGGGTATGGCCCGCGAATCGTTCGGCACTGGTGGTGTGGCGTTGGCGCCCCCGTCTGACCTTGGCTCGCGCCCGGATCGTACTGGTGACGGATCAGGCGCTGCGGCAACCGCTTTCAGTCACGAATCAACACAGATTGACTCTCATCTGGCGGCGCTGAGCGAGCATGATGCGGCCAGCGGAGCGCAGCTGCAACAAGCTCTGACCTCCGCTGGTGTCTCGCGCGGCCGGATGGACTCGGTGATCGCCACGGCGGTGGCCGATGTGCAGGCAATGGGCATGTCCACCAACACGATTGAGGGCCAAAAGGCGTTGGTGGCGGCCATCAAACGGCACCTGGAGGACACCAAGTCCACTCTGGATCAGGGCGGCGCCGACGCCTCCACCCACGCTGCGTCAGCCAACGCGAACGCCGCGGGCTATCAGGGCATCGGGCACCCGCCCGCCGGGGCTGCCCCGGCGATGGCGACGATGCCGGCGATGCCGCAACTTCCCCAGATGCCGATGGGCGGCATGGGCGGCGGCTTCCCCATGGGCGGCGGCATGCCCCTGGCACCCCTGGGCGCACTCGGAAACCTGTTCTCGCGCACCGGGTTCGCTCAGGACGCCGGCCACGTGTCGAGCAACCCGGTGGGCGATGGGCTCGGCGGCAACGTGCCGAGCTCGGAGAACACGTCCTCGGCCGCGGCGATTCCGGTCAGCGAGGTCGATCTGCGCAAGAAGGGGTTCCCCGGCGGCCCGGACGCGTACCGTACCTACATCGGAAAAGCCCTCGACCACATGGGAATTACCGACCCGGTGGCGCGGGCGAACTGGACTCGCGGCTTCATGACAGCCGCCAGCCGCGAGTCCGGTTTTCACCCCGATGCGGTGAACACGAGTGACTCCAATGCGCATGGCGCGCGGATGGCCGATGGCGCCCCGGCCAATTCGTCACGTGGCGGCTTGCAGACCATCCCGTCAACGTTCGCCGCGAACCATGAGCCGGGGACCAGTCGCAGCATCTATGACCCGATCGCCAACATCGCGGCGTCGATGAATTACGTCATGCGCCGCTATCACGTGGCGCGCGACGGGTCGAATTTGTCGGCGGTTGGCCAGTTCAATCCCCATCACGCACCGGGAGGTTACTGATCGTGAGTTTGGATGGGTTTGTGCGTGCTGCGGGGGCGGCGATGGGTATGGCCCGCGAATCGTTCGGCACTGGTGGTGTGGCGTTGGCGCCCCCGTCTGACCTTGGCTCGCGCCCGGATCGTACTGGTGA
>NZ_JXST01000077.1 GCF_000878195.1 Mycolicibacterium llatzerense | reverse complement strand
CTGCGCAGCCCCCACTCCGGCGGCTGCCATCACAGCAGACATGCCCTCGGCGATCACGTCGCGCCCAAACGCCTCCAGAACTACATTGGGATTGAAGTATTCGCGGATCAACACAACCTTGCTGTCCCGGATGCGCATATGTGTGCAATAGGTGTTGGCGTAGATCTTGCCGGTCTGCGTGACCGTCGCATTCCCGTGCAGTTCCAGAATGAAGAGTTCCGGGTCGGTCGTGTCGTGCACGATAAGCGAATCAATCCGGAGGTCGGGCACCGAGGCGAAGAACCAGTCGATGAAATGGCCGATCAAGTGTCGGCCCGGGACAGTATCAGCGAGAGGCTCGGGTGCGAACGGCATCTCCCAGACGCCGTCTTCGGCAAAGTTCTGCTTCCACACCTCCAGCGCCTCACCGCGCGGCGGACCGTCATCGAGGGCCCCCCAGAATCGCTCAACCGTCGCACGGTTGTCCGTTTGTAAGCTCATGCGCCCACCTCCATCTCTCGGTCGACTGCGATCACAGTCGGATGTCGAGTTCGAGCGTGCACCATATGTCGTTGATAGTCAACATGCTGTCGACTCTTGCAATATCCGTTGGCCGCGAACGTGACTGGCGATCATCGATGCCCCCCTTAGTAGTCGACATACCGTTGATTACTAACGACCATACGTCTACAGTCGTTGCAGGGCCTTGCCGCCGCCCCTACCGATGCGGTGCCGCGCGCCCCGATGACCACCATTCAAGTCACCGCCAACGATGAGGATTCGCCATGAAAACGCCCACCAACCGACTGTTCCGTCTGCAGTGCCGGCCGCAAGGCCAGGTCACAGAACAAGATCTCGAATGGGTCGAGGAGTCCATCGCCGATATCGCGGAGGGGCAGGCGTTGATTCGCACGCTGTACCTGTCGCTCGACCCCACGAACCGTGTCTGGATGAGCCAGCTGCGTTCCTACATCCCGCCGGTCGAACTGGGTGCTGTAATGCGTGGCCTCGGCGTCGGACAGGTGGTCGAAAGCCGGCGAGGCGATCTGCCCGTCGGCGCAATCGTCCTCGGCTTCACCGGCTGGCAAGACTACTGCGTCGCTGACGATTCCGTTCTGGAGATTCCGTTCACAGTTCTTCCCGACCCACTGCCCGCGCCGCTTCCCGCATTCCTCGGAGTACTTGGCCACACCGGCATTTCAGCGTTCATCGGTATCGAGCTGGGCGATCCTCAGCCCGGCGAGACGGTCGTCGTCTCTGCCGCCGGAGGCGCCGTCGGCTCGATCGCTGGACAGCTGGCAAAGCAGCGTGGCGCTCGCGTGGTCGGCATCGCCGGCGGCGCCGAGAAGTGCCGACACCTCGTGGAGGAACTGGGCTTCGACGCATGCGTAGACCGACACTCGGACAACTGGCGCAAGCAGCTCGACGACGCGACCCCAGAGGGCATAGACGTGGATTTCGAGAATGTGGGCGGCCCGATTATGGATCACGTCCTGGGTCGGTTGAACATCGGCGCGCGAGTTTCGCTGTGTGGCCTGATCTCGGAGTACGACACCTACAACGACGACGGCGACCAGCCGGGCCTGCGCAACGCAAACCAGCTGCTCATGCAGCGAGCCACCCTGCGGGGTTTCATCGTCACCGACCACATCGACCGCTACGGCGAGATCATCGGTAAGCTCGCCGCCGCGCTGGGCGAAGGCTCGTTGATGTACGACGAGACCATCGTCGAAGGACTGGAGAACGCCCGCGACACACTCAACCAAGCATTGTCCGGCGGCACACGAGGAAAAGCGGTCATCAAGGTTGCACCTGAGTCCTCGCGTGGTCGCTGGGGCGAGAAAGCTTGACACGGGCGCGGATTCACCGCTTTGAGGGAGCGGGCATGGGCGTTGGTCGAGCAGCGTGGTTGTAAAGCGCTCGAGTCCCGCGGGTGAATTGCGCGACCTCGCCAGCGGTCCTGGTGCGCCAAGCATGTTGTCGTACCGGCGAGTCAATCTGGGGCGCACGGCGTTGATCGCTGCTTTGCCGACGGGCGTCAGCTCCACCAAAGTTGCTCTACGTCTGCCTCATGGGGCTTCGACGGAGACACCCCGCGTCCTCCAGTCTTGAAACAAAACGAGTGACCCCGCTGCGGTCGACACCGATCACAGGAGCGGAAGCTGTCCAGATCGAAGCCGCGGGCCAGATTGGTCATCGTCGCGGGACCGACCCTGGCAATCACCGAGATCACCGGATGGGTGGACGGAGCGACACCATCGATGCGTCCGCGATGACGTCATGGAGGTGGCCTGTTGCTGCACAACAACAGGCGCTGCGCTGCACTTCAACCCGGGGGCCTCGACCGACGTCAGAAATGCACGGATAATACGGGCCGCAAGGACTGAACCGTGTCCGAACAGAGAGCGGCCAGAGCTGCAAACGTGCCGCCAGACGACGCTGATCACCCAGTGTTCGACGGTGTCGAAGTCCGCATGGGATCCATCGCGGCGGTCATCACGAATGCCAGGACGCTGGAGTCGTTGTCATCCACAGATCTGCAGTAGCGCAAGTGCACGCCCGAACTCGCGAGCTGACGTCGGCAGTTCGCAGTCGAGGACGTTCAACGCACTCCAACCCACTTTCAAATGCCTGCAGCTCTGGTCGATGACCGGAAGAGCGACCGCCCCAAGGTCGGTTGACCGTCTGTCGAGCGTCCATCGCCGGCGACTAGTTCAGATGAAAGTTCGAGTATCTCAACCGGTTCGGGTCGAGCTCGACGGTTTGACCTCGCGACGGAGGATCTTGCCCGTCGGGCCCTTGGGTAAGGAGTCGACGAGCCATACCTCGCGCGGGTATTTGTACGCGGCGACTCGGTCTCGGACAAAGGCCTTCAATTCTTCGGCTTCTGCGTGCGTTCCGCGTTTGAGGGCGACGGCCGCGCCGATCTCCTCGCCGAGTACTGCGTGTTTGATGCCGATCACCGCTGCTTCAGCGACAGCAGGATGTTCGTAGAGCACTTCCTCGACTTCGCGTGGGTACACGTTGTACCCACCCCGGATGATCAGATCTTTCTTCCGGTCAACAATGGTGTAGTACCCGTCGCCATCACGGGTGGCGATGTCCCCGGTACGAAACCAGCCGTCGGGGATGGCTTCGGCTGTTGCCTCAGGTCGGTTCCAGTACCCCTTCATGACATTTTCGCCCTGGATGGCGATCTCGCCAGGTAGGCCGTCAGGGACGTCCTCGCCATCCTCGCTGACGATGCGCAGCGCGCAGCCCCGCACAGGTATGCCGATGGTGCCGGGCCTACGTTGGTGCCCGGGTTGGTTGAAACAAGCGATGGGTGCCGTCTCTGAGAGCCCGTACCCTTCGTAGATTGCGCAGTCGAACTTCTTCTCGAACGCTTTGAGAATCTCGACGGGCATGGGAGCGCCACCGGTGATGCATGTGCGAAGCGAGGACATGTCAGCGCCGGCTGCCTGCGATGAGTTCAGCATCGCGGCGTACATGGTGGGTACGCCCTCGAGAACTGTCACTCGGTCGCGGGCCACAACCTGCAATGCCTTAGCGGCCTCGAAGCGGGGAACGAGCGTAAGAAGGGCCCCGGCTTTGACTGCCGCATTGAGGCCGCATGTGAGACCGAAGACGTGAAACAACGGCAAGCAACCAAGGATCACGTCTTCGGGGCCCACGTTGATCAATGTGTCTGCTGTCGTCGCGGCATTGGAGGACATGTTCCGGTGAGTGAGTTCTGCGCCTTTAGGTTTCCCGGTGGTCCCCGAGGTGTACAGGATCACCGCAGTATCGTTGTCGGTTCGCTCGGCCGCTTCATGGATTGGGCTGCCGGACAGAACAATCGGACCCGTCGGGGGAACCAATACAGAGCGAATCCCGACCTTCGATGCTGCGGCCGGCACGACGGAGTCGCTGCCCTCCAACCCGTACGCCACCGTCATACCCGAGTCTGTCAGGTAGTACTCGACCTCACGGGCACCGAGCAACGGATTCATGGGAACGGCAACGGCGCCGGCTAGTAGTGCCCCGTAGAACAACACGGGGTATGCGGGGACGTTCGGCACTACCAAGCCCACCCGGTCGCCGGGTAGCACGCCATGGGCTCGCAGATCTCCGGCTACCGCCGCGGCGCGATGATGAAGTTCCCTGTAGGACAGGACATACCGGTCCAGCTGCACGGCTGGTCGGTCTCCGTACTCCCGCGCGGTAGCGACCAGATTGCCGGCGAGGTTGGACACGGTTGACTCCTACTTTGAGAGAGCTCGCTTTTTCGTTCCGCGGCCAGGCATGCGAATTCCGTTGGAGCGCAAGCAAGACAGCGGCCTGGACCTGAATGGACGGCTGGCCCGCCGACACGAACGTCAAAGCGAGGCCGATGCACGTTCATAGCATGCATCATGCGTGGGTGATTATCAACACAATGTCGATAATTGTTGGTACTTCCGCCTGCGATCCAGCCGCTTCGCGGCTGGCCTGACATATCATCTCTCCTATGGCGTCTACTTCATCTTTCAACCTGAGCACCACCGAGACACGGGTGGGCCGACGAAACATCAAAGGTGACAGACGTGAGCAAGCCATTCTCGAAGGTGCTTACGACATGTTGCGGACAGTGTCCTTGCGCAACATTTCCATCGACGATCTCACCAAGCGCGCGGGGCTGTCGAGGTCGTCGTTCTACTTCTACTTCGAGTCCAAGTGGCAGCTGTTGTCGGCGCTGCTCTCGCGGGTCACCGCCGATGTGTTCCAAGCATCGCAGCTGATCTTTGAGCGCCCCGCAAGCATGCCGCCGGAGGCGGCCATCGAGCATGCGGTCAGCGAGGTCATTCAAGTGTGGGAACGCCATGGGCATGTTCTTCGTGAAGTGGCCGACGCCGCGGCAGCCGAACCGGACTTGCAGACGCAGTGGGACTCCATCCTCGGGCGGTTCATCGACGCTGCGGCCGCAGGCATCGAGCGAGACAGAAAGACAGGTGTGGCGATCGCTGGGCCGCCCGCCAGGTCGTTGGCTGCCGCATTGATGTGGATGGGAGAACGTAACCTCGCTTTGATGAGTCTGCGCAGCGAGAATGCAATCCCGTTGGAGGACATGACCGAAACAGTGACGACGATCTGGCTGCGGACGGTCTACGGGCTTGAATGGAAGCCGCGCGCAAAGTCCAATAGACGCCGCAAGCCCTCCTCGAAAACGTGATCGACGTCTTCGAGGAGGGCTCCGGTTGACTGCTAGAGCTGCTCGGACGTTACTGGTTGTCCAACGCCATTTTCGTCATGTTGAGGCCGGGCATCAGCATGTGGCCGCCTTCAACCAACATTTCGAGGCCTGTCGTCCAACGTGATTCGTCGGAGGCCAGCCACAGCACCGCCTCGCTCATGGCCTGCGGCGGCAGCAGGCCGACATCCCGGAGAGCTGCCCAGTACCTTGCGCCTTGCAGGTCCTCTTTGACGCCGTTTCCGGGTCCCTTGCCCGCACACAGGTCGTAGCCGCCTTGCCAATCCAGGGCGGGAGTATCGGTCGGCCCGGGCAGCAGCGAGTTGACTCGAATGCCGTACTGGCCGAACTCGAGTGCTGCGCTCTTGGCCAACCCGAGTACACCGTGCTTCGATGCCACGTAATGGACGTAGTGGGGAGACCCCTCGACGCCATTGCCCGACGAGGTGATGATCACCGATCCACCTCCGCGCGTCTTCATTGCGGGCGTTACCGCTTTCAGGGTGCGCCAAGGCCCCATGATGTTTACGTCCAGCACATCCCGGAACTCGCCTTCAGGAATCTCCGCGAAAGGGTGAACCGTCCAGATGCCGGCGTTGGCCACTGCGACGTCCAGCCCACCGAAGGCCCGCACGCCCTCGGCCACGAGCCTGTCCAGCGGAGCCTGCTGACGAACATCGCCTTCGTGCGCAATGATTCGCCGGCCCAGGGCCTCGACTTCCTTGACCGTGATCTCGAGGTCAGCCGTCGTGGCAACGGGATAGGGCACCCCGCCATTCGCCGGGCAGTCGAAGGCGAGGATGTCCGCCCCTTCCTGAGCGAGGCGGATGGCGTGTGCCCGACCCTGACCTCGGGCCGCTCCGGTGATCAGAGCAACCTTTCCTTCCATTCTTCCCATGTTCGATCCTTACTAAGGTGATTCTTACGGCCGGCCAGCAGGCGAGACCGCTTGTGGTGCAACAGATATAGATCGAGGCCTCACGCAGCCGGTCTGATCAACTGGAGCAGGACATCGATTCCGGGCGGCTCGGTCCAGACATGCGTGGCATCCCCCATCAAAATCGGTCCTGCGATCGCCTCCGGCCGCCCCGGCCCCCGGATGGAGCAGCCCACGAGTTCGGGCCCATCGGCGCGGTGTAGACGTAGTGCCACGTGATCGAGTTTTGCCGTTGCACCGTCGAGGGCCGCATCGAGTGCGGCCGGATCGTGGACGGTGTACAACTCGACCTCTGCCCCGCAAACATTGAGGAACGCCGCGCTGATGCTCATGGCTGGAACGTCAACCGCGCGAGAAACTTCGATGCCAAACCGATCACACCACTGGGTACGAGCGGCGTCCAAGTCGCGCACGAGAATTCCGACGTGGTCGAGCCGAACCGGTCCGGCGGCCGGTGGCAAGCTCACTGCCGGCCCGCTGCGACGAAGTGGGGAGCAAGGCCCGGCGCTGGTTCCGTCCAGCGCTGCGTGATCACTTTGGACCTTGTGTAGAAGCGGTAGCCGTCGTAGTTGAGGCCGTCATCTCCGAACCGCGAGTCGCCCCACCCGCCGAAGCCGAACCATGAGATCGGCACGGGGATAGGCACGTTGATCCCTACGCTGCCGGCCGACACGGCCCTGCTGAACCGACGTGCAGCCGCGCCGCTGCCAGTGAAAATGATGGCGCCATTCCCGTAGGGATTACTGTTGACGATCTGCAGGGCCTGCTCGAGATCGTCGGCGCGCACGACGCTGAGGACCGGTCCGAACACCTCGTCGCGGTACAGGTCGCTCCCTACGCTGACGCGGTCAACCAGGCTCGGGCCGATGAAGTAGCCGTCCCCTGCCGCGGGCCGGTCACGGCCGTCGACGACCAGATGCCCGCCCTGCTCAACCGACCGTTCCAATGCCCCGCGGACCCGGGCGAGTGCGCCCGCTGAGATCAACGGTCCCATGTCGATATCCGACTCCGCACCGTCGCCCACCCTGAACGCCCTTGCGCGGTCGGCAATCTTGTCCACCAGTGCGTCTGCCGCCGAACCGACGGCAACCGCAACCGTCACAGCCATGCATCGCTGGCCGGCGGCACCGTACGCCGCCGACACCAACGCGTCGGCTGCGGCATCGAGGTCCGCGTCGGGCATCACCACCAGGTGGTTCTTCGCGCCGCCGAGGGCTTGCACCTTCTTGCCGGCCTCGGCCGAGCGCCGATAGATCGCGCGCGCGACCGGGGTGGACCCGACGAACGACACCGCCGCCACATCCGGGTGGTCGATCAGCGCCTCGGCTGCCGCGACACCGCCATGCACGACGTTGAGCACGCCGTCAGGCAGTCCTGCCTCGCTCGCGATTTGCGCCAACCGCACCGATGCCGACGGCACCTGCTCACTTGGCTTGAGCACGAACGTGTTCCCGCACGCAATGGCGGCCGCGAACATCGACACCGGCACCATGGCCGGAAAGTTGAACGGTGTGATGCCGGCGCAGACACCGAGCGGTTGCCGGAAGGAGTACGTGTCGACTCCGTTGGCAACCTGCTCGGCGTATTCCCCCTTGAGTTGCTGCACCACCGAAAGCGACACGTCGACGGCCTCAATCGAGCGCGCCAACTCTCCCCGGGCATCGGCAAGGGTCTTGCCCTGTTCGGCCGTGATGATCGACGCCAGTTCGTCTACCTGCTCGTGCAGCAGTACGCGGAAGCGATGCAGTATCGATGCGCGGACGGGGCTGGGGGTGTCGGCCCAGGCCACGGCCGCAGTTTTCGCACTGGCCACAGCTTCGTCGACGGCATCGGCACCGCCCAACACGACCGTCCCGATCACGCGCCCGGTAGCGGGGTCATGGATGTCGGCTCGCGGCCCGTCGGGCGAGGAGACGGCAGCGCCGCCGATCCAATGCGGCACTGTGTCAAGAGATATATCGATAGTCACAACAACTCCAATGGTTCAGTAATGCCAAATACCCGAATGACAAGCGTGCTCACGCGTTGGCGCGGGGATGCGGAATTTCGGGGAACATCTCCAGGCCGTAATTGACCTTCAGGTTCTCGACTTCGGCCTGCAGCTGTGCGGGCGTTCGAAGCTCTCGGTTACGAGCTTCGTAGAAGTACTTGTCGATACCGCCGTTGGGTTCGAAGCCCGAGCTGTCGGGGCCGGGCACGAAGACCACGAGAATCCGGGCTTCATCACCGACCACCTCATAGGTGTGTCGCTGATCCTTGCGCCCCCAGACGAATTGGCCCTTCTTGGCGTTGTACGAACCGGCCTCGGTGTGAATCTTGATTTCGCCGTCCATCACGAAGAAGCCCTCTTCCTCGCGGTGGTGAATGTGCCAGACCGGTTCGGTACCACGAACCCAGTTGGTCTCGATGACTATCAGTTGGCCGTTGGTGGTCTCACCGGTTGCGTGGATCCAGAAATCTACCCCGGTCATGAAGTCACCGGTCATGTTGAAATGGATGTCCTCACGATGGGAGACGTAGCTCTCCCCATCGCGCGAAGTTGACGGCTGGATCTGGTCGACTTCCGATTTGGTTGCCATGTCAATCCTCTTATGTCGTTGTGACGCCGCGCGCGCCGGTGTTCGGTGTCACGGCCTTGGCGAAGTTGAGATTAGACTCACAGTCGGCACTAGTCAACACTGTGTCCACTTCTACGATATCCGTGGCGACGCCCGGCTCGCCAAGCAGCAATCGACACCGTGTTGACTATCATCAACGTCTAGTGCATGATCGGATCCACCGTGGCGCTGAAGGCAGCCCCGCCCGAAAACGGAGGTAGGTCAA
>NZ_JXST01000076.1 GCF_000878195.1 Mycolicibacterium llatzerense | reverse complement strand
CCCTCCCCGGAAAGCGATGCGCGGTGTGCCATTTGGATGGCCAGGCGCACCAAAGTGTGCCGGGCGGAGGCATCCCGATTGGCGACCCCGACCGCGCGGCGTTCGGCCGCGTACGCACTGAGCAGGCGGGGACCGCCCCAGCCGTTGACGACAGCGGCCAGCGCCCAGCCCAACCCGACCGCGTCGCCGACGCCGGTGTTCATGCCGTAGCCGCCGTTGGGCACCACCTGGTGGGCCGAGTCGCCGGCCAGCCACACCCGCCCGTGCCCGTACGAGTCGGCGAGTGAGAGCCGGGGGCGCCATTCGTTGGCAACGATGATGTCGCAATCGAATTCGACGCCCAGTCGAGCGAACAGGAACTGCTTCGGATCGATTTCCTCGGTCTTGACGCCCATGCCGATCAGGGTGTGCAGCGTCCAGGTGTCGCGATCGTTCTGCGAGATCAAGGTCCAGCCCTCGGGGGACTGGGTATGCCAGGTCGTGCCGAATCGTTCCAACACCTCGCGCGCGGGGGACGTGAAATGCACCATGTACACGCGGCCGTCCATCGGGGTCTGGTGCCGTTCCACGAATGCCCGCACCGTCCCCGCGACCACCGTTCGCAACCCGATCTCACGTGCAGCCAGCCGACGGATATCGATGTCGTGCAACGCAATCCCCAGTTCGCGGCGCACGATGCTGCCGGCCCCGTCGCACCCGGCCAGGTAGTCCGCCCGCACTGTGCGGGTCTCGCCCGTCGCGCTGCAGTTGATCACCGCGTCGACGCCGTCGGCGTGCTGGCGGAAGGACCGCAGGGCCCACCCGTATCGGACGTCGATGCCCGTCCGCGTCTCCAGAATCGCCTTGAGTGCCGGTTCGAGAATCGCCTGGGAAACCCGCATCGGCGGTTCCAACGTCATGGTGCCGTCGGTACACGCACGGATGGTCTGGCGGCGTTCGGCGACGCCGGGGTAGCGGAACCGAGCCAATTCCCAGCCGCTGACCTTGGTTACCCAGGCAACGTCGAACGGATGATCTTCCGGCACAGCCACTTTGCGCAATTCGTCAGCGATTCCGAGCTGCCGGTACAACTCCATGCTGCGGCCGTTGGTGATGTCCATCTTCGGGTGCGTGGTGGTCGACGGATTGCGTTCGACGAGCAGCGCGTGCACACCGTGTCGCGCCAAGGTGAGCGCCAGCGTGAGGCCGACCGGCCCACCGCCGGCGATCAGTACTGAGGCGTGATCAACCTGTGCAGTCTCGCTCATCGCTGATCCCTTCTGATGTCAACAACTATGTCTTGATTTGAACAGAAGTGTTCAACACAAGTCAAGGATGTTTCTTGAACATGTTTGTTCAGAATTGTCAGAGGCTGTACAAACAGGGCTGCTACTGTTGTGGATTGAACAGGTGATGCAAGATGGTTCGGAGGGGCGGCGCCATGACCACGACTGACGACCGGATTGTGGCCGCGGCGGTACGGCTCTTCGTCGAGAAGGGCACCACGCAGGTCAGCATCAGTGAGCTGGCTCAAGAGGCCAACGTGGCCCGCGGCACGCTGTACCGAAACGTCGGTTCGATGGACGATCTGTTCGATCGCGTAGTCGGTGAGATCACCGCGGATCTGCACAGGCGGGTGTCGGCATCTTTCGTGGCGATCGATGATTCGGCCGCCCGGTTGGCCACGGGAATTCGGATGTGGGTGCGCTACGCGCACGAAAACCCCATGCTGGGCCGGTTCGCCGTCAAGTTCGGCCTGGGCGAGGAGGCCTTGCGGACGTGGATGACCGGCCCGCCGAGCAGTGACGTCGACGCCGGCCTGGCCGCGGGTCGGTACCAACTGGGGGATATCGGCGCCGACAGCGTGGCGTCGCTGGTCTTGGGCGCGACAGTCAGTGCGATGTGGATGGTGCTGGAAGGGCATCAGACGTGGCGCGAGGCCGGCACGTCCACTGCAGAACTTGTCTTGCGCGCCTTGGGTATCGACGCCACCGAGGCGCACCGGATCGCGAACGAGCCGCTGCCCGCGCTGCAGCCGTCTGTCTGAATGTCCACCGTCGTGGCCCGCCGCGTCCGCCGCTGTTTCGGGCAGCTTGCTTTCGCCATCGGGCTGGTCGTCGCACTCGTGATAGGGCAGTGCCTGTGGCTGCGTCCATCGCCGCAAGTGACGCCGGTGGCGCCGGAGGGCGGTTACGGTTTCAGCATCGGCGCTCCTCAGTCCTGGATGAGCGACGCAGACGCCGACCGCGAACTCGATGCCGTGGCCCGCACCCGAGCGGAGTGGATGCGGGTGCTGATCGACTGGCACATCGTCGAACCCGTCAAGGGTCAATACAACTGGCACTACGTCGATCACTGGGTGAACGGTTCCGCGAAGCGGGGGCTGAAGGTACTCGGGCTGATCGCCTACAGTCCCACCTGGGCGCGGGCTCCGGGTTCGTATTTCAGTGCGCCACCGGTGAATCCGGCGGACTACGCCGCCTTCGTCACCGCCGTCGTGCAGCGCTACGGCGACCGGGTCGCCAACTGGGAGATCTGGAACGAGCCGAACCTGCCGCTGTTCTTCGGGTTCACCACCAACCGGGCCGCCGTCTACACCGAGTTGCTCAAGGCGGCCTATCCCGCCATCAAAGCTGCTCAACCTGACGCCACCGTCATCGCCGCCGGCCTGAGTCGCGCCACCGGCCCGGACGCACCGACGAAATTCCTCGCCGACATGTACGCCAGCGGCGCACGGAAGTTCTTCGATGCCACCGCGATGCATCCGTACGTGTTCCCGGGCGGCATCGCCGAGGACGGCGACAACGGTTGGTCGGATCTGGTGCGCGTGCACGACTTGATGACCGTCAACGGCGACGGCGACAAGAAGGTGTGGATGACCGAACTCGGCGCCTCCACGTGCGCGCCGCAGGCCCGCGGCGTCAGCCAGGACGAACAGGCGCGTCAGATTCTGCAGGTGCTGGCCGGGGTGGCGGGCGCCGGTTGGAGCGGACCGGCGTTCATCTTCGCGGTCCGCGACACCGACACCGCCAAGCGCGACGACCTGGAATCCAACTTCGGCGCGTTGCTGACCTCGGACTGGAAGCCCAAGTTCACCGCGGCGGTGCTGGCTCGGTAGCCCATCGCTGCGGGCGCACCGCTCGTATAGTCGAGGCGTGGCAGGCCGTCCGATTCATACGTTCGAAGTTCTCCGCACCCAGCGCCTGACCCCGCACATGATTCGTGTTGTGTTCGGCGGCAACGGGTTCGACACTTTCAGTCCGAAGGAATTCACCGATTCCTATGTCAAGTTCGCCATCGTGCCCGCGGGTGTACAGGTGGCTGGCCTGGCGCAGCCGCTGACCCTGGACAGCTTCGAGGAGCTGCCGGCGGACCAGCGCCCGACCGTGCGGACCTACACCGTGCGGCGCGTCGATGTGGAGCAGCGCGAACTCACCGTCGACTTCGTCGTGCACGGCGATACCGGAGTGGCCGGACCGTGGGCGGCGTCGCTGGCGCCCGGCGACCCGGCGTATCTCATGGGGCCCAACGGGGCTTACTCGCCGAACCCGGCCGCCGACTGGCACCTGCTGGCCGGCGACGAAGCCGGATTGCCGGCGCTGACCACCGCGTTGGAAGCGTTGCCGCCGAGCGCGATCGGCCAGGCCTTCATCGAGGTCGACGGACCCGACGACGAGCTCGATCTGACCGCGCCCGCGGGCGTGAAGATCCAGTGGATCCATCGCGGCGGCCGCGCCGATCTGGTGTCCGACGACCGGGCCGGCGACAACGCGCCACTCGTCGCAGCGGTGCGGGCGGCTGACTGGCTGCCCGGCCAGGTTCAGGTGTTCGTCCACGGCGAGGCGCAGGCCGTCATGCACAACCTGCGGCCGTACCTGCGCAAGGAACGCGGCGTCGGCGCCGAATGGGCATCCATCTCCGGTTACTGGCGCCGGGGTCGCACCGAAGAGACGTTCCGGCAGTGGAAGGCTGAACTGGCCAAGGCAGAAGCCGAGGCATAGCCGAAAGCCGAGGCGCGGGCCGACGCTAATGTGCGATTCTCAGCCGAAGTTGCAACAGAAGGGCGGGCCCGATGGCGTTCGGTGACTACCAACTCGAGATCTACCTGCAAGGTCTGGGCGGTGTCGTCCCAACGCTGCCGATCTCGTTCGCGGAACTCGAGGAGCGCGCCAAGGCCGCGATGCCGCCGTCGATCTGGTCGTACGTGGCGGGCGGCGCCGGTGACGAGCGGACGCAGCGCGTCAACGTCAGCGCCTTCGACCGCTGGGGCCTCATGCCGCGCATGCTGGTCGGGGCCACCGAGCGCGACCTGACGGTCGATCTGTTCGGCCTGAAGCTGCCCTCGCCGCTGTTCCTCGCGCCGATCGGCGTCATGGGCATCTGTGCCCGCGACGGCCACGGTGACCTGCACGCTGCGCGTGCCGCCGCCCAGACCGGCGTCCCGATGATGGTCTCGACGCTCACCAGCGATCCGTTGGAGGCCGTCGCCGCCGAATTCGGTGACACCCCAGGCTTTTTCCAGCTGTACACCCCGAAAGACCGGGACCTGGCGGCCAGCCTCATCAGCCGGGCCGAAGCAGCCGGCTACCAGGGCATCGTCGTGACCCTCGACACCTGGGTGCCCGGGTGGCGCCCCCGCGACCTGTCGACGGCCAACTTCCCGCAGCTGCGTGGCCACTGCCTGTCCAACTACACCAGCGACCCGGTCTTCCGGGCCAAGCTGCCCGCGCCGCCCGAGCAGAATCCGCAGGGCGTGGTGATGCAGTGGGTGCAGGATTTCGGCAACTCGCTGACCTGGGACGACCTGGCCTGGCTGCGGTCGCTGACGAAGCTGCCGCTGTTGGTCAAGGGCATCTGTCATCCCGACGACGCGCGGCGCGTGCGGGACGCCGGGGTCGACGGCATCTACTGCTCCAATCACGGCGGCCGGCAGGCCAACGGTGGGATTCCGGCCATCGACTGCCTGCCAGGCGTGGTCGCGGCCGCCGACGGCTTGCCCGTGCTGTTCGACTCCGGCGTCCGCAGCGGCGCCGACGTGGTCAAGGCGCTGGCGCTGGGGGCGACGGCCGTCGGCATCGGCCGGCCGTACGCGTATGGCATGGCACTGGCCGGCACGGCCGGCGTCGTGCACGTGCTGCGGTCCTTGCTGGCCGAGACCGACCTCACCATGGCCATCGACGGCTACCGCTCACTGGCGGACTTGACCCCGGACGCGCTGCGCCGCGTCGACGTCTGAGGTCACAGCTCGGCCACTGAGGGGTGGCGCGACAGGCGCTGGGTTGGCGGTTCTGGGACCGTAGGGGAGTGCACCAGGCGGTCCTCTCGGAGTTCGACCAGTACCTCGAACTCGAATGCGGCCGTTCCGAGCACACCCGCCGCGCCTACCTCGGCGACCTGCGGTCGTTGGGGGAGTTCCTCGGCGACGACGCGGCCATCGGCGACCTGGACCTGATGACACTGCGGTCCTGGCTCGCCGAACAGGCCGGCAACGGCGCGGCCCGGACCACGCTGTCCCGTCGGACATCGGCGGTGAAGACCTTCACCGCCTGGGCGGTGCGACGCGGCCTGCTCGAGACCGACCCGGCGGTGCGGCTGCAAACCCCGAAGGCCCGTCGTTCCCTGCCCGCCGTCCTCCGTCAAGACCAGGCCGTCGACGCCATGTCCGCAGCGAATTCCGGTGCGGAGCAAGGTGATCCGATGGCCTTGCGGGACCGGCTGATCGTCGAGATGCTGTACGCCACCGGTATCCGCGTCAGTGAGCTGTGCGGCCTGGACATCGACGACGTCGACCAGAGCCGTCGCGTGCTGCGTGTTCTGGGTAAAGGGGACAAGCAGCGCACCGTGCCTTTCGGTGAGCCGGCCTTTCACGCGCTACGGGCCTGGCTGTCCGACGGTCGCCCGGCGCTGGCGGTCGCGACCTCAGGCCCCGCGCTGCTGCTCGGGGCGCGGGGGCGTCGCCTCGACCCTCGTCAGGCGCGGACCGTCGTGCACCAGACGATCTCGGCAGTGGACGGTGCCCCCGATATCGGGCCGCACGGCCTTCGCCACAGCGCGGCCACCCATCTGCTCGAGGGCGGCGCCGATCTGCGCGTGGTCCAGGAGCTGCTGGGGCATTCGTCGCTCGCGACCACTCAGCTCTACACGCACGTGACGGTGGCCCGGCTGCGTGCCGTGCACGATCAGGCCCATCCCCGGGCGTAACTCCCCGCCGAAGCTGAGCTTGTGTGCGAAATGTTCGCGATTTTTGGCACACAAGCTCACGTTCGAGGTGAGGTGAGGGGCTTGAGCCGGATCGGGGTGGTGGCGAGCAGGCCGAGGGGATCGACGTAGTCGGCATCGGACGACGCGCCCCACATCGCGCCCCAGTGCAGGCAGCTGCTGCAGCCGGGATGCCCGGCCATCAGCGTGCCGAGGGCACTACCGGCGGCGACGACGGCGCCGGGACGTACCACGGCACGCACCGGCTCATAGCTGGTGCGCAGCCCGCCGGGATGCGCGACCGACACCACCGGCCGGCCCGCGAGCTCCCCGGCGAACACCACCGTGCCCGGAGCCGCCGCGTACACCGTCTGACCGGCCGAACCAGCCAGGTCGACGCCACGATGCCCGCGCTGCCAATTGGGTTGCGGTGCGTCGAACGTGCGCACGACGGCCGGACGCGGCCGCAACGGCCAGTCCAATCGGCCGTCGGTGGCGTGCGCCACGCCGGTCGAGCAGACCGTGGCGATCCCCACCAGCAGGACGATGCGCATCACCCCAGTTCAGCGCCTCGGCGCCGGCTTCGGTAGCCCGAGAACCCCGATCTGTGGATAACCAGCGCTCTGTGGACAAGAGCACCCTGCAAAGCGTGTAAACTTCCCCCTGCAATCCGCATTCGTGGGTTGACTTCGCGCGCCTGCACAGCGGCTCGATCTCGGGTCGCAATCGCATGCCGGGCGGTCCCACCTCGGACAACCGAGTTGGGTCCGGCACGCAGCAGGCGTCAGGGTCCGGCATCACCCGATACCGGACGACAACCGAAACAAGTGAGGCACAACCATGGCCGTAGTGACCATGCGGCAGCTGCTGGATAGCGGCGCGCACTTCGGGCACCAGACCCGACGCTGGAACCCCAAGATGAAGCGGTTCATCTTCACCGACCGCAACGGCATCTACATCATCGACCTGCAGCAGACGCTGACCTACATCGACAAGGCGTACGAGTTCGTCAAGGAGACCGTTGCCCACGGCGGCACCGTGCTCTTCGTCGGTACCAAGAAGCAGGCCCAGGAGTCCATCGCTGACGAGGCCACCCGCGTCGGCATGCCCTACGTGAACCAGCGCTGGCTGGGCGGCATGCTCACCAACTTCTCGACCGTCCACAAGCGCCTGCAGCGCCTGAAGGAACTCGAGTCGATGGAGCAGACCGGTGGCTTCGAGGGTCGCACCAAGAAGGAAATCCTCATGCTGACGCGTGAGAAGAACAAGCTCGAGCGCAGCCTCGGCGGTATCCGGGACATGCAGAAGGTTCCGTCGGCCATCTGGGTCGTCGACACCAACAAGGAGCACCTGGCCGTTTCTGAGGCCATCAAGCTCGGTATCCCGGTCCTCGCGATCCTTGACACCAACTGCGACCCCGACCAGGTCAACTACCCGATCCCGGGTAACGACGATGCCATCCGCAGCGCCGCGCTGCTGACCAAGGTGATCGCTTCCGCGGTTGCCGAGGGTCTGCAGGCCCGCTCGGGTGCCAAGACCGAGGCCGAAGGCGCCGAGCCGCTCGCCGAGTGGGAGCAGGAACTGCTCGCCGGTGCGACCACCAGCACCGAAGCCGAAGCCGCCACCGAAACCACCACCACAGAAAGCTGAGATGGCTAACTACACCGCTGCTGACGTAAAGCGACTGCGGGAGCTCACCGGCTCCGGCATGCTCGACTGCAAGAACGCACTGGTTGAGACCGAGGGTGACTTCGACAAGGCCGTCGAGGTGCTGCGCATCAAGGGTGCCAAGGACGTCGGCAAGCGCGCTGAGCGCGCCACCGCCGAGGGCCTGGTCGCCGCCAAGGACGGCGCCCTGATCGAGCTGAACTCCGAGACTGACTTCGTCGCCAAGAACGCCGAATTCCAGGCTCTCGCGGACCAGATCCTCACCGCTGCTGTCGCGGCCAAGGCCAACGACGTGGAGACCCTCAAGGCCGCCACCGTCGACGGCACCACCGTCGAGCAGCTGGTCGCGGACCTGTCGGCGAAGATCGGCGAGAAGCTCGAACTGCGTCGTGCCGCCTACTTCGACGGCACCGTCGAGACCTACCTGCACAAGCGTGCCGCGGACCTGCCGCCGGCCGTGGGTGTGCTGGTCGAGTACAACGGTGCTTCGGAAGAGGCCGCTCACGCGGTCGCGCTGCAGATCGCCGCGCTGAAGGCCAAGTACCTCACTCGTGAGGACGTGCCCGCCGACCTGGTCGCCAACGAGCGTCGCATCGCCGAGGAGACCGCCAAGGAAGAGGGCAAGCCCGAGGCCGCGCTGTCGAAGATCGTCGAAGGCCGCGTCACCGGCTTCTACAAGGACGTCGTGCTGCTCGACCAGCCGTCGGTGTCCGACAACAAGAAGACCGTGAAGGCCCTGCTGGACGAGGCCGGCGTCACCGTGACCCGCTTCGTGCGGTTCGAGGTCGGCCAGCAGTAAAAACTTGAGCAGCCCACCCGCTGCTCACTGACAAAACCCCGCGCACAAACCCGGCGATCCCGGAGTGCGCGGGGTTTTGCTTTGTCCGGGTCAGGGCCGGGGGAGCTTGCGATGCAGAGGATTCGCAGTCACCGGCGCGCGGCGGCGGCTCGCAGGCAGGCTTCCGACGACGTCGGGGCGGTCGGCCGTGGCGCGGGTGGCGTCCTGGATCCGCATCCCCGGCGAGCTGCCGGCGCCTAGCGCCGGCGCTCCGATTCGGCGTTTGGCCTGGCTGCGGCAGCTCGGGCAGGGGACGTCATCGGGCACGACGGTCATCGAATGCTGTTCGGTGAAGTCCGGGCAACCCTGTCCACACCGGAATGAGTAGGTAGGCACAACGACACCATAAGCCCTCTGTGTCAACGTCATCCGGATGTAACTTGCCCGAACCGCAGACGAGACACCTTCACTATTGAATACTTCCATTCGGAAGCAAGTGTTCGTGTCGCTAGGAGGGTCACCGTGCCGGAACTGCTGTTCCCCTTGGATTCATCGAAGAAGTTCACCGACCAACAGCTCGTCGGCCACAACCGATGGCACCCGGACATCCCGCCGGCGGTCACCGTCAAGGAGCAATTGTCAATACCTGTGGATCGGGTGTTTCAGGCGACCTCCGTTTCGGTGTGCTGATCGCCGTTTGATGGTGGTGTTGGCGGGGTGATGTCGGTGGG
>NZ_JXST01000075.1 GCF_000878195.1 Mycolicibacterium llatzerense | reverse complement strand
GCGAAACCCCTTCCGCTGCCGCTAGCGGCAGCCGTACCCCCTGTTGCAGGGTTGCTTCGCACGCCCGAACCATCGATTTGCCGAAGATCGAACTCAGCTACAACCCGACGCACCCTCACCTGAAGCGGCACCGGGCAGTGAACGTGCGGCGAGTGCCGCTGACGACTGACCACAACGCCGGGACGACGAGTTCACGCCCATCACGCCGTTGGTCCGAGCCGACGATTCACGACCACGGCACCGAAGCGACATCGCGTCAGCAATAACTGACGCCGATATCAACATGTTCGCGACGATTATTCCCAGCAAACACACAGCCGCGATGCCTGCGGCGCGGCTGATGCCGACGAGCCACCATGGTTCCCACCCCTCCCCCTACGAAGACCACCATCTACTCCCCCAAGTAGGTCAGCGTCCGCGTGCCAAACCGACAATTGCATATACCGGACTGACGTGTCAACCCCACGCTCAAGCGCATCTCTAGCGAAGTGCGCAAGGGTGCGCTAACGTAACCGGCTCGGGTACATCGGCGAACATCGGCCTAGCTACCCGGCCCGAACAGCGCTCCCCCAAGCGACCAAAACCAGGCCAACCCGTTCCGACACGTGCACAGCACGTCAGAACGTGGCGACACCACATGGGGGAAAGACATGTACTACAGGAAGCGCCCACGGCAGTCTGCGGTGGACACCGCCTTGTTCGCCGAGCGGCTCAACAATCTCTTCGCCACCATCCATCCCCCGGCGCGGGGTCCGTACCGGAACAGCGAAGTGACGCAAGCGCTGGCACGCCGCGGCCATGTCTTGTCGGATCCCTACCTGTCGCAGCTTCGCCGCGGGATACGCACGCGCCCCTCACCCCAAACGGTGCAGCAGCTGGCCGAATTCTTCGGTGTCCGAACCGAATACCTCGACGGCCGCGACTCCCGGTACACCCGTGCCCTCGACGGCGAGTTGGACTGGCTCCGGCTCGCCCGTGACGAGTCCGTGCGTGAAGTCACCACTGCGCTTCTCGCTCTGCCGTCGGGCGTCCGCGAGGACCTGCTCGAGTCCACGGGTTCCCTTGCCAACCGGGGTGAACCGGCAGTAAACCATCCACGAGGGATTCGGCTCGACGTCGTCTCCATCGATGCCTAGGCGGGACCCACAATGACCACCGGTGATCAACCCACCGATCGAGCCGCGCGCAGCGCACTCGTCGGGCAGGTTGCCGCGCGGCTTGCGGTGCGCCGGGCAACGAGCGCGATTCGCCAGCCCTTCTTGTCCGAAGCGCAGAAGGCTCAGGCCCGCGATGAACAGATGCTGCGCTTGGCCGATGATCTCGCCGACACCCTCGGCACCATGAAGGGCGCGGCGATGAAGCTCGGCCAGCTCCTTTCTCTGCTCAACTTCGGCCTCAGTTCGGCGCAAAGTCGAGACGAATTCTCCCGCCGGCTGTCACCGTTGTTCAGCCGTGCCCCTGCCGTCGACAACGCCATGATGTTTCGGTTGATGGACACCGAGTGGGGTGCACTGCGCGACCGGGTACGCACCATCGAACCTGAACCGGTGGCGACGGCGTCGCTGGGGCAGGTCTACCGCGCAATACTGACTGACGGACGTCAGGTGGCCGTCAAAGTCCAATATCCCTGGGCGCGTAGTGCGGTCCGCGCCGATCTGAAGAACCTGGCCTTGTTGGTTCGCCTACGGGCAAACGCATATCCGGTCCGGGGACTGAACGCAGTGGTAGCCGAGGTCAGTCGGCAGATCACGGCAGAACTCGACTACGGCCTGGAACTGGCCAACCACCGCGCTGTCTACGAGGCTCATCGCGACCACCCGGTATTCGTGATCCCCGAGCCGATCAACGAGTTGTGCACCGAGCGCATCTTGGTGACCGAGTACCTGGACGGCACCCAGCTGCACCACCTCGATGACGTCGATCAGACGCTGCGCGACCACATCGGCGAGGCGGTCTTCCGTTTCTATTGCGCGAACATCTACACCAGCGGCGAATTCTGTGCCGACCCGCACCCAGGCAACATTCTGTGCCTGCCCGACCACCGGGTCGGTTTCGTCGACTTCGGCCTGTACATCCAGATGGACCGGAACGAGGTCGAACTCGAGCGGTCGGTGCTCGCCGCGGTCATGCGCGGCGATGCCGAGACTGCGCACCGACTCGCCCGCACGGCGGGATTCATCGTCGATGCCGAGGCGATGCCACCGGACATGGCTTTGGGCTACATGCAGACCGTCGCCAGTTGGTATCTCACCCCGGGACTGGTTCAGGTCACCGACAAGGTCGCCTACAAGTCACTGTCACAGGCGATGCTGCCCCAGTCTGAATTCCGGTCGGGCATCTTCAAGCAGCGAATGCGCAGCGCGCACGCGTTCTCGCGCCGGACCGAGATGAGCGTGTGCGCTCTGCTGGGCACACTCGAGGCGCGGGGCCGCTGGCGCGACATCGCCTCGGAGTGGGGCCTGGGCACCGAACCCGCCACCGCGATGGGACGTGATATCGCGCAGTGGCGTTCACGTGCCCGGTAGAACGCGGCGCAGCCCACCGAGCAGAAACGCCGCGCACGCCCGCGCAACCTGCTCGGGGTCGACTTCAGCGCCGTCGCCGACCAGCATCGGAAACGTCGCCATCAGCACACACGACACCACGGACCGGCCGGCAATGCGCGCGTCGACACCGTCGCGAATCCATCCCTGCCGGCGTCCCACCTCCAGATACGCCGTCACTTGCGCACCGAAGTCGTCGTAGGCGTCCAATACCGCCTCATAGGCGGTCTCGTCGACGCCCGGCGCGGCGATCGCGGCGAACGAGACCAGCTCCCGGTTCTTCGCGATGTAAGTCACGGCACCGCGCACCCGGTCGGTGAACTCAGCGATGTACTCGGTGCGGCAGTGGAATGTGGCCGGGTCGCGCTCGCCGGCGAGCGCGACCGAAAGTTCCTGGGCCATCCGAGCCTGAATCGACTCAAGGATGTCGCGCTTATTGCGGAAATAGTTGTAGAACGTGCCATGACTGACGCCGCACCGCGCGGTGATATCAGTGACGTCGACATCGCGGTATCCACGCTCGATGAACAATTCGACGGCGGCCGTGTACAGCTCGGTGGCTCTCTCAGGCATCACCGGTCCGCTCACCAGCGGGTTCCTCAGTCAACAATCCGTGTTCGGCGATGGCCGAGATCGACGACAGGAACGTCGCACGCGACTCGGCCGACGCATCCCCTTGGATAGCCATCAACAACCCAGGGCCGGACAATCCGAGCACCATCCGCCCGAGCAACGCCCAAGTGGGACGGTGTTCGGCCGAGGCGTAGTCGGGGTTGGCCGCCTCGAACAGCCGCGCGAACGCGACGTCCAGCGTCGACAAGAGCCCCCTGACCCGGAGCCTCAATTCGAGATCGATGGCACTGCTTTCCACCGTGAGCAGCCGAACAATCGCCGCATCTTCGTCGACCAGATCGAACAAGCGGGTCCCGAACACCGCGATCAGTTCCATTGCCTGGTGGTATTCGGTCAGGTCCAGGCTGGCCAACGAACCGATGCGTAGCGCCCGCGCAGCTTTGGTGACTGCGTAATCGAAAACATCGTCCAGCAAGTCCCGCTTGCTCGGGTAGTACCGGTACAAGGTGCCCTGCCCGACCTTGGCATGGCGGGCGATATCCGACATCGTCGTTTGGTCGTAGCCACGATCGGCGAGCACCGCGTAGGCCGATCTCACGATCTCCTTGCGCCGTGCGGCCCGCAAATCGGCTTTGGCCGGACGGCCGCGTGCACGGGGCTCGGAGGCTTGACCCCGACGCGGCAAAGACACCGGGCAGAGTCTAGTGGCCCGCCGCGACGCAATTGCGCCTTTCCCTCCGCGGACGGGTCGAACCGATAACGTCGTGCGACTAAATCTCGAGGACGGTCGGCACGATCATCGGCTGGCGCCGATAGGTCTCGCCGACCCACTTGCCGACGGCCCGCCGCACCGCCTGGGCGATGCGTGCGGAGTCGGTGACCTGTTCGGAGACCAGGGTTTCCAGTGCGGCCTGCGCCTTCTCGGTGGCCGGCTCGAGAGCCTTCGGGTCCTCGGAGAAACCGCGCGAGTGCAGGTGCACCGGAGCCACCGGCTTGCCGGTCTCGCGGCTGAGCACGACGGTGACCGCGATGAAACCCGAAGTCAGCGTGAGCCTTTCGCCCAAGGTGGCATCACCGACGTCGCCGAGCACCAGACCGTCGACGAACACTTTGCCGACCGGCACCGCGCCGGCGATCCGGGCCTGCCCGCCCACCAGGTCGACGCTGACGCCGTTCTCGGCCAGCACGACGTTCTCCGCCGGCACACCGGTGCGGATCGCGAGTTTGGCGTTGGCGCGCAGATGACGCCAGGTGCCGTGCACCGGCATCACGTTGCGCGGCCGCACCCCGCGGTACAGGAACAGCAGCTCGCCGGCAAAGGCGTGTCCGGAAACATGCACGCGCACTTGCTGATTGGTCACGACGCGGGCGCCGATCTTGGCCAGCGAGTCGATCACGCCGTAGACGGCTTCCTCGTTGCCGGGGATCAGCGAGCTGGACAGGATGATCAGGTCGCCAGCAGTCAGGGTGATGCTGCGGTGCTCACCACGGGACATCCGGGACAGCGCCGCCATGGGCTCGCCCTGGGTGCCGGTGGTGATCAGCACCACCCGGTCGGCCGGCAGCAGTTCGGCAGCACCGATGTCGATGACGTCGTCGTCGGCGACGTTGAGGAAGCCGAGTTCCTTGGCGATGCCCATGTTGCGGACCATCGAGCGGCCGACGAACGAGACCTTGCGGCCCAGGGCCACCGCGGCGTCGATGATCTGCTGCACGCGGTCGACGTTCGAGGCGAAGCAGGCCACGATGACGCGGCCGTCCGCGCCGCGGATCAGCCGGTGCAGGTTGGGACCGACCTCGCTCTCCGACGGACTGACCCCGGGAATCTCCGCGTTGGTCGAGTCGCACAGGAACAGGTCGACGCCCTGCTCGCCGAGGCGGGACATGCCGGGCAGGTCGGTGGGCCGGCCGTCGGGCGGCAGCTGGTCGAGCTTGATGTCGCCGGTGTGCAGCACCGTGCCGGCACCGGTGTGCACGGCGATGGCCAGGGCATCGGGAATCGAGTGGTTGACCGCGAAGTACTCGCACTCGAACACCCCGTGGGTGCTGCGCTGCCCCTCGGCGACGATCTGCATGTTCGGCTTGAGCCGGTGTTCACGGCACTTGGCAGCAACCAGCGCCAGCGTGAATCGCGACCCCACGATCGGGAGGTCGGGCCGCATCTTCAACAGATACGGAATGGCGCCGATGTGGTCCTCGTGCGCGTGGGTGAGGACCAGCGCTTCGATGTCGGCCAGCCGGCCCTCGATATGCCGGATGTCCGGCAGGATCAGGTCGACGGCGGGCTCGTCGTGCGTCGGGAACAGCACGCCGCAGTCGATGACGAGCAGGCGGCCCAGGTGCTCGAAAACGGTCATGTTGCGGCCGATTTCGCCGATGCCGCCCAGTGCTGTCACACGCAGACCGCCCGGCTCCAACGGGCCGGGCGGCGCGTAATCGGGTGTGGTCACGCAAGCACCGACGCTGCGCGCAGGTCCGCGGCGAGCGCAGTCAGCTGGTCGGCCGTGGCGGGTACCTGCGGTAGCCGCGGGTCTCCGACGTCCAAGCCCTGCAACCGCAGCGCTTCTTTACTCATCGTGACGCCCCCGAGCCGGTTCTGCGCATCGCTCAGCGGACTGAGCCCCACCTGGATCTTGCGGGCGGTGGCGATGTCGCCGGAGTTGAACGCCGACAACAGCGCGCGCAGCTCGGCGGCAGCGACATGGCCCCACACGCTGATGAACCCGGTGGCGCCCATCGCCAGCCACGGCAGGTTCAGCGCGTCGTCGCCGGAGTAGTAGGCCAGACCGGTCTCGGCCATGATCACCGCGCCGCCGTTGAGATCACCCTTGGCGTCCTTGACGGCCACGATGTTCGGGTGCGGCGCCAGTGCGCGGATGGTGTCCCATTCGATGGGGATCGACGACCGCGGCGGGATGTCATAGAGGATCACCGGCAGTTCGGTGGCGTCGGCGACGGCAGTGAAGTGCGCGAACAGACCGGCCTGCGGCGGCCTCGAGTAGTACGGGGTCACCACCAGCAGGCCGTGCGCGCCTGCCGCGGCACAGGCCTTGGCCAGATGCACGCTGTGCGCGGTGTCGTAGCTACCGGCGCCCGCGATCACGCGAGCGCGATCGCCGACCTCTTCCAGAACCGCCTCGAGCAGGGCGACCTTCTCGTCGTCCGTGGTGGTCGGCGACTCCCCGGTCGTGCCGGAGACGACCAGACCATCGCAACCCGAATCGACCAGATGCTTGGCCACCTTCTTCGCGCCAGTCAGATCAAGCGAGCCGTCCGGGCCGAACGGCGTCACCATGGCAGTCAGCACGGTGCCCAGGCGTGCGCTGACGTCGATTCCGGTGGTGGTCACGGGGGTCAGATTACCCGGTCGCGAGCCGACAGCCGCCCTCCGCTCCCCCGTGGGCGGCGCCGGCACCTGAACTCAGTCGACGAGCATTCCAGCACGACGCATTGCCGCCGAGATGTTCTCGAAGTCAATGGCCACATGGGCTCGCGCCAGCGACTCGGCGGCATCTCCATGGCCGTTGGCAATGGCGTCGACCAGCGTCGTGTGCTCACCGAGCGCCCGCTGTTCCATTTGCCGCATCGTGGCCGGCTCGCCCCACACGTGAGCCGGGGCGCCGATACTGATCGACGCTTCCAGGTCGAGCAGCACCTGTTTGAGGACGACGTTGTGAGCCGCGTCCATGATCGCCAGGTGCAGCGCGCTGTCCGCCTGCTGGGCGGCCAGGCCGCTGCCGGCCCGGCGGTAGTCGTCGAGGCGCTGCCGCAGGACGCCGAGGTCAGCGTCGGTCCGCGATTCGGCGGCAGCCCGGCACACCGCACCGTGCATCCGGCAGATCGCGTCACACCGGTCGCGGAGCTCGTCGACCCGCATTCGCAGCGTGCGTGCCACCGCCGCCGTGGACGAGTCCGGCCACTGCTGCAACACATACGAACCGCCGCCGCGGCCCCGCCGCGTTTCCACCAGACCGCGCTCGACCAGCCGGGCCAGTGCCGCGCGCACCGTCATCCGGCCGACACGTAAAGAGGCTGCGAGCTCGCGTTCGGCGGGGAGCCGGGCGCCGGGCAGGTATTCGCCGATGGCGAGGGCGGTCACCAGTCGGTCGGTGATTTCGTCTACCCGCGAAGACGACTCGAGCTCGCGATCGAGTATGCCGGGAGCAGGCACACCGTTGACATGTGTCATCGCCGGATCGGCTCCCTTCCCTCGTCTCAGACAGTATCGGCATGGATTGTTAAGTTTCGATGAATGGTCTTGTAACGAGACCATTGAAGTCGCATGCTGGCCGTCATGCCAATCACGCACCGCACGGTTTCCTTCCTCGAACACGAGACCTGGGTCCAGATCACCACTCCCGAATCACCGGATCCGGCGCGGCTCCCGCTGTTCGTTCTGCATGGCGGGCCGGGCATGGCCCACAACTACGTGCGCAACATCGCCGAATTGGCCGACGAAACCGGTCGCACGGTCATCCATTACGACCAGCTCGGCTGCGGCAACAGCACGCACCTGCCCGATGCGCCCGCCACGTTCTGGACCCCCGATCTGTTCGTCGAGGAATTCCACACAGTGCGCAAAGCACTCGGCATCGACGAATACCACCTGCTGGGTCAGTCCTGGGGCGGCATGTTGGGCGCGGAGATCGCGGTGCGGCAACCGTCCGGGCTCGCGTCGCTGGCGATCTGCAACTCCCCCGCATCGATGGAGCTCTGGATGGCCGGCTGCGCGGAACTGCGTGCGCAGTTACCACCGGAAATCCAGGCCGCGCTGACCCGCCACGAGGAGGCGGGCACCGTCACCGATCCGGAGTATCTCGAGGCCACGAACGAGTTCTACCTGCGCCACCTATGCCGGCTGGTGCCCATGCCGCAAGACCTGATCGACACCATCGACCAGATGGAGGCAGAGCCGACGGTCTACCACACGATGAACGGCCCCAACGAGTTTCATGTCGTGGGAACGCTGAGCGGGTGGAGCGTCATCGACCGGCTCCCCGCGGTCACCGCGCCGACGCTGGTGATCGCCGGCGAATTCGACGAGGCCACCCCCACGGCGTGGCAGCCGTATGCCGACCACATCGACGGCGCCACAAGCCACGTATTCCCCGGCACCAGTCACTGCTCGCACCTCGAGCAACCCACGGAATTCCGCGCCGTCGTCGCCGCCTTCCTCGCCAAACACGATCTGGCCGCCGCCGCCCGGGTCTGACCCCATCCCCGACCCGACAGGATCTCCATGGCCACCACCGCCCGCATCGCCACCGGCGAAGCTCAGCGCACTCCCGAATCATTCGGCTACAAACAGGAACTCAATCGGTCCGTCTCCACCGTCGACCTCATCGTCTACGGGTTGGTGTTCATGGTGCCGATCGCGCCGTGGACGATCTTCGGCGTCGTTTACAACAGCGCCGGCGGCATGGTGCCCCTGGTGTATCTCATCGGCCTCATCGCCATGGTGTTCACCGCGACGGCGTACGCGCAGATGGCCAAGTCCTTTCCCCTCGCGGGATCGGTGTTCTCCTATGTCGGCCGCGGAATCCATCCTGGCGCAGGCTTTTTCGCCGGCTGGGCGATTCTGCTGGATTACCTGCTGATACCGACGCTGCTCTACGTGTTGGCCGCCGAATCGATGATCGGCTTGTTCCCGGGCACGCAGCGATGGATGTGGGCCCTCGTGTTCGTTCTGGTCAACACCGTGATCAACCTGCTCGGTATCAACTCACTGAAAATGGCGAACCGGTTGTTCCTGGCACTGGAACTGGCCTTCGTGGTGATCTTCGTCGTCATCGCGGTGCGTGCCATCAACGGAGATTCGTTGCCCAACGTGCATTGGAGCACCACACCGATCTGGAACCCGGACACCGTCAGTGCACCGTTGATAGCCGCGGCGCTGTCGATCGCCGTGCTGAGTTTCCTTGGCTTCGACGGTATTTCGACGCTCGCCGAGGAATCTACGGGTAAGCGCAATCCAGCGGGAAAGGCGATGATCGGCGCGCTGTTCCTCGTGGCCTTCCTGTTCATCGGCCAGACCTGGCTGGCCAGCCTGCTCGCAGGTGGTCGTGCGTCGTTCAGCGACGACGAGGCGGGCAACGCGTTCTTCAAGCTGGTTGAAGCGGCATCCAGCACCGGATGGATGAACGCGTTCTTCGTGGTCAATGTGCTGGCGGTCGGCTTCGCCAATGCGATGGCCGCGCAAGCGGCGACCGGCCGGCTGCTGTATTCGATGAGCCGCGACCGCCAACTGCCCGCTTTCCTGTCGACCATCAGTTCCCGCAAGGTGCCGATCGCGGCGATCCTGGTGGTCAGCGCGATCAGCGTGGTGCTGGTGCTGTTCTTCGTCGGTCAGATAGCGCTGATCTCGTCACTGGTGAACTTTGGTGCGCTGTTCGCCTTCTGCCTGCTGCATGTATCCGTCGTCTGGTATTACCTCGGCCGCCAGAAGTCGAAGAACTATCTGCTGCACCTCGTCATGCCCACGCTGGGCTTCTTGATCATCGGCTATGTGCTGTTCAACGCGGATTCGCTGGCGAAGATCGGCGGCATCGTGTGGCTGGGCATCGGCACGGTGGTCTTCTTGGTCAACAAGTTGCGCGGCCGCGGCGTGCCCGTACTCGGCGAAGAACTGCAACAGGACGCAACCGGCTAGCACCCGGCATCGGTATCGGATCGTGCTCGGCCATCTCGGCGTCAACGTGCCCGATCTCAGCGCGGCGAAGAACTATTACGACGAATTCGTGCCATTGGTAGGTTTTGAGTCATTCATTGCCGCCGACGACGAGTTCGTCTTTCGCCCGGCCGGCGGCAAACCCGGCACCTCCGTGATTTTCTATCCGTCCGCCGAACCCGGTGACCACTCGCGGCACCGCACCGGGCTGCAACACCTCGCCTTTATGGTCAAGACCAGATCCGCGGTCGAGCGCGTCCATCAGTTCGTACAGCGGACCGGCGGCGAGGTGTTGCACAGGCCACAACCGGTCCCGCAATATCCGCCGCCCTACTTCGCGATGTTCTGGCTGGATCTGTTCGGCATGATGCTGGAAGTGGTCTGTCACCACGACCTCGGACTGACGGCGCCGATATCCCGTGCGGTGCCGAATCATCTTGGCGCCGTAGTAACTACCGCATATTGAAAATTCTCGATGCACAGCCCGATAGGCGTTCAAAAACATCCGAGTCAACCGCGGATTTCCGGGGTTAAGAGGTCGGGGGTGCCATCGTGAACTTTTGTCGTTACACTTCCGGCCGACCCCCGATAAAAGGAGAACATTCGTGGCCGAGCGCATTGTCGTCCAGCTTGTGGACGATATTAACGGCACTGAGATCACCGACGACTCCGGTGAACGGATTAACTTTTCAGTCCGTGGGGTTGATTACCAGATCGATCTTTCCGCTGCGAACGTGGCGAAATTCGAAAAGGCTTTGGCACCGTATCTGGACGCCGCCACCCGGGTCGGTGGCCGTCGTACCCGGACCCCGAAGGTCGCAGAGCCGAGCAGCCGGTCCGCCAAGGGCGGCGCGTCGCGCGGTCGCGGCAGAAAGGCCGCCGGCAAGGGCCTGACCTCGAAGGACGAGCTGACCGCCATCCGCGAGTGGGCGCAGCAGAACGGCTACGACGTCGCATCCCGCGGCCGCATCAAGGCCGACATCGTCGAGGCGTACCACGCGGCCAACTAGGCCGAGCTAGACCTTCCGGCCCAATTCGGCCACCAGGTCACCCCGCTCCCCGACGGTCACGTCGTCGACCCCGAGCCAGGTCGCCATCGACCTGAGCTCCGGGACCAGCGCCGCAGCCACC
>NZ_JXST01000074.1 GCF_000878195.1 Mycolicibacterium llatzerense | reverse complement strand
CGTGGTTGGCTCGACGAAGCCGCCCGCCACCACCGCGTCACCGACGCACTGACGGACCACCTCCACCGCCTCGACCGCTGACTCGAGTCGACCACCAGGGGTTGATCCGGCGCCGAGGGCCGGATAAGTTCCTGCGGGTTGTTCGACCAGATCTGGCGCCAGGTCTGTTTGGGGAACGCGGTGAATGCGAGTAGGTCTGGCCGTGCTGCCTCCAAGTGATCAGCGACCTTGGGCAGTTTGTCGGCGAGCGCGTCGATGATCCGGTCATATTGTGCAGCAACGGATTCTGCGTCGGGTTGGTCGAACACCGAGTGCAGCAGGGTGCGTACCCACGGCCACGAGGCTTTCGGGGTGATGGCCATTAGGTTGGTCGTGTAGTGGGTTCTGCAGCGCTGCCACGTGGCGCCGGGCAGGGTGGCGCCGATCGCGGCCACCAGGCCGGCGTGGGCGTCGCTGGTGACCAGTTTGACCCCGGACAGTCCTCGGGCGGTCAGCGACCGCCAGAACGTCAACCAGCCGGCCCCGTCCTCGGCGGTCGTGACGTCGATACCGAGGATCTCGCGGTAGCCCTCCTTGTTGACCCCGACCGCGATCAGGGCGTGCACGTTGACCACCCGCCCGCCCTCGCGGACCTTGAGGACCAGGGCGTCGGCGGCCACGAAGGTGTATGGGCCGGCGTCCAGGGGGCGGGTGCGGAAGGCTTCCACGGCGGTGTCGAGTTCCTTGGCCATCACCGACACCTGCGACTTCGACAGCGAAGTGATGCCGAGAGTTTCGACGAGCTTGTCCATCCGTCGCGTGGAGACCCCGAGCAGGTAGCAGGTCGCGACCACCGTCGTCAGAGCCCGCTCCGCGCGTTTGCGGCGTTCCAGCAGCCAGTCCGGGAAGTAGGAGCCGTGCCGCAGCTTCGGGATTGCGAGATTCAATGTTCCTGCGCGGGTGTCGAATTGGCGGTGCCGGTAGCCGTTGCGGGAATTGGTGCGCTCGGTGCTGCGCTCGCCGTATCCGGCGCCGCACAGGGCGTCGGCCTCAGCACCCATCAGGGTGTGGATAAACGTGGCCAGCAGCTCGCGCAACACGTCGGGATGGGCGGTGGTGAGTCGTTCAGCCAGCACCGCAGGCAGGTCGATAGTGTGGGCAGTGGTCATCGCGTCGATTCCTTTGCTCGAGTGACTTTGGACGGTCTCTCGAAGAATCACGCGATGACCCTCAATCAGTCGGCTACGACACGCCGGTACCGCTGATCAGGTCCGACTCGTACACCACTCTGCTGGACGCAACCTATCGACGTGCGCACTGTCCTCATGGACGTAGGAAATAAACGCGTGCTCAGACGCCGACTGTTCCGTCATGTGATGTCGTGACCTTCCGTCCCGGAATTTCCGGCCCAGCGTTCGCTGAGCCGCTCTTTGGGTGGCACCCCGAACACTACGCCTAGTGGTTACCAATCAGAAGACATACAACATGTTCCGAATAACAATTTTGTGATTCCAAAGCTCGGAGCATTGCCGAGCACGCCCTGCTCAGCGTGTCGCGCAGCGAAAGAGCCCCGCACTCGAAGGAGTGCGGGGCTCTTGGCGGTTTATCGGTGCCTCAGGTGCCACCCAAAGGTCACAACACGGACACTGTGCAGGATCGGGCACTCTACCGTCAACCACTGACAAACAAGGGTCGCGGATTTCACACCTTGGTCATCGTAAGTACGCTCACTTTGGGAAGCGCCGGCAGCGGGCCTCAGTGATGGGTATCCGCCGCCTCGCTTCGTCCCGTCCTCGTCGAAGGCGGTGTACATCCAGAGTCAGCCTCTGAACGCTGGCGACGACTCGGTTGAGATCCTCGACGAGCTCGAAGACCCCGCGTCGTAATTTTGCATTGCGCGGTTTGAAGTTCTCATCGGTAGCTGACCACAGGCGTCCTGCGTCCGTAGTTCTACCGAGCTGCTACGCGTGAGAGTTGCCGCGACATCAGGGAATCGCCATCGAAAGATGCCGTGCGGCTTGACGGACCGAGCCGGTTGGCCACGGCCTGGGTGCCCGCAGTGGCGACCGACTGGTTCCCGCAGGCGGGTCGGCGACCGGTCAGACCAATCTATTCGCCGTCTTGCTCCACCCCTCCCAGCCCCGATTTATCCAGCAGATGTTCGCTGAAGCCGTATTTCTCGGGCATCGCGTCGAGAATGACGTTCGCACCCAACTTTGTCCCGTCGAATTCTGGCTCCAGGGTTTCGAGCATTTCTTTCGTCCGTGCAATCAACTGCGGGACAATGTCGAACCCAACACTGACTCGTCCGAGTTGCCTGGCTAAGCCTTCTTCCAACTGGAGTTCGATCGCAATCGCCGCCAAAAGCTTGATCCAGACCACGACGACCCCGGGAAGCCTATGTCGCTCCTCTACGAACGCTATGACGTCCATTTGGGCGCGCTCATCTCGCCAAGACAAGATGATGTCCCACGCGTCTCGGTAGTCAGCGGCAAACGGGATGATCATAGGAGTTCACGCTACCGGCGAAACAGATGTGCCCGTGAGAGTTTCACACAGATGGCAACCCCACACGAATGCGAGGCTCCGGCGTGCGGCATAGCCAAAGTGGTCACGACGATCTCATCCTCGATAGAACGCGAACTTTCCTTGGCTACGTGAGTGGCGGATTGCAAACAGGCGCAAGCAGTAGCGCGAATACGCACTAAAACCATTGGGCCGCAACCGCAATCGCAATTCCGAAGATTAGGACCAAAACGCGGTCGACGAGATATCTGCGGCGATGAGCGTCTAGTTGCAGAAATTGATATGACTGGGGTAGCGTCCGACACGCTCTGTCGACCAGTGAATGGCCGCGCAGATGGTTGTGAAGCCTGCTTGTGCAATGCCTCTGGTCAATCCGCCGAAGCCGGAGAACAGGTCGACGGCCACCAGGTCGTCGTGCGCGAAGCGTCGCTTGCCGAGTGCTGGACGGAATTCGGCAGTGGAAGTCATTGGCGTGTCCCCTCTTTCGTCCCGGTCACCCTCACCGGGTGTTACTTATAGTCTACAGCACAGTGTTGACTATAGGCAACAGGTTAGGGGTGCTAAATGCTCGGTTTTGAGCACGGCTCTCGGGGCCGACCCGCTGGGGGGTCGGCCCCGAACTGGTTGGGGCAGTTACACGTTCGCTTCGTTGCGTGGCCGGACCGTGACACACCGGCGGGCTATCTCGATGATCTTCAGTGCCGCCTCGTGCTCGGCATCGTTGTTTGCCAAGTCACTCTCGATGACCCGGTCCCAGTGGTCGCATGCTGCGGCGAGCTCGTCAAGCGCATCGGGCACCTGCTGCTTTCCTGGCGTTGTTTCCGGGTGGTCCAGGAACTCGAGCTCGGCCTCCGCGAAGGTCCACCACTGCAGGCCTTTGACCGCGTACCGTCCGTCAGGCAAGACTGTCGCCTCCCAGACTTCGGTATCGTCGGCGTCGCGGTCGCGGAATCGGATGCGCCGCACGTGTTCTGCTGTGGCCTCCTCGAAGGTCGTCGTGTTCCGGTTCACGTAGCCGACAATGTCGTCGATGATGGCCCGTTCCTCGTCGGTGAGGGCGCGTTCGCGGGGGTCGGTGCTGGTTCCCATGTACCAGGCGGTTTTCGCGTGCCACAGTTTGACGTAGGTGCCGTCGACGCGGGCCCGCTCGGCTGCGCGTTTGGTGGTGAAGCGGTCGATGACCGCTCCGTCGGCGGCGCGGATGTGCCAGGTGCGGGCGTCCACCTTGTGCACGGTCCAGGTGGCCGGCGGGTGGGCGAAGTGCCAGCGGGCGGACATTTCGAACGCGGCGAGCGACATGGTGATCAGTTCCTTTCTGTGGTGGGGCAGTGGCAGATTGCGCCGCGGTGGCGGCGGTAGTCATGGAGTGCGGCGGCGGTCAGCGCGCCGATGTCGGCGTGGTTGTCGGCGGTGTCGGCCCAGCCGTGCAGCTCGGCGTAGTCGGTTGCGGCCGTGTAGATTCCGACGGCCCAGCCGACGGTGTCCCCAGCTCGGCAGGCGCGGACCCGGTGCAGGTAGGGCGACAGTGGGCCGTCTCGGTCGGACACCTGGATGCGGTAGCCGCCCTCCAGCGCAGCACCGGAGGTAATGAGCTGGCAGCCGCCCCCGGAATCCGTGACGTGCCAGTCGGCGTCGAGCAGTTTTGACAGGGTAGTGAGGGTCTGGCCGTATCCGCGTGCCCCGTGCGGGGAGTCGTAGTCGATGTCGGGGTCGATCGTGCACATGACGTCAGTGGGTGCTCTCGCGGATCGCGTATGGCGCCTGGGCGTAGGCCTGCTCGGCGCGCGCGCGTTCGGCGGCGCTGAGGTCGGCTTCGTAGAACGGGGCGTTGAGGATCGCCGCGGCGGCATAGGCGGCGGCGTCGAGCCGGCGTTCGAGTTCGGTTGCGTCAAGTTGCCACTCCAGTTGCGGGCCAATGCCGTTCTGGAGGGCGAGGTTGATGTCGGCGGGGTCGACGGGCTCGGTGAGTGCCATTGTTGGGGTCCTTCCGGTGTGTCGGGGAGAGGATGAGTCGGGGGTGGTTCAGGCGTGGCTGTGGCCCGGATCGGTGTGGCGGGCGACGTGGGCGCGGGCCCTGTCCAGGAAGGTCAGTAGCGCCTCGCGGGTGCCGATGAGGGCGAGTCCGTCGCCGTCGGAGTTGACGAGATTGGCTTGCCAGATGGGCGGGTACGGCGGCTGAAGTTTGGCCGCGTGGAGGTAGTCCTGGCGGTCGTGCTTGTCCGCTGGTCGAATTTCGGCGAGTGCTGTGTGGGGGTGGCCCCATTCGAGGTGGTTGCTCATGACGGTCCTTATTCGTGTTGGGTGATGGTGATCGGGGCGCGGAGGCCGGCGGTGATGAGGCGTTGTGAGTTAGCCGAACCGAAGCAGGTCGGTGACGCGTAAGTGGACGTAGAGCAAGCCGTTTGGGCCGAGGTCCGCCAATTCGGGGGAGTTGTCGATCTTTGCGCGGTGCTCGGGGGAGAGCTCCTGAAAGCTGGTGACTTGGTGGATTTTTCGGGCAGCGATCAGCTCGAGGATGTGGCGGTGGACCTGCCGGGCCAGAGTGTCCACGGTCAGCCAGAACTCGATGCCGTATCCGGTGACGGCGGGCAGGACGTCGTGCTGCACGCGAGTGACGCGGACGAATGTGTGATTTTCGGTAACGTAC
Organism: Mycolicibacterium llatzerense; assembly: GCF_000878195.1. GTDB lineage: Bacteria > Actinomycetota > Actinomycetes > Mycobacteriales > Mycobacteriaceae > Mycobacterium > Mycobacterium llatzerense. The sequence continues at coordinate 7,413 of NZ_JXST01000074.1, read as the reverse complement.
CTGACGCGAGCAAGTGGGCCGCTGTCCTCGGTGGCAGCGGTATCGAATGGGGCGACGGTGGCGACGTAGGTGGTCGTTGTCATGGCGTACTCCTTTGGCGTGTCGGGGATTTGGCGACGGTCAGAGCGTGAACAGATCGAGCTGTTCGGCCTGTTCGTTGAGCCGCAGGGCGCGGCGCAGGATGTCTTCGGTAATGCCCCGGAGGCGGTCTGCTTCCAGGTAATGCGCATGGTCTTCGTCCTCGGTGGGGTGGTAGCGGGTGCACGGACCGCTATGGGCGTTCGGCGCGATGTGCGCGTGGGGGCAGTGGCACCAACCGAGGGTGCGGTTACGTTCCGTGGTTTCCTCGTCTCTGGCGGCGATGAGTTCGTCGCGAATGGAGGTCGACAGGCTTCGGGCGTAGGCGTTGATCTGCGCTTTGGTGACAACTACCCGCACGTCGCCGTGGCCGGGTGAGACGACTTTGCCGTTGCGTGTTTCGTAGGCGGTCATCCACTCCGGGCCGCCAGTGGGGGGCTTGTGGTTGTACCCCCCGGCCATGGACTGCATCAGGTGGTCGGTGCCGGCGGAGTCGATCAGGCAGTCGCGGATCATCCATCCACCGATGAAATAGAGCAGCCACCGCTGGTCAGTGGTGAGATCGCTCATTTGTCTGAGGCCTTCCCTTCCAGAGTGTTGCCTATAGTCTACATCAGGTTGTAGACTATAGGCAACAGTTGAGATGGAAAGAAAGATGTGAAATGTCAGCAGCAACAAGCAATCTCAGGGACACGCCCGGTCACAATGATCGACTCGTCGGCCTTGATCGGAGCGAGTCCGCGCCAACGGTGGTGGCGTCCTTCGGGCTGGGCCTGGACTCCACCTCAATGATCGTGCGCTGGATGACCGACCCAGCGTCGCGGGACTTCGATTTGTCCGAATTGGCAGTGGTATCGGCGATGACCGGACACGAAAGCCAGGCCACCATCAGCGCGATGTCCCGGTTGATCATCCCCATGCTCGCAGCCCACTCGGTGCGGTTCATTCAGGTGGCCCGCGCGCAGCGCCGTACCACACGCGCGGGAGCCGGCGTCGTCGTCCTCGACGACTCGCGCTGGCCGTCACGCCTGCATGCCGACGGCATCTACACCCTTGGCGACGAAATGCTCGCTGCGGCAACACTTCCCCAGCTGGGCGGCAAACGACTGTGCTCGGTGCATGCCAAGGGCGACGCCCTCGATCCGGTGATCGCCCGGATCACCAAAGGCCACAGGTACCGTCACGCCGTGGGCTTCGAAGCCGATGAGCGGTCGCGCTCGGACAAAGACCGCCTACACGACACCGATCTGCGGCGCGGCTGGTACCCCTTGCAAGATTGGGGCTGGACCCGCCGCGACTGCGCCCAATATCTGCTGGATGTACTCGGCGAAGAAATCCCGAAATCGTGTTGCGGCTTCTGCCCTTTCGCGATGAGCAGCGCAGCGGGCCGGGATCAGGTCATCACCCGCTACCGGCGCGAACCAAACCTAGCGGCAGACGCACTGTTCCTGGAATACGTTGCGCGCAGCATCAATCCGTCCCAAACGCTGATCGTTGGCAGCAGCGCGGCGGACCTGGTCGCCGATGCAGAACTCACCGAGGCGCTGGCACTCTTTCAGTCCCGGCTGGACTCTGCTGAGTGGTCCCTCTACGAGGTACGACGGGTTGTCCGGCCTGCACGCAACGGCAGAGGGATCACAGCGCGCGCGCTCGAGGTCCTGGCCACCGGCACACGCACGGCCATGGCTGACCAACTCGCGGCCCAGCCTGGCCGGCGAGTGGTCGGGGCCGACGGCATCGTGCGCCACATACTGCGGGACCGGTCCGAGGGCGACACCGACCATCTGTTCGTCGCGGCGCCCGCCGGGCCGCAATCCAAGAAGCGCAGCGGGTTTGAGCAATGGTGGCAGGAGGCGACCGGTGAAGGGCTGTTCTGAGTTCGCGATCGACACCCTGGACCGTAGACTATGTGCTACATCAGCAGCCAGAAAGCAGGTCCGAATGTCCGACGATGACGACCCCGCCGTCCTGGAGCGCCTGGGCGCGAAGATCAAGGCGCGGCGCGAGAAACTGGGCCTCGCGCAAGGTGTTCTGGCTGAACGTGCCAAAATCCATCGGACCTACGTCAACCAGGTCGAAAACGGGCGCCGGAACATCACCGTCGGCCTCCTGGCACGCATTTCGGCCGCGCTCGGCACGACTCCGGCGGCCCTGACGAAGGGCATCCTGTCGGAAGCCACCGAGGAATCCGATCAGTAAGGAAACCGGGTGGCGACCGTGCTCCCGTTAGGCCTGTGTCAGCTCAACCAGTAGAGCGGTAGTTGCTCCCAGTTTTTGGTGATCCAGTCCAGCTGCAGCCGGTTGCTCTCGGCGGCAGATCGGTTTTCCCAGGTGTCGATGCGCTGCGAGAACCAGGCGACCCAGTCATTGGGTCGGCCACCGGCGGCGAGACCAGCCAGATAGGACGCGCACGCGCGGTCGCGGTGCACGATGTGGAGGTTGGTCTGTTGCCGCAGGAGATCGAAGGTGGCAACGTCCGACCCGTACTCCTCCCGGCGGACCATATCCGCAAATTTCTCGGAGGGGCCTGGTGCTAAGTGCAGAAAGATCTTCGATCGAGTCTCGAGCGCCTGGTGCTGCTGTGCGGCCTTTTGGATGTAGTCCTGGACCAGCAGCGCCCGGGTGGTGGCGAACCATGACCCCAAGGCCTCGTCCCAGCTCGCCGAAGCGGCCGGCTCCCACGCGGCGACAGGCAGCTGGCGCACTTCTTCAAGGGCGAGGGCGGCCACGTCCGGGGGGCAACCGGCGGGACTGGTCATTCGGTCCCGCCAGTCGAGCGTGAGGGTCCCGCCGCGGGCCGCCTCAAGTGCCTGCCCAAGTAGCTGACGGACCCACAAGTTGTGCAGGAACGTGGTGAGCCCGTTCATCACCTCATGCGCTCTGTGCTCGTACTCGTTCATCGGTGACCGTTTCTTTCTATGCGGGCTGGTCGGCGGCGTGACGGAATCGGGTTGCGGCAGCATCTACTCTCGGCGGGTATCGGCCGGAATCTTCACAGCCTCGACTCCGGCCACGTAGCGGGGTGCGGCAGCCAGCGGAACGCGAGATTGTGGAACCTGCCCTGGCGGTCCACCACCGGCCGTGCAAATGTCCCGACCGGCGGTTCGAGGTCCTGCTCGATGTCCGGCGCAACATCGATCCAGCGGTAGTTGAATTGGTCAGCAACGTATCGCGCAGCGACTTTCACCGCTTCCTCACGCGGCACCATCCATGCGAGACGGAACCAGGCAGTGCGATCGTTGAGCGGCTCTCCGCCCTGTGTGCACGCGTAGTGCTGAACCCACAGTGTGCCGCTGTCGATTTCGGGTTCAACCCATGTCCAAGCATGCGCGGCGTAGTGCCGTACGTGTTCAGCTTCGCTCAACTGATTGTCGTTCGGGTCGGGGTAGCTGACGCGGTCGACGATGGTGAGCCTTCCGGTCCGATCATCGATTTCGGCGCGGTGAACGACCTTCACGTCGCCGTTCGCGAAGCCGACGCGCGCTGGTTCGAACGCGGTGCTGGCAGGGGCTGTTTCTGGGCTATCGGTGACCATCTGTTCCTCGGCCTTCGGTGCGGTGGCGATGAATCGCGGCGTAGTGCGTCCTATTTTGGCGCAAGGGACTGACAGACCCGGGTCACGACGTCGGCAAGGGCGGTATCGCCACGCCGAGTCAGGATGGCGAGAACGGCCTCGGGTGAACAGTCCAACCTTGTGGCGATACTGCGTAGAGTGATCCTCTTCGTCCCGAGAACAAGCTCGAGCAGAGGCTCTCCGGTGGTGCCCGCCGGAATGCGGCGGGCAGTGAGAGTCTCTTTGGCGGTGTCAAAGATCAGCACCACGGTGTCGCCGATCTGCGCGCCGTGGGACTTGGCGAGTGCGCGAATAGTGCCGAGCCGTGGCCCGTTGGTGCTCCACAGCGGCCAAATGATCGCGGCGTCTCCGGCAGCTGTGCCGAAGTTGCGCCGGCCGCCGGGTTGCACTCCCGCGCCGGCTGCGGTGGCCGCCGGAATTTGGACTGCGGAGCCGCGCAACAGCTCGCTCGTGACAGGTAGGGCGAGTCGAATGGTGTTGCCGTGCTGGAAGGTTCCGCGTGCGGTGTTCCAGTGAGGCTGGGCTGGTAAGGGGTCATCGTCACGACGGCGGCGTAGGGTGCCGTCTTCGGAGATGAAGGCCAGGGATGCCATGTACCCACGCACGGACGATTCGGCAACATCGGGCACTGCGGCCAGAATGTCAGCGACCAGGTCAGCGCTGCGCACGCGGCCGCCCGCGGCGTCGATGCGGCGTCTGATCTCATCGGCAAGGCCCTGATACTGCGCTGTTCCCCACACCCGCAAGGCCCACGTGGTTCTCGATGCCCGGACGAACCGCTCGTCGGTGTACAGCGTCCCCATGAGCGTCTGCAGAGTAACCGTCTGGCTGTCGATCAGAGCGTGGATGTCCGCGCCTGTCATCGGCGTGCCCATCGCGTGCAAGAACGCTTCGGCTTGCTCCCGCGACGTTGAGCCCCACTGCACGCAGACGCCATTGAGGCGGCGCAAGTTGAAGAATTCTGCAAGGAATGCCGGGACGACGGCAGGGGGCATGCCCGCGTCGACGAGCCTGGCCGTGAGTGCCTTGTCCGTGTGAGCGGGGGACGCGTCGAATGCGTGGGCCACGACGTCGAGCGCGCGGCGCTCGCCGCCGATGGCACGGTTCTCGTACCAGTCGCCGCGCGGCGCGTACGGCCCGGCGAGGTACAGGTACATCTGCGCCTCAACGCTGTCGGGGTCTAGGCGAAGTTCCCCGAGATAGTGGATAACGCGATGGCTGGGCGTGTAGGGGCCAAGAACAGCTGCCAGAGCGCGTGCGTGGCGGGTCACGTCGTGGTGGGCTGGTTCGGCGAGCATTTCGGCGAACCGCCGCTTGGCGCGGGGTCGGTTGCGCTCAAACCATGCTGGGTCGACGCCCAGTTCGGCGGCGACGTCCTCTCGGGGGAGGGGGTCGATCGGGAACACGAGGCGGGTGAGCATGGTCCGGTCGACGGGATCGAGACGATTCAGCAGGACGTGGGCGGCCGCGCGGGCGGTGAGCCGGCGTCGGCCTCGGGCGACGCGGTGGGTGTCCACGATTTCGATGGCGGCTGCCATCGTGGCGCGCAGGGTGCGTTCGCCTGCTCCGGGGAGGGCCATCAGGTCTTCCATCAGTTCATCAGCGAGGTCAGCCCAGTGGGTATAGCGCGGGCGATAGGCGGTCGCGGCCCGGCCTGGGAGCCGGGCGTACGGGATGGCGATCGAGCCGATCTCTTCCAGGCCGGGAACGTTGGACGCGAACGTATTGTCGCGTCCAATCCACTCAGTGGGAAGCGACGGCACGGCTGAGCGAGTCCTTTCGATACTGCGGGCGGGTGGGGTGAAATCACGCGGCGAGGCCGATGGCTTCACGACGTTGTGCGCTGTCGGAGATGGATTTACCTACCATCCGACGTAGGAGACCAAGAGGTCGGCAATCACCCGGCAGCGGGCTTCATCCAGGTGTGCCGAGATACCGGCCAGGCCGGGGGCGTCGAGTTGGGCCAGCATTTTGCCGCCGGCAATGTCGTTGTAGAAGCTGTACATCGCGGCGAGGAACACCGCCTCACCGGAGGAAAGCGTGCCAAGGGCGCTCACGACGGCGTCGTAGTTCGGCGCCAGGTCGTACTTGCTTTTGGCCGTCTCGACGTTGGACGCATTGCCGTCGCCGAAATAGAGCTCCCCGGCGATCCGTACGCCTTTGCGCCAAGCCTCGAAAAAGGCCTCTTCGTTGTAATACACGGTGCTCACGGGGCGTCCTCCCTGATCGTCGCGATGATGCGGTCGGCCAGCTCCGCAGCCGTGCTGGGTGCGGGCGCATGGTGGGTATCTGTGCCCACGATCCACGTTGTGGGCTCGTATCGGAGGAAGTAGACGTTGACGTCCACTCCTTGGCCGTGGTCGTCTTCATCGATTTCGCACACCTGCTCGGCGCCTCCGTCGGACCCGCCCTCGCGCGCGACCCATCCCCGTGAACGTAGCTCGCTAGCAAGGGATTCCGCCGTCACGCTCGGTGGGGAGGGCGTGATTTCACCGTCGACATTGACCGCCAGGTTTGGGTTGAATCGCGAGCGCAAACCCGGGTCGGCGGCGAGAAACTGCCCGATCGCATGCTGGCGTTTCAGCTGATCGGTGTATTCGATAGTCCCCTCCGCAGGATCGGTAGAGCCTGTCGTGGTGATCGTTCGCTTTGACCAACGTGAGTGGGCGGCTTGACTTGTAATTCCCGCCGCCGCACCAATTTTGGCCCAGGTCATGCTCTGGCGTCGGGCGCGGGCGACCGCGAGGAGAAGCTGCTCCTCGTAGGCACGGACGGCCTCGGCTGCGACGCGAATCGCCATCGCCGTGTCAAGCTCGCTGATGTGCTCGCGCCACCATACGTCGTGAGCCGCGGTATTCGCGTCGCCGCTGATCACGTCGAGTATGTCCTCGTCGGCGGCGTAGATGCGGAATGCATTGGGATCATGGCGTGTTGGCGAGGGTACCCGTGCCCAGAGTTGTTCGCTGAACCATCGGTGATCAGGTGTTTCTGACCCCGGCCGGTAGCAATTGCAGGCGACTCGCCAACCGATGACATCGCCGGCTGGGCGGGTCTGGAAGTCGGGCCGCCCGCCGTGGCGGCGGACGGCTTCTTGGCCCCAGGTGTCGTCGCCGTATTGGTCGACGGCCAGGTGTCCGGCCGGGATACCGGTGCCGAAGAGGCCGAATGCTCGCTGGCCGTCATCGAATTCGGCGACGAGATAGCCCTCATGCCATTCGCTGCTTCGGCCGCCGGGTGCGTACTCCCATCCCATGATGGGAGCCTACCAGTTGCTGTCAACATACCTTGATGCCGATTCGATCGCTATCAAGGTTACTTGACGTAACGTGCGTTATCGGCGAAACACGTTGCTGCACAACGCTATTCGACATTTCGTTCTTACTAAACCGCCAGAGTTGCGGACATTAGGCGCGTGTCATTTCTCAATTGATCGATGACTTTCTCCATTCATACGTGCCCGCTTGACGGGTTCTCTCATCCGGCGCGTACCCAGCTGCGACCTTGATGACGCGACGGCGCCGTGGCGATCAATGTCCGTTCTCATTGAATCTGGGGCACATTTACTAGTCTGACCTGCATTGCCCCAGATTGGATGAGAATTTCGATCGCGACGTTTCTCATTGAATCTGGGGCTACCCTGCTTCCGCGCCCGGCTGCGAGCGCAGCAGGGTAGCCGGAATGGTCTCCTGTCGATTCCGTTGGCTCGGGTACGTCTTCGGTATAACTACTGTGATCGTGTCTCTCGTGACACACGATCATGA
>NZ_JXST01000073.1 GCF_000878195.1 Mycolicibacterium llatzerense | reverse complement strand
CGGCCAGTCCTTTCAAGCCGCACCACCGGGCCGGCAAACAACCCACAAGCCTTACCCGACCCACCCGGGTCGCAGCACACCGTAACTGCCGTAACAGCTCGAAATAACTGCAACTACAAACTTAAGGAACCACCCCGTGAGCACAACACCACGCGTCGCGATCATCACCGGCGCATCCCAGGGCATCGGCGAAGCCCTCGTCGATGGATACCGCAAGCTGGGCTACGCCGTCGTGGCCAACTCCCGCACCATCGCGCCGAGCGACGACCCCATGGTGCACGCGGTCGCGGGTGACATCGGCCGGCCCGGTGTCGGCCAGCAGCTGGTCGACGCAGCGGTCGAGCAGTTCGGCCGCGTCGACACCGTGGTAAACAACGCGGGCATCTTCATCGCCAAGCCGTTCACCGAGTACACCGACGAGGACTACGACGCCGTCACCGGCGTGAATTCACGCGGATTCTTCGAACTGACCCGCGCCGCCATCAGGACAATGGAATCCCAGGGCGACGGTGGCCACGTCGTCACCATTTCCACCAGCCTCGTCGACCAGGCCAACTCGCAGGTGCCGTCGGCGCTGGCGTCCCTGACCAAGGGCGGCCTCAACGCCGCGACGAAGGCGCTGGCCATCGAGTACGCAACCCGCGGAATCCGCGCCAACGCAGTCGCTCTGGGCACCATCCGTACCCCGATGCACGCGCCCGAGACCCATGACTTCCTGTCGGCACTGCACCCGGTGGGTCACATGGGCGACATCTCCGACGTCGTCGACGGCGTGCTATATCTGGAGCACGCCAAGTTCGTCACCGGCGAAATTCTGCATGTGGATGGTGGTCAAAGTGCCGGGCACTGAAGCAACTGAAGTGGTGCGCTCCGTCCTCGACCGGTGGCAGGCGGGCATCGCCGCCCATCAGCCGGACCACGTCGCCGCGGTCTTCACCGAAGACGCGATATTCCAAGGACTTCGGCCCTACAGCGTCGGGCGCCAAGGCGTCTTCGACTACTACGACTCCCAGCCCGTCGGGCTGACGGTGGACTACCGCATCAACGAGATCCGGGAACCCGCCGACTGTGTCGTGCTGGCCTACACCCGGGCAGATTTCACCCTGCCCGACGGGAAAGTCATCAGCCTCAACCTGAGTGTCCTTGTCACGCAAGGCGACAACGGCTGGCAGATAGCGCACTATCAGGTCTCGCCGGCCTGATGAGTCGCAGACTCACCGTGCGCGTTGAGTGTTCATCCACGCAGACCAAAGCCGAGTAGGCGTCTGCGTAGATTCACAGTCAATCAGTGAGCGAGGGGCCGACTACGGCTTACAGATGGCGACACCGCATGTTCCCCGGGAGCACTATGTCGAATGTGCAGCTTTTGGCACGGAATTCGCGGTTCGAGCGACTAAAGCTGCACGCTCGGCGTAGGCCCGCGCTCCACAGTGGTCAACAGCTGGGCCCGGCCACCCAATAGCCGGGCACTCGACAAGCAATTACCCAGGGCGCGTTGAGTGCTCATCCACGCGGACAGAGTCCGAGTAGGCGTCTGCGTAGACGCACGCTCAAACACCTAGCGTCAGCTGACCGAGATCAGAACTGCGGCACGGGATCCCCGACGCGGTAGGCCTCGATCACGTCCAGGTTCGCCATCAACTGCTCGACGGTGAAGCTGTAGATCGCGCCATCCTCTTCGGTGCCGACGAGGATCAGCTGCGGCTGGTCCGGATCGGAGACCCAGATCCTGGTCACCAGCTCGCGCGGATCGTCCTCGGTGGATTCGAAGCCCGACGGCGGGTAGTACCAGATCAGGTATTCATCGTTGGAGTAGTCGGAATCGAATACCCAACCGCGCGGCAGGATTTCGCCCGCGATCCGCCCGACGGCCTCGACCTCGGCATGCACCTCGTCGGGCAGCCAGTTGGCGTTCCGCGTGGTCTGCCGCTTCTTCCGACGGGCCTGCTTGGCCGCGGACTGCTTGGACATCCGAATCCCCTAGCTCAGCGCCTGGTCCAGGTCGGTGATCAGATCCTCGGTGCCCTCGAGCCCGATGGAAATCCGCACCACACCGTCGCCCAGCCCGATCGCGGCCCGACCCTCCGGCCCCATCGCCCGGTGCGTGGTGGTGGCCGGGTGGGTGATCAGCGTCTTGGAGTCACCGAGGTTGTTCGAGATGTCGATGACCTGCAGCTTGTCGAGCACCTCGAACGCCCGGTCCTTGCCGCCGTCGAGTTCGAACGTGACGACGGTGCCGCCACCGCTCATCTGCCGCTTGGCCAGATCGTGCTGCGGATGTGACTGCAGGAACGGGTATTTCACCCAGTTCACGCCGCGCACGCCTTCCAGGAACTCGGCCACCCGCTGCGCGGACCGGTTCGAGTAGTCGACCCGAATGGCCAGCGTCTCAAGACCTTTCAGCATGGTCCAGGCGTTGAACGCGCTCATCGCCGGACCCGTGTGCCGCATCAGCTGCTGCACCGGTCCGTTGATGTACTCCTTGTCGCCCAAGATGGCGCCACCGAGCACCCGGCCCTGGCCGTCGATGTGCTTGGTCCCCGAGTACACGACGATGTCGGCACCGAGCTGCATGCCCTGCTGCAGCAGCGGCGTCGCGAAGACGTTGTCCAGCACCACCTTCGCGCCGGCCGCATGCGCCAGCTCGGAGACCGCGGCGATGTCCACCAGCGACTGCATCGGGTTGGACGGCGTCTCGAAGAACACCGCGGTCGTCGGCACCGACAGTGCTTGCTCCCACTGGGACAGGTCGTCACCGTCGACGAAGACGGTCTCCACACCCCAGCGCGGCAGGATCTCGTTGCAGACCACGAAGCACGACCCGAACAGGCTGCGCGCCGCGACCAACCGGTCACCGGAGGCGAGCAGCGCACCGAGTGCGGTGAACACCGCGGCCATGCCCGTCGCTGTCGCGAAAGCAGCAGGCGCGCCTTCGATGAGCCGCAGCCGTTCCTCGAACATCTGGATGGTCGGGTTGCCGTAGCGCGAGTAGACGTAGCGGTCGATCTCGCCGGTGAACGCCTGCTCCGCGGCAGCCGCCGACTCGTAGACGTACCCCGAGGTCAGGTACATCGCCTCGGCGGTCTCCTCGAACTCGGACCGCAGCAGTCCGCCGCGCACGCCGATGGTCGCCTGGCTGACGCCGTCCGGCAGCGGCGCCGGGACCCGGACCGAGGGCACACCGTCGGCGTTGAGGCCCCTCACGACTGCACCCACGGCAGTCCGATGGCGCGCCAACCGCTGCCACCGCGATGCCGCTGTCCGTCGAGGTTGCCCTCGAAACCGTCGAGCACGTTGTACGACGGGCCGATGCCCGCCGCGGTGGCGGCCTCGGCGGCACCGATGGAACGGTTACCCGAGCGACAGAGGAACACCACCGGCCGCTCGCCGGGCGTCACGCCGGCGGCCAGCAGGTCGTCGACGAATCCGTCGTTGCGCCTGCCGTCGCCGGACACCCACTCGATGTACACAACGTCACGACCGAGGCTGGAGATGTCAGGCACGCCCACCCAACGCCATTCGGCGTCGGTCCGGCAGTCGACAAGCACCGCCTCGGGGTTGTCACTGAGCAGGTCCCAGGCCTGCTGCGGCGTGATATCTCCCGCGTAGCTCACGGATGCGAGTCTGTCACAAACTAGCTCGGGACCGGCGAGCACACCTTCCATGCGCCGTCCTCGTTCACCAGCACCACGGGCGCCGTGGGCTTCTGGTCCGGCGTCTTGTCGAAGTGGTACATCAGCACCGCGGTGGCCTTCTGGCCGTCGAACTTGATGTCCGTCACTTCGTCGACGTAGCGCTGCCCGTTCTTGGCCGCCGAATCCTGTTGCCGGGCAAGCACATCCGCCTCGGTGCCGGCCTGCGCCCTGCAGGTGTACGTCTGGAAGCGCGCGTAGTCCTTGCGCTGCAGCCCGTCGTTCTGGCCGACGACCGCGGTGCGCACCAGCTGCTCCGGCGTCGGATCATTCCGGCCGAACACCCCGATCGCGTTCAGCACCGCGATTATGACCACGAGGACCACAATGAGCGCCAGCGCGGCCAGGAACGGCCCCAGGGTCTGGCGCGGGTGCGATTCCGATTCGGTCATGTCACTTCCCTGTCTGGTTGATCGCCGCCGCTTGGTTGAGCACAGCGGCCACCTGATGCGCACGGTCGCGCGCCCGCACCACGTCCGGCGCCGTCGCCAAAGCCACGCACACCTCGCCGGAGAGGCGTACGTCGCTCTCTGCGACAGCCAGCGCGTCGGGCAGTGCGCGCGCGACCGCCGCCTTGTCCGACGACGGGCGGCTGACCTCACCGGCCGCCGGCGAGATCATGATGGTGTCGACCGGCAGGCCGAGGATCGCCCGCGCGTGCAGATCGAACTGCGACAGCCGCTGCGACCGCGTCGTCACGAACCCGGCGCCGGTGAGCATCGGATGGACCGTCGCGAAGTACACCTCCTCGGCCCCCGATTCCGCGTCGGTGCCGAGCAGCAGGTCGACGGTGAACAGCCCCGTGCCACCGAGTTTGCCCGCGATCCGGGCCGCGATCGAGCGGGCCGCGTCCAGCGCCGACTCCGACAGCAGCTGCGGCTGCCACAACTCCAGCGGACCGCCGTTGTCGCGGCGGTGACCGATCGGCTCGCAGAACTGCACCACCGGGCCGGCCGGGCCCTGGGTCCGCATCGTCAGCATGGTGAACTCGGCGGCCACGTCGACGGCCGTCTCGGCCATCACCCGGTCACTGCCCGCAGCCACCGCACGGTGCCAGGCGACGTCGACGTCTTCGGGGCGGGACAGCACCGAGCGGCCCGCACCCTCGGTGTTCGCGGCCGGTGACACCGTGAGCGGCAGCCCGGCGTGCTCGGCCACCGCGGTGAGCTCGTCGACCGATCCGGCGAACCAGAACGGCGCCGTCGGCAGCCCCAGCTCGTTGGCCGCCAAGGTGCGCAGCGCCTCACGATCGGACGCGAGCCGCAGAGCAGTCGGCGTCGGGAACACGGCGACCTCGTCGAGCCCGGCCAACCCCGCCACGACGTCGGCCGCCAGGTCCGCCACCGCGGACTGGACCACCACCAACTGCGGCGTGTGCCTGTCGATCAGGGCCCGCAGTGCTGCCGCCCCGGCGGGCGCGGCCACCGCGGTCGCCCGCGTCCCCAGCCGCTGGAAGGACAGCACCAGCTCACTGCTCAACTCACCGGTGCCGAGTACCAGGACCGTTGTCCGGTCTACCAACTCATCAGCCAATCTCCCCGTCGCTTCGCTCGCCGCGTCAACCCAATCTGATGTCGACGTAGCACCATCGCCAGCTCTCCCCCGGCTCGACCGACCGCATCACCGGATGACCGGTGCGGCGGTAATGCTCATTGGCGTGTTGGTGCGGACTGGAATCGCAACAGCCGACCTGTCCGCAGGTCAGACACATCCGCAGGTGTGCCCACGTATCCTCCCCAAGTGCCGCACAGTCACCACAGCGTCCAGGCGTCTGCGGCTCCGGTTCAGCTTGACCGACCGCGTCGGCGAGGTGCGCGCAGGTGGTCGGGGAATTTTCTTCGCGCGGACGTGTTGCCCGTGACTGCATCCATTTCCCCAGCATGTTGAACAAGGATAGGGCTGGCTGACCGAGGAGGTTTGAGGACATGGGTGCCCCACTGCTGGCAGTGCTGGTGGCCTCGGTGTTGTTGGCCGCGCTGGCCCGCCGATACGACGTCTCGGCGCCGTTGGGACTCGTCGTCGCGGGACTCGCCGTCGGGCTGATTCCGGGCGTGCCGGCGATCGAGATGCAGCCGCAGTTGGTCATGTTCGTGGTGCTGCCGCCGCTGCTGTGGTCGGCCGGGCTGGAGAGCAGCTACTTGGCCCTGCGTAAGAACGTCCGCGCCATCGGGCTGCTGGCGGTCGGGCTGCCGCTGGCCACCACGCTGGTGGTCGGGTTCGTCGCTTTCCATACCGTTCCAGAGCTGACGGTCGCGGCAGCTCTCACCCTGGGCGCGATCGTCGCGCCGCCCGACGCGGTCTCTGCCGCGGCCATCGGCCGCCGGCTGGGGCTGCCGCGCCAGATCATGACGCTGCTCGGCGGCGAGAGCCTGCTCAACGACGCGACGGCACTCACCGCGTACAAGGTCGCGCTGGCCGCTGCCATCGGCGCCGCGGCGACGTGGCAGGGCGCGCTGGGCACCTTCGCGCTGGCCGCGGTGGGCGGTGTCGTGATCGGCGGACTGATCGGGTGGTTCATCGAGTTCATCCGGACCTGGCTCGACGATCCGCTGGTGGAGAGCGCCATCGGGCTCGTCGCGCCGTATTTCATCTACTGGGTGGCCGAGGAGGTGCACGGCTCCGGGGTGATCGCGGTGGTGGTCGCCGCGCTGCTGCTCGGACAGCGCGCCACGCGGGCGTCCTACGCCACCCGGCTGCAGGACGACGCGGTGTGGAAGTCGATCCAGCTGGTGCTGGAGTCCTTCGCGTTCCTGATGATCGGCCTGCAGCTGCCGACCGTCGTCGACGAGCTGACCGGTATCCGCGCCGTCACCCTGGCCGTGGCGTCGGCCGCGGTGCTGGCCACGGTGATCGGGGTCCGCATCGTCTGGGTGTACGTCATGGCCTACACGCCGCGCGTCCTGTTCCGCGGCATCCGGGAACGGGAACCCAGACCGACGGCGTCGCAGGTTTTCATCGTGGCCTGGGCGGGGATGCGCGGTGTGGTCTCACTGGCGGCGGCGTTCGGTGTGCCACTGGTGACGCTGAGCGGCGAACCGTTCCCGGGGCGCGCGCAGCTGGTGTTCCTGACCTTCGTCGTGGTGATCGGCACGCTGCTGTTGCACGGTCTGACGCTGCCGTGGCTGATCCGAATGCTCGACGTCCAAAGCGAGGCCGAGGCTCATCAGGACGCTTTGGAACAGGCCGCGGCGTCGAGTCGCGCAGCCGCGGCGGCCGCCGACCGGCTCGACGAATTGCTGGCCCGCAGTAGCGATTCCAGCGCCCAACAGCACGTCGGCGAGGTACTGCAGAGCTGGAACGACCGGCGTCGCAACGCGGTCTGGGAGCGACTGGGCCGCAGCGACGACGACATCGGCGAAAGCCCGGCGTCGGCCATGCGGCGCCTGCGGTTGGAGATGCTGGCGGCCGAGCGCGCGACGTTCATCGCCGAACGCGACGCCGGGAACATCGACGACGAAGTCCTGCGGTCAGTGCTGCACGGGCTGGACCTGGAAGAGGCGGCGCTGAACCGGGAGTGACGCTCGCTTGGCGTGGGCAGTGCGCCGAAGCTCGCTCGGCAAACCTGAGCACACGGCGATTTCCCGAGGTTTCGCGCCACCCAGCCAGGCTCAGCGCTGGGCACTTGACTAGCAAAAGCGTTGTGGCCGTTGACTTTGCGTCTACGCACCCCGCTACTCGAACTTTTACGCCCTCAGTTCAGAGTCAACGGCGTCGGGCCGCCGATCCGGGTTGAGTCGGAAATGAGGGCGCAAGCCACTCGCACAAGTGAGCCAAGGATTCCGGGTGAACGCGTTTTCGCACCAGCCCTTGACGCCGCTACCCGCAGCCCCTAATCTACAACCAAATGGTTGTAGATACTTTTCCAGGCTCGTTCACCGATGCGGAGATCGACAAGATCTTTCACGCATTGGCGGACGCCACGCGCCGCGACATCGTCGCCCGGACGATGCGCAGCGACCAGTCGGTGAGCGCACTCGCGCGCGGCTACGACATGAGCTTCGCCGCGGTGCAGAAACACGTTGCCGTACTGGCCGCCGCGGCGTTGGTGCATAAAGAGCGCCGCGGCCGGGAACAACTCGTCCGTGCGGTGCCCGAAACCCTGCACCGGGCGGGCGTGCTCCTGGAGCGCTACGCGGCGCTCTGGCACGACCGCGCCGCGACCATCGAGGCGATCCTCGCCGAAGACGGTTACCCGCCCCACCAAACATCAAGCAGCACAAAACGAAAGGACCACCGATGACGGTGCTCAGCAGCGCAGCCGACCCGCAAGCCCTCACCATGACCTTCGTGGCCGAGTTCTCCGCGCCGCCGGCGCGGGTCTGGCAGGTATGGGAAGACCCGCGCCAGCTGGAACGCTGGTGGGGCCCGCCGACCTGGCCGGCCACCTTCACCCGCCACGCCCTCACGCCGAGCGGTCAGTCGCGGTACCACATGACCGGACCCGAGGGTGAGATCGCGCCGGGCTGGTGGACCACGCTCGAAGTCGACGCACCGAACCGGCTGCTCATCGAGGACGGCTTCTCCCAGCCGGATGGCGAGCCCGACCCCGAGATGCCCACCATGCGTTTGGAGGTGTCGTTCGACGCGATCGACACCGGCACCCGCATGACGATCGTCACCCGGTTCACCGATCTCGAACAGCTCGAGAAGGTGACCGCGATGGGCATGGTCGAAGGCATGACCGGCGCGCTCGGCCAGATCGACGCACTGCTGTCCTGATTCACCGAAAACCACCGGAAGGAAACGACATGCCGACAGCCATCCAGCCGTGTCTCTGGTTCAACGACCAGGCCCTTCTTATCTGTACCCATTTTTGAAAATCTGGCGGGTATTTGGGCGACTACCTGCAGTTTTGCGCCTGACCAGCCAGGAGACTGCACATGAGGCACGTTAGGCGTGTTTCGCCGCTGCGCTGCCTCGGCGCTTTGACGCCGACAAAGTCATCCCGGCGGTCATCACCCATCCCGGCTCCACCAACTCCGTGCGACCCCGGTCTCGAGGACCTCAATCGGCCCACGCCTGGTCTGCAAGCATCGACCCCGGGGCGGCGCGCCTCCAAAATCCTGATCCGCCATGGGCAGTCGCGACGCAATTAATTGCGCTATGCAATAGTTGCAGTAGCATTGTGTATGGCGGGTAGATCGGTCGGGTGGTATTCCGCACGCCGTGGCACTTGTCCATGACGCGCATCCACGGGTGCGGAAAGGATGACAGTTGTGAAGATCGTCAAACACGTAAGACCTCCAGCGGGATTGAGCCGGCTGCTGTATCGGCTGCCCCTGTACATGTTCCGGGCTCACCTTGGTTGGGTGTGCGGGGAGCGCATCATGCGGCTTCATCACCTAGGTCGAGTGTCTGGTGAGCCACGCCAGGCGGTGTTGGAGGTCGTCGAACACGATCGGGC
Source organism: Mycolicibacterium llatzerense (assembly GCF_000878195.1). Classification (GTDB taxonomy): domain Bacteria; phylum Actinomycetota; class Actinomycetes; order Mycobacteriales; family Mycobacteriaceae; genus Mycobacterium; species Mycobacterium llatzerense. Next base: position 4,530 of record NZ_JXST01000073.1, on the reverse strand, counting down.
CGACGATAGCTTTGTTGTCGCCTCGGGGTGGGGGCCAACTGCTGCCTGGTACCAAAATGTCATGCACGCCCCGGAGGTGGTCATTGACGTGGGGTGGCGCACCCTGCCCGTAACTGCGATAGCGCTGGACGCCGATGAAGGTGCGGACATCTTTGCCCGCTACGCAACGCGCCACCGCCTGGTGGCGACGTTCCTTCTTCCGCGGGTGATGGGGTTTGAGGTTGATGGTTCGGAACCCGACTTCCGCGAGGCGGGACGACATATGCCATTCGTCCGATTCATCCCGCGTTCGGCGTAGTCGATCGGCTTTAGCGTCGTCTCCACGTCAGCGGCGTCCAGCCCAGCTGACGGCAGCCTCACGCCGCGCAGTCCGGACTCGAAAGTCTTGCCACGCAGCCACCGTTGCGATCCGCAAAGATACTAGCCGGCAAAGCAATTGGTCGTGGCGTCAGCCAGGGGTGTTTCCCGCGAGGCCCACATTGTGGTGTTGATCGGGCAGCACTGAGCCATGTGACCGGGGATCGACCAGCCGCTCTCCTGTTGCAAGGCGGGGCGGCGTAGTGGTCGATCGTGCGGTGCCCGCTTTCAGCCAAGGAAGCCGAGTGGATGGACGTCGCTGCCAAACTAGTGCCCCGGGCAACGACCGTCGCGGTCTCTCACGATGTCGCACCACGTTGGCCAGGGTGCGTTAGGCTCACCACCTTGGTGCGCCGGGAAGTCTGGTCGGCAGTGTCGTTGCCGAGTCCAGATTGTCGAGGCCGCCCATGATGACATTCCTCCACTCGCGCCCAATCCTGCTGCTCGCATTTGCCTTTGCCGTTATGGCCGATCCGGTGTCGTCGGTCGCCTACGCGATCGAAGCCGCGCTGCGAGCGCTCGGCGGTGATCTGGCGTTGCTGATTCCAGCAATGTCAGCGGTGGTGCTGATCATTGCCTTGGTGGTGGTGAACTACCAGCAACTGATCGCACGGTATCCGCGTGGTGGCGGAGCGTCAGCCGCGACCGGCGAGGCCTTCGGCGAAGGCTGGGCCTTTCTGCCCATCGGTGCACTCATCGTCGATTTTGTGCTGACCATCGCGATCAGTGTCGCCGCCGGCGCATCAGCGATCATCGCCTACATGCCCACGTTGGCGCCGTACCGGATTGTTCTGGCTGCGGGGCTGGCGGTTCTGGTTGGCGGCGCGACATGGTTCGGCCATCTCGGTCGCCTCGCGTTCGCGGCCATGACCGTCGCCTTCGTTGCCGTTACGACGCTCGTTCTGCTGTACGGAACGGTTGCCGAGCCACTACGGGCCATGCCTTCGCCAGCATCCGAGCATCCCAGCCACAGCGCGCTTTTCGCTGTACTGCTTGCCTTCCCGGTGGCGATGGCGCTCGCCACGGGCGTCGAGGCCCCGTCCTCGGCCATCGCGCAGCTGGGTCAGCTGGACGATCGCGGACGTCACCAATTCGGCAGGATCACCCTGTGGCTGACACTGGTCATCGTCGGCACACTCACCATGGGCTTGACCATCGAAGCGCGGGTGCTCAACGTCGGCATTCCGCCTGGGGACAGCACCCAGATCGCCGAACTCGCCCGCCATTGCACACCGGGGCCGGTGTTTGCGGTCTTTCAGCTCGTCACGGCGCTGCTGCTGCTTTCTGCTGCCAGTTCATCGTTCCAGGCCGGACCTGGTCTCCTGAAGGCGCTGGCCCGCACAACGCACGGCACAGGCATTCTGCCAGGCTTCCTCGGTCGAACGAACATCCACCACACCCCGTACTGGGGCGTGGTGTTCTTCACCATCGTCTCGGTGATCGCGACGGCCGCAGCCGGCGGACAGGATCAAACCCTCGTGCTCTATTACGCGGTATCGGTGTTCCTGAGTTTCCTGGCAGGCCTGGTCGCGATGGCCTATTTCTCCTATCGCGAGCGCAACCGCGGGCATCTGTTGCTCAACGGGATAGGTGCCACCGTGGTGTTTTTCGTCCTGGTGATCAACCTGGGCCGCGGGTATCCCATCATCAGCCTCGCGGCCACCGTGCTCATCGCCGCCGCGCTATGGCAGTTGTGGATCACCGCAGGCCGCCCGCGCGGCATCCGTGAGGTCGAGGCGATGGCAGAGACAATATCCGACCAGCCCGAAGAACCCCCGCACTAACGAGCAGGCCGCGCGGACACTTCAAGTCTGTGTAGGGAAGTCTGCTGAACACCGGTCCGCCGGGTCCGACGTCATGACGCGCACATGGAGTTGCTTCGTAATCGAGTTGAATTGCCTGGACACCCCCTGAGTGGAGTGAGTCCAAAACGGCCGCCGACTGCCCCAAGCGCCGAGGTGTTGTCACCAGTTCATGGCACGAATATGTCTATTCCCCTTCGGTATTCGCGAGCCGGTCACAGATCCCTTGCCGCACTGATGCCACCGCCATCAAGACGCTGACACGGATCATGTCATGGAAGTTTCGGTAGCATATTGCAATAGTTGCCAGGTGCGGTAATAGATTGACTTCGCGACGAGGCGAGACGGACGGGAATCACTCCTCAGCCGCGCCGGGACGCGAATATAGGAGTACACGATGGCCAGTACCCGTGCCACGAACGTTATTGAGCTCGACAGGCGAGGTTCACACACCCGACGGAACGCATCGATCCGGCGTGCCGCCGATGACCAGATGGTTCCCGAGACGGTCCCGCTCGGGAAAGCCAAAACTGCACTCGGTGACGTCACGACCGAGCGCATGTCCCCTGCTGGGGCTGAAAAGCCGACTCGGTATCGGCCCCGGACCGACTTTGTGGGCGACCTGGCCGCGATGACCTCGTTCATCTGCCGACGCCTCGTAGGCGACTATCAGGTGGATGAGTTCGGCTACGACGCCAAGTTCGCCGAACAGGTAGTGCTGCCGGTGTTGCGCCCCCTGTTCAACGCCTGGTTTCGGGTTGAAGTTGCTGGTATGAACAATATTCCCGTCGACGGTCCGGCATTGATCGTGGCCAACCATGCGGGGGTGTTGCCACTAGATGCGCTGATGGCATCGGTCGCGGTTCATGACCACCACCCCGCGCACCGCGCGCTGCGGATCTTGGCCGCAGACCTGGTATTCGCACTACCCGCGCTCGCTCCCATCGCACGAAAAGCCGGTCACACCTTGGCCTGTACGCCGGACGCGCATCGCCTCCTGACCAGCGGTGAACTCGCAGCTATTTTCCCCGAAGGCCACAAAGGGCTCGGCAAGTGCTTCCGCGACCGGTACCAGCTGGCGCGGTTTGGCCGCGGCGGTTTCGCGGTGGCGGCGCTGCGCGCTGGCGCACCGATCATTCGGTGCGCGAACGTGGGATCCGAAGAGATCTATCCGATGGTGACCAACGCGTGGCCTCTGGCCCGGCTGCTGGGCCTGCCGCATTTCCCGATCACACCTACGTTCCCGCTAGCTGGCCCGCTAGGCCTGATGCCCTTGCCATCGAAGTGGTCCATCGAATTCGGTACGCCTATAACGACATCGAGCTGTCCAGACGTCGAGGACCCGATGGGGGTGTTTGACCTCGCCGACCACGTTCGTCAAACCATCAGCTGCCTGCTGCGACACCGACTGACCGCCCGGAATAATGTCTTTACTGGCTAAGCAGACGAGGCATACCGCATCCGGACCCGACGGGGACGTTGCGGGAACCGGCGATGCCGCGACACACCGCAGGACACCACAACCGCCTGCCTGCTGCGACTCCCACCTCGTAGCGCACGCGTTCGTGACCGCAGTTCTCTTGGCTGCGGTTGTGGTGCTGGCCATTTCCCTGCTATCCACCGGGCCTCACCGCCCCGGTACACCGCCGGTGCACGCACCTCGACGTGCACCCGGCACGCAGCTGACCACCCACCGATCCGAAAAGCCCCACACCACAAGATGATCCGATAGGAGCAACCATGCCCAACCTCACCACGGCCGAAACTGCGATCAGGCCGCGCTGATGGACATCATCATGAGCCGCCAGCAGCTCACCACCGTTCGCCTACGCCCCGGCGTGCGGGCACTCGACCGTGCCGAAGGGGTATTGATGGCCCTGCGGCGCTGCAGCTGCGACGACGCCTTCGACGAATTACTCGAGGCGGCCCGCCGCCAGCACGTGCCGGTCTTCACGATTGCCACCGCACTCGTTGAGTTGGTCGACGGCACTGGATCATCTGGCAGCGATCCTGCTGCGGCAGCCGCGGCCGATCGACAATGGGGTGACCTCATTGGTCGTGACCGCCGGCCCAGCTGACATCGCGGGCGCGCTCAAGCTCACCCTTGGCGGCCGGCTGCGCCCTACGACTGCGCAGAGCGGTCTCGGGAGGCGAACCCGCCTATACGGGGCGTGCTGCGGTGAACATCGATGCTTCACAAGGCTTGTCGTCGATCCGCGGCTGACGGGGTGCGCTGTCGTGACGGACTAGGGCGTGTCTCCCAATTTGAGAGTTCCCACGCGGGAGTGGATGACGGCGCAGGCCAACAAGACACCGCCGAGGTAGGTCAGGGCATATTTGTCGTAGCGGGTCGCAACACCGCGCCACTGCT
>NZ_JXST01000072.1 GCF_000878195.1 Mycolicibacterium llatzerense | reverse complement strand
GACGGCGGTGGGGGCGGTTGCGGCGGGGGTGGCTGTGGCGGTGGTGGTTGTGGAGGCTGCGGGGGTTGCGGAGGATGAGCACCGCGATCGGTATCGGCTGGCGCCCCGAAATCGACTTGTCGATCGAGCGGCTGCCCGGCGTCGAGTTCGTCGAGGTGATCGCCGAAGGCATCAAGCCCGAGCGACTGCCCGACTCTCTACAGGCATTGCGAGCCCGTGGAATTCCCGTTGTCCCACATGGTGTTTCGCTCTCGCTCGGTGGGGCGCAGGCGCCTGAGCCGGCCCGCCTGGCGCACCTCACCGCATGTGCGGCGGCGCTGGATGCGCCATTGGTCAGCGAGCACATCGCCTTCGTGCGCGCCGGTGGCAGCGAGGCCGGGCACCTGCTGCCGGTGCCGCGCACCCGCGCGGCCCTCGATGTCGTCGTCGAGAACGTTCGAATCGCCCAAGACGCGCTCGGTGTCCCGCTGGCGCTGGAGCACGTTGCGGCAGTGCTGGAATGGCCCGACCGCGAGTTCACCGAGGCCCAATTCCTGGCCGAGATCGCCGAACGCACCGGCGCGCTCCTGCTGCTCGATGTCGCGAACCTCTACACCTCGGCCGTCAACTTCGGCGCGGACCCTCTCGATGCGCTCGAAACACTGCCGCTGGAACGAATCGCCTATGTCCACGTCGCCGGCGGCGCCTTGCGCGACGGCATCTGGCACGACACTCACACCGCCGACGTGGCCGAGCCGATCTTGGAGCTGCTCGCCGAGCTCGCGAGCAGAACCGTGTTGCCCGCCGTCATGTTGGAACGCGACGGCGCCTATCCGGCAGTGGACGTGCTCGCGGGGGAGCTCTCGGCCATCCGGTCCGCTGTCGGCCGCGAATCCGCAGGCACAGTCAGTCCCTGGGCGGCTGGCCTGCCCCGGTATCCGAGCGTGCCGGCACCGCACGTCCCTGAGGCAACTCGTCACGAGCTCGCCGTCGCGCAATGTCACCTGCTGAATGGGCTGCTCGGGCTGGCTGATCCACCACCGGGCTTCGACGCAGACCGGGTCGCGGTTGCGGGGGCCGTATTGGCCCACAAGCGAGCGCACAGTCTCGCGAAAATGAGCTTGGGTGCGAAGTTCCGCCGGAAGTTCGCACCCAAGCTCACGTTCGGGCGTTAGGGGGCGAAGGCCTCGTCGATGATGGCCTGCTGCTCGATGGCGTGCACCTTCGAGCTACCCGACGACGGCGCGCTCATGGCCCGGCGCGAGATGCGCTTGATGCCGGTGAGGCGGTCCGGCAGCAGTTCCGGCAGGCTCAGGCCGAATGTCGGCCAGGGGCCCTGGTTGGCTGGCTCTTCCTGCACCCAGAAGTACTGCTGCACGTTCGGGTACTGGGCCAGGGTGGCTTCGAGACGGCGCCTGGGCAGCGGGTACAGCTGCTCGATGCGCACGATCGCGATGTCTTCTCGGTTGTCCTTGGCCTTGCGTGCCACCAGGTCGTAGTAGAGCTTGCCGCTGCACAGCAGCACTCGCGTGACCTTGGCCCGGTCGCCGACCCCTTCTTCGTAGGTCGCCTCTTCGAGCACCGAGCGGAACTTGATCTCGGTGAAGTCCTTGACGTCGCTGACCGCGGCCTTGTTGCGCAGCATGGACTTCGGGGTGAAGACGATCAGCGGCCGGTGGATGCCGTCGAGGCCGTGCCGGCGCAGCAGGTGGAAGTAGTTGGCCGGGGTCGACGGCATGGCGACCGTCATCGAACCCTCGGCACACACCTGCAGGAACCGCTCGATGCGGCCCGACGTGTGGTCCGGACCCTGGCCCTCATGGCCGTGCGGCAGCAGCAGCACGACGTCGGAGAGCTGGCCCCACTTGGCCTCACCCGAGCTGATGAACTCGTCGATGATCGACTGGGCGCCGTTGACGAAGTCACCGAACTGGGCTTCCCACAGCACCATGGCGTCGGGGTTGCCGACCGAGTAGCCGTACTCGAAGCCGACGGCGGCGTACTCCGACAGCGCCGAGTTGTAGATCAGCAGCTTGCCGCCGGTGGGGGTGCCATCGGTGTTGGTGGCCAGCAGCTGCAGCGGGGTGAACTCCTCGCCGGTGGTGCGGTCGATGAGGACCGCGTGCCGCTGGGTGAACGTGCCGCGCTGGGTGTCCTGACCGGAGAACCGGATCAGGCGGCCCTCGGCGACCATCGAGCCCAGGGCGAGCAGCTCGCCGAACGCCCAGTCGATCTTGCCCTCGTAGGCCATCTCACGGCGCTTCTCCAGCACCGGCTTGACGCGCGGGTGGACGTTGAAGCCCTCGGGCACCGCCAGGTGCGCGTCGCCGATGCGGGCCAGCAGTGACTTGTCGACCGCGGTCAGCAGGCGCTGCGGGATGGTCTGGTCGGACTCCACCGATTCACTGGGCTCGATGGTGTGCTTCTCGAGCTCGCGCACCTCGTTAAAGACCCGCTCCAGCTGGCCCTGGTAGTCGCGCAGGGCATCCTCGGCCTCTTTGATGGAGATGTCACCACGGCCGATGAGGGCTTCGGTGTAGGTCTTGCGGACGCCGCGCTTGGTGTCGATGACGTCGTACATGTACGGCTGGGTCATCGACGGGTCGTCGCCTTCGTTGTGGCCGCGGCGGCGGTAGCACAGCATGTCGATGACGACGTCCTTCTTGAACGCCTCACGGAAGTCGACCGCGATCCGTGCCACCCAGGCGCAGGCCTCGGGGTCGTCGCCGTTGACGTGGAAGATCGGCGCGCCGATCATCTTGGCCACGTCGGTGCAGTACTCGCTGGAGCGCGAATCGGTTGGCGCCGTGGTGAATCCGATCTGGTTGTTCACCACGATGTGGATGGTGCCGCCGGTGCGGTAACCCTTGAGCAGTGCCAGGTTCAGCGTCTCGGCCACCACGCCCTGGCCGGCGAACGCGGCGTCGCCGTGCAGCATCATCGGCATGATCGAGAAGCGGCCGTGTGCGTCGCTGTCGTCGTGTTCGTCACCAACGAGCAGGTCCTGCTTGGCCCGGACCAGGCCCTCGAGGACGGGGTCGACGGCTTCGAGGTGGCTCGGGTTGGCGACCAGCGACACGTCGATCTCGTTGTCGCCGAACATCTGCAGGTAGTGGCCGGTGGCGCCGAGGTGGTACTTCACGTCGCCGGAGCCGTGTGCCAGGGCCGGGTTGAGGTTGCCCTCGAACTCGCTGAAGATCTTCGAGTACGGCTTGCCGACGATGTTGGCCAGCACGTTGAGGCGGCCGCGGTGCGGCATCCCGATGACCACTTCGTCGAGGTTGTGCTCGGCCGCCTGGTCGATGGCGGCGTCCATCATCGGGATGACGGCCTCCGCGCCTTCCAGCGAGAAGCGTTTCTGCCCAACATATTTGGTGTGCAGGAAGGTCTCGAAGGCCTCGGCGGCGTTGAGCTTGGACAGGATGTACTTCTGCTCGCCGACCGTGGGCTTGTCGTGCTTGACCTCGACGCGTTCCTGCAGCCACTTCTGCTGCTCGGGTTCGAGGATGTGGGTGTACTCGACACCGACGTGGCGGCAGTAGGCGTCGCGCAGCACCGACAGCACGTCGCGCAGCTTCATGAACTGCTTGCCGGCGAAACCGTCGACCTTGAACTCGCGGTCCAGGTCCCACAGCGTCAGGCCGTGGGTGTTGACGTCGAGGTCGGGGTGGCTGCGGAAGCGGGTCTTGTCCAGACGCAGCGGGTCGATGTCGGCCATCAGGTGGCCGCGGTTGCGGTAGGCCGCGATCAGCTCGATGATGCGGGCGTTCTTGTGGGAGATCGAGTCCGGGTTGTCGATCCGCCAGCGCACCGGCTCGTAGGGGATGCCCAGCTCGCGGAAGATCTCGTCGAAGAAGGCGTCGTCCAGCAGCAGGCGATGGACGGTGCGCAGGAAGTCGCCGGACTCGGCGCCCTGGATGATGCGGTGGTCATAGGTCGACGTCAGCGTGATGAGCTTGCCGATACCGAGCTCGGCGATGCGCTCCTCGCTGGCGCCCTGGAACTCGGCCGGGTACTCCATGGCGCCGGCGCCGATGATGGCGCCCTGACCGCGCATCAGGCGCGGCACCGAGTGCACGGTGCCGATGGTGCCCGGGTTGGTCAGCGAGATGGTGACGCCGCTGAAGTCTTCGGCGGTCAGCTTGCCGTCCCGCGCGCGCCGGACGATGTCCTCGTAGGCCGCGATGAACTGGCCGAATTGCATTGTGTCGCAACGCTTGATGGCCGCGACGACGAGCTGGCGCGAGCCGTCCTTGTTCTGCAGGTCGATGGCCAGACCGAGGTTGGTGTGCGCCGGCGTGACCGCCGACGGCTTGCCGTCCACCTCGGCGAAGTACCGGTTCATGTTGGGGAACTGCTTGACCGCCTGGACGATCGCGTAGCCCAGCAGGTGGGTGAAGCTGATCTTGCCGCCGCGGGTGCGCTTGAGGTGGTTGTTGATGACGACGCGGTTGTCGATCATCAGCTTCGCGGGGATGGCACGCACGCTCGTGGCGGTCGGCACGTCCAGCGACGCGTTCATGTTCTTGACGACGGCGGCCGCGGCGCCGCGCAGCACCTGCGTCTCCGAGTCCTCGGCCACCACCAGCGCAGGAGCGGCCTTGGCGGGAGCGGCCTTGGCCGGGGCCGGTGCCGCGGGTGCAGGAGCGGCAGCAACGGGCGCGGCGGCAGGTGCCGGTGCGGCCGGCGCGGGTGCCGGGGCCGGAGGTGCCGCGGCGGGTGCCGGGGCTACTACGGCGACGGAATCCGTTGTGTCCGTTATGGGTTCGGGGTTGTAGTCACGTAGGAAGTCGTGCCAACTCGGGTCCACCGAGGACGGGTCCTCACGGAATTTGCGATACATCTCTTCGACCAGCCACTCGTTCTGACCGAATGGTGAAGGTGATGTGCTCACGGCCGCTATTCGCCTCGTTTCCTTCTGCCCGACGAGCGCTGGACCTCAGCCCGGCATAGCCCGCCATATGTTGTGTTGGCGGTCGCCCGCCCCGGTGCCGCCTAAGGCTAACCCGTCGGTCGATTCCTTGGTCGGCGGAAGTCAGTGAATGGTCAAGTATTGGTGCCTGAGCACCACGGAGAGTTTGCTAATCCCGCGCCTCGGGCAGCACGTGCAGTGTCTGCCGCCACCGCGCCGGCGGCGGCCCGAACGCCGCGCGGGCGTTCTCGATGATCTTCTTGCTCATCAACCGGTTGCCGACGCCACCGATCACCGCGCCGATGCCGACCGGCAACAGCTTGCCGAAGGCGATGGCGCCACGCTTGAGCGCGTACTTCTTCACGAAGAACTTCAGCAGCCGTGAATTCAGTTGGGAGACAGCCGGCAGTGGCACGGTCGCCGCGCCGTCGGCCAGCCAGGCGCCACTGGTGCGGCCGGTGCCGAGCAGATCCCCGATGGCGTGCTTGCCCTCATCGCCGACCAGCACCGCGAGCACCAGAGCGCGCCGGCGTTCCCGCTGATCGACCGGGATGCCGTGCACCTCGGCGACCGCCAGGGCGAACACCGCGGTCGCTTCGAGGAACACCACGGTCTCGCCCGCGACCGCCGACATCGCGACGAGGGTGCCGATGCCGGGGAAGGCGGCGGCCGACCCGACTGCGGCGCCGCTGGCCATGGTCGCGGCGAGGTAGTGGGTCTCGAGCTTGGCGATGATCTCGGCCGGGGTGGCGCCGGGTTTGTGTTCACGCAACCGGTTCACGTAGGCCGCCACGGCCGGCGCCTGCACCCGGGCTCCGCCTTCGAGGATGTGCGACAGTGCCTTGGCGGCGGCGCCAGGATTCTCGTCGCGGGCGTCATGCTTCACAGGCAACTGCCCCTTCATGCTGGAGCGAGCACTCATCGGCCGGCCTCTCCATCTCCGTACTCAGGATTTCAGGCTATCGCGTGGTCAACGATCGGCGCGTCATCTGAGTGCCCGGCACCGGCTGAGCCGGTAAATGCATCTGGACCTGCCTGGTTTGCCGGGAAGAAAAAACCGGTATGCATTGCTAACCATATTCATGGCAGCATCGCCCCTTGTGGATCTGACAGCGGTAGGTGACGCCGCCAGTAGTGGCGCGCTCCCCGAAGCACCGGAGGTACGTCCGGCGCCGAGCCGCACCCGGATGATCGTGGTGCTGGGCCTGCTGGTCGCGCTCGGCCCGCTGACCATCGACATGTACCTGCCCGCACTGCCGCGTATCGCCTCTGAGCTGGGGCTGTCGTCGTCGGTGGCGCAGCTGACGCTGACGGGGACGCTTGGCGGGCTGGCGCTGGGGCAGCTGATCGTCGGCCCGCTGTCGGACGCGCTGGGCCGTCGGCGGCCCCTGGTCGCCGGCATCCTGCTACACATGGCGGCCTCGGTGCTGTGCCTGTTCGCGCCGAACATCGAGGTGCTGGGTGTGGCTCGCACGCTGCAGGGCGTGGGCGCCGCCGCAGCCTCCGTCGTGGCCATCGCGGTCGTGAGTGACCTGTTCGAAGAGTCGGTCGCCGCAGTCGTGATGTCCCGGTTGATCCTGGTCCTGGGCGTGGCGCCGGTGTTGGCGCCCTCGTTGGGCGCGGCGGTACTGCTGCGCGGTTCGTGGCACTGGGTGTTCGCCGCACTCGCGGTGCTCGGTGGTGCGATCCTCGCGGTGGCGGTGCTGGCCCTGCCCGAGACACTGGCGGTCAAAGACCGGCGCCCGTTGCAACTGCGGGCAATTCTGCGCACCTACGTCGAGGTGCTGAGCGATGTCCGGTTCGTCGTGCTGGTCATCGTCGGCGCGCTCGGGATGTCGGGCCTGTTCGCGTATATCGCGGGTGCCGCGTTCGTGCTGCAGGGGCGTTACGGTCTGGACCAGCAGGCCTTTGCCCTCGTGTTCGCCGCCGGCGCGATCGCGCTGATCGGTGCCACCCAGTTCAACGTCGTGCTGCTGCGCCGGTTCGAGCCGCAGAAGATCGCTCTCGTCGCGCTGGTCGCCGCATCGGTGTTCGGCCTCGGTTTCGTCGCGTTGGCGTTCCTGCACGTGGGTGGTCTGGCCGCTTTCCTGATTCCGGTCTGGGCCATGCTGGCCGCGATGGGCCTGGTGATTCCCAACACACCTGCCGTCGCACTGGCCCGTCACCCTGATGCCGCCGGCACCGCGGCGGCCGCACTGGGTGCTGCCCAGTTCGGTCTCGGCGCGGCGGTGGCACCTCTCGTCGGCGCACTGGGCAACGGTGAGTTGGCTCTCGCGGCGGTGATGACGACGGGTGTCGTGGTCGCGCTGTTGGCGCTGTTGTCGGTCGGGGATATGGGCGAGTCGGGACACGAACGCCACCGGGCTTAGCCCCTCGGGGCTCTCAGGCTCCTTTGCGCCATGCCGAGCTGCTGACTTGTTCGGATCCGCGACTGTCCGTAGCGTCGAAGTCGAGGCTGGCACGTCCGCCGGCCACCGGACTTGATACCCACTGCATGCAAACGTTGATTTTCGCCGGAGTTTGTCGGTGAGTGCTGCGCAGGTCAGTCGACCCTGGATTGCCCTCTGGGCCATGATGTTCGGCTTCTTCATGATCCTGGTGGACTCCACGATCGTCTCCGTCGCCAACGTCGTCATCATGCAGAAGCTCGGCACCGACTACGACGGTGTCATCTGGGTGACCAGCGCCTACCTGCTGGCGTATGCGGTGCCGCTGCTGGTCGCCGGCCGGCTCGGTGACCGCTTCGGGCCGCGGAACCTGTACCTGGCCGGGCTCGCCGTCTTCACGCTGGCGTCGCTGTGGTGTGGCCTGTCGGGCAGCATCGGGATGCTCGTCGCCGCGCGCGTGGTGCAGGGTCTGGGTGCGGCGTTGTTGACCCCGCAGACGCTGTCCACGATCACCCGCATCTTCCCGCCCGATCACCGCGGTGCGGCCATGAGCGTGTGGGGCGCCACCGCCGGAGTGGCGACGCTGGTCGGCCCGCTGGCCGGTGGCGTGCTGGTGGACCACCTCGGCTGGCAGTGGATCTTCTTCGTGAACGTGCCGATCGGCATCGTCGGCCTGGCTCTGGCCTGGGTGCTGGTCCCGCAGCTGCCCACCGAGCGGCATCGGTTCGACGTGCTCGGCGTGGTGCTGTCCGGCGTCGGCATGTTCGGCATCGTGTTCGGCCTGCAGGAGGGGCAGACACATGACTGGGCCTGGTGGATCTGGCTGGTGATCCTCGGCGGCCTGGGCTTCATGGCGGCGTTCGTCTACTGGCAGTCGGTCAATCCGGACGAGCCCCTGATTCCGTTGACGGTGTTCCGCGACAACGACTTCTGCCTGTCCAACGTGGCCGTGGCCACCATCGGGTTCTGCGTCACCGCGATGATCCTGCCGGTGATGTTCCATACCCAGGCCGTGCTGGGTCTGAGCGCGACCCGGTCGGCCCTGCTCACCGCGCCCATGGCTGTGGTGTCCGGGATGCTGGCGCCGTTGGTGGGCAAGTTGATCGACCGCTATCCGCCGCAGCCGATCGTCGGGTCGGGGTTCTCGGCGCTGGCGATCGGGCTGACCTGGTTGTCATTCGGGCTGACCCCGACGACGCCGATCTGGCAGCTGGTGCTGCCTTTCATCGCGATGGGCATCGGCATGGCGTTCATCTGGTCGCCGCTGGCGGCGACCGCCACCCGCAACCTGCCGCCGCGGCTGGCCGGCGCCGGGTCCGGCGTCTACAACGCGACACGGCAGGTCGGTTCGGTGCTGGGCAGCGCGGGCATGGCTGCCTACATGACCTCCCGGATCAGCGCCGAGCTGCCGACCGGCGGCCGGCCGGCCGCCGGCGAGGGCGCACAGGTGACGCTGCCGCCCTTCCTGCATGAGCCGTTCGCGACCGCGATGTCGCAGTCGCTGCTGCTGCCGGCGTTCGTCGCGTTGTTCGGTGTCGTGGCCGCGATGTTCCTGCGCGGTCAGGTGACCCCGGCTGCGGCGCCGGCTCGGTATGTGGAACCGGCCGAGCCCAACTACTTTCCCGATGACGACGACTACGTCGAGTACACCGTCGACCGCGCCGCGTTCGATGCCGTATACGACTCCGAACCACGGGACTCCTGGTACGCCGAACCCGACGAGCCGCTCACCTCACCGATTCCGGTGCACGTCGATCCCGTGCCGTCACGACCGGGCCGGCACTACCGCGAAGACGACGATGCCACCGATCCGGGCGTGTACGGCCTGCACTCGATGTAGCTCAGTAGACGCGGCTGCCCTGCGCCGAGAGCACGAAACCGTGGGCCTTCTTGTCTTGGCCCCAGGCTTCGCCAGGATTTTGGATCTCGCAGGTGAGTGATCCGTCACCTGCCGTCGCGCACACTTCGTCGTTCTCGTCGACGGACCCCTTGGCGCCGGGTACGACGATCTTCTGGCCGGGCGCCAACTCCCGGTAACTGGCGGGGTCGACGGGCACGCTGCCGTCCTGGGTTTCCTTCTGCTTCACATCAGCCTGGCCATAAGTCGCCACGCTGCCGGCCGCAACCTCCACCTGGGTCACGCCCGCGGGCACGCCCGGCAGCTTCCCCCAGCACGTGATGCTGGAGTAGTACTGCCACGAGTTCGGTCCGTCGTACAGCTCGCAGTGCACGTCCCCGGCGGTCTTGAACCGGTACGACGACCAGCCGTAGTGCTTGGGTCCGGCGTAGTCGCAGAGGTTCACCGGGGCGTAGCCGTCGAACCCGGTGATCACCGCGGGTGCGCGGTTCGGATCGGTGGTGCCGCACGACGGTGCGGCGTGGCTGCCGGGTGCCGAGTTGATCGCAAGCAGTGGCAACGTGAGGGCAACGATCGGGGCGAATCTGCGCACGATATTTGACGCTACCGGCCAAAGTGGGCGGGATCAGCGGAACAACACCGCGGGATTCAGGTAGCCCGTCGGGTCGAATGCCGCCTTCACGGTGCGCATGGCGGCGATGTCGGCGTCGGTGCGTGACATGGTCAGGTAGTCGCGCTTGCGGGTGCCGACGCCGTGTTCGGAGCTGACGTTGCCGCCACAGTCGGCGATCAGCGTCATCATCGCGGTGTAGAGGGCTTGTTCGGTCTCGTCGGAGACGTTGCAGCGCACCAGGTTCAGATGCAGGTTGCCCTCGCCGATGTGGCCGAACAGCACGGGGATGGCCTCGGGTGCGTGCTCTGCGGTCACTGCTGCCGCCGCGTCGGCGAACCGGGACACCGATGAAAGCGGCAGCGACACATCGAATTTCAGCGGCGGGCCGTACCAGCCCAGCACTTCGCCGATGGATTCGCGGACCTGCCACAGCCGCTGCGCCGCGCTGCCGTCGACGCCCACCGCCGGTTCGCCCGTCAGCTCGGCATCGTCCAGCGCCGAGGCGAGCATGTCGGATTGGTCTGTGTCGCCGGCCATTTCGACCAGCAGCTGCCAGGCGCCACCGACGGCCGCGTGTACGCCGAGGTGCTCGGCGGTCAGGGTGCTGGCCCGCGCGTCGATCAGCTCGAGCGCCGCGATGCCGTCGGTGTCCCGGAGCCGGCGTCCGGTGGTGATCAGGGCGTCGAGGTCGTCGAACCCGGCCACCGCGGTCACCCGATGTGGCGGTTTCGGGTGCAGTCGCAGGTCCAGGCCGGTGATGACCCCGAGCGTGCCCTCAGCGCCGACGAACAACGAGGTCAGGTCGTAGCCGGTGTTGTCGCTGCGCACTTGGCTGTGCCGGCGCACCAGCGAGCCGTCGGGCAACGCGACCTCGAGGCCCAGAATCTGCTCGCGCATATTGCCGTACCGCACGGTGCGCAGGCCGCCGGCGTTCGTCGACGCCATGCCCCCGATGGTCGCCGAATCGCGGGACGCGAGGTCGACACCGAACACCAGGCCCGCGGCCGCGGCAGCGTGCTGCACCGCGGCGCAGGTAGCTCCGGCCCCGACCCGGATTCGGCGTTCCTCGGCATCGACCGCGCCGACCGCCGACAACCGTTCGGTGGACAGCAGGATGTCATCGTGTTCGGGGACGGTGCCGGCCACCAGTGACGTCCGTCCGCCCTGCACCGTGACGCAGGTTCCCGCGTCCCGGCACGCCCGCAGTACTGCCGCGACTTCGGTATCGCTGCCCGGACGGACCAGTGCCTGTGCGCGGCCGTGGTACCGGCCGGTGTGGTCGACGACGCGTCCGGCGAGTACGTCGGCGTCGGTGGTGACGTATCCCGCGCCGACGATCGCGGTGAGTCGCTCGATGGTGGTGTCGGTCATGGGCGTGGTGGCGGCCGGTGCCGAGCGATCTGGCCTTTGGCGTATTCGACCGCCGGCGGTGGGACGAGAGGGCTGGGGACGCCGAAGCGGCTGGTCTTGGTTCGGAACATCACCATGTCGGCGGTGGGTCTGACCGCGACGACCGAAGCCCAGCCGATCGTCACGGTGCCACCAGGGTTGGCCACCATGAATCCGGAGTCATCGAATCCCGACGCCCAATGTGCACCGGGAAACATGGTGTGCCCCAGCGTTCGATAGCTGCGGAACCACGCCATCGCCGCAATCATGGCGAGGAAGAACGTCAGCGATACGACCGCGATACCGATAGCCGCCGGTACGGATCCGGCGCCGGCTGCAGCGAACCCGACGACGATCACGACGATCAACCACAGTCGCCACTGCGTCAGGGCTCGCCGGGTGGACAGCCACGTGAAGTGCCGGCGATCTGACGGACCGGCCGTCCAGATGTGATGGACGGGTGGCACCTGCGGACCCGGCGGCGGCATCGTCATGCGGTCACCGACAGGAACGCGCCCAGTTCGATCATCCCGTCCGGGGTTGACGGCAGATAGTCGGTCAGATACGTCGAGCGCACCACGTAGGCGGCGTACTTCGCGCGGCTGATCGCCACGTTGAGGCGGTTGCGATTCAGCAGAAAGCCCATGCCGCGGGGCACCTCGGCGATGGACGACGCCGTCATCGAGACGAACACCACGGGGGCCTGCCGCCCCTGGAACTTGTCGACGGTGCCCACCTGGACATCGCCGTACCCGGCCGCGTCCATCCGCTCGCGCAACAGCACCACCTGCGCGTTGTACGGCGCCACGATCAGAATATCTTCGGGCTCAAGGTTTTTCGTGCCGTCCTCGTCGGACCACTGCCGGCCGACCAGGCCGCCGATGGCCGCAATGATCGCCTCGGCCTCCTCGGGACTGTCGGTCGCATTGCCCTCGTGGTCGACGGTCATCAGGTGCACGCCGGGTTCGATCCCGGCCAATTTCCTTGCACCGCTGACACTTTCGGCAGCCAGCAGCCGGTTGTCGTATGACAATGCCGACACCGGCGCGCAAACGGCCGGGTGCATCCGGTAGGACACGTCCAGGAAGTAGCCGCGTTCGGCGGGCAGGGTGTGTCGTCCCTCGACCAGCCAGCTCAGGGCCGATTCGTCGACCGGCTCCGGGTGGGTGCCCTGGCTGACCTGCGGCAGCTGCTGCGGATCGCCGAGCAGCAGCAGATTGCTCGCCGCGGGTGCGACGGCGATGGTGTTGGCCAGACTGAACTGGCCGGCCTCCTCGATGACCAGCAGATCCAGGCAACCCCGCGGGACACGCCCGTCGTTGGCGAAATCCCAAGCGGTGCCGCCGATCACGCAGCCATTGCTGTCCTCGATGAAGCGCGCGTATTGGTTGTCCGGGACGTCGCTGAACGGCGCGTCCTCGGGCGCACGCTTCTTGCCGACCACCTGGCCGTCCACGCCCGCCTTGACCACGCTGGCGAGCACGTTCTCGACGACGGCGTGCGACTGCGCCACCACCCCGATGCGCCAGTGGTCGCGGTTGACCAGGTCGGCCATGACCTTCGAGGCGGTGTAGGTCTTTCCAGTTCCCGGTGGGCCGTGCACCGCGAGGTACGACGAGTCCAAATCCCGCAGGGCGGCAACGATATCCCGCGCCGTGTCACCGGTGCGGGGGAGTGGTCCCTTGGACAGGGTGCGCGGGGTGGACCGCAACAGGATGTCCAGCGCCGCATTGGGCGGCAACGACGGCAGTCCGGTAGCCAGCGCACCGGCTGTCGTCTCGATCGACGTTCGCAGCGGTTTGGTGTTCGGCGGCGGACCGGGCGTCAGCGCGAAGGGCAGTTGGCCGAACTCGTCGCCGTCCTTGCCGGTCCGGTGCATGATCAGCACCTCGGTGCCATCTTCGTTGCAGTCCAGAACCTTCGCGGTGCCGGCGGCGCGGACGTCCGGATCGTCGGAAAGCCCTGTCGGAGAAGGTGGTTCGTAAAGGGCGAACACCTCGGCGTCCGGCCGGATCGAGCCGGCGGCGATCTCGCCGCGCAGCAGCACCTGGCGCTGGGGCTTGCGGGCCTTGGGCGGGGTGTTCCAGTCGACGGCGATGTGCGGGGTTGTCGTGGCCACGAAAACGTCTGTGCTGTCGGCCCATTCGTCGATCGGGTTGTTGATCCGGTCGAAATGCTCCCACCAGAAGGGCTTCTCCTCGCGCTGGTGGTACCCGCGGGCGGCCGCGATCATGGCCACGGCCTGCTGCTCGTCCGAGCGTGCCGTGGTGCCGTCACCCGCGTACTTCGCCAGGGCGCGCTGCGTCGCGTCGTCGGTCGGCACCGCCGTCTCGGGTTGCGCGAGGCCGCCACCGACCGGCCCGCGGGGCGCGATGCCCTCGGCCCACGCCACCCCGAGCAGCCACTCGCGCAACCGCAGTGTGGAGCGGCAGTCGTAGTGGTTGTAGTCCTCGATCTGCTTGAGGACCGTCGCGGCTTCCTCGTGTTCCCCGGCCGCCTCGAGTTCGGTGTGGCGCGCGTACTGCGTGATGGAGTCGGTGGCCTTGGTGACCTCGCCGACGCGCAACTCGCCGCCCATGTACAGCGGTTCCAGATACTTGATGCTGTAGCTCTCGGTGCCGACCCGAATGCTCTTGCGTACCAACGGCAAAAGGTCCACCAGTACGCCGCTGCGCAGCAGCTCGTCCACCTCGGCCTCGCCGACGCCGTAGCGCCCCGACAGCCGCAGCAGAGTGCTCTTCTCATAGGCGGCGTAGTGGTAGATGTGCATGTTCGGGTACCGCTTGCGTTGCTTGCGCACGAACGCCAGGAAGTCGACGAGTGCCTGCCGTTCACTGGCCCGGTCATGCGCCCACAGCGGGTGGAAATCGCCGGTCGCGGTCAAGGTGCCCCAGAGGTACTCCAGGCCCCAGTCCCGGCCGTTCTCGGTCCACAGCGGGTCGCCTTCGTAATCGAAGAACAGGTCGCCGCGGTCGGGTTCGGGCAGCCCGGTGAGCGGCTGTGCGTCGATCACCTCGAACTGGGGCTTGTTGTCGACCGGGGGAGCGACCTGCAGCCGCGCCTGCCCGACGAGATTCGCCACGATGCGGGACGAGAGTCCCGGCACTGCGCCGCTGTGTTCGGCCAGTTCGTGCACGGTGGTGATCCCGGCATCGAGCAGTCGGGCCCGCTGGCTCACCCGCATGCCGGCTACCAGCAGCAGGTCATCCCGCTCGCGGACTTCGACTTCGCAGTCCTCGCATTGATGGCAGGCCCGCAGTTCCGGGGACTCCCACGACACCGGCGCCCCGCCGGCCCGGTGCTCGTCGAGCAGCCGCTGCAGCGCAACCCGTCGCGGCAGGTATACCGGAAGCAGTTCGGCCACTGGGTAACTGGCGATGGTGCCGTCACCGAGCACCAGGTCGACCTCCGGCGCCACCGGCACTCCGGCCTGCTCCAGCGCGTCGGCGTAGGCCGCCAGCTGCAGGAGTGCCTCGACTTTCACCGAGCGCGCCAGCTTCGTGTCCCGCAGGCGATAGCGGCCGTCGTCCAGGATCAGGAAGTCGGCGAAACCCAGGAAGCGGCCGTCGAACATCGCGGCCTGATAGATCACCGGCTCCCGGCGGTCGACCGCCGCCCGGGTGGCCTCGGCCGCCGCGACCAGTCCGGCCACCGTGTACGGCCGCGGCCGGCCGATCGTGGTGACGTTGTCCCCGGATGCGGCCAGCTGTTCCAGGTGCCGCTGCTCGTGGGTGTCACCGAGTTCGGCGGTACGGGCCAGCAGATCGTCGTCCACGACGGCTTTCGGTCCCCGGCCCAGCAGCCCGTCGAACCGGCGCAGCAGCGCGTACTCGCAGCGCGCCGCGGCGGCGAGGTCGGACGCGCTGTAAATCACAGCGGCGTCCTCACCATCGGAGTGCTTGCCGGGACTGAGGAACACGTCGCCACCATATGGCAGCCCGCCGACAGACCGGGGCTACCTTGGCTGGAGTGAGCAGGATTTTCACCACCAGCGTCGCGTCGGTCTATCCCCACTACGTCAACAAGGTGGAGAAGAAGGGGCGCACGACTGCTGAGCTGGATCAGGTCATCTGCTGGCTGACGGGTTTCGATCAGGCCGCGCTGGCTGCGCATCTCAAAACCGAGACGACCTTCGAGGACTTCTTCGCCGCGGCGACGCTGAACCCGAACGCGGCACTGATCACCGGGCTGGTGTGCGGCGTCCGCGTCGAGAACGTCGAGGACCCGCTGATGCAGAAGATCCGCTATCTGGACAAGCTGGTCGACGAGCTGGCCAAGGGCAAGGCCATGGACAAGGTGCTGCGCGCCTAGACGGTATGGAGGCGACTTGAGGCCGAAGGCCTCGGGCTGCAATCGGACGTGGGTTGCCGGTGGCGGGTGAACACTCGCTCCGGTAGAGCCACAGTTGCAGATCAGGAGGCCTCCGGTGAGTTT
>NZ_JXST01000071.1 GCF_000878195.1 Mycolicibacterium llatzerense | reverse complement strand
CAAGCAGTGGCGCGGTGTTGCGACCCGCTACGACAAATATGCCCTGACCTACCTCGGCGGTGTCTTGTTGGCCTGCGCCGTCATCCACTCCCGCGTGGGAACTCTCAAATTGGGAGACACGCCCTAGGCCACGATGCCGCCATCATCGGGTCTCCAGCCCTGTGGATAACTTCGCGAGCAGACGCAAAACTGTCGTTTTCAAGCGAAAAACGACAGTTTTGCGTCTGCTCGCGAGGAGGTGGCGACCCTCAGGGCGTGATGACGACGCGGGTGCCGGAGGGTTCCTTTGCCGCCCAGACGTTTTCGATGTCGGCCAGTGGGCGGGCGGCGGTGGTCAATTGAAGTTCGCCGGCCGCCAGCATGGCGAACAGCCTGGGCAGGCCTTCGGTGCGGGCGCGCAGCAGGGCCTCGGGCGGGACGCTGCCGATGCCCACGCCCTGGAGGGTAATCCCGGTGCTGCGCAACGTCGCAGCGTCGACGCTGATGCTCGCGCCGGTCATCGAGCCGACCTGGATGAAGCGGGTGGCGTGGAAATGCGTCGACGAATGCGCGGCCGCCAGGGCTGCCAGGGTCTGCTGTGCGGGCGTGCCCCACAGGTAGTCGATGACGGCGTCGAACGGTCGTGCCGAGTGTTGGGCCACAACGGTTTCGGTGAGATCGTCGGTTCCGAGCGCGATGACGTCGTCGGCTCCGACGGTGCGGAGCCAGCCCAGTCGCTCGGGGTTGCGGCCGGCCACCACGACGCGCCCCGCCCCGAACACGAACTTGGCCAACTGCACGGCCAGCGACCCGGTGACGCCCGTGGCGCCGAGGATCAGTACGTGGTCGCCGGGTTTGGTCTGTGCGGCGTAGTCCAGGCTCATCCATGCCGACATGCCGGGATTGGGTACCGCGGCGGCCGTAACCGAGTCGACGTGCTCGGGTATCGGGACACCGTCGGCCGGGACGACGAGGGTGCGTTCGGCCATCAACCCGTACGGTGCCAGTGACCCGGTGTACACCCGGGTTCCGTCATCGAGGCGGACGACGCCGTCCACTCCGGCGATGGCGGGTAGCTGAATTTCCTTGCTGCTGTAGTGCTTTCCCGTGATCACCATGCGGCTGAGGTTGGTCAGCGCAGACGCCTCCACCGCGGCGACGACGGCACCGTCGCGCGGCGAGGGTTCGGGGAAATCCAGGTACCGGGGCTGCTGGCCCCACTCGTGCACGACCGCTGCCTTCATGTGTGCTCCTCGGCTCGCCATATAGTTTCTGCGGAAACTATATGCCTGACGCGACCCGGATGGCAAGATAGTTTCCGTGAAAACCAAATCAGCGCTGATCACCGAGATCGGTGCGCTGGTCGGTGCGGTCGGGGGCAAGTTCGACACCGACGAGGCCGATGCCGAGCGCGATTACCTCGCCGAACACTGCCCACCGCGGCTGGAACGCACCGCGCGTGAACTACCCACGCTCAGCCTGCATCTGCTGGCGGTACTCGCCGACGGCCCGATCAGCGTGGTCGGCCTGGCCGCCCGCGCCGACCAACTCAAGGGCACGGTGTCCAAACACGTGCAGCGCCTGGTCGACGCCGGTCTGGTCACCCGCTCGCCGGTGCCGGGCAACCGCAAGGAGCTGCAGCTGACGCCCACCGCAGACGGGGAGCTGGTCATCGAGGTGCACCAGCGCATGCACCACGAAATGGATGCCGGCCGGCACGACTTCCTGTCGCGCTACACCGCCGCGGAATTGTCGGTGCTGGCGAAGATGCTGCAGGACCTGCTGGCCGCGGGCCGGGACGGCGTGCGCCTGGTGCCGGCCGAGCAGGCGTGAAACCTAGCGGATGGTGGGCAGGCCGTCGCTGTCGTCGGAGAAACGGCCGGTGACCTGGAAGATCACCCGGCGGGCGACCTCGACCGCGTGGTCGGCGAAGCGCTCGTAGAAGCGGCTCAGCAGCGTCACGTCGACGGCTGCAGTCACGCCGTGCTTCCATTCGCGGTCCATCATCACGCTGAACAGATGACGGTGCAGGTCATCCATCGCGTCGTCTTCTTCTTGGATACGGGCGGCGCGCTCCGGGTCCCGGGTGAGCAGCACCTCTTGTGCGGTGTTGCCCAATTCGACTGCCAGGCGGCCCATTTCGGCGAAGTAGCCGTTGACCTCCTCGGGCAGCGCGTGCTGCGGGTGGCGCCGGCGGGCGATCTTGGCGACGTGCAGTGCCAGCGCGCCCATGCGGTCGACATCGGCGACGATCTGGATGGAGCCGACGACGGACCGCAGGTCACCGGCGACGGGCGACTGCAGAGCCAGCAGGACGAACGCCTGCTCTTCGGCGTGCGCGCTCATCGCGGCGATCTGTTCGTGGTCGGAGATGACCTGCTCGGCCAGCACCAGATCGGCCTGCAGCAGGGCCTGGGTCGCGCGCTCCATGGCAACGCCGGCCAGTCCGCACATCTCGCCCAGGCGGTTGGTGAGGCTATCAAGTTGCTCGTGGTACGCGGTACGCATGCGCTCCAGCCTACTTTCTGGCCCTTGGACATGCCGTGATCTGGCAATGAACGCCCGGTGAATGGGATAGGGCAGATGCTATTTGCAGCTGGTATCGGCCGCATTGGTGATGCTGAGGTCCTCCGGCAGCTTGGTGGGCTCGCCGGACAGGCTGCCATGAGTCACCCGCATCTGGGCCGCTGAGCCGCTGGTTGCCGGGGTGCCCACCGAGGTGAAATCGGTCCCGAGCACCACGCGCACCACGTCTCCCAGGCCGGACACCCGCTCGACGTGCGCGTTCGGCAGCGATGACGCCACCGTCGCGGCCGCCTGTTCGTGGCCCGCGGAGAAGAACACCGTCGTCGACGTCACCTGGCCCTGGTAATCGTCCGGGGAGGTGACGGTGAAGCCGTGCTGCTCGAGTTCCTTGGTCGCGGTCGCGGCCAGGCCGTCCTGACCGGTCGAGTTGGACACCCGGACCGTCACCTGGCTCGGATCGGTCGTCGTGGTGTTGACCTGTTCGGCGTCCGAGTTGGCTGACGTGGTGCTCGGTGCGGCCGACGTGCTGGGCACCGGAGTGCTGTCGGCGTTGCGCTCCTCGGGCAGCGGGTCGTCGTTGATGATCGCGTCGAACAGCGCGCGCATGTCGTCGACCCGTGGTGGTTCGTTGCCTTCGGAGTCGGTGACGCCGGTGGGCACCGTGACGAAGGTGACGCGGCCCGCGCTGACGCCCTGGATGGACTGGCCCAGCTGAACGAGATCCTTGGTGGTGACGTTGTCGACCGAGGAGTCGTCGATGAACAGGTTGACGACGTTGTTGAGCTTGCCGAGGTTGAAGAAGGTGTCTTTGGAGATCATGGACCGCAGCAGTGAGGACAGGAACATCTGCTGGCGCTTGATCCGGCCGTAGTCGCCGTTGACCTCGGTGGTGACCTGGCGGGCGCGCACGTACTGCAGCGCGGTGTGACCGTCGATGACCTGGCGGCCGGAGTGGTCCAGCACGGTGCCCAGCTCGTAGTCCTCGAGGGGCGTGGGGCTACAGACTTCGACGCCGCCGACGGCATCGACGAGTTTGGAGAAGCCGGCGAAATCGACTGCCATGAACCGGTTTACCGATAGGCCCGAGAGCTTCTGGATCACCTTGACGAGGCACTTGGGGCCACCGAACGAGTAGGCCGAATTCAGCTTGGTCTCGGTGTAAACCTGTTCGGACCCATAGCTTTTGGTGTCTTCGTCGTAGATCGGTCCGTAGGCGCCGGTCTTCGGATCCCAGGCTTCGCACAGCGTCGACTTGATGGCCAGGTCGCGCGGGAACGACACCGCCACAACACGTTTGCGGTTCGCCGGGATGTTCACCAGCATGATCGTGTCGGAGCGCGCGCCACCCGCCTCTTCGGTGGTACCGGCACCCATGTCGGCGTTCTGGCCGTAGCGGCTGTCTACGCCGACGATCAGGAAGTTCTCGTCGCCGAACTGCGCCTTGGGGTCGACGATGTCGCGGGAGTTGAGGTCCAGCGCCGAGACCCGGTTCATGCTGTTGTTCTTGATGTTCTGCCACTGCCAGGCAGCACCGGTCATCGTGAGCGCGATGACGGCGGCCAGCGCGATGATGACGCGACCTGCCACCGCGAACCGATGGCGGGTGTGGTGATCGACGGGCGGGGGAGCGTCGGCATGCGTCGGCCGCTCCGGATGGTCGATGTAGTTCCGCACGTCGGTGCGCACCACGGCGCGCGGCCGCTCGGGCAGCTCGACCGGGTCGGCCAACGGCACCAGCGCGCCGAAGACTTCTGTGGCGGGGTCGGATTCGGGCAGACGGCGCGTGGGGCGCGCAGGCGCCTCGGCCGCCGGCGCCGGGCTGACGGGCTCGGGCTTCGGTGCGGGACGCGGCGGGGGTACCGGCTTCGGGGCAGGCTGCCGCGGCGCCGGTGTCTTGGGTGGTGAGGGCGCTTCGCTGGCCTGCGCCGGCGGCACTGAGCCACCCGAGAGCCGCGCGATGAGTTCGGCGACCGTGACACCACCGCCGCCGTGGTGGCCGGTGACCTCGTCGTCCGGTTGATCCGGCAGGTGACCGGCCCGTTCCCACGGCGCCCGGACCGGCCCTGAGGCCCGCGTCGTGCGCGTTACCCAGGGGTTCTCGCCGGCAGCATCGCCGTCACCCTCACCGGGGGTGGTCCGGTCGCGGTCGCTCACGTCTACCCGCCGGAGTTGACCAGGTCGGCGCCGAACGGCACCGTGCAGTCGTCGGGATCGTCGAGCCAGCCTTCGGGCAGCACCACCGAACCCGGTGAACCCTGCCGGCCTCGTGGGCCTTCGGCGCAGTCCGGGAAAGGTACATCCGAATCGAGTTGGGTGAGGAGCTCATCCAGCTCGGCCAGGGTCTTCACGAGAGCCAGTGCGCGGCGCAGGTCGGTGCCGGCGGGCAGGCCGTGCAGGTACCAGGCGACGTGCTTGCGGATGTCGCGCATGCCTTTTTCCTCGCCGAAATGATTGGCGAGGAGCTGGCCGTGGCGGCGGATGATGTTCGCGATCTCGCCGAGGGTAGGCGGAGTGGGGCGAGGCTGCCCGTTGAATGCCGCCGACAATTCGGCGAACAGCCAGGGCCGGCCCAGGCACCCGCGCCCGATGACGACGCCGTCGCACCCGGTCTCGGCCATCATCCGCAGGGCATCGTCGGCGTCGAAGATGTCGCCGTTACCGAGCACGGGGACACCGGTGACGTGGGCTTTCAGGGCGGCGATCTGGTCCCAGTCGGCCGTGCCGGAGTAGCGCTGCGCCGCGGTGCGGGCGTGCAGCGCGACGGCCGCGGCACCCTCCTCGGCGGCGATCCGGCCGGCATCGAGGTGGGTGTGGTGGGCGTCGTCGATCCCGACCCGGAACTTCACGGTGACGGGGATGTCGGTGCCTTCTGTGGCGCGCACGGCGGCGGCGACGATCTGGCCGAACAGCTTGCGCTTGTAGGGCAGGGCCGAGCCACCGCCGCGCCGGGTGACCTTGGGCACCGGGCAGCCGAAGTTCATGTCGATGTGGTCGGCCATGTTCTCGTCGACGATCATCTTGGCCGCCGCGTAGGTGGTGGCCGGGTCGACGGTGTAGAGCTGCAGCGAGCGGGGTGATTCCTCGGGCGCGAACGTCGTCATGTGCAGGGTCGAGGCGTTCCGCTCGACCAGCGCACGCGCGGTGACCATCTCGCAGACGTACAGACCACTCACGGTGCCCACGCGGGCCAGCTCCTGCTCGCGGCACAGGATGCGGAAGGCGACGTTCGTCACACCCGCCATGGGGGCGAGCACGACCGGGGAGCGCAACGAGATCGGCCCGATCCGAAGGGATCGGGCCGAAGGCGCCGCGTCTAGCGGTGGACTTACGACGTTGATGACGACACCAAAAGGTTCTTCATCGCCTTCTTCTCGGCGACCTTGCGCTCGCGCTCCAGACGGCGTTGCTTGGCGACTTCGAACTTCTCGCAGGTGTCCTCGAGCTCCTCGATCAGCTTGCCCAGGTCGTCGCGCAGCCGGGCGCCCTCACCGGTGAAGTCCTCGCGCTCGAAGATGCGCCACTTCTTCAGGATCGGCATCACCACGTCGTCGAGGTGGATCCGCGGGTCGTAGACGCCGCCGACGGCGATGACGACGGCCTTGCGGCGGAAGTCGGGCACGGTGTAGCCGGGCATCCTGAAGTTGCGCAGCACGCGGTGCAGCGCCTCCATGGCTTGGTTGGGCGCGATGTCCAGGCCCGCGGCGGAGATGTCGCGGTAGAAGATCATGTGCAGGTTCTCGTCACCCGAGATGCGCTGCAGCAGCTGGTCGGCGACCGGGTCGTTGCACGCCTTGCCGGTGTTGCGGTGCGAGACGCGGGTGGCCAGCTCCTGGAAGGACACGTAGATGACCGACTCGAACAGCTTGTCGGCGAACAGGTCGCCCTGTCCGTTCTGGCCGGGGGAGAAGCCGCGGGTGACCTGCTCGACGCGCAGTTCTTCCAGCTCGACCGGATCGCAGTTGCGGGTGACCACGAGGTAGTCGCGCAGGGCGATGCCGTGCCGGTTCTCCTCGGCGGTCCAGCGGTTGACCCAGAAGCCCCAGGGGCCGTCCATGCCCATGTTCATCGCGATCTCGCGGTGGTAGGACGGCAGGTTGTCCTCGGTCAGGAGGTTCTGCACCATGGCGGTCTGGGCGACCTCGGACAGCTTGGACTGCTCCGGGTCCCAGTCCTGGCCGCCGAGGGCGTAGTAGTTCTTGCCCTCTTTCCACGGGATGTAGTCGTGGGGGTTCCAGTCCTTGCGCATGTTCATGTGCCGGTCGATGAGCGTCCCGACGACCGGTTCGAGCTCATGAAGGAGCTGCAGGTCGGTCATTTCCGCTGTCATCGCGCCTCCCGATGTATCTGTACCTGTTGGTAGCAGTCAGAGTATCTGTGTCGGGTAGTGACATCAAGTTGCTGTGACGCATGTCGGACTGGTGAATCTGAACTGTTATCTCGGGATTTGCTTGTCTTACTGGCGTGACGGGACCCGGCTGAGCAACATGTCGACGCAATAATCGACGAATTGCTCCCGGGTGACGGGCAGCTTCCCGCCCAGATATCCGGTAAACAGCGCGGTCAGGGCGCCGATCAGGCTGGTCGCTTCCAGGGTCCGGCGGGCGGGGTCGCCATCGGGGAACATCTTGTGCTGCACCAGTTCGATGAAGCTCGGCATCCAGTCGGCGCCCGACCTGGTCAGCACCGGTTCCTGGGCCGGGGCGATCAGCAGCACCCGGCCGCGGGTCGGGTCGTCGACCATCATCGTGACGAACCGCTCGACGGCGTCGCGGGCGTTTTGTGAGGTCGTCAGCGCCGCCATGGCGGTCGTGCACACCTCGTCGTAGACGGCGCGGACGAAATCGTCACGGTCGGTGAAGCTTTCGTAGAAATAGCGTTCGGTGAGGCCGGCGGTCCGGCACACCGCGCGGACGGTCGCCGCCGGGCCGGCGGCATGGCCGAGCGCGGCGATGCCGGCGTCGATGAGCGCCTCGCGGCGCCGTGTCGGGCGGTCCGCCAGTGGGACGGTGGACCAGCGGCCCTGTCGTTGACCGGAAGGCACGTGACTCCTAGGCTATGGCTGACAACGCGTGTAGTCAGGATACCCGCTGACATCCAGGAAAGAATGCCGGTGACCCAAAATACTTCCGACGTATGCCCCGTGACCAGCGACTCTGCCCAGGCATCACCCGGTTGTCCGGTCGCGCCCGGCGGCTACGACGCAGTGCCCCTCGGGCCCGACTCGTTGACCTGGAAGTACTTCGGCCAATGGACCGGGCTGTTCCAGGGCACCTGGGCGGGCTCCATGCAGAACATGCATCCTCAGCTCGGGGCGGCGGTGGAGGAGCATTCCATCTTCTTCATGGAGCGCATTCCGCGGCTGCTCCGGTCGATCTATCCGATCGGCGGCGTGGTGTTCGACGGTGACCGCGCGCCCAAGACGGGCGCCGAGGTGCGTGACTATCACATCGGGATCAAGGGCGTCGACAAGCAGGGACGCCGCTACAGCGCACTGAACCCCGACGTCTTCTACTGGGCACACGCGACGTTCTTCAAGTCGACGCTGCTGGCGGCCGAGAAGTTCGGTGGCGGTATCACCGAGGCCGACAAGCGGCAGCTGTTCGACGAACATGTCACCTGGTATCGCATGTACGGCATGAGCATGCGGCCGGTGCCGAAGAGCTGGGAGGAATTCCAGGAGTACTGGGACCACATGTGCCGCAATGTGCTGGAGAAGAACTGGGCCGCGACGACGGTGATGGATTTGTCGACGATGCCCAAACATCCTTCGCTGCAATGGGTTCCGGATCGGCTGTGGAAGCTGAACCTGTCGGTGATGCAGCGGTTCCTGACCTTCATGACGGTGGCGCTGTATGACGAGCCGGTGCGCGAGTTGATGGGGTACACCTGGTCGCCCCGGCAGCAGCGGCTGCATGACCGGCTGTGCACGGTGATCACGCTGGCCGCCAAGTACGGCCCCAAGCGGGCGCTGATGCATCCGCGCAAGCGCTCGGCGGTGGATCGGGCGTCGGGCCGGCTGCCGATCGACGCACCGCTGGTGCAGACGCCCGCGCGCAATCTGCCGCCCGTCGAGTACCGCGACAGCCCCAACTTCTACTGCCCGCAGGTCGACTGAGGCCTGCCGGCATCGCAGCGCGAGGGGTCTGCGATGCCGATGCGGCCGCTGGAGTCCGCTGACCGGCATCAGGACTAGCGTTGGGGCCATGCCAGCCCCGGGCGTTCTTGCCGATCGATACCAGTTGCGGGGGACGCTGGGGCGTGGCGGCATGGCCGAGGTACGCGACGCCTGGGACACCCAGCTGCAGCGTCCGGTCGCCGTCAAACTGCTCTATGCGCAGTTCAGCGATCAGCCGGATTTCCGGCGCCGGTTCCAGGTCGAGGCCCGTGCCGCGGCCGGGCTGAACCATCCGCACGTCGTCGCAGTCCACGATTACGGCGAGCAGGACGGCACGCCGTACATCGTCATGGAGCGGCTGCCGGGCCGGACGTTGGCGGATGCGATCGCCGCGGGTCCGCTGCCGCAAGACCTCGTCCGATCCGTCCTCGACGGTGTGCTGTCGGCGCTGGCCATGGCTCATTCGGCCGGCATCCTGCATCGCGACATCAAGCCCGGCAACATTCTCTTGGCTGATTCGGGAGCGGCGAAGCTCGCCGACTTCGGCATCGCCAAGAGTGCCGACTCGAACCACACTGCGGCCGGCCAGGTCGTCGGAACGATGGGCTATCTCAGCGCGGACCGGCTGTCCGGGCGACCGGCCACCGTCGCCGACGACCTCTACGCCGTCGGCGTCGTCGGATACGAGGCGCTGACCGGCCGACGACCCTTCCCGCAGGACAATCTGGTCGCTCTGGCCCGCGCCGTCGCCGATGGGCAGCCGGTGCCGCTCCACGCGCTGCGGCCCGATGCCGAACCGGCCCTCGCGGTGGCTGTCGAACGGGCGATGACCCGCGACCCGCGGATGCGTTTCGCCAACGCCGACGAGATGCGTGCAGTCCTGTCCGGAGCCGTGCCCACCGCTCGGCCGCAGACCATGGTGCTCGGCCAACCGTTGCCGGATCCGACGACGTCGCTGCTGCCTGTTGTTGCTCCGCGGCGTCGCTCGCGGTTCCTGCTGTGGGGTGCGGCGGCCATCGCGGTGCTGGTGACGGTTGTCGCGGTAATCGTCGACGCCGCGTCGCGCCCGGCGGGGCCGCCGGCGCCGGTGGGGACGAGCACGCCGGAGTCGATCCCGACCTCGACGTCGGCTCCGCCGCTGACGTCGACCCCGACGTCGGCTGTTGATGCCCCTCCGTCCACTGGCCCAGGGAACGGGCGAGGCAAGGGGCCCAAGAACAAGCACCACGGTGACTGAGCGGGCGCGCAGTACATAATTTTCTGAATACAGAAACTGATGTACTGTTCTTGTATGACGACGGCACGGCACACCGACGCGTTGTCGCGTTTCGGCCATGCCCTGTCCGATCCGACGCGCACGCGAATCCTGTTGAGCCTGAACGGGACTCCTGGATATCCGTCAGATCTGGCCGACCAGCTGGGCGTCTCCCGGCAGATTCTCTCCAACCACCTGACCTGCCTGCGTGGCTGCGGTCTGGTGGTGGCAGTGCCGGAAGGCCGCCGGATGCGGTACGAGCTGGCCGACAGCCGCATCGGCCGCGCTTTGGACGACCTCATGGGTCTCGTGCTGGCGGTCGATCCGAACTGCGCCTGCGTCGGCGCAGACGGCGAGCCCTGTGGGTGCGGGCAATGACGCTCACCGACGTGCGCCGCGGTCAGCTCGGGCGGCGTATCAGGTGGCTGGTCGCGGCGACCATCTCCTACAACGTCATCGAGGCCGTCGTCGCGCTGTCGGAGGGGGCTCGCGTCTCCTCGGTGGCGTTGGTCGGCTTCGGTCTGGACTCGGTGATCGAGGTGTCCTCGGCCGCGGCGGTGGCCTGGCAGTTCGCCGGGGCCGACCCTGAAGCGCGCGAGAAGACCGCACTGCGCATCATCGCGTACTCGTTCTTCGCGTTGGCCGGCTACGTCACCGTCGATGCGATCCGGGCCCTGCTGGGATTCGGGCAATCCGAGCACTCGACCATCGGCATCGTGCTCGCCGCGGTGAGCCTGCTCGTGATGCCGGTGCTGTCATACGCGCAGCGCCGCGCGGGCCGTGAGCTCGGCTCGCGGTCGGCGGTCGCCGACTCCAAGCAGACCCTGTTGTGCACCTACCTGTCGGCCGTGTTGTTGATCGGCCTGCTGGTGAACAGCGTCCTCGGCTGGTCCTGGGCCGACCCGATCGCCGCCTTGGTGATTGCCGGGATCGCGGTGAAGGAAGGCATCAACGCCTGGCGGGGTGACGTCTGCTGTGCGCCGGCGGTGCGCAAGCCTGCCGCGGTATCCGATGGCTGCGGATGCTGCGACTGAGCCCGCCGGCGGTGCTCAGTCCATCCGGTTGGCCAGGTCCCGTTTGAGCACCTTGCCGGTCGGGTTGCGCGGCAGCTCGTCGAGGAACACCACCTCACGTGGCACCTTGTAGCGGGCCAGGTTGTCCTTGACGAACTGCTTGAGGTCCGCCTCCGAAACTTCGGCGCCGGAAACGGTAACCACAAAGGCGCGCAGGCGTTTTCCGAACTCCTCGTCGTCCACTCCGATGGCGGATGCCTCGACGATCGCGGGATGGGTGACCAGGAGTTCCTCGATCTCGACCGGGAACACGTTCTCCCCGCCGGAGACGATCATGTCGTCGTCCCGGCCGTCGATGTAGAGCCGGCCCTTGTCGTCAAAGTGCCCGACGTCGCCGCTGGCCATCAGACCGTCGATGAACTCTTTGGTGCCGCCGCCGGTGTAGCCCTCGAATTGTGTTGCCGCGCCGACGAATATCCGCCCGGTCCCGGGCGTCGGCACCTCGTTGCCATTGTCGTCGATGATCTTGATCCGGCAACCGAGCATCGGCTTACCCACGGAGGTGGGGGCTTCGCGGACGTCGGCCGGCGTCGCCATGGTCGCCAACGCGACTTCGGTTGAGCCGTAGAGGTTGTAGACCACGTCGCCGAGCAGGTCCTGCGCCGCGGTGGCGACGGCGGCCGGCAACTGAGAGCCGGCGCAGAAGATGGCGCGCAGGCTCGAGGTGTCGTAGCTGCGGACCGTGTCGTCGCCGAGGCCGAGCACGCGCTGCAGCATGACCGGCACGACACACACCGTCGTCGCACTGTGTTTCTCGATGTCCGCCACGAGCTGCTCGGCGTCAAACTTGCGCCGCAGCACCAGCTTCGAGCCGAGGGCGATCGTCATGATGGCGATCAGCAGCCCGGTGCCGTGGAACAGCGGCGGCCCGATGATGGTGGCTTCGCGAGCGCGCATCGGCAGACGTTCCAGGAGACCACCCGGGAGGATGAAGCTGCGTGGTTCCGCGCGCGGCGCGCCCTTGGGGGTGCCCGTCGTGCCGCTGGTCAGCAGGATGATCCGGCCCTGCTTGGCCGGTGCCGGCGGCGCCTTCGGCGACGCGTCGGTCGCGAGTGCGTCGAGATCGTCAGTGGCGCTGTCGATGTCGGCGACGAACGTGCCTTTCCCGGCCTCGATATCGGCGACCAGATCGGTGAATTCAACGTCGTGCACCAGCAGATCGACACCTTCGCGGTTCGCGACCTCTGCGGCCTGGCGGGCCGAGAACGCCGTGTTGAGCCACACCGCGTTGACCCCGGCGCGGGACGCGGCGAACGCCACGATCAGCGGTCCGCGATGGTTGCGGCAGAGGATGCCGACGGTGTCGCCCGGAGCCAGTCGCTGCCGCAACGCGTTGGCAATCCGGTCCACTGCCTCGTCGAATTCGGCGTACGTCAGCTCGCCTCGTTCGTCGGCGATCGCCGGGTACGCGCCATGGCGGATCGCGGCGATACGCGGCGCGGCCCCGAACGGTCCGTAGGTGTCGAGTGCCTGGAGGACCTGCACCAACCGGTGCGGCAGATCGACGCCGATGGCGCCGGCCCGTACCAGTGCCACGAGGGCGCGGGTTTCGAGGCCGGCCCGCCGGGCCGGTTCGGCAAGCAATGAGTTCAGGTCCATGCCAGTCCTTTTCTATTCGGCCGCAACGGGTTCGGTGGAATCTTCCGGTGCTGACTGGGCAGCGGCGGAGTCGCCGAACATCGAGTAGACCTTGTTCCGCACCATGTCGAACGGCCGCGGGCTGAGGGCGTCGGTGAGGGCGGTGAGCTGTCCCGACGGCGGGCTCAGCCGGCGCGGGCGGTGCATGATCGCGTCGCACAGCGTGGCCGCGGCCTGCTCGGGGGTGAGGGTGGGGAAGCGGTCGTACATCTTGGTCGGGGCGATCATCGCGGTCCGCACCAACGGCATGTGCACCGTGGTGAAGGTGATGTTCTCCGACACCGTCTCACCTTGCAACGTGTCGCACAGTCCGTCCAGTGCCGACTTGCTGGCGATGTAGGCGCCGAAGCGCGGCAGCTTGGTCTGGACGCCGATCGAGGACACGTTGATGATGTGCCCGAAGCCGCGCTCGCGCATGCCCGGCGTGAACTTCAGGATCAGCTGGACCGGCGCGAAGTAGTTGAGCTGCATGGTGCGCTGGTAGTCGTGCATCCGATCGTGCGACAGCTCCAGTGAGCGGCGGATGGAGCGGCCGGCGTTGTTGATGAGGATGTCGACGCGGCCCAGGTCGGCCAGCACCTGGTCGGCCATGGCGCCGATGGCGTCGAGGTCGCTCAGATCGCAGGGGTACACGTGCGCGGTGCCGCCGTCGGCGCGGATGTCGTCGGCGACGCGGTCCAGGTTCTCCCGGGTCCGGGCCACCAGCACCACCTCGCCGCCGGCAGCGCCGATGCGGCGGGCGGTGGTCTCACCGATGCCCGCCGAGGCGCCGGTGATCACGACGATCTTGCCGGCGACGGCGTCCTCGAGGGTGTAGCCGGTGATGGCGTCGACCACCGTCTGCAGGTAGATGGGGCGGGTCTTGATGGGGGTGTTCATGACACTGGCGAAGACGGCCAGCGGCTTGGCGGTGACGGCGGCGACGGGCTTGGTCGCCAGTGCGGTGATGTCGGAGAGGTTCACGGCAGGGGTCCCTTCTTGAGTGTGGTTGGTGGTCAGCCCAGAGCCCGGCGGGCCAGGCGCAGGGCCGGCAGCAGCAGGGCGTGGGGAGTGATCGAGCCGGTGATGGCCATGAGCTTCACGACGGTGCCGGGCACGATCTGCCGGGCGCCGGCCTGCATGCCGTCGACGGCCTGGGTCGCGACGTCGACGGGGGAGACCTGCGCCGGTCGCAGGCTGAACTCGTGGGCCGAGGCGACCTCGGCCCATTCGGTGGGGACCGGTCCGGGGCACAGCGAGGTGCAGGAGACGCCGGTGCCGCGCAGCTCTTCGTGCACGGCTTCCGAGAACGAGTTGACGAACGCCTTGGACGCCCCGTAGGTCGCCATCGACGGCATGGGCTGGAATGCGACGACGGATGCGACGTTGAGGACGGCGCCGGCGCCGCGCTCGACCATGCCGGGCAGGACGGCGTGGGTGAGTTCCTGCAGCGCAACAACATTGAGCTCGACCTGCTCGCGTTCGCGATCCATGGGCAGGGTGTGGAAGGCGCCGCTGGTGCCGAAGCCGGCGGAGTTGGCCAGGCCGGCGACGGGCCGAGTGCGCAGCTCCTCGATCAGGGTCTGGCGCTGCGCGGCATCGGCGAGGTCGCACGGCCGCACCGTGACGCCGACGCCGTGCTCGGCGCGCAGTTCCTCGGCGAGGGCGTCGAGCCGGTCTTGGCGACGTGCGACCAGAAAGAGGCTGTAGCCGCGGGCGGCGAGCACCCGGGCCAGTTCGGTTCCGATTCCGGACGAGGCACCAGTGATGACGACCTCGGTGGTGCCAGAGGGCTTCGGCAGAGTCATGTGGCTCTCATTTCATGTCGACGTGTGACTGTGCCAGTAACACTGGCACAGTATGAATGTTGGTGTCTATACTTCGTGGAATGACAGATGTCACAGTCGAGGAATTCACCATCGACGAACTCGCCGCACGCACCGGAACGACGGTGCGGACCATCCGCTTCTACAACGAGAGTGGCCTGCTGCCGCCGGCCGAGCGGCGCGGACGCCTCGCCTATTACGGTGCGCCGCACCGCATTCGGCTCGAGTTGGTGCAGCAGCTGCAGCAGCACGGCTACACCCTGGCGGCGATCACCAAGGTGCTGGCGCGGCTGCCGGAGGGCGCGACGGCCCATGACCTCGCCGTCCGTGCGGCACTTCTCACGCCGTGGAGCCCGGCCGAAGACGAGACCGTGGACCTACGGGAACTCGAACAACGTGCCGGTCTGTCGTTGGACGACCGGGCACTGCAGACGCTCGAGGCGCTGGGTGCCATCCGGCGCCTGGATGACGGCACGTTCAGCGTCCGGCAGTCGGTCCTGGGTGCGGCCATGAACCTGCGTGACACCAACGTTCCGGCCGAGGATGTCCGGCGCCTGGCGGGCGTCGTCGACAAGCACATCGACGCCCTCGCCAACGAGGTGACGGACGTCGTCTTCAGCCGGATTCGGGAGGCTGAGGACCCCAACGTGTACCTCGGACGGATCGCCAAGGTGGTGCCGAACCTGCGGCCACTGGCGGCGCAGATGATGGCCGACCGCTTCACCGCCGCGATCAGTCAGGCGGTGCAGGAACGTGTGGCGGAGCTGGAGATTCCGGCGAAGTAATTCTTGTCGGCTACTTCGCGTGCCGGCGCAGCTGGCAGGTCGCCTGGGTGGTGGCCACGACCGTGCCGTCGGCGTCGGTTACGACCGCTTCGACGACGTACTCGGACTTGCCGTTCTGTGCGGCCTCGGCCTCGATCCGCGCGATGTCTGCGTCGCTCATCTCGGCCTGCGCCCGCACATCGGATTTGGCCGGTGCTTTGTACTGAATCGCCATGTCCTTGACCAGGGGATAGAACTGGCTCTGGTCGAATGCGGTCAGGGCGAGAATCCCGCCGAGCACCTCGGCGACGGTGAACAGCACGCCGGCGTACATCACGCCAAAGTGGTTGCCATTACCCGTGATTGGGGCGGTGGTGGCGGCGAACCCGCGGCGGACCTCGACGACTCTGACGCCCAGGCCATGAGCAGACGGGATGGTGGTCGCGAACATCGAGTTCATGAACTCGAGCTGGGCTGCGTCGGCGGTGTTCGTCACGTCGCCAAGACTATCCACCGCTACGGGCACTGCATTGATTTCGCTGCTTGTGGTGCCCCCACCAGGGCTCGAACCTGGGACCTGCGGATTAAAAGTCCGTAGCTCTACCGACTGAGCTATAGGGGCGTGGGAGACAGGATACTGCGTCCCGCGCGGCAGCCTTCGGGGGTGGGCGGTTGTGCGGCGCCGAGGGGTCTGTAGTGCCGATTTGGGCCGTAAGGCAGTCGTGCCCTAAGCTATCGAAGCTCCCAACGGAAACGTTGAGAGTGCCCCCGAAGAGATTCGGATTGGCCCCCATCGTTTAGTGGCCTAGGACGCCGCCCTTTCACGGCGGTAGCACGGGTTCGAATCCCGTTGGGGGTACGCAACGCGGAAACGCGGAGCAAGCAGTGCGTAAGGCCCTGTGGCGCAGTTGGTTAGCGCGCCGCCCTGTCACGGCGGAGGTCGCGGGTTCGAGTCCCGTCAGGGTCGCCAGAACGGCGAGGCAACTTGCCCTTCCGGCCAGGTAGCTCAGTTGGTACGAGCGTCCGCCTGAAAAGCGGAAGGTCGCCGGTTCGATCCCGGCCCTGGCCACTTCAAGAACCACCTGGAGACGGGTGGTTTTTCTCGTATTTGGGGCGCGTGCCGTGATCGTCAGCCGCCCCCGCCGCAGCCGCCC
>NZ_JXST01000070.1 GCF_000878195.1 Mycolicibacterium llatzerense | reverse complement strand
CCGCTTGCCTTCATGCGAGGGCATCAAGGGTTCCACGACAGCCCAGAACTCGTCAGAAATCACATCCATCCGTGTCACCGATCAATCGTCGCCGATAACACCCTCACATTCGGGAGACACGCCCTAGTCAGACGGACGCGAGAAAATCCTCGACCGCACGGCGGTACGCATCCGGATCGTCGTCGTGCACCAGGTGCCCGGCGCCCGGAACCTCCAGATATGTTGTCCGGTAGCCGATCTCGGCCATCTTGCGCATCTGCCCCGGCGGTGCCACCGAGTTCCCGGCCTCGATGAGCAGCGTCGGCACCCGCACTGCCGCCCACTGCTGCCAGTAGTCCCGGGTGCCCCATTCGGCGGCGATCGCCACCCAGTGCCCGGCCTCGCCGTGCAGCCGCCAGCCGGTCTCGGTGCGGTCGAAGGCGTCCAGGAAATACTGGCCCGCGATCGGGCCGAACAGGTCCAAAACCTCTTGCGCCGAATTGAATTCGGCCGGAATGGAGTGGGCCCACGGATCCCAGGCACCGATGGTGAAGCCGACGAAGTCCGCGGCCATGTCCTCGACCACCAGCGCGGTGACCAGTTTCGGATGGGCCGCAGCCAGACACCAACTGTGCAGCCCACCCATCGAGTGTCCGATCAACCGCGCCGGGCGCCCCAGCGAGCCGACCGCGTCGGCCAGGTCGGCGACGAACCGTTCGGTGCTGATCGGCTCGGAATCGTGGACGCCGCGGCCGCGATGCCACGGCGCGTCGTAGGTGTAGACCTCGCCCAGGTCGGTCAACCACGGCAACTGCCGGTCCCACGTCGTCCCACGGCCCATCAATCCGTGCACCAGCACAATCGGCTCGCCGGTACCGCCTCGGGCGGTGAGCAGGTCGGTCGTCATAGCCCTATATTGCCTGGCGGCAGCGCCCCTGTTGCCTGCCGGCAGCGGCCCACCCTGCCTGCGGGCCAGCGCGGTAGCCTGAACCACATGCCTGTGGTGAAGATCAATGCGATCGAAGTTCCGCCCAACGCCGGTCCGGAATTGGAGAAGCGGTTCGCGAACCGTGCTCACGCAGTGGACGGCCAGCCCGGCTTCCTCGGGTTCCAGCTGTTGCGCCCGGTCAAGGGCGAGAACCGCTACTTCGTGGTGACGCAGTGGGAGTCCGACGAGGCGTTCCAGGCCTGGGCCACCGGCCCCGCCGTCGAGGCACACGCCGGGCAGCGGGCCAACCCCGTGGCCACCGGAGCATCACTTCTCGAATTCGAGGTTGTGTTGGACGTTGCCGGTTCCGACCAGCAGTCGTAAGACCCGCACTGCGCTGGCCCTGGCCGGCGCAGTCATCGTGGTACTGGGTGGCTGCAGCACGCCTGCAGCCGCCCCGCCTTTGTCGAGCACTGCCTACGGCGCGCTGATCGACATGACCACGCCTCAGGGCATGCGGTCCAGGCAGACGATGGACATGCTCAACTCGGACTGGTCCATCGAGCCCGCCGGGGTCAAGACGCTCGCCGCGCCCGACCAGGTGGACGACATCACCTACCGGATGAAGTGGATCTGGTGGGACCGCCCGTTCAAGCTGACGGGCATCGACATCGGCGCCGGACATTCGACCCTGCACGTCACCAACTCGTACGGCGTGAACCAGGACATCGAGCTGCACGTCGACAGCAAGGGCACCGTCGACCGCATGGAGGTCTCGCTGCGTCCGCCGCCCGTCAAGTCCTGGGCCGACGTCGACACGCAGATCGCGAAGTCCGGCGCCCACTACTCGTATCAGGTCGCCAAGGTTGTCGACGGCAAGTGCGTCAAGATCGCAGGCACCAATGTCGACGAACCGATGCCACTGGCGTCGATCATGAAAATCTATGTGCTGCTTGCCGTTGCGCGCGCGGTGTCAGCCGGCACCCTCAGCTGGGACGACAAGGTCACCGTCACCGCCGAGGGCAAGAAGCTCGGTTCGGCCGGCCTGGACAACCTGGCCCCGGGCACGCAGGTGACAGTGCACGAGGCCGCCCAGCAGATGATCTCGGTCAGCGACAACATGGCCACCGACATGCTGATCAACAAGGTGGGTCCGGCCGCGGTGGACGAGGCGCTCGTCGTCGCCGGGCATCACGACCCGGCGAGCCTGACGCCCTACCCGACCATGCACGAGTTGTTCTCCATCGGCTGGGGCAAGCCCGATGTCCGCGACCAGTGGAAGAACGGCACCAAGGAGCAGCGCACGGCCCTGCTGCAGCAGGTGAGTTCGCGCCCGTACGAGCCTGACCCGTACCGCACCCGCACGCCGGCGTCCAGCATCGGGGCCGAGTGGTACGGCAGCGCCGCCGACATCTGCCGCGAGCACGTCGCGGTGCAGGCCGCCGCTGTCGGACCCGCCGCGCCGGTACGCGACATCATGTCCAAGGTCGCCGGCATCGACCTGGACCGGGCCAAGTGGCCCTACCTCGGCTCGAAGGGTGGCAACCTGCCCGGCGACCTCGGCTTCAGCTGGTACGCCGTCGACCACACCGGCCAGCCATGGGTGGTGAACTTCCAGCTGACCTGGCCGACGTTCAAGGGTCAGACCGCGGCGCAGTGGCTGCTGAGCATCATCAAGCAGGCGTTCGATCTCATCCCGGTGCGGTGAGCACACAGTCGCCGCAGTAACCGCCCGCGCCGTCTGCCAGTTGGTAGATCAGGCAGCAGCTGTTGCGGCGGAATGCGGGCCCTGACCGCAGCACTCCCCCGTCGACCCTGGAGTCTGCGAGCACGGCGTCGGCCGCTTTCCGGGCCAGCCCGGTCAGGTCCGGCCGGGCCTGGACGATCTGTTTGGCCGCACTGTTGGCCGCCGATCCCACGTTGCCCCACAACACTTTTGGGCTGACACCGAATGGTCCGAATGCTTCGGTGATGGCCTCGACCGCGGGCGGGCCCGCACTGGCCGACGTCGACACCGCCAGCGGGTAGGGCCCGCCCAACTGGTCCTGCCAGGACAGGTCGGCCAGCGACCACGACACGGGTTCGCCGAGAGCGGCAGTGCCGATCATCGGGGCGATCAGCCGCGCCACCAGCCCAAGATGCGCAACCGACGCAGCGACGCGGCCGTCGATCTGCTCCGGCCGCCGCTGTCCACTGGCCGCCAGCGCCGACCGGACCCGGTCCACTCGCGCCGCCAGCACGCTGGGATCGTCGGCGAGCTCGGTCATCGGCCGCCACGGTGCCGCCGATGAATCCTCGTGCCGCACAACGCCGAAGAAGGGGCCGAACGCGGCCAACTGGTCGTTCACTGCTGGGGGTGCAGAACCAGCCGGCGAGCGGCTTCGGCGGCAGCGGCCCGGCGCACGGCGGCGGTTTCCGGCGACAGCGGCTGATCGACGATGCGGTCGATCCCGAATCCGCCCGCGGCCAGCGCGTAGGTCATGTCGTTGAGCAACATCAGCAGGTCGATAGGGCGCCAGGACGCGTCGATGATCCCGGTGCGCTGCGCTTCGGCGATCCGGTCGAGCTTGGACTGGAAGATGCGGCGCAGCACGTGGTCACCGAACATCCCGTCGGCCGCCTCCAACTCGATCCAGCGCTGCAGACGCGCCCCGACCGGATCGGCCACCATGTAGTCGAAGAGCGCGACGGTGTACGCCGGGACGTCGTCGGGTTTGAAGATCGCGTCGTACGGCGCGTCCTGAATCCATTGCTCGACGACTGCCTCGAAGAGGTTCTGCTTACTCTGGAAGTAGCTGTACAGCCGCTCTTTGCTGGCATTGGCCTCGGCCGCAATGCGATTCAGCCGGGCGCCGGCAAATCCGAGGGCGGAGAACTCCGCTTTGGCGGCAGCCATGATGCGCTCACGCGTTGCATGTCCGGCCGCCCTCATAGCAATCGCCAGGGTAACAGCCAGCTACCTCACTGGTCACGTTCCAACAGGAAGTACAGGAACTTGTCGCCGGTCCGCTGGCGCTTGCCATTCATGATCCCCATCAGCGTGTCGTCGTCGACCCGCTTGAAATGATCGAACACCGGCTGGCCGTCGTAGACCATGGTCCCCGTGACCTCGCCGCGAAATTCGATGTCCCACAAGGATGCTCCGCCGCGGCTCAGGTCGCGGTTCGAAAAGAGCTGCCCCGCTTCGTCGTAGCAGACGATGGGCTCGACGTCGTTGACCGATTTGAAGATCTTGCCGTACCACCGGGCGGCCTGGAGCTGGCCGTTCATCTTGTGTCCTGTGTCGAACTCGTCGCCCTTCCAGTTGCCGACGATGTCTTCGGCACGGACCGGCTGCAGCGAGGCCCAGATTTCGTCCAGCTCGGCCGAATCGACATGGGCCTGGCCCCGCAGTTCGGTGAAACGCGCACGAGCGGTATCGACGTCCACAAGGACCTCCCGAGTCAGTTGGTTCGGAAACTGACTGTAATCCCGAACCAACCGGTTCGGCAAGCCTCGGCTCGGCGGGAAGAAGGCTAGGGCTGGTCGGGTGCCCAGTAATCCAACATCGCGGCGAACGTCTCAAACGCCGGCCTGGACACCCCATACGCCGCTTCCAGATGGATGCTGATCGGGAAACCCAACTCACCAACCCCATCGATAACCCGCTTGTACAGATCGAGCATCAACGTCCGCTTGACCGCCGGCTCCTCCCCCGCCAACCGCGTCACGAACTCCTGCTCCGCGGCCACCAACGGATTACCCGGATCCTGGATCAGCCAATTGATCAAACCGACCTTGGACTCCATCTTCGGCACAAACCCGAACGACAACAACAGCTCCGGCCGATGCTCGGTGGTCGCAGCGAACTCCTTCAAGAACCCCACAATGGCGTCCGAATAGAGCAGCTGCGTCATCCCGTACGTGGCGCCCTGCTCGATCTTGAAGTTGAAGCGCCCCTGCTCACCGTCACGCGTCGGGATCAAGATGACACCCCGGTTGGGCACCTGATCGCGGTAGATCGTCAACGCGTCAGTCGGGGCCACACCCGTACCGTCGCCGTCGCTCATGGTGCGCGGCACGCCCACGAACGCGATGCCGTCGAAGTCCGCTTCCTGCAGCACGCTCAGGCGCTTGCCGAGCGCATCCTCATCCAGGAACGACGTCACCTGCGTGCACAACCCACGCATCCCCGGCAGCTCAGGCTTCATCAACTGCCAAAAATCCAGGACGTCCATCTTCGGCTTCATCTCGACAGGCCGATCGCCGTCTTCCTCGATCATCCCCGGGATCATCACGTGCCGGATACGGCCCTCGAGGCCGACGGCCGCGGCGCCCTGCAGCACCTTGCGCGCCTCGTCGACGGCGATCTGTAAACCCAATTCGAGGTTGGGCGGAACCAGTTCGAGCGCAATGGTTTTCAGGGACATTCGGGAACTCCAGCTCTGAAGACAATCGGGAAGGTCACGCCTGCGCGGCGGACGAGTATGGCAGGTCACTGCTGTTGTACGGGTCGACGTGCACGGGCCGGCCGACATACGGGAAGGCCCGCTGCGAGCACGCCGGGCGGTCGCAGATTTTGCAGCCCGCCCCGATCGGCACCGCCGCGTCGGGATCTGCCAAATCGATTCCCGCCGCGTAGATCAGTTTCTCGGCATGGACCAGGTCGCAGCCCAATCCGATGGCAAAACGCTTGCGGGGGCCGCGATATCGACTCGGGGCAGACGACGTGGTGCGCGCGATCCAGAAGTACGACCGACCGTCGGGCATCTGCGCGACCTGGGTGATGAACTCACCGGGCCGCTCGGCAGCATGGTGCACCACCCACAGCGGACAGTTGCCACCCACCCGGGAGAAGTGAAATGCCGTGGCGGACTGACGCTTCGAGATGTTCCCGGCACTATCGGTGCGAACGAAGATGAAAGGCACGCCACGCGCATCCGGCCGCTGCAATGTCGAGAGACGATGACAGATGGTCTCGAACCCGACGTCGAACCGCCGCGCCAGCTGATCGATGTCGTAACGCAGTTCCTCGGCCGCGTCCAGGAACATCCGATACGGCAACAGCAACGCGCCGGCGAAGTAGTTGGCCAAGCCGATGCGCGCGACTTCCGTTGCCTCGGAACTGAGTTGGTCAGCCGTCGACACGATCGCGGAGATCAATTCCGAATGTCTCAGCAGGGCCACCTGGGTGGCCAGCTGAAAGGCGCGCTGTCCGGGATGCAGCCAGCGCGCGATGTACAACACGCCGGTGTCGGGCCGATAGGACCGTTGTGTGTTGGGGCCCAACACATCACCGTCATCGATCACCACGACGACTCCGAACTCCTCTGCCAGCAGATCGGCGAGTTGAGCGTCCAGACCCCCGAGCCGCAGACGGCTCGCGACGAACAACGATTCGGCCGCTTCGTCGAGTTCACCGATGTAGTTCTTGCGG
The DNA here is from genome assembly GCF_000878195.1 of Mycolicibacterium llatzerense. Classification (GTDB taxonomy): domain Bacteria; phylum Actinomycetota; class Actinomycetes; order Mycobacteriales; family Mycobacteriaceae; genus Mycobacterium; species Mycobacterium llatzerense. The sequence continues at coordinate 11,121 of NZ_JXST01000070.1, read as the reverse complement.
TCGTAGAAGAAGTCCCGCACTTCCTCGAACGGCATCGGTTGTTGCGCGGCCACCGAAGTGTCCACATTCGCCCGGGTATGCATGGCGTCGAGTTCGGTTGTCGCGTCGAACAATCGGCGGTTCATGCTGACCAGCATCTGACCGACGGCCGGCATTCTCGCCACCAGTTCCTCGATCTGGCCGGCGGTGGCCGCGGTGTCGACGAGGATCTCGCGCAGGTCCGATACCAGGCGCGCATCCGAATCGGGCGCGAAGTAATTGGTCGGCAGCTCGAACCGTTCAGCCAGCGCCAGCAGCACCGGCACCGTCACCGGTCGCTGATCATTCTCGAGTTGATTGACGTAGCTGGTCGACAGATCCAAGGCGCGCGCCAGCGCGACCTGGGTCAGGCCCTGCTCTTCGCGCAGCCGTCGTAGACGGGCGCCCACGAATGTCTTCGGCACCGCCGCCAGCGTAACTCGATCCACTTACACAAAGTTTGCAAACTCCTCCGTACGAGGACACAAAATTACGCATTTACAGGGGCTTTTGCGCACCCAACCAGCTGCGTACCGTGCGAATCATGCAGACACACGAGGTACGCACCCGACGCAGCGCCGAAGAGTTCCCCCGTTCGGAACACCTGGCCTGGAAGATCGCCGAGATCGCCGCCGACCCGGTCGAGGTCACGCCCGCAGTCGAGGCGATGGTCGTCAACCGCATCATCGACAACGCCTCCGTGTCTGCCGCCTCGGTGATCCGCCGGCCGGTCGCCGTTGCCCGCACCCAGGCCCAGGCCCACCGCACGCAGCGCGGCGCGACCGTGTTCGGCATCGACGGCACCTACTCGCCGGAGTGGGCCGCGTGGGCCAACGGGGTCGCCGTCCGCGAACTCGATTTCCACGACACCTTCCTGGCCGCCGAGTACTCACACCCCGGTGACAACATCCCGGCACTGGTCGCGGTGGCCCAGCAGCTCGACGTCCGCGGCAGCGACCTGATCCGCGGCATCGCCACCGCCTACGAGGTGCAGATGGACCTGGTCCGCGGAATCTGCCTGCACGAGCACAAGATCGATCACGTCGCACACCTCGGCCCGTCGGTCGCGGCCGGCCTCGGCACCATGCTGCGACTGGACCCCGAGACCATCTATGCCGCAGTCGGCCAGGCGCTGCACCTGACCACCGCGACCCGGCAGTCCCGCAAGGGGCTGATCTCGAGCTGGAAGGCCTACGCCCCCGCGCTGGCCGGCAAGGTCGCCATCGAGGCCGTCGACCGCGCCATGCGCGGCGAGGGCTCCCCCGCTCCCATCTGGGAAGGCGAAGACGGCGTCATCGCCTGGCTGTTGTCCGGACCCGAGCACACCTACCAGGTGCCGCTGCCGGGTCCCGGTGAGCCCAAGGCAGCCATCCTCGACAGCTACACCAAGGAACACAGCGCCGAGTACCAGAGTCAGGCGCCGATCGACCTGGCTCGCCGGATGCGTTCGCGGATCGGCGATCTGGACCAGATCGCCACCATCGTGCTGCACACCAGCCACCACACCCACGTGGTCATCGGCACCGGCTCGGGCGATCCGCAGAAGTTCGACCCCGATGCTTCACGAGAAACCCTGGACCACTCGGTGATGTACATCTTCGCGGTGGCCCTGCAGGACGGTGAATGGCACCACGAGCGGTCGTACGCCCCCGAGCGTGCGCACCGGCCGGACACCATCGAGCTGTGGCGCAAGATCTCCACCGTCGAGGACCCCGAGTGGACTCGGCGCTACCACTCGGATGACCCGGCCGAGAAGGCATTCGGCGCCAGGGCCGTGGTGACGCTCAAGAGCGGAGAGGTGATCGTCGACGAACTCGCCGTCGCCGACGCGCACCCGCTGGGCGCCCGCCCGTTCGAGCGTGAGCAGTACCGCAACAAGTTCACCGTGCTGGCCGACGGCGTGATCGCCGAGGACGAACAGCAGCGGTTCCTGACCGTCGTCGACAGCCTCGCCGCCATGAAGCCAGGCAGCCTCGACGCGCTCAACCTGCGGGTCGAGCAGGTCGTCCTGGACAAGGCTCCGACGATCCCCTCGGGGATCTTCCGATGAGCGCCGGACTGTTGGGGTCGACGGTGTCTGCCGCCGACAAGCGTGCGAAGTTCCGTTCCGCACTGAATTCCGGCCAGCTGCAACGCTATCCGGGTGCGTTCTCGCCGCTGGTGGCAAAGCTCGTTTCGGAGATTGGATTCGAGGGGGTCTACGTTTCCGGCGCGGTGCTGTCGGCTGATCTCGGCCTGCCCGACATCGGGCTGATCACCTTGAGCGAGGTGGCCGGCCGCAGCGCCCAGATCGCCGCGGCCACCGACCTGCCCACGCTGGTGGACGCCGACACCGGCTTCGGTGAGCCGATGAGCGCCGCGCGCACCATCACGGTCCTCGAGGACGCCGGGCTGGCCGGCTGTCATCTCGAAGACCAGGTGAATCCGAAGCGTTGCGGCCACCTGGACGGCAAGGCCGTGGTGCCCGCAGCCGAGATGATCAAGCGGCTGCGTGCGGCGGTCGCGGCCCGCCGGGACCCCAACTTCGTCATCTGCGCCAGGACCGACGCCGCAGGCATCGAGGGCATCGACTCCGCCATCGACCGGGCAAAGGCCTACGCAGATGCCGGCGCCGACCTGATCTTCACCGAAGCGCTTTCCAGCCCAAGCGAATTCGAGCGCTTCCGGGCAGCGGTCGATACTCCGTTGCTGGCCAACATGACCGAGTTCGGGAAGTCGGAACTCGTCACGGCCCAGCAGCTGTCCGACATCGGCTACAACATGGTGATCTACCCGGTCACCACGTTGCGCCTGGCGATGTACGCGGTCGAGGTGGGCTTGCGCGAAATCCACACTGCTGGAACGCAAGCCGGCCTGCTTGACCAGATGCAGCATCGCAGCCGGCTCTACGAGCTGCTGCGCTATGCCGAATACAACGAATTCGATTCAGACATCTTCAATTTCACCCTCCAGGACGTGAAAGAATGACCACCGAAACGTCTCACATCCGCAAGGGCCTCGCCGGCGTCGTCGTCGACACCACCGCCATCTCCAAGGTCGTGCCCGAGACCAACAGCCTGACCTACCGCGGTTACCCCGTGCAGGATCTGGCGGCGCACTGCAGCTTCGAGCAGGTTGCGTACCTGCTCTGGCACGGCGAGCTGCCGACCGACCAGGAGCTGGCGTTGTTCTGCCAGCGCGAGCGCGCGTCCCGCCGGGTCGACCGCTCGATGTACTCGCTGTTGGCCAAGCTGCCGGACAGCTGCCACCCGATGGACGTGGTGCGTACCGCGATCAGCTACCTGGGCGCCGAAGACCCCGAAGAGGATGTCAGCACCCCGACGGCCAACTACGCCAAGTCATTACGAATGTTCGCCGTGTTGCCGACCATCGTCGCCGCCGACATCCGCCGCAGGCAGGGGCTGCCGCCCATCGCGCCGCACAGTCACCTGGGCTATGCCGAGAACTTCCTCAACATGTGCTTTGGCGAGGTACCGGAGCCAGCGATCGTCGAGGCATTCAGCCAGTCGATGGTGCTGTATGCCGAGCACAGCTTCAACGCGTCGACCTTCGCTGCCCGGGTCGTGACCTCTACTCAGTCGGACATCTACAGCGCCGTGACCGCTGCCATCGGAGCGCTCAAGGGGTCGCTGCACGGCGGCGCGAACGAAGCGGTCATGCACGACATGCTGGAGATCGGTTCTGCCGAGAACGCCGCGAAATGGCTGCACGGCAAGCTGTCTCGCAAGGACAAAGTGATGGGCTTCGGGCACCGCGTCTACAAGAACGGCGACTCCCGGGTGCCGACGATGAAGGCTGCACTGGACCGTGTGGTGGCCGCGCGCGGCGGTCAGCAGTGGTTGGACATCTACCACGTGCTGGAACGCGAGATGTTCGTCGCAACCAAGATCAAACCGAACCTCGACTTCCCCACCGGACCGGCCTACTACCTGATGGGGTTCGATATCCCCGTTTTCACACCGCTTTTCGTGATGTCGAGGATCACCGGCTGGACTGCGCACATCATGGAGCAGGCAGCGTCGAACGCCCTGATCCGTCCCCTGAGCGAGTACTCGGGCCGACCTCAGCGTTCCATTGCCTGAGCGCGCAATCCGAAAAGTCCTCGTTGCCAACCGCGGTGAGATCGCGATCCGGGCGTTCCGGGCGGCCTACGAACTGGGCATCGCGACCGTCGCGGTCTACGCGTACGAGGACCGGAATTCTCCACATCGGTTGAAGGCCGACGAGTCCTACCAGATCGGCGAACCGGGCCACCCCGTTCGGGCCTACCTCGCAGTGTCCGAGATCATCCGGGTGGCCCAGTTGTCCGGCGCCGATGCCGTGTATCCGGGTTATGGGTTCCTCTCGGAGAACCCGGAACTGGCATCGGCATGCGCCGCCGCGGGGATCACGTTCGTCGGCCCGGGCGCCGGAGTGCTCGAACTGACCGGCAACAAGGCGAGCGCCATCGCGGCGGCCCGGGCCGCCGGGCTGCCGGTGCTGACGTCGTCGGAGCCGTCCGCGTTGGTCGACGAACTGCTCACTGCCGCAGCAGATATGGAGTTCCCGCTGTTCGTCAAGGCGGTCTCCGGTGGCGGTGGCCGCGGCATGCGCCGGGTGACTGAGCCCGCCGCCTTGGCCGAGGCCATCGAAGCCGCGTCCCGGGAGGCGGAGTCCGCGTTCGGCGACCCGATGGTCTACCTCGAACAGGCGGTGCTCAATCCGCGCCACATCGAGGTGCAGATTCTGGCCGACGGCACCGGCGAGGTGATCCACCTGTTCGAGCGGGACTGCAGTGTGCAGCGCCGCCATCAGAAGGTCATCGAGCTGGCACCGGCCCCGAACCTGAGCGACGAGCTGCGGGCCCGAATCTGCTCTGACGCGGTGCGATTCGCCCGCCAGATCGGCTACTTCTGCGCCGGCACCGTCGAGTTCCTGCTCGACGAACGCGGGCGCCACGTGTTCATCGAGTGCAATCCCCGGATTCAGGTCGAGCACACGGTGACCGAGGAAATCACCGATGTGGACCTGGTGGCCTCGCAGCTGCGGATCGCGGCCGGTCAGTCGTTGGCCGATCTCGGTCTGAGCCAGGACAGCATCCGGATCCGCGGCGCCGCCATGCAATGCCGCATCACCACCGAGGATCCCGTCAACGGGTTCCGGCCGGACACCGGCCGGATCACCGCCTACCGCAGCCCCGGCGGCGCCGGGGTGCGGTTGGACGGTGGCACCAATGTCGGCGCGGAGATCTCCGCGCATTTCGATTCCATGCTGGTCAAACTCACCTGCCGGGGTCACGACTTCGCGACGGCGGTCAAACGCGCCCGGCGGGCTCTCGCCGAGTTCCGGATCCGTGGGGTATCGACGAATATCCCTTTCCTGCAGGCGGTTCTGGATGATCCGGACTTCGCCGCGGGCAATGTGTCGACGTCTTTCATCGACCAGCGGCCGCAGCTGCTGACCGCACACACCCCGGGGGACCGCGGCACGCGCATCCTGAACTACCTCGCTGACGTGACGGTGAACAAGCCGCACGGCGTGCGCCAGTCGGCGGTGTACCCACGCGACAAGCTGCCGGACATCGATCTCGGCGGGCCGCCACCGGCAGGCAGCAAGCAGCTGCTGACCGAACTCGGGCCGGAAGGCTTCGCCCGGTCTCTGCTGGAATCGCCGCGATTGTGGGTCACCGACACCACATTCCGCGATGCGCACCAATCGCTGCTCGCCACCCGGGTGCGTACCTCCGGCCTGGTCAAGGTGGCACCGTACGTCGCCCGGATGACACCGCAGCTGCTGTCGGTCGAGTGCTGGGGCGGCGCGACATACGATGTGGCGCTTCGGTTCCTGAAGGAAGACCCGTGGGAGCGGCTGGCCGCACTGCGGGAGGCAATGCCCAACATCTGCCTGCAGATGTTGCTGCGCGGACGCAACACCGTCGGCTACACGCCATATCCCGTGTCGGTCACGTCGTCGTTCGTGCAGGAGGCCACGACCACCGGCATCGACATCTTCCGGATCTTCGACGCGTTGAACAACGTGGACTGGATGCGTCCGGCGATCGACGCGGTGCGCGAAACCGGTTCCGCGGTAGCCGAAGTGGCGATGTCGTACACCGGCGACCTGTCGGACCCCAACGAGACGCTGTACACGCTCGATTACTGGCTCAAGCTGGCCGACCAGATCGTCGAAGCCGGCGCGCATGTGCTGGCGATCAAGGACATGGCCGGCCTGTTGCGGCCGCCTGCCGCGGCAACACTGGTGTCGGCGTTGCGTTCCCGATTCGATCTGCCGGTCCACGTCCACACCCACGACACCCCGGGTGGCCAGCTGGCAACGTACGTCGCGGCCTGGCAGGCCGGCGCATCGGCGGTCGACGGCGCAGCAGCGCCGCTGGCCGGTACCACCAGCCAGCCCTCTTTGAGTTCGATCGTGGCCGCTGCCGCGCACACCGTCCACGACACCGGGTTGTCGTTGGCGGATGTCTGTGAGCTGGAGCCGTATTGGGAGGCGCTGCGCCGGGTCTATGCCCCGTTCGAGGCGGGACTACCGTCCCCGACCGGCCGGGTGTACACCCACGAGATTCCCGGCGGGCAACTCAGCAACCTGCGGACCCAGGCCGTCGCCCTCGGATTGGGCGGCCGGTTCGAGGACATCGAGAATGCCTACGCCGGAGCCGATCACGCACTGGGCAGGCTGGTGAAGGTGACCCCGTCGAGCAAGGTGGTCGGGGATCTGGCGCTGGCTCTGGTCGGCGCCGGGATCAGCGCCGAAGAGTTCTCGGCGGACCCGGCCCGCTACGACATCCCGGACTCGGTGATCGGCTTCCTGCGCGGCGAGCTGGGTGAGCCGGCCGGCGGCTGGCCGGAGCCGTTGCGTACCAAGGCCCTGCAAGGGCGGGCAGAACCGAGACCGGCCACCGAACTCACGGTCGAGGACTACGCCGAACTGGCGGAGCCCGGGCCGACTCGCAGAGCAGCCCTCAATCGATTGTTGTTCCCGGGACCGACTCGTGAATTCCTTTCACATCGAGGGCAATTCGGGGACACCTCGAGCCTGAGCGCCAACCAGTTCTTCTACGGGCTGCGCCGCGGCGAAGAGCACCGGGTGAAATTGGAGAAGGGCGTCGAGCTTCTCATCGGGCTCGAGGCCATCTCCGAACCCGACGACCGCGGCATGCGTACCGTCCTGTGCCTGCTGAACGGTCAACTGCGCCCGATCCTGGTGCGGGACAGGTCGATCGACAGTGCGGTCCCCGTGGCGGAGAAGGCCGACCGCACCAACCTCGATCACGTCGCTGCGCCGTTCGCCGGCGTGGTGACGATCGGGGTGGCGGTGGGTGAGCAGGTTCAGGCCGGCCAGACGGTCGCCACCATCGAAGCGATGAAGATGGAGGCCGCCATCACGACACCAAAGGCCGGCACCGTCAAGCGGATTGCGGTGGCTCCCACCGCAAGTGTCGAAGGCAACGACCTGCTCGTGGTGGTCAGCTGACCGAGGCCATGTTCACGGCACGATGACGATCTTGCCGTGAACATGGCCCGTCGTGCTCGCGGAGAGCGCGGCACCGGCTTCGGTCAGCGGGTATGTCTGGCTGATCGAGACCGCAAGGCGGTCCTGCGCGACAAGCGCCGCGAGTTCCCTGAGCGCGGCACCGTGTTCACTTCCGGCACCGCCGACGTGTATTTGGATACCGGTGCCGGCAGCGTCGAAGGCGACCAACGTGAGGACGCGCGCTGGATCGCCGGTGAGTTCGATGGACAACGGAATCTCCCCGCGGCCCGATGCGTCGAGAACGGCGTCGACTCCCTGGGGCGCCACGGCGCGGACCCTGTCGAGCAGACCATCGCCGTAGGTGACCGGCGTCGCGCCGAGCGACCGCAGGTAGTCGTGGTTGGATTCGCTTGCCGTGCCAATGACATTGACGCCCTGGGCCTTTGCGAGCTGGACCGCGAAGGTGCCCACGCCGCCCGCGGCCGCGAGGATCAGCAGTGTGTCGCCGACCTTGACGCCGAGCTTCTTCAGCACGGCATACGCGGTACCACCGGCACCTGCCAGCGAACCGGCAACTTCCCAGGCAATACCCTCGGGCTTGCGGACGATTTCCGAAGACTCGGCCAGCGCAAGATCGGCGAACGACGGTGTCGTCGATCGGCCCAGGACCTCGTCGCCGACAGCCCACTCGGTGACCTCAGAGCCGACGGCATCAATGACACCCGCCACGTCGGACCCTGCACCGGCGGGCAGCTCAAGCGGTATCAATTCGCGCATCTGCCCACCGACGATCTTCCAGTCGATCGGGTTGACGCCCGCTGCGCGTACCGCGATCCGCACCTGGGTCGGCCCGGGAGCCGGTGGCTCGGCGTCGACAACGCGTAGCACCTCAGGTGTGCCGTATTCGGCGAATTGCGCAATTCTCGACATCTATCCGTCTCCAATCGGGTTCCGACAGCAGTCTCGCCGGTCTCCTGAAGACAAGCTGTCGATCGCCCGATTTATTTCATGAAACATGACGATGCCCCGGAACCTGAATCAGATTCCGGGGCATCGCCTTTGACTTACTGCGCGGCGCGAACCAACTGCGCCGCCTGCACCATGTTGCGCAGCGACTCGGTCACCTCGTCGGTTTTTCGGGTCTTGAGGCCGCAGTCCGGGTTCACCCAAAGCCGCTCAGCCGGAACGGCATCCAGCGCATGACGCAGCGACGTCACCATCTCGTCGGCGGTGGGCACGCGCGGCGAGTGGATGTCGTATACCCCCGGGCCGACGCTGTTCGAGAAGCCGATTCCGTTGAGGTCGTCGAGCACCTCCATGTGGGAGCGCGCGGCCTCGATCGACGTCACATCGGCATCGAGATCGGCGATGGCACCGATCACCTCACCGAACTCCGAATAGCACAGGTGCGTGTGAATCTGAGTGGCATCGCTGACGCCCGAGGTGGACAGCCGGAACGCACCGACCGCCCAGTCGAGGTACGCCGCCTTGTCGGTGTCACGCAGCGGCAGCAGCTCGCGCAGCGCGGGCTCGTCGACCTGGACGATGGCGATCCCTGCGGACTGCAGATCGACCGTCTCGTCCCGGATGGCCAGCGCCACCTGGTTGGCCGAGTCGGCCAGCGGCTGATCGTCACGGACGAACGACCAGGCGAGGATCGTCACCGGACCGGTGAGCATGCCCTTGACCGGCTTGTCGGTCAGAGTCTGGGCGTACCTGGCCCATTCCACCGTCATCGGCTGCCTGCGGGTGACGTCACCGAACAACACCGGCGGACGCACGCAGCGGCTGCCGTACGACTGGACCCAGCCGTTCTTGGTGGCGAAGAAGCCGTGCAGCTGTTCGGCGAAGTACTGCACCATGTCGTTGCGCTCGGGCTCGCCGTGCACCAACACGTCCAGGCCCAGGTCCTCCTGCAATCGGATGACCGTCTCGACCTCGGCCTTCATCCGCTTGGTGTACTCGGCCTCGCCGATCTCGCCGGCCACCAGCGCGGCGCGGGCCTTCCGGATGTCGACGGTCTGCGGGAACGAGCCGATGGTGGTGGTCGGCAACGACGGCAGGTTCAGCCGCGCGTCCTGTGCCTTGCGACGCTCTACCGCCGGCCCGCGGCCGATGCCTTCGGCCAGCACCGCGTCCAGTCGCTCCCGGACGCCACTGTTGTGCAGGCGGGGGTCCTGTGCCCGTGACGCGATTGCCCGATCGGATGCTTCGATCTCGGCGGCCACCCTGTCCCGGCCGTCGCGAAGCGCCGTGGCCAGCGTCACCACTTCGGTGACCTTCTCCGCACCGAATGCCAACCAGCTGCGGAGTGCATCGTCGAGACCGTCTTCGGGATCGAGCGAGTACGGCACATGCAGCGTCGAGCACGACGTCGATACCGCAACGGCCTTTGCCGATCCCTGTAACGCACCCAGCCGGGAAAGTGCCGCCGCCAGGTCCGTGCGCCAGATGTTGCGGCCATCGACGACGCCGGCCACCACCAGCTTGTCCGCCAGGCCCGGTACATCGGCTACCGACTGGTCACCACCGGCGACGAAATCGACTGCGACACCGTCGATCTGCGTACGAGCCAACGCCGGCAGCGCGGCGCCCAGTGCGCCGAAGTAGGTCGCCACCAGGATCGCCGGGCGATTGGCGGCACCCGAGAGCGTCGAGTAGACGTGCTCGGCCAGCTCCGGACCGTTGTCCACGATGTCGGCCACCAGCACCGGCTCGTCGATCTGCACCCACTCGGCACCGGCATCGGCGAGTCGGCCCAGCAGGTCGACGTACAGCGGCAAGAGCTCGCCGAGGCGCTCGATGGGTGCCTGTGCTCCATCGACGGCCTTACTCAAGGCCAGGAAGGTGATTGGCCCGACGATCACCGGACGAGCCGAAATCCCTTGCACTTGAGCTTCTTTGAGTTCTGCCAGCACCTTCTCCGGATGCAGCGTGAACACGGTGTCCGGGCCGATCTCCGGGACCAGGTAGTGGTAGTTGGTGTCGAACCACTTCGTCATCTCCAGCGGTGCGATGTCCGCTGTACCGCGTGCCGCGGCGAAATAGCGATCGAGGCCGTCGGCCACGCCGCGCACTCGGGCCGGCAGGGCGCCGAGCAGCACTGCGGTGTCGAGAACCTGGTCGTAGTACGAAAAGGTGTTGACCGGAACGGAATCCAGGCCGGCCGCCGACAACGCGGCGACAGTATCGCGGCGCAAGCCCGCGGCGATTTCTTCGAGCGCGGCCCGGTCGATCCGGCCTGCCCAGTAGCGTTCGACGGCCCGCTTGAGTTCCCGGTCCGGGCCGATGCGGGGCGCACCGAGAATGGTTGCGGTGAATGGTGTAGACAACAGACGTCCTTCAAATGCGACGGAAGTGCGCACCGCCCAAGGACATCCATCGAGGACAGCCGAAACCGCCCTCGGCGATCAGCCCATTCCACGAGGCGATGCACCGCCGGACGCGGCGCATCCGGCACAGCTGGCAGGTCTTCGGACTCGCAGGCACGCACCCTCGGGTGCTCCTAGGGCGTGTCTCCCAATTTGAGAGTTCCCACGCGGGAGTGGATGACGGCGCAGGCCAACAAGACACCGCCGAGGTAGGTCAGGGCATATTTGTCGTAGCGGGTCGCAACACCGCGCCACTGCTTGA
>NZ_JXST01000069.1 GCF_000878195.1 Mycolicibacterium llatzerense | reverse complement strand
GACGACACCGCCGACAACTGCGAGCACCGCGACCACGGACGCGGCGATCGTGATGATGCGCTGCTTGCGGGCCTTCTCGGCCCGGCGCTCCAACTGGCGTTCCAGCTTGCGCTTGGCGGTTTCCCGCCGTTGTTCGTTCGTCGGCACCGCCGAAGCCCTCCTCGTCACGGTCGGGGTCAAGTGCCCCGACGTATGGTCGGCACCGAGTGTGCCAGGTCACCCTGGATGCGGGGGCCGCGACCCGCGTGACCAGCCGTCAGTTCACGGACTTGAGCTGGTCCACCAGCGCCTGCGGATCGGGATGCTGCAGCAGGGCGTCGCCGATATCGGTGCCGTTGAGCAGCACCGTCGGGGTCGAATTGATGCCTGAACTCTTGACGGCGTCGTTGACCATGTCGCGGTTCTTGCCGCTCGTGATGCAGTCGGCCACCGAATCGGGTGCGCCGGCCTTCTCTGCCTGCGCGACCAGCTCGTCGTCGGACGGGAACGTCGCGGCCGACTCGTCGGGCTGGCGCGCGAACAGCGCGGCATGGAACCGCTGGAAGGCGGCGGTGTCGGCGTCGGCGACGCAGTAGGCCGCCGCACCGGCACGGACCGAGTACGCCTTCACGTCACCACGGCCCAGGATCGACACCATGGTGTAGTCCACGGCGACCCGGCCGTCGGCGATCAGCTTGCTCATGGTCGGGCCGTAGACCTGCTCGAACCGGGCGCAGAACGGGCACAGGAAGTCCTCGTAGACCGTCAGCGTGGCCTTCGGCTCGGTGCTGCCGGGTTTGGTGGCGACATTCGGCGCGGCGAGGCGGATCGAGCGCAGCGGGGTCGGGCTGTGATCGGCAGAGGACGTCGCGGCACCACCGACCGGCTTGTTCTCGTGGCGGAGCACGATGATGGCGGCGACGCCGGCCGAGACCAGCGCAATGACGGCGATCACGGCGAACAGCACCCAGCCGGTGCGGGACTTCTTCGGCGGTGGAAAACCCGGAAATTGTTGTGGCACAACGTAGTACTGGGGTTGGTTGGGCTGCGGGGGTCCCCACGGTCCTGGCTGAGTCATGGAGGCAGTTTCCCACGTGGGAAACTGGTTGCCGTGTTGTTGACGGGGTTTCCGGCCGGGATGTTGCAGTGCAACTGCTACATCCTTGCGGCGCGTGCCGGGTCGGACGCCATCATCGTCGACCCGGGCCAGCGGGCCATGGGCCGCATCCGCGAGATTCTGGATGAAAATCGGCTCACTCCGTCGGCGGTGCTGCTCACGCATGGTCACGTCGACCACATCTGGTCGGCGCAGAAGGTGGCGGACATCTACGGCTGCCCGGTGTACATCCACCCCGAGGACCGGTTCATGCTGACCGATCCGATCAAGGGGTTCGGTCCGCGGCTGGCCCAGCTGGCGTTCGGAGTGCTGTTCTCCGAACCCAAGCAGGTCGTCGAACTCGACCGGGACGGCGACAAGCTCGAGCTGGGCGGGATCACCGTCACGGTGGACCACACTCCGGGGCACACCCGGGGCTCGGTGGTGTTCCACGTGAGTGATGGACCCGACGAGCTGGTGTTCACCGGAGACACCTTGTTCAAGCAGTCGGTGGGCCGCACCGATCTCCCGGGCGGCAGCGGCCGGGACCTGCTGGACTCGATAGTGACAAAACTGTTGGTGCTCGACGACGCCACCGTGGTACTACCTGGGCACGGCCCACAGACCACGATCGGCGCCGAACGCCGTACCAACCCATTCCTCGAAGGCTTATCAAGTTGAGCGATTTTCAGGCACCCAAGGGCGTCCCGGACTACCTGCCCCCGGACTCGGCGGAATTCGTCGCGGTGCGCGACGGCCTGCTGAATGTCGCGCGACTGGCGGGATACGGCCACATCGAGCTGCCGGTGTTCGAGGACACCGCGCTGTTCGCCCGCGGTGTGGGTGAGTCCACCGATGTGGTGTCCAAGGAGATGTACACCTTCGCCGACCGTGGTGACCGCTCGGTGACGCTGCGCCCGGAAGGTACGGCCGGTGTCATGCGGGCCGTCATCGAGCACGGTCTGGACCGCGGCGCGCTGCCCGCCAAGTTGCGGTACTCCGGGCCGTTCTTCCGCTACGAGCGGCCGCAGGCCGGCCGGTACCGCCAGCTGCAGCAGGTGGGCGTGGAGGCCATCGGCATCGACGACCCGGCGCTGGACGCCGAGGTGATCGCGGTGGCCGATGCCGGTTTCCGCTCGCTGGGGCTCGACGGTTTCCGCCTGGAGATCACCTCGCTGGGTGACGACACCTGCCGCCCGCAGTACCGGAAGCTGTTGCAGGACTTCCTGTTCAAACTCGACCTCGACGAGGACACCCGGCGCCGGGCGGAGATCAACCCACTGCGGGTGCTCGACGACAAGCGGCCGCACGTCAAGGAGATGACGGCCGATGCCCCGGTGATGCTCGATCACCTATCGGAGGCCGCCAAGCAGCACTTCGACACCGTGCTGGCGCACCTGGACGCGCTGGGCGTGCCGTACGTGATCAACCCGCGCATGGTCCGCGGCCTGGACTACTACACCAAGACCACGTTCGAGTTCGTGCACGACGGCCTCGGCGCCCAGTCCGGCATCGGCGGCGGCGGCCGCTATGACGGGCTGATGAAGCAGCTGGGCGGGCAGGACCTGTCGGGCATCGGATTCGGGTTGGGTGTGGACCGCACGGTGCTGGCGCTCAAGGCCGAGGGCAAGACAGTCGCGTCGCCCGCGGCCGTCGACGTGTACGCCGTGCCGCTGGGTGCACCGGCCAAGCTGGAACTCGCAAAGATCGTTGCGGCCCTGCGTGGTTCGGGTGTCTGCACCGACATGTGCTACGGCGACCGCGGCCTCAAGGGCGCGATGAAAGCGGCCGACCGCTCCGGCGCCAAGGTGGCCCTGGTTGCCGGTGACCGCGACATCGAGGCCGGCACCGTCGGCGTCAAGGATTTGTCGACCGGCGAGCAGGTCGACGTGCCCATCGCCGACGTCGTCACCCAGGTCGTGGCGCGGCTGCGTTAGCCCGTCATGCGGCGCAGCATGCCGTCGCGCAGCGTCAGGGTGTGCAGCAGGATGGCACTGACGTGCGCCGCGACTGCGGCGACCAACAGGTAGGCCACCACCGAATGTGCCTGGCGCAGAATGCCGTACAGGTCGGCGTCGAAGGGCGCGATGTCGGGCAGCGTCAGGCCGCCGAAGACCCGGACCGGGGTACCCGACGCCGACACCATCGCCCAGCCGACGAGCGGCTGCGCCAGCAGCATGGCGTACATCGCCAGCTCGGACCCGGCGATCAGTTTGCCTTCCAGTGGCCCCACCGTGTCGGGCCATTTCGGCGGCTTGTGCGTGAATCTGTTTGCCGCGCGGACGATCACGATGACCAGGATGCTGATACCCAATGTCATGTGGACGGCGACCAGGGCGCCATGGGAGCCGATCTCGTTGGTCATCGTGAAGCCGATCAGCAGTGCGGCGAAGACTGCCACCGCGGTCAGCCAGTGCAACACCCGGGTGCGGATCGGGAAGCGGCCGGTCACGGGGTCACCTGAACGGCAGGAGCGGTTTTCGGCTCGGTGGTCCGCGCCCGGTACGACCCCGCGTACACCGCCGACCGCGCACTGAGCAGCGGATCGTCCGACGGCTCGATGCCGTCGGGCAGGACCAGGGGATCGAAGTTGATGTCGCGGGCGTTGCCGGCAGCATCGGTCTGGGCTTCGGTGAGGGTCAGGACCCCGGCATCGATGACCTGCCGATCGGCCGGCCAGGGCAACGTCGGGTCGATCGGGTCGCTGTCCCGTCCGACCGTCAGTCGTAGATTCCACTGCAGCGGAGCCTTTTTCAACTGCAGGATCAGCGCGTCGAACAATGCGTTGGGATCGTCGGACTTCGGCGGTAGTGCGGTCTGCTGAGGGACGAACGACCAGCGGACCGGGGTGCGGGCGCCGGAGTGGTTCACCAGATAAAACGTATTCAGACCCCAGAACGTGCTGTCGGCGAAACCTGGTGCGGGCGGGCTTTTCTTGACCAGTGCCATCGCTGCCGCGGTCTCCGGATGCCGGCTGAGGAAGTCGGCCATGACCTTCGGGTCGGGCTTGCCTGTGCCGGCGAGCGGCTTGGACGCCAGCAACCGGTCATAGAAGCCCTGTGGTGAATTATCAAGGAAAACCGGGATATTCAGCATCGCCGTCCGCCATTGGCCGGTGCCGGGGAAGCCGATGGCCAGGCCGAGCCCGCGTGCCGCGCCAGGAGTGTCGGCGACCGTCGGGTTGCCGCCGGCCAGCGAGAACCGGCCCGCAACGGGCGCCTCACCCGGCCCGAAGACCGCGGCACGGGACAGTGCCGCCGCGTTGCCGTTGCTCATGAAATGGCCGACCACCGAGACGCCTTTGGCATGGTTCTTCCGGAATCCGGGGTGATCACCGAAGACCTTCTGGAAGCCGTCGAGGAACGTCTGGCGGGTCAGGGTGCCGGCGCGGCTGGTGTACGCGACCAGTCCGAGATCCACGGCGAGGAATGCGCCGACGGCGCCGAGCCCGACCAGGATCGAACGCCGGGTCAGGGGAGTGCCGCGCCAGGATGGGCCGTCCATGACCACCACAGGTACCACAAAGTCCTGTGGCAACATCTGCGAACGTGCGGGTACTGGTGCAACGGGTGACGTCGGCGCGGGTGACGGTCGACGGGCACACCGTGGGCGAGATCACCCCGAATCCGCAGGGCCTGGTGGCGCTCGTCGGTCTCACCCACACCGACGACGCTGCGGTGGTGCGCAAGATGGCCGACAAACTGTGGCGGCTGCGCATCCTCGACGGTGAACTCAGTGCCGCCGACGCGGGTGCCCCGATTCTGGTGGTCAGCCAGTTCACCCTGTACGCCGACACCGCCAAGGGCCGGCGGCCGTCGTGGAACGCCGCCGCTCCTGGACCGGTTGCCGAGCCGCTGGTGGACGAGTTCGCGACGGCGCTGCGGGCACTGGGGGCAGTGGTCGCCACCGGGCAGTTCGGCGCGCACATGCACGTCGAACTGGTCAACGACGGCCCGGTGACGGTGCTGCTGGAACTGCAGGCAGGGTGATACGCCTGATGCAGGGTGTAACGGTCCGGTACGGTCAGTCGATATGACCGGCATGCGTAAAGCGACAGTCAAGCTCGGAGTGGTGTGTGGCGCGGCAGCGGTGGCAGCCGCTGGGCTGATGGCGCCTGTGGCGTCTGCGGCCCCGGCTGGTCACGAAGTTCGATACACGCTGTCGGTGGGCGGCCCGGCGACCTTCGACCTGCTCTACCTGGTCAACCAGCCGGCGAACAAGGCCGCGTACAACGCGGACGCCTACTCCTACCTCAAGCGTGAGACGGTCACCGTCGCGCCGGACGCCCCGTGGGTGTTCACCACCACACTCGCCGACCCGCAGTGGGCCATCTTCACCGTCAGCAGCACCACGCACGGTGGCCAGGCTGCCCCTGATTCGACGTGCGATATCGCGGTCGACGGTCAGTCTGCGGCGCACCAGACCGCGCCGTACAACGTCCAGTGCCAGCTCGGCCAGTGGTAATTGTCGGCTCAGCCGACGCGGTAGTTCGCTAACCCGCGAACACGTAGACCCAGGCCTGCCGGCCGGACCGTAGTGGCACCTGCACGCGCTGGTAGTCGTCGACCTCGTACTCGTCGGCGGCGACCAGTTCGGCATCGGTGATCTCGAACACGCTGCCGTCCACGGCGTCCTCCGGCGTACCCGACTTGAGGATCGGGTGCCGGTCGCTGCCGCTGGTCTCGATGACGTGCGGGTCGGTGATGGTGACCCAGCCCAGGCGGTAGCCGACGATGGCGTCGTCGGAGCCATTCAGTTCACGGCCGAACGTGGACAGTTGAACATCGCGCTGGCGCAGGGTTCCGTAGGAGAACAGCAGTTCGGCCACGTGCCTGACGGTACCGCTCAGGAACTGCGGCTCGCCCGCCGGTTGGCCTTCTCGATAGCCTGCACCAGCTCGCCCTTGTTCATCGTGGAGCGTCCGCGAATGTCGAGTCTGCGAGCGACGTCGAGGAGATGCTTCTTGGTGGCCTCCGCGTTGACGCCCTCGGCGGTGGCGCCGCGAGCGTTGGGCCCACCGCTGTGTGACCGCTCGTCGGAGGGACCTCGCTGACTTTTCGTTTCCCAGTGATCGCCGACCTTCTCGTAGCTGTGTTTCAGAGCCGCATTCGCGACGCGGTGTGCCCGCGCCTCGTCGCCATAATCCTCGATCGCCGAGTCGTAGGTCTTCGCGTAGGTGCGTTGTGCCTTGGCGCTCGACTTCTGCAGCGTTTTCGGCAGCTCACTCTGCTTGGCATTCCCCTTTGTCGTGGTTTTCGGCATGGTGTTCCTCCTCGGGTGAAAACGTCTGGTGGGCAGATCAATTGGTGTCCGAATCGTCCATCTGCTGGTGATTCGATGTGTTCGCAGCAGTTCGGGAGCGGTCGGGCCACAACGATGTCGGACCAGTGGTGGTGATCGACTCCTGTGGCTCACGCGTACCCGCACCGGATTGTGGTGAAACGTTGCGCCAGAAGAGGTTTCCGATGGGCGCAGAACAGGTATGTGGATAGTGCCGGATTGTTCAAGGCGCTGCTTGCGAAGCGAGTGGTGTGACGGGCATCGATCACACCGGACAACACAACACACAGGAGGAAATTCAGTGGGTGAGCACAAGAGTGGTCCCGAAGAGGGCATCAAGGGCGCCGTCGAGGGTGTCAAAGGCAAGCTGAAGGAAGCTGCCGGCAGTGTCATCGGCCGGGACGACCTGGTTCGTGAGGGACAGGCCCAGCAGGACAAGGCTGAGGCCGAACGCGACGCGGCCAAGCGAGAGGCGCAAGCCGAAGCGGCGCGTGCCGGCGCGAAGGCGGCTGAGAAGCGGCAACAGCAGAATCAGTAGCTCGAATGGCTCGACCTCCCCCTACTGCGGGGGAGGTCGGGTCGTTTTTGATCGAAAACTATTGTGCGCGGGCGTTATCGGTGTGCACCGACCGTCTTATCGCCAAATTGTCAGGCCTCTCAAGGGGGTTTGGAAGGTCATCGTCAGCACGGCGAATCCGGCCACCAGGAGGGGCGCGCCGTATTCGATGAGCCCGAACACGAACGGGCTCGGGCCCAACTTGACGCACGTGCGATCGGAGCAGCCCGCGGTTCATGCGACTGACGAAAGGGTCATTATCTCGCGCGTTAGTTTGCCGTCGGCAACGTTGGGGTATTCACCCGCATGAGGCCATCCGGGCCGAGTAGGAGGAGCGATGTTGCGAGGAAGCGTTGGCGTCATAGTGCTGGTCTGGCTGCTGGTCGGTGTACTGGCCGCGTGGCAGCGTGACTACTTCCGCGGTGGCGATGCCAGCTGCGGAACGGCCGGCCGCATCGCCTTGACGGTGATAGCCGGGCCCTTGAATTACGCCGGGGTCAACCCACAGGTGGTCGATTGTCGCCTACCCCAACCAAGTTCGATGCGGTAATTGAGAGATAAGGAAACGGTCATCATGATTGCTCTGGGAGTTGTCCTGCTCATCTTGGGCTTCGTCTTCAACATCTACCTGTTGTGGGTCTTGGGCGTCGTGCTCGTCGTGGTAGGTGCGGTTTTCTGGATGCTCGGAGCCGCCGGCCATGCAGTCGGTGGCAGGCGCACCTGGTATTGACCTACTCGTCGAGGTTGACGGCAAAGGCTCGGGCTCAGGCCCGGGCCTTTGCCGTGAGTTCGCGTGCGGTGCCGGCCAATTCATTGGCGCGCTCACTTGCCTTGCGGTACGCGGACTCGGCCAGCGGAGCGGTTTTTTCTGCAGTTCTCTCCAACTTGTCGAGTGCGGCACCGGCAAGGTCGCGTCCGTGCTCGAACCCGGTTTGCACGCTGTGACCGACCTTCTCGCTCAGTTCCGGTACCCGGGCGAGTGCTGCGTCAGTTCTCGAAGGCACTGTCGCGGAAAGTGATTCGACAACCCGTTGACCGGCTCGGCGGCTACGCCACCCGAGTGACGGTTTTCCTGCCGTGTCGGCAGAGGCCAGGATCAGGCCGCCGAGCAGGCTGAGGTCGGCCAGGAAGCCCCGGCGTTTGGCGGCCCTGGCCTCAGGATCGGCTTCGGTCCAGAACATGTGGTTGCCGAGGTTGGCGGGAATCACCGTCGTAGCGAGCACAGCCGAGGCCACGCGGGGAATCCGGCCGGTGGCCAGCAACAGTCCGCCGACGACCTGGGAAGCCGCGGTCACCCGCGCTACCGCAGCCGCGTTGGACGGAACGTTGCGGGCCACCGGATCTGGCATGTCCCGGAGTCCGTCGAGCGTGGGACGCACGACCTCGGCACCTGAGTCGATGTTCAACAGGGTCTCGACGCCCTGCCCGATGAAGGCGGTCGCCAGGAGCGGGCGGGCGATCTTACGAATGATCATGGACGTTGGATTCCCAGACGGCACTGGCCCAAACGTCGTCGGCCGGCTCGGGTCAACATGTCACGCATCGCGTCCGAAATCGTCTTCGTCGGCATCTATTTCGATGTCTTCAGTTTGCTCCAGCCAGTCATGCGGCGCGGCTTCCGCCGGCGGGGTGTCGCGGCCGCTGACGGTGGCCTCGTCGTCGAGTACCTGTTCGCGGACGTCGCGCGACTGCTCGAGGGCGTCTGCGTCAGGAACCTCGTCCGGGAACTGTTCTTCTCTCATGACAGAACGGATACCCGGCAGGGACGCCGGATAACACTTCGCGCGTCAACTGGTCGGCGGCGTGCGTGGAACACCGGGATGCGTGTCGAGGTACTCCAGTTCACGGTGCCGCACCCGGCGATGCGTCATGGACAGCCACCAGCCGCCCACGAAGCCAAGGGCCAGCGCGATGATCAGGGTGGTGCCGCCGATCATCGGTTGGCCGGTCGCGAAGAAGTACAAGCTGACCACGAGAACGACCACCGCCACAGCCACTGCCAAGAGGCCTGGAGTGTTCTGGCCGTTCTTTAGCGATTCACCGGCGTGTGGTCGAGTGGTACGGGCATGGTCGACGGGGTCTTTCATCAGATACCTCCTGGGGACGAGTCCTCAGAGATGTGATGCCCGGTGGAGCGCGGTTTTACACCTGGTAGGGACATCCGGTGCGCCAATCTGCAACGGCAGCACCAGATTCGCGGACCCGATGATCACAGGCTTCGCACATAACAGCAATATCAAGGTGCCGTGCACAGGACTTCGACGGCAGTCACCTCCGGGCGGTACCCGGCCGGCGACTCATGAACGGGACGATTGCTCGTAGCCAGGTGAACGCTCCCGGGAGCGCGTTAATATATTGCTCGGCTCCCTGCCACCCAACAACGATATGACTAAATCCAACGGCGAGATCGCCGACTCCGAATCCTGGGACGTCGCTGCTGTATTCAGCGGCGGCGACAGTCAGCATGTGGGTAGCTTTCAGTTTCTTCTTGCCGACCAGCGGTGGGTGTGGTCGGCGGCGGTCGCTCGAATGCACGGCTACGCGCTGGGGGAAGTGGAGCCCACCACCGAGTTGCTGCTGAGCCACAAGCATCCGGACGATCGCGCCAAAGTCGCCGAGATTCTCAAGCGGGTCCAGACCGGTGGCCTGTTCAGCAGCCGGCATCGCATCGTCGATGCAGAGGGGAAAATCCACTGGGTCGTCGTGGTCAGCGACCGGATGACCGACGATGCCGGCGAGACGATCGGTACCCACGGCTACTACATCGATGTCACGGCCGGTATCCAGTCCGATCTCACCGTGGCGATGGCCTCGGTGGTGGAATCGCGCGCGGTGATCGACCAGGCCAAGGGCATCCTCATGGCGGCCTATGGAATCGACGCTGATCGCGCCTTCGAGATTCTGAAATGGCGTTCGCAGGCCACCCAGACGAAGCTCCGGACTGTCGCGACCCGGTTGCTGGAGGCGGTGATTCACGAGGGCCTGGCTCCCGAGACCGTCACCGCGATCGACCATCTGTTGCTCGTCGACGGTCCGGGTGATGACGATGACGACGAGGCTTGACAAGTAGTCGAACAATTGTTCGAATGTAGGTATGCGGTGGGACGGGCAGGCGGTGACGCGGGCCGAAGCGGACGGGGCCCTGCCGGGCCTGGAACGTCTCGGGTTAGTGCGCAGCATCCGGGTGCCGAAGTTCGACGGCATCACGTTCCATGAGGTGCTCTGCAAGTCGGCGTTGAACAAGGTGCCGGAAGCGTCGAATCTGCCGTTCCGGTACACCGTCAACGCCTACCGCGGCTGCTCACACGCCTGCCGCTACTGCTTCGCGCGGCCCACCCACGAGTACTTGGACTTCGACTCCGGAAATGACTTCGACCGTGAACTCGTGGTGAAGACGAACGTCGCAGAAGTGTTGCGGCGGGAGCTCTTTCGGAGGTCTTGGACGCGCGATGCGGTCGCGCTGGGCACCAACACCGATCCCTATCAGCGGGCCGAGGGGCGATATGCGCTGATGCCGGGAATCATTGCGGCGCTGGCTGATTCCGGGACCCCTTTCTCGATCCTGACCAAGGGCACGCTGTTGCGGCGCGACCTGCCGCTGATCGTCGATGCGGGAACGCGGGTCGGGGTCAGCGTCGCGGTGTCGTTGGCGATGCTTGACCCAGACCTGCACCGGTCGGTAGAGCCCGGAACGCCCACGCCCGCCGCGCGGCTGGAGCTGATATCGGCGATAGCGGAGGCGGGCCTCGGCTGCCATGTGATGGTGGCGCCAGTGTTGCCGTACCTGACCGACTCGGAAGCGCATCTGGACGCGCTGTTGTCGCGGATCGCGGCGGCCGGCGCCACCGGTGTGACGGTGTTCGGGCTGCACCTGCGCGGCGCGACGCGCGGCTGGTTTCTGGCGTGGCTCGGCTCGGCGTATCCGGAACTGTTGCCCAGATATCGCGAATTGTATGGGCGCGGTGCGTATCTCGGACCGGAGTACCGCGAAAGGTTACGCACCCGAGTTGCACCGCTGGTTGCCCGGTACGGCCTCGGCGGCAGCGGACACAGACCTGACACCGTGCGTACCGCCCCGGCGGCAGTGGCCGCCGGGGCGGTACAGCCTGCGTTGTTCTGACTCAACTGACGTGGAGCACCGCGGCGCCCGAGATTCGACCAGCGGCCAGATCCCCGAGGGCGCGGTCCGCCTGATCCAACGGGTAGATCGGCGTGGTGACCTGGATGCGATGGGTGCCGGCGAAGGCGAGAAATTCTCGGGCGTCGGCGCGGGTGTTCGATGCCACCGATCGCACCTGGCGTTCCTGGAACAGGTGCCGCTGGTAGTTCAGCACCGGAATATCGCTGAGATGGATGCCGGCGATCGCCAGCGTGCCGCCGCGGTCCAAGGCTTCCAGCGCCGGCAACACCAGATCGCCCACGGGGGCGAACAGGATCGCGGCGTCCAGCTCGACCGGTGGCCGCGCCGTGGCGCCCTGGGCCGAGGCGGCACCGAGCTCGAGTGCCAGTTGTTGTGCGGCCTCACCGCGGGTCATGACGTGCACCTCGGCACCGCGAGCGAGTGCCACCTGGGCGGTGATGTGCGCACTGCCACCGAAGCCGTAGATTCCGAGCCGGCCGCCGGCGGGTAGGTCGGCGCGGAGCAGCGACCGGTAGCCGATGATGCCGGCGCACAGCAGCGGGGCGAGTTCGGCATCGGTGTATCCCGCGGGCAAGCGGTGGACGTAGTCGGCTGGCGCCGTGAGAAATTCGGCGTAGCCACCATCGGCGTCCCAGCCGGTGTAGCGCGACTGCGGGCACAGGTTCTCCGCTCCGCGGCGGCAGAACCGGCAGCGTCCGCAGGTCTGCCTGAGCCAGGCCACGCCGACCCGATCACCGACGACGAGGTCAGTGTCCGTGTGGTCGGCTATCGCCACCACCTCGCCCACCACTTCGTGGCCAGGGGTGACCGATGGCCGGTGGACCGGCAGGTCGCCTTCGGCGATGTGGAGGTCGGTGCGGCATACCCCGCACGCCCGCACGGCGATGAGCACCTCGCCGGCACCGGGTTCAGGGGTTGCGGCGGTGCTGAATTCGAGTGGGCCGCGGTCGATCGGCGCGGGCGTACGTACTCGCCATGCACGCATGCGCCCAGCCTACGTCGCCGTCATTCGAGCCGGACGTGAAAAACGTCCGCCAGTGGGCGGCGCGGTGTCGGCGGTGGGACGTCGTCCAGCGCAGGCGCGTTTCCGATCCGTACCAGTACCTGCGGTAGGGGGTGCCCGGTGAGCTTGCTGATGATGTCGCGCGTGGCGGGGTGTTCGGTCACGTGGGTGAGGGTGCAACTGGCGAGCCCCGCGGCTGTGGCTTCGATCAGCACCGCCGACAATGTTTCGCCGCACGCCATGATGTCTCGCGGGGTGTCGTCGAACGCCGAGATCACCACGATGGTGGCCTGATCGTCCCCGGTGTGTTGCCGTCGTTCCTTGGTGTGTGTCACCGGGAAGGTTCGTCCGACCTCGACGCGGTCGGATTCGGCGGCCGAAACCAGGGCGCTGTGCGGTATCCCGGTGGTTGCCCCGAAAGGTGCGGTCCACCAGGCCAATTCCGCATGGTACGCGGTGTCGTACATGCGCAGCGCCTCTGCGAGATGGGAGGCATTGGCCACCTCGCTACGTTGCTGCGGCGCAATCAGGTCGACGTGGGTGGGGCGGTCCTCGACGGCCAGCCGCAGCATCATCTCGAACGCCGACGGATCATCTACCGGGTCGTAGGGCAGCCGGTCGGACCGCCGGCTCGCGACGGCGTCAGCGTCCCGGCGCTGCGCCGCTGTGACGCCGGCCGACTGTCGGAACTCGATGTCCGCCAGGTGGTTCCGATTGTTCGGGTTCGGAAAGCGGTCTACCAGGATGTCCCAGCCGCGTGCCGCCGCGACGACCCGCAGATGGTCCAGCGCAGCCCCGCAGCTCAGCAGCGCCTGACGGCCGGAGCCATCGGTGTCCACCAAGTGATCGGGATCGAGGAACAGCCGTAAGGTCGTCGATTCCAGCACCCAGGTCCACGGCTGGCTGTTGTGGAATGACGGGGCGCGGCATGCCGAATGGACTGCGTCCTCGAGGTCCCGAAGTGCGATGGCGGTTTTCGTCATGAGCCCACACTGCCCGGCCGCGGGCCGGCTCAGACAGGGCCAGAAGTCATCATTTCTCCAACGCGCGCAGGCAGAACGCGTAGATGCGGTCGCTGCCGATCGGGGTGAGTTCGAGTCCGGGACCCAGCGCGCGCAACCGGAGGGCGCCGAAGATGGTCTGCATGACCAGTGCCGCGGAGGTTTCGATATCCAGGCCCGGCCGGAAGGTGCCATCGGCGGTTCCGCGTTCGAGGATGTCGACGATGAGTGCGTGTAGCGGTGTCAGCACCCGGCCGTAGTCGTCGGGCATCGTCTCGGCCAGGCGATCGTGGTAGAAGGTCAGCCCACGATTGATGCTGTCCTGCGTGCTGGATGCGGGCGGTACGCAGATGCGGTCGACCAGCGCCCGCAGTGCCGCCGCCGGCTCCAGCTCCGCCGCTTCGGCTTGCCAGGTCGTGACGAACTCGGTCAGCATCGCGTCGATCAGCGCCAGCACCAACTCATCCTTCGTGGCGAAGTGCTGATAGAAAGCCCGCAACGACGTCTTCGAACGTTCGACGACCTGGAGCACGGTGAACTCCGTGCGGCCGGTCTCGCCGAGGATGTCGAGCGCCGAGCGCATGAACTGTCTGGCGCGCGTCTCACCGTCGAGACTGTTGCTTGCCACTCCGGCGGTCGACTTCGCCATGGCGACTGAGGTTACCCGGTCAAATCTTGAGATATCCCTTGTCTGCCGGGATTTGCGCAGCCGTTACCAATGACGATGCGTCGCTGGCCAGCCACACGACGATGTCGGAGATCTGGTCCGGCTTGATCAGGGAATCCGTCGGCAGGGCGCCGGGGGAGAAGCTGTGGATGTACTGCGGATGGTCCTGCAGGACCTGGTACATCGACACGTCCATGCCCATCGGGGTGTCGGTGCCGTACGGGTGAATCGAGTTCACCCGGATCCCGAACTCGCCCAGCTCGACGGCCAGCGAATTGATCATCCCCACGACACCGAACTTGGTGGCGCAGTAGTGTCCGCAACCCGGGACCGCCTTGATCCCGGCGGCCGAGCTGGTGGCGATGATCGAGCCGCCGTCGCCGGCCTCGATCATCGCCGGCACCACGGCCCGGATGGTGTTCCACATTCCGGTCAGGTTGATGTCCAGGGTGTCCTGCCACTGCTGCTGGGAAATCTCCCAGAGGCGACCCCAGTTCAGCACGCCCGCGTTCGCGACGACGATGTCCAGCCGCCCGAACTGCTCGATGGTCTCCGCGACCACTCGCTGCTGGCCTTCGGCGTCCCGAACGTCGATTTCCTTGGCGTAGATCTTGCGACCCTCGCCCTCAACGAGATTGACCGTCTCGGCCAGGTCCGCCGGCGTCGCGGGCTCGTACCCGTTGGCCGCGGCCACGGGTGCGCAGGCGTCGATCGCGACGATGTCGGCTCCCGCTCGCGCCAGCCGGACGCAATGCGAACGACCCTGTCCCCGAGCGGCTCCGGTGACAAAGGCGACCTTGCCGGCCAATGGTTGATCGGTCATGCGCTGAGTTCCTCACTCATCGTGGTGGCCCGGACGTCGCTGAACTCGTAGTCCGTGAGCGGCGAGCGCCGCGCGAAAATCCTTGAGCCGGTGATTGTTTGCGGTCGGTAGTACGGCGTCTCGTGCTGGGAGTTGACGAAATAGGTGTTGAGTTCGGTAGCGCGGGTGTAGTACGTGTGGGCGGTGCGGCCGCGCCGGTCCATCAGGGCGTTCCACTTGTGGAACGCGTCGTTGCTCACCGCGACGACCGGCGCGTCGTTCCGGCGGGCTTCGTCGATCAGCCGAACCGCATGGGCGGCAACGGTTTCGACCCAGTCCATCCAGGCGAAGCCGACGAACCCGAGCGGACCGACGATCTCCCACCTGTTCGGCAGCCGGGGGTGGGCGGTGCCGGCGTAGGCGTGCAGTCCGTGGGCGCGGTAGTACTCGGCGAGGTCGAATCCGTTTGTGCCCAGGATGGTTCCGGGTCGATAGGTTTCCGGGTCGGTCCACAGTTCGTAGCCGGTGGCGGTGACCAGCAGGTCTGCCGGATGGTCCACGCCGTCGACGGTGCGAACGCCGTCGCGGGTGATCCGCTCGATGGGAGTCGTGATCAGGTGCGTATCGGGATGGTTCAGCGCCGGCAGGAACGAGCTGGAGATCACCGGACGCTTTGCCATGATTCCGTAGCGGGGCAGCAGCGCTTTCCGCGTTGCCGGGTCTTGCACGGTGGTGCGCAGCAGCAGCCGATAGAGGTTGCGGCTGTTGCCGTCGTACAGGGGCATGAGCTTGGTCAGCACCTTGCGCGGCAGCCGGGAGAACACGTGGATGATCGGTACGACCATCGTGACGTCCATCAGCAGCCGACCGAAGACGTTGATCGCACTGACGAAGCCGGGCACCTTGAACAGTCGCCGCAGCCATGGCGGGATGTCGAAGTCGACCTTGGGTAGTACCCATGCCGGAGTGCGTTGATACACATCGAGATTCGCAGCGACCCCGGACAATGCACCGGTGATCTGCACACCGCTGGAACCGGTGCCGATCACCGCGACCCGCTTGCCGCGGACGTCGTAGTCGTCGTCCCAGGCGTTGGGGCGCATGATGGTGCCCTCGAAGTCCTCGATGCCGTCGATGTCGATGACGTTCTTGGCATTGACGTAGCCGCCGACCGAGCTGATCAGGAACCGTGCCGTCACGTCCGGCTGGTTGCCGATGGACAGCCGCCACAGGCCGGCGTCGTCGTCCCACTGCTGGCGCAGTACCTCGGAGTTGGCGCGCAGGTGCGGACGCAGCCCCAGCGTGTCGGCGGTGTCGCGGAGGTAGGCGTAGATCTCCGGCCCCGGCGCGAAGAACCGGCTCCAGTTGGGGTTGGGTGCGAAAGACAGCTGGTACCACGGTGACGGGATGTCGACGGCGAGTCCGGGGTAGTGGTTGTCGCGCCAGGTGCCGCCAAAGTCGTCGCCGCGGTCGACGATGAGAAAGTCGTGAATACCTTTCTGCTGCAACAGGTGCGCGGCGGCGATCCCGCCGGGCCCTGCGCCGACGATGACCACTTCGTGGTCGGGTGTGGTCATTGTGTCTCTCCGGTGAGTCCGTTGATGATGTGGTCGGTGACGAAGCGCCGGATGGCGCGTGGGTTGTCGAGGTTGACGCCGATGGGCGGCAGCAGTTCGAAGCTCAGCAGCACCCGGACGATCCACTCGCCGGCACGGGCCGGGTCGACGCCGGCGCCGATCTCTCCGTCGCGTTGCGCGGCCTTGACGCGCGGCTTCCAGAGTTCGACCGCGCGCTTCATCAGGTCTTCGCCGATGTTGCGCAACAGCAGCACGACGATGCCCTCGTTGATGCCCTTCTGCGGTGCCGACGGAGAGCTCTGCCGGTGGGCGCAGATCAGGACGGCAGCGGCGGCGACCTGGTCGGCCAGCGTGGACTGCTTGTCGATCTCGGTGGCCATGCCGTCGACGAACGCCGAGGCCAGGTGGTCCAGCGCGACGCCGATGGCGTGGTCACGACCGCCGAGCGCGTTGTAGACCGTGCCGCGCGAGACGCCTGCGGCTTCGGCGACGGCGGTGAGGCTGAATTGCCTTGGGCCCAAACGATGGAGCGTCTCCGCGGTGGCTTCCAGCAGTGCCGGCGAGATGGTGCGCGGCGTCGGCGGCTTTGCGGGCATTTGCACACATTAACGAAATTTGTTCAATGTGGTCAATGATTTAGGGACCCGATTTCGGTGGTGGCGCCGGTCGGGGGCTGGGTGTATATTCGAACATATGAGCGAAAGCTTGGCGGATATCGACCCTGACGCCGATGAGGCGGCGTTGCTGGGTCGCATCACCGAGCTCGGACGGATCAAGGCTGCCGCGGCCGCCGGGCAGGCGCGAGCGGCGGCTGCGTTGGAGGCCCGGCGGGTGGCGGCGGCGAAGGCCGGTGGGCCGCGGGTGTCGCGGGCGGCGCTGGGGTCGGAGGTCGGGCTGGCCCGGCAGGAGTCCCCGCACCGGGGTGAACTGCTGATGGCGATGGCCCGGGTCCTGATCGCGGATATGCCGTGCACGTTGGAGGCACTGGAGTGCGGGCGCCTGTCGGAGCATCGGGCCGAGCTGATCACCAAAGAGGCGGCGTGCCTGTCGATCTTCCACCGCCAACTCCTGGACAAGGAACTATGTGGGGACCCGGCCACGGTCGACGGCATGGGCAACGCCGAGATCGCCGCTGAGGCCAAGCGCATTGCCTACCGGCTGGATCAAGAGGCGGTACTGGAGAAGGCGCGGCAGGCCCGGGCCGATCGGCATGTGCGGTTCCGAGCCGTCGGTGACGGCATGGCCACGGTGAGCGTGCGGCTACCGGCCGCCGAAGGTAAGGCGGTGCACACCGCCCTGTCGCAAGGGGCGGCGACGACGCTGGCCTCGACGATCCCGGGGACGTCGGTGCCGGCCGGGCTGGGCCGTACCCATGGCCAGATCATGGCCGACCTGGTGGTCGAGCGGGTCACCGGACGTAATCCGGTCGAGGCGCCGGTGTCAGTGACGGTGAACCTGGTGCTCTCTGATGAAACGCTGCTCGCCGGCGGTGAGGAACCCGCTCACCTGGACGGGTACGGCCCGATCCCGGCGGAGTTGGCCCGACATTTGGTGCTGGCCGCCGAAGCCGACCCGCAGGCGGCCGCGGCGGTGCGGCGGCTGTATGCCCAGCCGGGTACCAACAAGTTGGTCGCGATGGAATCGACGGCGCGGACC
>NZ_JXST01000068.1 GCF_000878195.1 Mycolicibacterium llatzerense | reverse complement strand
AGCCGCCGGAGTGGGGGCTGCGGGTGCGGGGGCGGAGCCGGCTTCACCGATGACGGCGAGCTCGCCGCCGATCTCGACGACGTCGTCTTCCTGCGCGACGATCTTGGTCAGGACACCTGCTGCCGGCGACGGGATTTCGGTGTCGACCTTGTCGGTGGACACCTCGAGCAGGGGTTCGTCGACCTCGACGGTGTCGCCCTCCTGCTTGAGCCATCGAGTGACGGTCCCCTCGGTAACGCTCTCACCGAGTGCGGGCATCTGGACGGAGATGGCCATTGCGTTGACTCCTCGAAAAGGTCGCTCGTCACTTCGAATGTCTCGGCCCCATCCTGTCATGCCGGTGCATGCGAGGTGTGGCGGGTCGGGACTTTGTCGCGCTGTCTTGACACCACTTCTGAGCAGGCTACTGTCGCATTCAAACCAGTACCGGCGGTACGGGGTACTTTGAGCTCAGCGGGGTTTGACGATGCAGTTTGTGGATAGCGCGGACGGGACGCGGATCGCGACGTACGAGGAGGGCAATCCGGACGGTCCGGTGGTCGTGCTGGTGCACGGCTGGCCCGACTCGCACGACATGTGGGACGCCACGGTGCCGCACCTTGCCGACACCTACCGGGTGATCCGCTACGACAACCGTGGTTCGCGCAATTCCGGTGTGCCCAAGAAGGTTTCGTCGTACACGATGGCGCACTACGCCGACGACTTCGCGGCCGTCATCGAGGCGCTGGCGCCCGGGCAGAAGGTCCACGTGCTGGCCCATGATTGGGGCTCGGTGGGTATCTGGGAGTACCTGTCCCGGCCCGAATCGGTGGATCGTGTCGCGTCGTTCACCTCGACATCGGGGCCGAGCGCCGACCACACCCGTCGCTACATCATGGACGGCCTCAAGCGCCCCTATCAGCCGGTGCGGTTCCTTCGCTCGGTGTCGCAGTTCCTGCGGCTGACGTACCAGGGTTTCTTCTCGATCCCGTTGGTGGCGCGAGTGTTGGTCCGGGCCACTGTGCCGACCATCCTGCCTCAGCTGATGAAACGCCTTGATGGCATGTCCGACAACCAGATTCGGCATTCGGACACCTTCGCGACCGACGCCGCGAACAGCCTCAAGGTGTACCCGGCCAACTACTGGCGCACTCTGTTCAAGGGTCGGCGTGACCACTACGTCAACGTGCCGGTACAGGTGATCGTCAACCGCGGCGACCAGTTCGTCCGCCCGCACCTGTATGACGAGACGCCCCAATGGGTTCCGCAGCTGTGGCGCCGGGACATCGACTCGGGCCACTGGTCGCCGATGTCGCATCCGGAGCTGCTCGCCACCGCGGCCCGCGAACTCGCCGAACACGTAGCCGGCGCCGCGCCGGCCAGGGATCTGCAACTGGCCCAGATCGGCTAGGCCGGTTTCGGTCAACGTCAGGGGCGGTCGCCG
Source organism: Mycolicibacterium llatzerense (assembly GCF_000878195.1). Classification (GTDB taxonomy): domain Bacteria; phylum Actinomycetota; class Actinomycetes; order Mycobacteriales; family Mycobacteriaceae; genus Mycobacterium; species Mycobacterium llatzerense. Next base: position 16,678 of record NZ_JXST01000068.1, on the reverse strand, counting down.
TTGACGTTGACGTTGACGTTGTGCGTGACTTCGCTCTCGTGATTGACGTTCACTTGCGCCGCAGGTTTGCTCGGCGGTAGGAAAATGCGGTAACCGGTTCCGTCTCAGCTACCGCCGAGCTGTCGTTCCTGACGTGCCTAGCCGTTGGCCGCGATGTCCTGCAGCACGGCGAACATGGTCCGCGTCGGCACGCCGGTACCGCCCTTGCCGGTGTAACCCCAGGGGCTGCCGGTGTTGTAGGCCGGGCCGGCGACGTCGAGGTGCGCCCACTGCACACCGTCGGCGACGAACTCCCGCAGATACACCCCGGCCACCAGCATGCCCGCGTTGCGCACGCCGCTGACGTTCGCGAGGTCGGCGACCGTCGACTTCAGGTCGTCCTTGAGCTCTTCAGGCAACGGCATCGGCCAGGCGTTCTCGCCGACGTCCTGCGACAGCTTGGCGACTCGGTCGCGGAACTCGTCGGTGCCCATGACGCCGGGGGTACGCGCGCCGAGTGCCACGAGTTGCGCGCCAGTCAGCGTCGCCGTGTCGATCAGGTAATCGGGATTGTCCTCGCAGGCGCGGACGATGGCGTCGGCCAGGATCAGCCGGCCCTCGGCGTCGGTGTTGAGCACCTCGATGGTGGTGCCGCCGTACTGGGTCAGCACGTCGCCCGGCCGCTGCGCCGTCGACGACGGCATGTTCTCGGCCATGGGCACGGTGGCGGTGACGTCGACCGCCAGCTGCTGGCGCGCGGCCAGCACTACGGTGGCGATGACGGCTGCCGCACCACCCATGTCGGAGGTCATCTGGTGCATGTTGGCGGCCGGCTTGATCGAGATGCCGCCGGTGTCGAACGTGATGCCCTTGCCGACGAGTGCCACCTTCTTGGCGTCCTTCTTGCCGGAGCGGTAGGTCAGCCGCACCAGGCGCGGGCCGCGGGACGAGCCCTTGCCGACGCCCACGACGCCGCCGTAGCCGGCGTCTTCCAGTTCCTTCTTGCCCAGCACCTCGACCTCGAGGCCCGCGGACTTGCCCAAAGCCTTTGCGCGCTTGGCAAATTCACCCGGGAACAGGTGGCTCGGCGGGGTGTTGACCAGATCGCGGGCGGTCGCCACCGCGGTGGCGACATCGACGCCGCGGGCCGCCGCCGTCTCGGCATCGTCTGCGGTGGACAGCACGGTCAGCGCCGTCAGGCCTGCCTCTTTCGGGGCAGTCTTCGCGCTGCGGAATTCGGAGAACCGGTAGGCGCCCAGGATCAGGCCTTCGACGGCCGCCGCCACGTCCAACTCGGACAGCGTGGTCACCACGGTCTCGGTGCCATTGAGTGCGCGGGCCGCCACGCCGGCGGCGCGGCGGATGACATCGGCGGGCCACTCGTCGCGGTCCTTGCCGAGGCCGACGGCCAACACACTGGCCACCGGCAGCGACGGGACGAGCACGCGGGTCAGCTGCTCGGTCGAACCTTTCGCGCCCAGGGCCTTCAGTGCCACCTCGATCTCACCGGTGGCCTCGGCGTCAAGGAATGGGTTGGCCAGCACCTTGGCTTCGTCATTGTCGCCGGTGATGACCGGCACGATCAGCACCGCCGAATCCAAGTCGGACGGCAGGACGGATGCGACGGTGACGGCGGGGGACTGGTAACCGGGTGCGCTGCTCACCTGTCCCACCCTAGTCACTGTGTCTGCCGGGCCGCCCGCTCAGCGTCGGCGCAGACCTCGAATGCTGTCACCGGGTCGTTGAAACCCTTGAGTACCAACGGCTCCCGCGGCGCGATCGGCCATTTGCCGGGCATGTCGTACCAGGGGGCCGCCACCAGAATCTGCCCGGGCTCGGCCGCGGCGACCAGGCGGGCCGCCAGATTCACCGGATTGCCGAAGTAATCGCCACCGGTGGCCACCACCGAGCCGAAACTCAGGCCGGCCCGCACGCTGATGTGGGCCATCTTCGGACGAGGGTGGTGCACCAGGTCAACCGCGACCCGAGCGAGCGATTCGGGAGTGGCGCTGACCCACATCACCGCATCCCCGATGAACTTGACGACCCGGCCGCCATCAGCGTGCACCACGTCGTTGGTGATGGCGTTGAACTCGTTGAGCAAGCTGGTCAACTCGTCCGGCCTGAGCATCTGCGTGAGCTGCGTGAAGTTGGACAGGTCGGCAAACCCGACGCCACAGTCCAGCGTTGACGACTCATGATGGACGACACCGTCGAAATACGTTCGGGCAGAGGCAACATGGTGGCGGTGGACGGCGTCGATCATGCCGCCGATGCGCGGAATGAAATTGGCCGCCGCCCGGTAGGCCCGGGCGGTGACGAGTTCGTCGTGGCTGTGGGCCAGATCGAGGTTGGGCAGGCCGACGCGGCTCATCGATGCCAGGGCCTCGGCCACCCGCGCCACGCTGGCACCGATCACCCGCAGGAAGCCCCGTGCGGCATCGTCGCCGATCGCGGTCCGCAGATCCGCCCACGTGCGCAAGGCCTCGATGTCGTTGGCGGTGAGCATCGGCTCGGTCGGGTCGGCGACCGTCAAGCCCAGGACCGCCCAAGCCTGTTCGACGTCGGCCAGGGGCAACCCGAGCGCTTCGGCCGCGGAAGCCAGGCTGTGGCTGGGCTGCCCCGACCACTGCGCGACGTCTCCGGCCAGCCCGAACAACCGGCCCCGGCGCTCGGCCTCCACCATCTCCTCGGCGGTGAAACCGAGCCCGTCCAGGTATTCGATGAGCGGCGCGCGATCGCGCGCATCAGCGATGCCCGCGGCTTCCAGCGCGTCGAAATCGACCACGAAAGGAGTCTGCCAGCTAACGGGCGGGTGGCGGTGCGATCCGCCCGCATCGGCTGTAGTAGCCGGAGGGTCGGCGTCGTCTAGTCGGGGAGCCGTTCGAGGGCGCGCTTGGCCAGTTTGCGGACCTGCACGCTGGGGTCGTCGATATAGCGCTGGACACGAGCGCGCACGCCGGTTGCTTTCATCGCTATGAGTGCCTTGATCGCCGACTGCACGTACCTGCCGTCCAGCCAGTTCAATGCAATCTCTTGTGCCTCAGCGGTTTTCACTCGGCCTAGGTATTCGATGAGGTAGCCGCGGGTGAACCTGGGCGGCAGCTCTTCCATGATTGCCGCGATAACAGGCAAATCTGCGGCAGTCGCGATGCGCGCGAGTGTTGGTTCGGCATCGTCTTGGACTCTTCCGGTCGGCGGGGGCAGGCGCCGGAGTTGATTTACCACCGCATCGATCGCGTCCCGGTTACCCCGGGCGGCCGGGTCGTCGAGGGTGCGGACGAGCCCGATTCGCAGAAGTTCGCGATGTTCGGTTTCGGGTCCGGGAACTCGATCTTCGAGGCGATTGAGCCAGTCGACGAAGATCGGGATACCTTGCGGGACGGTTCGGGCGCGGTCGGCCAGATCGTTGAGCGTGTAGCACCGGACCCCGACATCGGCGAGTTCTTCGCAGATGCGGCGGTCGAAGCCTTTGTGTCCCTCGCGATACCTGGCCGGCAGGTTGTCCAACCAGTCATCACCTTCGGGCATGCCCTGATACGTGATGGGTGGCCAGGTGCCATCGGGGTTCTTCTTCGGTTTGGGTCGCCTTTTCGGTACCGTCCGGCGTTTCCTGGCCTCCGGCGATAGGCGTGGGAGGTCAGCACTGGTGGCTTCGATGGCCCCGATTGCCTGCCGCAAGTGGGCGATCGTGTCGTTGTGTGCGTCGTAGTCGACCACGACACGAGTCTGCCAGCCGGGGACGTGGCCACCATCGCCAACGCCGCGGATTGCAGCCACATACTGACTGCGATCCGAGGCGCAAGCACTAGGCTTTCTGGCCGTGAGTGAACTGTTGCAGGGCCCGCTGGAAGACCGTCACCGCGAACTCGGGGCGAGTTTCGCCGAATTCGGGGGCTGGTTGATGCCGGTGTCCTATGCCGGCACCGTGGCCGAGCACACCGCCACCCGCGAGGCCGTCGGCCTGTTCGACGTCAGCCATCTCGGCAAGGCTCTGGTTCGTGGCCCCGGCGCGGCCGAATTCGTCAACGCCGCCTTCACCAACGACCTGCGCCGCATCGGGCCGGGCAAGGCGCAGTACACCTTGTGCTGCAACTCTTCTGGCGGCGTGATCGACGACCTGATCGCCTACTACGTCTCCGACGACGAAATCTTCCTGGTCCCCAACGCGGCCAACACCGCCGCCGTGGTCGCCGAGCTGCAGCGCCTCGCCCCGCCCGAACTGACCATCACCGACGAGCACCGGTCCTACGCCGTGTTGGCCGTGCAGGGACCGAAGTCCACCGAGGTGCTCACCGCGCTCGGGCTGCCGACCGACATGGACTACATGGGGTACGCCGACGCCGAGTACGACGGCGTCCCGGTCCGCGTGTGCCGCACCGGCTACACCGGCGAGCACGGCTACGAACTGCTGCCCGAGTGGGACCGTGCAGGCGTCGTGTTCGACGCGCTGGTCGCCGCGGTGCAGGCCGCCGGCGGTGAACTCGCCGGGCTGGGCTCGCGCGACACCCTGCGCACCGAGATGGGCTACCCGCTGCACGGACATGAACTGTCGCTGGACATTTCGCCGCTGCAGGCCCGCTGCGGCTGGGCCATCGGCTGGAAGAAGGACGCCTTCTGGGGCCGGGACGCCCTGCTCGCGGAGAAGGCAGCAGGCCCCAAGCGGACGCTGCGCGGCCTCAAGGCCGTCGGCCGCGGCGTGCTGCGTGCCGACCTGACGGTGCTGGACGGGGACACCCCGGTGGGCATCACCACGTCGGGCACCTTCTCGCCGAGTCTGAAGGTCGGCATCGCGCTGGCGCTGCTCGACACGGCGGCCGACATCGCCGACGGCGCGCGGGTGACCGTCGATGTCCGGGGCCGGGCGCTCGAATGCGAGGTTGTGGCCCCGCCGTTTGTGGCAGCCAAAACGCGGTAGGGGGCGAGCGGAGCGACCGGGAAACGCGGTAGCCACGGGCGATACAATCGGCATATGACCGATGGCCCCCTCGAATTCACCGTGTCGCGCGCAAGCAACCCAGCGAGCGACGAGGTAAGGGCACAGGTTCTGGCCGACCCCGGATTCGGGCGGTTCCACACCGATCACATGGTGTCGATCGACTACAACGCCGACCGAGGCTGGCACGACGCCCGCGTCAGCGCCTACGGACCCATCGAACTGGACCCGTCGGCCATCGTCCTGCACTACGCGCAGGAAGTGTTCGAGGGGCTGAAGGCCTACCGCTGGAACGACAATTCGATCGTCTCGTTCCGCCCGGACGCCAACGCCGCCCGGCTGCAGTCGTCGTGCCGACGACTGGCCATCCCGGAGCTGCCCGCGGACGTGTTCGTCGAGTCGCTGCGTCAGCTGATCGCCGTCGACAACGAATGGGTGCCGGCCGCCGGTGGTGAGGCGTCGCTGTACCTGCGGCCGTTCATCATCGCCACCGAGCCGGGCCTGGGCGTGCGGCCCGCCAACGAGTACCGCTACCTGGTGATCGGCTCGCCGGCCGGCGCGTACTTCAAGGGCGGCATCAAGCCGGTGTCGGTGTACCTGTCCACCGAGTACGTGCGGGCCAGCCCGGGCGGTACGGGTGCGGCCAAGTTCGGCGGCAACTACGCCGCCTCGCTGCTGGCGCAGGCGCAGGCCGCCGAGATGGGTTGCGACCAGGTGGTCTGGCTGGACGCCATCGAGCGCCGGTACGTCGAAGAAATGGGTGGCATGAACCTGTTCTTCGTGTTCGGCAGCGGTGGTTCGGCGCGGCTGGTCACCCCGGAGCTGTCCGGTTCGCTGCTGCCCGGCATCACGCGGGATTCGTTGCTGCAGTTGGCGGTTGACGCCGGCTTCGCCGTCGAGGAACGCAAGATCGACATCGACGAGTGGCAGAAGAAGGCCGCCGCGGGGGAGATCACCGAGGTGTTCGCCTGCGGCACCGCGGCCGTCATCACCCCCGTCGCGCACGTGAAGTACGGCCACGGCGAATCGGCCGGCGAGTTCACCATCGGCGACGGCCAGCCCGGTGAGGTCACCATGGCCCTGCGCGACACCCTGACGGGTATCCAGCGCGGCACCTTCGCCGATACCCACAACTGGATGACGCGTCTGGGTTAGCCCACGTCCAACGTGAAGAAGATCGCGAGATTTCCAAGAAATCTCGCGATCTTCTTCACGTTCGGCGGCTAGTGGACGGCCAGCCCAAGCGCGGTCAGCGTCGTCGTGACTTCGACGGCGGCACCCAGCACGTCACCGGTGATCCCGCCGAATCGGCGGACGCAGTGCGCCACCAGGAGCGCCGCGACGATCAGTGCCACCAGCACGACCACCGGGCCCTGCCACAGCCGCGGCGTTGCCCAGGCTGACGCGACGGCCAGGGCCAGCGTCCACGCCGCCACCACCCACACCGGCTGACTGCCGGCGACCATCGCGCCCAACGTGCTGCCGGGTGCGGCCGGTACCGACGTGCGGCAGGCCGCCAGGGCCGCGACGCGACCCGCGGTGACGGCGACGACGACCGCCACCGGATTGAGCCCGGCGAAGGTCATGCTCTGCGCGCCGATCGCCACCACGATCGCGGCCACGCCGAAGGGACCCGCGGTCCCGCCACGCATGACGGCCAATGCCCGCTCGGGCGGCCCGTAACAGCCGAGGCCGTCGACAGTGTCGGACAGCCCGTCGATGTGCAGGCCGCGGGTCAACAGGAGCAGCGTCGTCACCGCGAGCAACCCGGCCAGTGGGCCGGTCGCGTACACGTGCCCCGCGCCCCAGACGACTGCCGCGGCAATGCCGCCGAGGACGACGCCCACCACCGGAAGTGCGGTCAGGGTGCCCCGTCCGAACGGCCGGTTGCTACGCACCGGGAGGACGGTGCTGAACGCGAAAGCCGAAGCGAGGGAACCGATCACGACGGTTTATCGGTGACGTTCGCCTCGCCGAACGTGGCCATGGACGCCAGCGTCGCCACCGCGGCCCGCAGTACCGGCAGCGCCACCGCGGCGCCGCTGCCTTCACCCAGGCGCATGCCGAGATCCAGGATCGGGGTCATCTGCAGCCGCTGCAGCGCCACCGAATGAGCGGGTTCCGTGGACAGGTGGGCGGCCTGCCACCAGGCTTTCGCGCCGGGGGCCAGCCGGTCGGCGACCAGAGCCGCGGCCGTCACCACCACGCCGTCGAGCAGCACCGGGGTCCGCCGCACCGCGGCCTGGGCCAGGAAACCGGCCATGGCGGCCAGGTCCGCGCCGCCGCAAACGGCAAGCAGCGCAACCGGATCGGCCTTCACCTGGCGGGCACGGAACAGCGCGTCACGGATGGCTGCGGTCTTGCGGGCCCAGCCCTCGTCGTCGACGCCGGTGCCGCGGCCCACCACGGCGACGGGCTCGGCGGCAGTCAGGGCGGCGACCAAAGTCGTTGCCGGAGTGGTATTTCCGATGCCCATATCGCCGGCGATGAGCAGGTCGGCGCCGGCGTCGACCTCTTGGTCGGCGATGGTGCGACCCGCCGCGATCGCCGCGACGGTCTCCTCGGTGGACAGGGCATCCTCGACGGCGATGTTGCCGCTGCCGCGCCGCACCTTGTGGGCGCCGATCGAGGGGGAGTGGGCCTCGCCGTCGACCGCGATGTCGACCACGCGCACGGTGGCCCCGGCGACGTCGGCCAGCACGTTGATGGCTGCGCCGCCGGCGTCGAAGTTCGCCACCATCTGCGCGGTGACCTCGGACGGGAATGCGGATACCCCGGACGCCGTCACCCCGTGGTCGCCGGCGAACACCACGATCCTGGCCCGCTCGAATTGCTTTGGCGGACAATGGCCTTGGCATGCCGAGACCCAGACCGACAGTTCCTCGAGGCGTCCCAACGAACCCGGCGGTTTCGTCAGGGTGTTCTGGCGCGCGAGGGCCGCCTGCCGTACGTCGGCGTCCGGTTTGGTCAGATCGGGAAATTGGGCACGGGGATCGCTCATCGGGGCTCCTTGACAGTGAGAGGCTGACCGGCCACCACCAGCACCACCCGGTCGCAGACCGCGGCCAGTCGCTGGTTGAGCGAGCCCAATTCGTCGGCAAACCGGCGGCCCGATTCCGTGGCCGGGACCACGGTCAGCCCGACCTCCGGGCTGACCAGGGCCAGGGGCCCGGTGAATTCGCTGACGGCCGAGGTCAACCCGTCGACCTCGGCCTGAATCGACCCGCCGGTCCAGGCGGCGCATCGGTCCATCGCAGCGACCAGCCAGCCGCCGATGTCATCGACCATGGTGGCGGTGCCGGAGACGGGCAAAGTGCTTGCCACGTCGGCGGATTCGACAGTCGACCAGTGATTCGGCCGTCGGTTCTGATGCGCTGAAACCCGGGCCGCGAAGTCGACGTCGCCGTCGACGGAACCGGTCGCGACGTAGCGCACCGGCCCGCTCGGCCCGGCCGCACGGCCGATCCAGTCTTCGGCCCACTGCGACTTTCCCGACCGGATGCCGCCGAGCACCAGGGTGCGCACCGGGCTCAGTCGACCTTGTCTCCGCGGCTGACCTGCGGCTTCGGCACGCGCATCCGGCGCAGCTGCGACGCCCGGCTGGACGCGTAAAAGCCCAGCTTCCAACCGCTTTCGGTGTTGTCCGGGAACTTCGCGTCGACGCGCTTGTTGACCCGGCGGCTGAGCAGGACGCCGTCGATGGCCATGATCACCATCAGGCCCAGCATCGCGACGGACAGCAGGCCCTGGGTCTGCACCGGCGGCAGCGCCATCATGAAGAACACCAGCACCAGTGCGGACGGCATGAACAGGCCGAGCACGTTGCGCCGGGAGTCGACGAGATCGCGGACGTAGCGCTTGACCGGGCCCTTGTCGCGCGGCAGCAGGTAGGCCTCGTCGCCGGCCATCATCTTGGCGCGCCGCGAATCCATATCGGCCCGACGGGCCAGGCGATCGGCCTTGCGCTCGTCCTTGGACTTCGAGTTGCGAAGTTCCTTGCGTCGCTTACGCGCCTCGGACGTCGTCATGGGCGCCGGCGCCACCGGGCCCCGCTTGCGGGCCGCGGCGCTCTGCTTGGGCGTCGGCCGGCCCTTGGGCGCGGTGGTGCGCACAGCGGCGTCGACGTCCGAGTTGCCGGTCGCGGTGACGTCGTCAGCGTTGCTGCCGTCGTCTCCCGAGTCGGCGTTGTCCTTCTTGCGGCCCAGCAGATTCACGCACCCAGGTTACTTCGGTGGCCACGGTCGGCCGTCATGCACCCGAGCCCAGGGCGGCTTAACCTGCTTCGATGAGAGTCCTCGTCGCCCCCGACTGTTACGGCGACAGCCTCACCGCCGTGGAGGCCGCGGCGGCGATCGCCGCGGGCTGGGCGGTCGCGCGGCCGGCCGACACCCTGGTGCTGGCCCCGCAGTCCGACGGTGGTCCCGGCTTCGTCGACGTCCTGGCCGAACGGCTGGGCGGTCTGCAGACGGCCACGGTGCGCGGCCCGCTGGATCGCGACGTCACCGCGCAATGGGTGCTGCACGAGGACACTGCCTATATCGAGTGCGCGCAGGCCTGCGGGTTGGCCCTGCTCGGCGGGCCGCCCACCGTGCGGACCGCGCTCGACGCCGGCAGCTTCGGGGTCGGGCAGCTGGTGGACGCCGCGCTGGCGGCCGGGGCACGGCGAGTGGTCGTGGGCCTCGGCGGCAGTGCCTGCACCGACGGCGGCCGGGGACTCGTCGACGCGCTGGGCGGGCTGGCGTCCGCGCACCGCAGGCTGGCCGACACCGACCTGATCGTCGCCTCGGACGTCGAGCACCCGCTGTTGGGACCGATGGGTGCCGCGGCGGTGTTCGGTCCGCAGAAGGGGGCCGATCCCGCGACGGTGACGCTGCTCGAGCAGCGCCTCACAGTGTGGGCCCACGAACTCGAGTCGGTCGCCGGCCGCGACGTCGCCGTCGAGCCCGGCGCCGGCGCCGCGGGCGGCCTCGGGGCGGCGCTGCTGGCGCTGGGCGGACGGCGCGAATCCGGCGCGACGGTGATCGCCGCCCACACCGGGCTGGCCGCCGACCTGGCAGCCGCCGACCTCGTCATCACCGGCGAGGGCCGGTTCGACGACCAGTCGCTGCACGGCAAGGTGATCAGCGCCCTCGCCGCGGGCGCCCGGACACACGGTTCGCCGGTCCTGGTGCTGGCCGGGCAGGTGACGCTGGACGCGTCCGCGCTGGCCGACGCCGGGGTCGAGGCAGCCCATTCGATCACCGATCACGCCGGTTCGGTGGAGCTCGCCATCGGCGACGCGGCCAACCAGCTGACCGGATTGGCTGCGGCTGTCGCCGCTGGAGTCGGGAATAACGGCCGGACAAGGTACCGTTGAGAGTGCCTGGATACTGCCAGGCAATCGATGCACCAGGGAGAAGCAATGACTGTTGAGGAAGCGACCAGCACCGGTACCTCGACCGAGACCCACGGCGTGATCCTGAGCGACGCCGCGGCCGCCAAGGCCAAGGCCCTGCTGGATCAGGAAGGCCGTGACGACCTTGCGCTGCGTATCGCCGTGCAACCAGGCGGCTGCGCCGGCCTGCGTTACAACCTGTTCTTCGATGACCGCACCCTCGACGGTGACCTGACGGCCGAGTTCGGTGGCGTCAACCTCACCGTCGACCGGATGAGTGCCCCCTACGTGCAGGGCGCGACCGTCGACTTCGTCGACTCCATCGAGAAGCAGGGCTTCACCATCGACAACCCGAACGCCACCGGCTCCTGCGCCTGCGGCGATTCGTTCAACTGACCTAGCCGACCGTGCTGGTCCGGCGGCCTCTCCTACAGGGAGTCCGCCGGACGCGGCAGGTACGAGCAGACCAGAGTCTCGCGCGGCTGCACCAGCAGCTGGGCGACCGCCTGGAATTCGTTGTTCTTCGGTCCCGAACCGCGCGGCAGCCGGCCTGACGGCGCCACCTTCATGGTGAACAGCACCTGCGCCTGATTCGGCGACAGCATCACGATCTTGTCGATCGACGTCACATCCGCCTGACCGAACTGCTTGCGGAACGCATCACTGGCCAGATTCGCCACGGTGAAATCCGTGGCGTGATCCTTCACGCCGTCATACAAGCCGCACAGCGCATGCCGGGCCACCGCTTGCTTGTCCTGCTGCAGCAGCGCGTTCAGATAGCCCTGGATCGCCGACTTGGCGGTGGCATCCGTCAGGCCGCGGTCGCTGGTGCTGCGGACCGTGAAGATGATTCCGCCGATGACCGCGATGACCGCAACCACGGCGCCGACGACCAGCAGGATTCGCTTCTTGTTGTTACCGCCGCCCGACGGGTACTGCACCGCCGGTGGCAGCGTCGTCGGATAGGCCGGAGGAGGGCCGGCGGAAGGTGCGCTGTAGGGGGCACCGTAAGTGGAGTTCCCCGGACCCGGCTGCGGGGGAATCGATTCCGGGTACGGATATGCGCCGTCCATGTTGTCCACAGGCTAGCGCACCCGGCCGGGCGGACCGGTCCGGCTACTCCGGGTGCGCTAGGTAAGCTCGCCGAATGACCATTGCCGTGACCGGATCGATCGCGACCGACCATTTGATGCGTTTCCCCGGCCGATTTGCCGATCAGTTGCTGGCCGAGCACCTCCAGAAGGTGTCGCTGAGCTTCCTGGTCGACGACCTGGTGGTGCACCGCGGCGGCGTCGCCGGCAACATCGCCTACGCCATCGGCATCCTGGGCGGCAGCCCGACGCTGGTCGGCGCGGTGGGCAAGGATTTCGACGAATACCGCGGCTGGCTGACGGCGCACGGCGTCGACTGCTCGCAGGTGCTGGTGTCCGACTCCGCCTACACCGCCCGGTTCGTTTGCACCACCGACGAGGACATGGCGCAGCTGGCGTCGTTCTATCCCGGTGCCATGTCCGAGGCGCGCAACATCAAGCTGGCCGATCTCGTTGCCGCCCAGGGCGAGCCGGAGCTCGTGATCGTCGGGGCCAACGACCCTGAGGCCATGTTCCTGCACACCGAGGAATGCCGGAAGCTGGGCCTGCCCTTCGCCGCCGACCCCAGCCAGCAGCTGGCCCGCCTGTCCGGCGAGGAAATCCGTCGCCTCATCGACGGCGCCGCCTACCTGTTCACCAACGACTACGAGTGGGACCTGCTGCTGCAGAAGTCCGGCTGGTCCGAGGCCGAGGTGATGAGCCAGATCCAGCTGCGGGTCACCACGCTGGGGGAGAAGGGCGTCGACATCGTCGGCCGCGACGGGTCGTTCATCCACGTCGACGTGGTGCCCGAGAACGAGAAGGTCGATCCCACCGGCATCGGTGACGCCTTCCGGGCCGGCTTCCTCACGGGCCGCGGCGCCGGCCTGAGCCTGGAGCGGGCTGCTCAGCTGGCCTCGCTCGTCGCCACGCTGGTGCTCGAGGCGCCGGGTCCGCAGGAATGGACCTGGGACAAAGCCACTGCGCTGCCGCGTCTTTCGGCTGCGTTCGGGGCCGAGGCCGCCGACGAGATCGCCGCAGCCCTGGGCTGACAACAACTCGCGCCGAGAGTGCGGGAAGTGGCCGAATTCAAGCCGAATTCGCGGTCATTTCCCGCACTTTCGGTGTATTCGGGGTCAGAGCTCGACGGGGTAGACGGGCTCGCTGATCTGCGGCGTGACGCTGCCCTCGATGAAGATGGCGTGCCACAGCATGAAGATCAGCACCGTCCACAGCCGGCGGCTGTGATCGCTGACGCCGTTGCGGTGCTCCTCGAGCATCTGCCGCACGGCGTCCAGGTCGATCAGGTCCCCGGTCTGCGACGCGTTGACCATCGCGTAGGCCCACTCCAGCAGCTCACCGGAGCGCAGCCAGTGCCGGATCGGCACCGGGAAACCCAGCTTCGCGCGGTGCAGCACATGGGCGGGCACGATCGGCTCAAGGGCGCGCCGCAACGCGTATTTGGTCGTGGTCCGGGTGATCTTCTGGTCGTACGGCAGCCTGGATGCGACCGCGAAGACCTCGGGATCGAGGAACGGCACCCGCAGTTCCAGTGAGTTGGCCATGGTCATCTTGTCGGCCTTGACCAGGATGTCGCCGCGCAACCAGGTGAACAGATCCAAGTGCTGCATGCGCGCCACCGGATCCCAGCCGGCGGATTCGGCGTAGATCGGCGCCGTCACATCGGTGTGGGTCCACTCCGGATTGAACTGCGCCAGGGTCGTCTGCAGCTGCTCGTCGGAGAAGCTGCGGGCGTTGCCGTAGTAGCGCTCCTCGAGCGTCAGCGACCCGCGGTGCAGCAGGCTCTTGCCCCGCATACCGTCCGGCAGCGACTTGGACGCCTTGCCGAGCCCACGCCGCAGCCCGCGCGGGACACGGTCGAACGCCTTGAGCGACAACGGTTCCCGATAGATGGTGTAGCCGCCGAACAACTCGTCGGCGCCCTCGCCCGAGAGCACGACCTTGACGTGCTTGCGGGCCTCGCGGGCGATGAAGAACAGCGGCACCAGTGCCGGGTCGGCCACCGGCTCGTCCAGGTACCAGACGATCTCCGGCAGCGCCTCGACGAACTCAGCCTGGCTGACCACCTTGGTCACGTGCCGTGCGCCGATGGCCTCGGCGGAGGCGACGGCCACGTCGACCTCCGAGAATCCTTCGCGCTCAAAGCCTGTGGTGAACGTGATCAGTTTCGGGTTGTGCCGCATCGCCAACGCGGCGATCGCGGTGGAGTCGATACCGCCGGACAGGAACGCGCCGACGGTCACGTCGGCCCGCATGTGCTTGGCGACGGAATCCTCCAGCACCGCGGTGATTTCGTCGTACCGGGCCTGCTCCTGCCCTGTGACAAATGGCACAGCGGCGAACTTCGGCTTGAAGTACCGCGTCACCTCGGGCTGCTGGCCGGGCCGGATCCGGGCGTAGCTGCCCGATTCCAGCCGCCGGATGCCGCGCTGCAGCGTCTCGGGTTCGGGCACGTACTGCAGCACCGTGTAGTGCTGTACGGCGCGTTCGTCGATGCTCAGGTCGATGCCGGCGCGGGCCGCCAGATCGAGAAGGCACTTCTTCTCGCTGCCCACGATGGTGCCGCCGGGGCCCGTCGCCAGGTACAGCGGCTTGATGCCGAACGGGTCACGCGCGCAGAACAACTCACGGGTCTGCGTGTCCCACAGCGCGAAGGCGAACATCCCGCGCAAGCGGCCCAGCGCCGCCGTGCCCCAGTAGTGGTACGCGGCGACGATCGCCTCGCTGTCGCCCTCGGTGACGAACTCGGCGCCGAACTCGGCCCGCAGTTCCTCGCGCAACTCGAGGTAGTTGTAGATCTCGCCGTTGAACACCAGTGCATACCGGTCCGGCGACTCCGGCGGGCCCCAGCGCAGCGGCTGATGGCTGTGCGCGATGTCGATGATCGAGAGCCGGTTGAAGCCGAACACGACGGTGTGGTGGCCATCGGTCGGATCGCTGTCGTCCGCCCACGCTCCCGACTCGTCCGGACCGCGGTGGCGCATCGGATGCGTGGCATCCGAAACCGCGTTCACCAGGTCAGTGGAATGGTCGGCAAGAGGGTCGGCCAGATAGGCCAGCAGTCCGCACACGGCGCCAGTATGCCTGTTCAGGCGGGTGAACTCAGAACTGACGCTGCCGATTGGCCGGTCGCTTCGCTCGGCGCCATGGGCGTGGTCTACGCTGCGTAGTATTCGACCGGCTTGACCGACCTCTAGGAGGGCCTCAACGTGACCGCTCGCGGGCTCCGTTTGGTGGCGTTGTCCGCCATTCTCGGCGCGTCGACGCTGCTGCTCAGCGGATGCAGCTGGCAGACCGTATTCGGCTTGGGCTGGCCGGAGGGTATTACCCCCGAAGCCCATGCGAACCGTGACCTGTGGGTCTGGTCGGTCATCGCCTCGTTCGTCGTCGGCGCCATTGTGTGGGCGCTGATCTTCTGGGCGATGGCGTTCCATCGCAAGAAGAAGACCGACACGGAGCTGCCTCGCCAGTTCGGCTACAACATGCCGCTGGAACTGGTGCTGACCGTCGTGCCGTTCCTCATCATCTCGGTGCTCTTCTACTTCACCGTCGTGGTGCAGGAGAAGATGATGGACCACAGCAAGCCTGCTGAGGTCACCATCGACGTCACCGCGTTCCAGTGGAACTGGAAGTTCGGCTACCAGAAGGTGGCCTTCAAGGACAACACCTTCTCTTACGACGGCGCTGACGCCGCCCGCAAGGAAGCCATGAAGTCCAAGCCCGAGGGCAAGGACGCGCATGGCGAGGAGAAGGTCGGCGCGATCCGCGGCGAGAACCCCGAGGACCGCAGCTACCTGAACTTCGACAAGGTCGAGACCATCGGCTCCAGCACCGAGATTCCGATCCTGGTCCTGCCGAAGGGCAAGCGCATCGAGTTCCAGATTGCGTCGGCTGACGTCATCCACGGCTTCTGGGTGCCGGAGTTCCTGTTCAAGCGGGACGTCATCCCGAACCCCGAGGCCAACCACTCGGACAACATCTTCCAGGTCACCGAGATCGAGAAGACCGGTCCGTTCGTCGGCCGCTGCACCGAGATGTGCGGCACGTACCACTCGATGATGAACTTCGAGGTGCGCGTGGTGGAGCCGGAGCAGTTCAAGGCCTACCTGCAGTACCGCGTCGATCACCCCAAGGCGACCAACGCCGATGCGCTGGTGTCGATCGGACTGCCGCCGGTGGCCCAGACGACCCATCCGTTCGACACTCGCCGCGGCGAGCAGGCCGGCTCACCGGCTCAGGCGAGCAAGTAGGGGATACGCAATGCATATCGAAGCCCGACTTTTCGAGATTCTGACCGCCTTCTTCGCCCTGGCGACCGTCGGCTACGGCGCGCTGACCGCGCTGTACGCCAACGGTGGCGTGGAGTGGGCCGGCACCACAGCGCTGGTGCTGACCACCGGTCTGTCGCTGATCATCGGCACGTTCTTCCGGTTCGTGGCCCGTCGTCTCGACACCCGGCCCGAGGACTACGAAGACGCCGAGATTTCCGACGGCGCAGGCGAGCTGGGCTTCTTCAGCCCGCACAGCTGGTGGCCATTGCTGATCGCGCTGTCGGCCTCGACCACTGCGGTCGGTATCGGCCTGTGGCTGCCCTGGCTGATCGTTGCCGGTGTGTGCTTCGTGCTGGCCACCGTCGCGGGCCTGACGTTCGAGTACTACACGGGCCCCGAGAAGCACTGACATCTACGGACCCTGTGACCTGATCGCTCTGCGGTCAGGTCACAACCGTATGTCAGATGGTCCTGAAGGCGGCCTCCTCACGGCCACGCCGGGCCCATGTTGGGTAATGTCTGCCTGAGCGCTGGAATGTCGCCGCAAGCGGTGTTCCTCAGCTGCAGCGACACAGCGGTCGAGAGGGATTAGGCGTACGTGAGCGGGTCACATTCCTCGGGCTCGGATGATGCGGCCCGGGAGACATCGGGCGTCGGTGAAGGCACCGGCGAAACCGAGATCTATTCGCAGGCCTACTCTGCGCCCGAGTCCGAGCACTTCACCGTCGCTCCGTACGTGCCGCCCGAGCCAGGGCTGTACGACTACGACAGCTACGAGGCCAAATCCGACACCACCGACGACGCCCCGCCACCGCGGTGGCCGTGGGTGGTCGGCGTCGTGGCGATCATCGCCGCAATCTCATTGGTGGCGTCGGTCGCCATTCTGGTGACCCGCAACACCAGCTCGGAGAACGTCGCGACGCCGTCGACGAGCACCACGTCGGCGCCCCCGTTCCAGGACGAATTCACCACCACGACTCCGCCGCCGCCTCCGTCGACGACCACCGAAGCGCCCCCGCCGCCACCC
>NZ_JXST01000067.1 GCF_000878195.1 Mycolicibacterium llatzerense | reverse complement strand
CGCCGCAGCCGCCCCCACCACCGCAACCGCCACCACCGCAGCCGCTGTGCCCACCACCGCAACCCGAGTGCGCCCCGTGGCCTCCCTCGCTGCAGCCGGAGAAGTCGGCACCGGCCGCCCAGCCGGCAGCTCCGGCGTCGGCAACAGGCCCGAAGCTCCCGCCGCGGGTAGTTCCAAGGCGCTGAAGCCCCCGTCGCTTGACGGTTACGAAGAGCAAAATGAGCGCCGCGTCGAACGCGATGACCACGACCGGAATCGTCCACCACATGATCGCGTCCTCCCGCATCGTGTACGCACTTACGGGACGAAGC
This sequence comes from Mycolicibacterium llatzerense, assembly GCF_000878195.1. Taxonomy (GTDB): domain Bacteria; phylum Actinomycetota; class Actinomycetes; order Mycobacteriales; family Mycobacteriaceae; genus Mycobacterium; species Mycobacterium llatzerense. Next base: position 19,408 of record NZ_JXST01000067.1, on the reverse strand, counting down.
GGACCATCACCGCAGCGCTACCGATCCCAACTCCGGCGTCGTACTCGCCACGTACCTCCACCGCCGTCACTCGGCACCCGACGCGTCGTTCAGTGCGGCCCTCTGCGCCGTGGAGAACCGCGTCACCGCCAATCCGGGTGAGGTTATTCGGCCCGGGTCGGGCGAGGCGCCCACAACCGGCTCCACACTTCACGAATCGCGACGCCGAGCAGAACCAGTGCGAACACCACCAGCAAGCTCAACTCGAGACCACCGCCGAATCCCGTGCCGTAGTGGAGCGCACTGAGAATGATGGCGGCGCCGGTGATCGGCGCGAGAATCGTGACAATGCCCGCGGGCCATCGCGCGACGGATATCGCTTCGACCACGGCGGCAATCGTAGTGATGGCCAGCGCCACGACCGCGACGGTCGAGAGGACGTTCACGATGAAGAACCCGTCGTTCAGCGCCAGCGGATGGTCGGTCAGCGGCTCGTACGCCGTCCAGCCAAAGTCTTTGTGCCCCAACCCGACTCCGAATATCGACTCGTCATAGTCGGCGTACCGCCGCGGCAGGCCGAAGTTCAATGGCGCTGAATTCATCTCCGTCATGAGACGAGCGACGACGAACACCCACCACGACACGGCCCCGGTGACGTAAGCGATCCGCGCCGTAACGAAGCGCCGACCGTGGAGTTCAACGCAGCTCATCCGAATACCGGCGCGCCGTTCGGACCGATCTGTGGCGCCGGCATGAAGCACGGCGGGATCCCCGGCGCGTACGGGGGCACGCAGGGCTGCGGGAAGCACGGCTGCCCGTTCCAGTACGTCGACTGGTTCGGAGGACACACCGTCATCGGTTCGGCGGCGGACTTGGGGGCAGCCAGCAGTGCGGCAGCTCCGGCAACCGAGACAACGATCGCTACTACGGCTGCGGACCAGCGAGTCATGACTCGTCTTCTTCGTCTTCAAGCCGCGGGCGTGGCTTGCGCATCACCACCACTGCCCAGATCACGCCGCCGATAAGCACCGCGACGATCGCCAAGAAGACGAGCTGTCCCGCCAGGTAGTCCATCGCATCCCCCTGCCCCCGAAATCCAAGGATAAGGGGATCACCGGCATGGTCCCCGCGGAGATTTGGGCGTCTCCCGCTGAGGTGACAGCGGGACGGAACTCGCGCGCTCACTCAGTCAACTCGCGGGTGTACCTCTAACTGTGGCGTCGGGCTACGTTGGTCACTGAACGGGTGAAAGCGTGGCGATGATGGCCGGTCTCTTTCGGATGGGCACGTACCTGGCGGCATGCGGGGCACTGGCGATCGGCCTTGCATCGCCCGCGGCGGCCGACGCTGCTTTCGATCCAACCGGGAACCGATCAGGTGGACCGGTACCGACCATCAATGGTGTGCCATGTGTCGGCGGCGGCCTGGGCGCTTGCCTGAGTATGAGGCAGAACCGTCCGCCCGTGTCGGTGCCGCAGTCCGGGGTGGGGCACAGTCCGACCGTGCGTCGCTGAGTATCGAGGTGCCGGCCGGTCTCGCAACCCGCGGCCGCTGAGTTCCGCTGGGTAAGGTGCTGGTGATGACCAATTTCCCTGAGCCGGTCGATGACCTCGAGCCGCAGCTCGAACCGGTCGCCGCCCGCCTCCTCGACGCGCAGGTGGCGTTCGCCATGCAGCAGCTGCGCGGCGAGAACTACCACAGCTTGGTGCTCGACGAGATCGAGCACGCCCTGCTGGAGGCGTCGGAGATCACGCTGTCTGACGCCGTCACGCCCACCATGATCAAGAACGTTGCCGCGAAGTACGCCGTGCAGGTGCCGGTGGAAGGCGGCATCGCGGAACTGGTCAGTGAGGTTGCCTTGCGGCTGTATCAGCTCACCGCGACCACGGACACCAGCTTCGGCGACGTCATCGACGGGCGGCGTTTCGGCGAGCTCAGTGCGATGGTGGTCGAGATGGGGGTCACCCAGCGCGTGCTGGAGCGAATCCTGAGCAGCGAGGCGTTCGCGGAATTCTGCGTGACGCTGGTTCAGCACTCGCTCGCGGAATCTGTCACGGAGGGTGGCAAGTCATTGGCCCGCGGCCGGGTGGGCCGCATCATTGGCGGACTCGGCGCCCGGATGCCGCAGTCTGCGGTCGAACGGCTGGAGCTTCGGGCAGAGGGCCTGGCGCGCCGTGGCGCCCGCTTTCTCCTCGCGCACACGCATGCAGACGAGAACGTGCTCGCCGATGCGGTCAACGAGCTGTGGCGCAGTAACCTCGACACCCCGCTGTCGTCTGCGGCATCGGCGATCTCCGCTCGCGACGTCGAGGACGCGGTCGTGCCGGTCTACGAATTCTGGCGCACCTTTCGCGACACCGACTACTTCCGGGCGCTGCTCGACGAGGGCATCGACCACGTCTTCGAAAAGTACGGCGAGGTAAGCCTTTACGAGCTGCTGCTCGATCTCGGAGTCGGGCGGGAGGACATGATCGAGGAAGCTCTCCGCTTCGGCCCTCCGGTGATCGCCTTGCTCGACGAGCGGGGCTACCTGGAATCGGTGCTACGGCGTCGGCTCATCCCGTTCTACGTCTCGGATGAGTTCCGGGATGCCTTGGCGGGCTCCTAGCCGGACGTCGCCACACTCACCAGCGACGACAGGACTGTCATCCGGCGCTCCTCGATTTCCGCGGTCGGCGGTAGGACGTCCTGGAAGATGGCGGCGCCGTCGAATGCGTTGAGCAGCACAATCACCATCGCCTGGAAGTTCTGCCTGCCCTGGGAGTCAAGGCCTTCGGCTGCAGGCAGTGATTCCGCAGCGTGAAAGATGTTCATTTGGTACTGCGTGATCTCGTCTTTGAGCATGACCCTGAGCTTTTCGTCGGTTCGCGCGGCGACCAGCAGTTCGTAGGTGACGCCGTTGGTCGGGTTGTGCGTGATGTCGCGCAGGACCCGCAACAATGCCTCCGGGGTGCGCGCGTCGGCCGGGATTTGTGCGATCTGGCTCTTGTACAACGCGAGTTGTCGTCTGCCGGCCTCACCAAGGGTCGCGGCCATCAGTTCCCTCATCGTGGGGAAGTGCCGGAAGATCGCGCCGTCGGACACGTGGGCACGTTTCGCGATCAAAGCCGCAGTAGCGCGGGCATAGCCGACCTCGATGATCGTGTCGATGGTCGCACCCAGGATTCCGGCTACCGTCGTCTCACGACGCTCCTGCTGGGTCCTTGACATAAGCGACCTTAACGCGCAGGTCACCGCCTACGCGGTCGAATCCGAATGGGTATGGCCTTGAACGCCGGCCTGTTTGGCCCCGCAGGCGGACAAACAGAATGGCTGCTGGCTCAGCGGCTCTCCAGCTCGGCTACCCGCGCTTTGAGTGCCTCGATCTCGGCCTGCAGCTCGGCTTCTCGCCCGTCGAACTTGGCTTGGTACGCCTCACCCAGCTCACGCAGGTACTCGCGATCGAATCGCGGGATGATGGACCGCGAGCAGTTCCAGTCGAAGGCCTCGACCGCGATCTCGATCTCCCGCTGCGGCCCGTCTTCGATGACTGTCCCGCGGCCGAAGACCTTGAGCCGGCTGCGCCGCGGATAGTCGACGAAGAACATGGCCAGCCGGTCGTCGGCCGCCAGGTTGCCGAGGGTGACGAACTGGTTGTTGCCCGGCAGATCGATGAACCGCAGGCGGCCGGTCTCTGGTAGATACCGGACGAATCCGGCTGGGCCGCTGCGGTATTGGAGATAGGGCCAGCCATTGGGGGTGACAGTGGCCAGGCAGAATTGGTCCGCCCGCCGGATCATCAGCAGCTCGCGGTCGTCGAGGCGCTGGGGGCCGTCGTCGGCGCGTTCGGTGTGCCGGCCATAGGCCAGATAGCTGCCGTTGCGCTGCTGACGATTCAGCGCATCGGGGCCGAATGCCAGGTGGTGATAGTGGTTGTTCGGCTCGGTCGACACAACGGCCACGCTACGCCGGTCCCCGATCGCGAATCGTCGCCAAAGATCCTTCGTTTGATTGACGCGCTGCCGGTTCGGCACTGATTGGCTTTTCGGCATGACCACGGTGAACTCGGCCGGTGTCCAGGCGTTGCCGCTGGCGCCCAAGAACCCGCTGCCGTACCGGCAACAGATGCAAGCGGCGCGGACGTATCACACAGGGCTGGAGACACTGCGGGACGCGGGAGGCCCGGTTACCCGCTTGGTGCTGATGCCCCGATGGGTAGCGCCTCCGCTGGTCATGGTGACCTCTCCGCAAGGCGCACACGATGTCCTCACCAGCGACGACGTCGACCGCACCGCGGTGCACGACGAGATTCGTCACGTGCTCGGCCCGAACCTGTTCGACCTACCGAACGCCCCGTGGCTGCCGCGGCGGCGCACGTTGCAGCCGCTGTTCACCAAGCACCATGTCCGCGGCTGGGGCGGGTACATGGTGCAGGCGGCGGAGACGGTCGCCGCGGGCTGGCGAGAAGGAGTCGCGATCGATCTGGACGCCGAGTGCCGACGGCTGACCCTGCGCGCGCTCGGCCGCGCGGTGCTGGGCGCCGACTTCGACGAGCAGGCGACCTCCGTCGCCGAGCCGTTGTTGGTGGCGTTGTCCTATGCGATGGATCGAGCGCTGGCACCGGTGCGCGCGCCCCGTTGGCTGCCGACACCCGCACGCAATCGGGCCCAGGCTGCCAGCGCCACGCTGCACACCCTCGCCGGGGAGATCCTGGCGGCGTGCCGCGCTGATCCTGCGCGGGAGGCACCGCTGGTGCGGGCGCTCATGGAGGCGACCGACCCGGACACCGGCCGTGCCTTGACTGACAGCGAAATCTGCGACGAGCTCATCATCTTCATCCTGGCCGGCCATGACACGACCGCGACGACACTGGCCTACTCGTTGTGGTCGCTGGGCAATCACCATGAGGTTCAGAGCCGGGTGGCTGATGAGGTCGCGGCGCTCGGCGCCCGAGAACTCGGCCACGACGATGTGACCCGCTTGCCCTACACCGTCCAGGTGCTCAACGAATCTCTGCGACTTTGCCCGCCCGGTGCCATGACAACCCGAATCGCGAAGCGCGACATCGCCGTTGATGGCTATCGGGTCGAGGAAGGCAGCCTGATCGGGGTGGGCATCTACGCGCTGCACCGCGACCCGGCACTGTGGGAACGGGCGCTGGAATTCGATCCTGACAGGTTCGCTCCGGAGAACTCGGCGGGCCGGGATCGGTGGCAGTATCTGCCGTTCGGCGGCGGCCCACGTAAATGCGTCGGCGATCACTTCGCGATGCTGGAGGCCACCCTGGCGTTGGCTACGCTGGTACGAAGCCATGAAATCACCTCACTGACAACCGATTTCCCGATGGCGGTGCCGTTCACTACCGTCGCTGCCGCGCCGATTCTGGCTCGGGCGAAGCACAGGGCCGGCTAGACAGTTGTCGTTGCTCCGACGTAGGACAGCACGACGTCGGATTGATCGGTCTGCCGGGTCAGCGTCGCGTACGAGCGAATGAACGACTGACCCACGCAGCCATCGATCTTGATGTGAAAGTTGCTGATCATCACCCAGGGGTTGGCGCTCTTGAATTCCTTCTTGTTGACCGGCACCACGAGCACGAAGCCGGGTTTGAGCCCTACGGTGATGACGCCGTTCACTGGCGTCGAGATCACCGGCAGGATTCCCGTCGGCACCGCGCCCAATGGCCCCGACACCCCGACCGACGGCGTCAGGCCGGCGCTGCCGGCCATCGTCACGCCGTTCGACGTGCTCATATCGATGCCGCACCCGATCTCATAACCGACTTCCAATAACCCCCGTGGTTCTCCAGGCCCGACCAGCGACGCGATGAAGATGCCGCTCGAGAGGTATTCACGTGACGACACGGCGGTCGTCAACGGCGCCACTGGCACCTGCGACTCATCCCGGGCGCCGAGCGTCAAGGTCCAGCCATCAGGCGTGTTGACGGTGGCCGGCACGCCTGGCGGGACTTTTCCGTCGGTAGGCGGCGCGGCGTCGGGTACCGCCGCCGGATCGGCGCCCGCCGGCGGCGTCAAGGGTGCGGTGACGACGACACACACAGCGATAACCGCAGCGCGGCGGAAAAGCACGCGTATCGGCTTCACGGCCGAAACGCTAAGCGGTGGACGATTCACTTGAGGGCCAACGTGTTCCACCGAGATTCGAGTTGTTCCGCATTTGTGATCGATACGCGACATCGACGCGCAAGGGTAAGCGGCATATCGTGGGATGAAGTCAGTCAGTCGGCCCGAGGAAGAAACCATGAAGCGCAGATGGGTGGTCCGGTTGACGGCCTGTGCGCTCGGTGTTCTCGGCGTGAGCGCAGGTGCCGGCCTGGCCCACGCGCAGCCTGACCCGACATGGCCTATCGTGCCGTCGATCATCGATCAGCTGATCACCTCGACTCCGGCGCTGTCGGTGGACCCGCGCGATGCGGGTGCCGCTGTATCCCGTTGGGGCGGCGTAGGGATGGTCTGCCAGAACCCGAACGTGCGCTGCCGCTGACGTGAGTGCCGAAGCGTCAGGGCGCGGCGGTCACCACGACCTGGACGACGCCAGTGTCGGTGTCCGATGCGATCACCAATGCCGGTGCGTTCGCGGCTGAGACCACGTGGCCGCCGGTGACGGTGACCGTGTACCCGTTCGGGTATGCGACGGCGGGCACCGAAATGGTGCTCTGTGAACCGACCGCGAAGTTACCCGAACCATCCGCCTCCGCCGTCGAGTAGCTGAAGGTGAAGGTGCCCTTGGTATTTGAGAGCCTGAGCGGGGTTCCGGAAACCGCCTGCGGATACGGGGACGCCAGCACCTGCAGGCTGCCCGTGTTGACGTTGCCGCCGGTCGGTGGCAGGGCCGGGTCGTAGACCACTGACTCGCCGTCGGTGCTGCCGCTGGTGGTGATGTCGCCGACACCGGAGTAGGCCCACTCGGACCAGCTCATCAGGTATTGATCGGCGGCGCTCATCTCGGCTTTCAGATCCGACGTCAGGTTGGAGGCGCCGAACTCGTTCATGAACACCGGGACGTTGTGGGCCTTCCCGTAGGCGTTCGCGGTGTTGGCCTGCTGCCTCGCCAGCCACCCGCAGATGCTGCTGGTGGCCGACCCGGCGCAGTAGTCATGAAACGCCAGAACGACATTCGTGTCGTCGATGGTGCCCAGCTGGATCGGCGCGCCGAGGATCGCGGGTATCTCGGAGACCGCGGGGTTGGCGGGCTCGACGAACAGCGCGGTGTTCGGATCCACGGCCCGGATGGCAGCCGCCACCTGGTTGTACATCGGGGTCAGCTGTTGATATCCGTAGAACGGGCTGCCCAGCAGAGTCGGCAGCCAGGAGGTGCCCGGGAAGGGCTCGTTCATGATGTCGTACCCGATGACGCTGTTGTTGCCGGCCATTGCGGCAGCGACCGTCTCCCAGGCCTTGGCGTAGTTGTCCTGGAGCCCGATTCCGTTGGCGGCGTTCGAGTTGTTCCAGAATGCGTCCCACGCCGCGGTTTCGGCGGGGTTCAGGTAGTAGCTGCCGGGGAAGCCGAATCCCTGGTTGGGCAGCCCGCCGGTCTGCGTGGCCCACTCCGGGGCGCCCTCGCCACCGAGTGATGCGCTGTACAGGTCCTGGTGCATGTCGATGATCGTGTAGATGCCGTGTGCGGCGAGCATCTGGACGGTCTGCTGGATCGACGCGACATAAGCAGCGTTGTACACCCCGGGCTCGGGCTCGACCCCGGCCCAGATGACACCCAGCCGCACCACATTGAAGCCGTTGGCCGCCAGGAATGCAGCGTCGTCCTCGCTGAATCCGCTGGCCGACGGTTCGTACGGCGCGAGCTTGTACACCTCGTTGAATCCGTGCAGCAGGACAACCTGCCCGTCGCTGTTGGTCAGCCAGACCCCAGTGGACGTCACGGACAGCATGGAGCCGTTGGCACCTGTCTGGACGAGCGTGGCTCCGGTACCGGACTTACCGACCGAGCCGTGGTTGCCGAGCAGGCCTGCGTTGCCGCCTGCTCCACCGAGCGCCGGCAACCCGGTGGACACGGCGCCGACGCCGCTGTTTCCGGCATCTCCGCCGGCACCGCCGATGCCCAGAATGAAGGCGCCGGAGCCGCCATTCCCTCCGCGGCCGCCGTCGGCCCCGTCGCCGCCTCGGCCGCCACCGCCGCCGGCGCCGAACAACAGGCCCTTGCCCTGGCCGCCCCGTCCACCCGCTCCGCCGGTGCCCCCGGACATCGCACCGCCGTTTCCGCCGTGACCGCCAACGCCCATCAGGAAGCCTCCGGCGCCGCCGGTGCCGCCGGACGCTCCCGCGCCGCCGGTCCCGCCCCGCCCGCCGTTGCCGACCATGCCCGCTGCGCCGCCGTTGCCTCCGGAGACCGCGGCCTCGGTGCTGTCCCAACCGGCCCCGCCGTCGCCGAGCAGCCATCCGCCGGCCGTGCCATTCGGTGCGGTCGCGGTGCCGGTGCGGCCGTTCCCGATCACGTAGGTGCCGGCCAGCCTGTTGATGACGCCGTCGACGCCCTGCCCGAGCGGACTGTTGATCCAGCCTTCGATGCCGGTGTGCAGCGGGTTGTAGATCAGTGCACGCATCCATCCGGCCGGGTTGTTGGGCGGCGCCGGCACGGCGTTCTGGGTCGTTGTCGAGGGGAGCGCAGCTGCGACGGCGGCAGGCGTAGTGCTGGTGGCGGTCGGGGTTACGGCCGAAACCCTGGCTGCTGGCTTGGGCTTGGTGACAAGGGGATTCGACGTGACGCGGGGTCGCGACGAGGAGGCGCCGGTGGTTGATGTGGCCGCTCCGGGCGACTGCTTACCAGCCGATTTCGTCGCGGGTTTGATGCTGGCGGGGGATCGGCTGCCGCTCGCGTGTGGGGTCGCGCGGTTACTGCCGGCGTGCGCGGTGGAGCTGACGGCCGAAGAGGCGGGACCACCGGCAGTGTCGTGGCCGGAATCGTTGTCGGCCGATGCGACGGCTGTCCCGGTGGTGAGTCCCACCCCGATGATGGCCGCTGCCAGTCCGCCCATGCCCCATAGACCGGCGCTTACCGTCATCGTCTGTGTATACGTGACGGCTGCTCGTGCTGCGGCTTAATTGGCGAGGCTGTCCGAATTGCAGAATGTTCCGACCGTCGGGAGCGGTTCGGCACAGACGATTTGGGCCCGTCAACCGGAGTTGACGGGCCCAAATCGCGTATTCAGTTGGCCGGGGCCGGAGGAACCGGCGGCACCGGTGCCCCTGGCGGGGGCGGGACATCGGCGGGGTCCGGTCGGAACTCGACCAGGCCCGGCGGGATGTTGGTGCCCGGCGGCGGAGCGGTACCGGGCAGGGATTCGCCGAGCTGTTCGCGCGGCATCTGTCCGAGCAGGCCGCCCTTGAGGCGACCGTCGCGGTACATGTCGATGTAGCGGCCCAGCCACTGACGTCCGGTGACGTCCTCGTTCTCCTGGCCGGCTTCGACGCCGAACTGCTCGCACTTGCCCGGGGCCGACGGCTTGAGGCACTGCTGCGGGCCGTAGCCGTTGTTGAATGCGCGCAGGTTCGGAGTCGTGACGGGCGCGTCCCCACCGGGAGCCGAGGGTGCGGCGTACTGGCCGAGAACGGAGCCGCGGTCCAGGCCGGTCAGGTCGGACGGCGCGCCAAGAGCGGCAGACAAGGGGCTCGACCCGTTGCTTTGCCCTAGAACGTTCAGACCCTGCGGACCCAGGTTGGCGCCCGCGATCGGGATCGCCATGTTCCCCCCTGGACCGTCGGTTGCGACCGGGGCGGGAGGCGGCATTGCGGGGCCAGGCGCTGGGACCGGAGTGGGCAGGGGATCAGCGGATGCGACGTCAGTCTGCGTCATTGCCGCCGCCGCAAGGAAAATCCCTGCGGCGGCAACAACTCCGCGTGTAACACGGTGCATCAGACCGACTTCGTGATGCCGTAGTAGGCGACGATGTCGTCGGTGTCGGTGGTCGAGCTGGTCAACACCGCGTAGGACCGCAGGAAGGACTGGCCGACGCAACCGTCGATCTTGATGTGCGTGTCCTTGAGGGTGACGCGCACCGGCGCCGACTTGAAGGTCTTCTTGTCGACCGGCACCTGGGTGACCGTGCCCGGCTTGGCGTGGATTTCCAGGGTGCCCGACATCGGCATGCTGACACCGGTGGGGATCAGGCCGGCGAGGGTGGAGCCCGAGGTGCTCAGACCAATCTGGCCGATCAGACGCACCTGGCCGAGCTCGATGCCGCAACCGATCTGGTAGCCGGCCTCCAGCGTGCCACCGGCCAGCTTGGTCTTGCCGTTGCCGGTGACGGTGCCGCTGAACGTGCCGCCCACGAGGTATTCGCGCGAGCTGACGGCGGTGGTCAGAGGGGCGACCGGCAGCTGGGTCTCGTTCTTGGCGACGACCTCCAGGATCCAGCCGTCCGGGCTGGTGATGCGCGCCGGCTCGTCGGAAGCGACGATGCCGGTGTCCGGCGGCGGGCCGTCGAAGCCGGCGGGGTCAACCGGGTCGGCCAGGGCGAGCGGCGTAACGGTCGCCGACAGCAGCACGCCTGCTGCGGCAGCCAATGTGGCAAGTCGGTTCAACATGGGGTTACGGCGCCTCTCGTGGTTGGAATCCGAGATCGGAACAATTTCGATTCCCGGAGCATTCAATAGTCGTATTTCGAATTGGTGAACGGCTGGCCAATTACTCGGAACTGGCTCGGTGATGCGTGACGATCAAATTTTTTAATCAGTGACAATATTTTTGTTCTGACTGATTAAATTCGCGTCCGGTGTCTGTGCCCGGTGCGGGCAGGCTCGTGGTGAGCTGTTTTGCCCGCACCGGACATCAGGGTCAGACGGACTTGGTCACACCGAGGTAGGTGATGACGTCGTCGGTGTTGTCGGTCGAGCTGGTCAGGGTGGCGTACGACCGGATGAAGGACTGGCCGGCGCACTGGTCGGTCTTGATCCGGACACCGGTGATGGTGACGCGGGCCGTGGTGCCCTTGAACGACTTCTTGTCGATCGCCACGGTGGTCACGGTGCCGGGCTTCAGGTAGACCTTGCCCTGGAGGCTGATGCCGGTGCCCAGGCTGGGGTCAGTGCCGGCGAACGGGATCTTGATACCCGGCGTGAAGCTGATACCGGGGTTGATCTCGGCCTCGTCAGAGATGATGCCGCAGCCGATCTGCTCTCCGGCTTCCAGCGTTCCACCAGCCAGCTTGGTCTTTCCGCCACCGGTGACGGTGCCGGTGAAGGTGCCGGCGACCCAGTATTCGCGCGAGGAGATCGCGGTGGTCAGCGGGGCGACGGGCAGCTGGGTCTCGTTGGTGCCGACGACCGACAGGCGCCAGCCGTCCGGGGTGTCCAGGATTCCGGCGGGGCCCGACGGCACGGCGCCTTCGCCCGGAGGCGGGGGACCCGGGTTGCCGGCCGGCTGCACGGCCGGGTCGGCGGGCGGGTCGGCGAGTGCCAGCGGCGCGGTGCCGACCGGGAGCACCACGCAAAGGGCTGCCAACATGGCATAACGGTTCGACATGGTGATGAGCGCGCCTCTCGTATCGGGTAATCAGCGTCGCTGCGGATCGCTGAGCGTTGCTGAATTTGTGTCGCTGCGGAGCATCTACTGGCCGGGTTGCCGGACGGTTAACGGACTGCAAAAACTTGCCCCTGCGTTATCAACTACTGGGCGAAGCGGGAATATGCGTGTATTGCTGGATTCATTTGTCGTGGTAGCCGACCAATGAATGTGCAGTTCAGCGACTGTGATCTAGGTCATTCGGCCGCCGGTGAAATGCAACCGACGGAGATTGGAAAGCGCCGGTTTGTCTACCGTTAACCAACTGGCCATGTACACGCCTGACCGTGAGAGGGTCGAACGCCGAGCGTCCGTCATTGCCGGAGGCGATCGTCTCCGGAGGATGCGGCGGTCACACCGAATGACTTGGAGGAAACGGTGAAGTCTTCACGCACCTGGGTACGGCTGGTTGCCGCGTCTGCTGTCGTATTCGGCGCTGGGGCGATGTACCTGCCCGCGGCGGCGGCCGACGACGAAGCGGGTCCTATCGGTCCTATTGATGCCGGCGCTGGTGTGCAGGCTTCCGGTGTCACGTCGTCGAACGCCGACCCGGCCGCGGTGGTGGCATGCTCGCAGTTCGCGTCCGCGCTTGACGGCGCGGCCTCCGGTTACGAGGGCTTCGCCGACAGCCTCGACGCAAACGACCCGTACGTGCACCAGAGCAATGTGGCCGGCCGGACCAGCCTGCGACAGTCCGCGGCGGTTGCCATGGATGCGGCGAACACGCCCGGCCTGGCGCCGGACATCGCCGGCCCCATGCGGTCATGGTCGGTGGGTGCCGCCAAGCTGCTGGTGAAGATGGGCATCGGGATGACGGGCGGCAGCCTCGACAGCACCGCCACCGAGGTCAATACCAACGCCGAGGCCGTCCAGCGTGGGTGCGCCGCGGCCGGTACCCACGCCTGAGCGCGCGCCGGTATATAAGGAACACGTGAAGCGACACGCCTTGGGCGTTGCCGTGCTGTGCCTGGCCCTGGCTGCCTGCGGCGGTAAGACCGGGACGCCGACGCCCGCCACCCCGTCGGTGGTTGCCGAGTCGAGCATCAACGATCTGCTGCTGACCCCGGCCGAACTGAACAAGACGATGGGCGTCACGGGCCTGGTCGGCCAGCCGCCGACGGATGCGATGGACGACCACCGGAACATGCTGCCGAACCTGAATTGCCTCGGTGTCTGGCAGATCAACGAAGCCGTCATCTATTCGAAGGACGGCAAGGACGTCAAGAGCGGCCAGGACTGGAAGGTCATGCGGCAGCAGATGCTGCGGACGCCCGATGTCGATCAGTGGAACTACCTGGCGGCACAGTCGGTCGTCTACTACCCGACGTCCGCGGCGGCCCGTAACTTCTTCAACCTCTCGGCCGAGCGGTGGTCCAAGTGCACCAACCACCACGTGAACATCCGGCTCAACGACAAGCCGCTGCCGAAGTGGCTGTCCGGCGACCTGGAGCGCACCGACACCAAACTCGCGATGCCCATCACGCGTGGCACCGGACCCGAAACCCGTTGGTGCCAACACGTTTTGCAGCTGGTCGCCAACCTGATCATCGACGTCGAGGCATGCACTCCCAAGGCGCCGGTGACAGCGGCCGCTGATATCGCCACGAAGATCCAGGCCGGTATCCACTAGCGGAGATCGTCCCGCTGGTTGCACCATCCCGGCCCCGGCGCGCTGCCCCGTGGTCTAGGGTCGCGCCATGGCAGTCAGCGCGTCGCACGAAGTGACCATCGAGGCAACCCCTGAAGAGATCATGGATGTCATCGCCGATCTGGCGCAGACGCCGGTGTGGTCGCCGCAGTACACCAAGGCCGAGGTGCTGGCCACCTACGACAACGGCCGGCCGAAGCAGGCCAAGATGACCATCAAGGCTGCCGGCATGGCCGACGATCAGATCCTGGAGTACACCTGGACCGACCTGACGGGCAGCTGGGTGCTGATCAGGTCGTCGTCGCTCAAGAAGCAGGAAGCGCGTTACACGCTGACCCCGGCCGGCAACAAGACCAAGGTGAAGTTCGAGATCACCGTCGACCCGGTGGTGCCGATCCCCGGATTCCTGTTGAAGCGCAGCGTCAGCGGTGGCGCAGAGACCGCCACCGAGGGGCTGAAAAAGTTCATGGCGAAGAACAAGAAGGGCTGACGCGCACCGGGATTCAGCCTCGTCGACCCATGGGCTAACGTCGCGGGATGACGAATGCGGGGCCACTGGCCGGTGTCAAGGTGATCGAACTCGGCGGGATCGGCCCCGGGCCGCACACCGCCATGATGCTGGCCGACCTCGGCGCCGACGTGGTGCGGGTCCGTCGCCCCGGCGGTCTGACCATGCCTGCCGAGAACGTCGACCTGCTGCACCGCGGCAAGCGGATCGTCGACCTGGATGTGAAGTCCGACCCGGCCGCGCTGCTCGCGCTGGCCGCGAAAGCCGATGTGCTGCTTGACTGTTTCCGCCCCGGCACCTGTGAGCGCCTCGGCATCGGGCCGGCCGAGTGCGAGGCCGTCAACCCGCGGCTGATCTTCGCCCGGATCACCGGCTGGGGGCAGGACGGACCGCTCGCGCAGACCGCGGGCCATGACATCAACTACCTGTCGCAGACCGGCGCGCTGTCGGCCATCGGCTACCGCGACCGCCCGCCGGTGGCACCCCTGAACCTGGTCGCCGACTTCGGCGGCGGTTCGATGCTGGTGCTGATCGGCATCGTGACGGCACTGTACGAACGCGAACAGTCCGGCCGCGGCCAGGTGGTCGACGCGGCGATGGTCGACGGTGTCAGCATGCTCGCCCAGATGATGTGGACCATGAAGTCCACCGGCGTGATGAAAGATGAGCGCGAGTCGTTCCTCCTCGACGGCGGCGCCCCGTACTACCGCGTGTACGAGACCTCCGACGGCGGCTACATGGCGGTCGGCTCGATCGAGCCGCAGTTCTTCGCTCAGCTACTTGTGGGTCTCGGCCTGGATCCCGCCGAGGTACCCAACCAGTTCGACCTCGCGCGCTACGACGAGATGCGCGACATCTTTGCTGCCCGGTTCGCGAGCCGGACCCGCGCCGAGTGGGCCGAGACCTTTGCCGGCACCGACGCCTGCGTCACTCCCGTGCTCAACTGGACCGAGGCCGCGGCCGGTGACCACCTCCGGGCCAGGTCGACCATCGTCACCGTCGATGGCGTCGACCAGGCCGCACCGGCGCCGCGGTTCTCGCGCACCCCGTCCGGCCCGGTCGGTGCCCCGCCGCAGCAGACCACGCCGATCGACGAGGTCGGTTGGTAACGGTTGAGAAGTTAGCTGACGTATTCCCTACCCGAGGCCGGTGTAGAGGACTAAATTTGCTCTTATGGCAGTTATGGCGTCCCGAGAGCTGGTGATCGACGCCTCGCCCGAAGCCATCATGGATGCGCTGGCCGATATGGACGAGGCGTCGCAATGGCGCAGCTTGCACCGGGAATTACAGGTAGTAGATCGATATCCCGACGGTCGTCCGCACCACGTCAAAGCGACCGTGAAGATCATGGGCATCACCGACAAGGAGCTCCTGGAATACCACTGGGGTGATGACTGGATGGTGTGGGACGCGGCCGACACGTTCCAACAACGCAGTCAGCATGCCGAGTACAAATTGACTCGCGAGGGCGATCGGACCCGGGTGCGGTTCGACATCATCGTCGACCTGGTTGCCCCCATTCCGGAGTTCTTGTTGCGCCGAGCCCGCAAACTGGTGCTCGATGCTGCGGTCGACCGGCTGCGGGCCCGGGTGACTCGGCTCTACGGCTAGTCCACACTCTGCCGGTAGGGACGACTACGGCCGGGCCGTCGCAGTCGAGGCCAATGACCGCATGGCGCAAGCGATTCGTGCACGAATCACAGGGTGCGGAGCCGGCTGATGGCCTCGTCGAGGGTGTCGTCGCGCTTGCAGAAGGCGAAGCGCACCAGGTGATTCCAGCCCGCCGAGTCAGGTGAGTCGGGATCCAGGAACGCCGACATCGGGATGGCCGCGACGCCGACCCGTTCGGGGAGTTGCGCGCAGAACGCTGTGCTGTCGTCGTATCCCAGGGGCCGGGGATCGGCGCACAGGAAGTAGGTGCCGAAGCTGTCGTGCACATCGAATCCGATGTCGGTCAGGGCGCCCGCCAGCCGGTCCCGCTTGCCGCGGTAGGACTTTCGCAGCGCCGCGACCCACGCGTCCTCGTGGTCGAGCGCGTGCGCGACGGCCGGCTGGAACGGCGCGCCCCCGACGTATGTCAGGTACTGCTTGGCGGCGCGGACGCCGGCGATCAGGTCGGCGGGCCCGCAGGCCCAACCGATCTTCCAGCCGGTGCAGTTGAACATCTTCGCGGCGCTGGAGATGGTGACGGTGCGCTCGGCCATGCCGGGGTAACCCGCGAGCGGCCGATGCTGATGGCCGTCGAACGTCAGCTGCTCGTAGACCTCGTCGGTGATCACCAACAGGTCGTGCTCGATGGCGAGTGCGGCGATGGCTGTCAGCTCGTCGTGACTGGCGACCATGCCCGTGGGGTTGTGCGGTGAGTTGAGGATCAGGGCGCGGGTCTGCGGGGTGATCGCGGCGCGGACCCGGTCGATGTCGATGGCAAATCCGTGGTTGTCCGCTGCCAGCGGGACGACGACCCGGCGGCATCCCGCCATTGCGATCACCGGGGAGTAGGAGTCGTAGAACGGCGCGATGATCAGGATGTCGGACCCCGGCTCGACCAGTCCGATCACGGCCGACGCGATGGCCTCGGTGCCGCCGACGGTGACCAGTACCTCGGTGTCTGGGTCGTATTCGACGCCGTAGTGCCGTTTTCGCTGGGCGGCGATGGCCTGGCGCAGCGCGGGGATACCCGGGCCCGGCGGGTACTGGTTGACGCCGTCGGCGATGGCTTGCTGCGCCACCGCGAGCATCGGCACCGGGCCGTCCTCGTCGGGAAAACCCTGGCCGAGGTTGACGGCGCCGACCCGCGCGGCCAGCGCCGACATCTCGGCGAAGATGGTGGAGGCGTAGGGCCGCAGGCGGGCGACCATCCTCGGGGGCGTCACCCCGAGATTGTCGCAGAACCCCTGACGTTGTCGGCCGCACCCTGATGCCGCTGCTGCCGCGCGATGACCGCGAAGTAGAACGCCAGCGCGAAGGCGCAACTGGTGAACAGGCTGCTGACGAAGAACAGCCACGGATGCCGGATGCCGCGCCGCAGACCGTCCGCGATGGTGAACAACGGCAGCAGGATCACATTGATGATCGTGTAGTCCTGGCCGGCAGAGGACGCTGCGGGGTTGACGAACATCAGCCGGATGTAATCCGACCAGCTGCCCGGCCCGGTGATCGGATTGCCGTTCGGAGGTTGGTAATCCATCACGAACTTGGTGTTGAAGTAGTAGCCGAGCGCTATCGAGGCGATGCCGATGACGTAGTAGGCCACCTCGAGAGCCGAGAACGCGGGTCCGTCGGCGGGCTTGCGGAACACCGCCGGATTGAGCTTGACGATGAACGCGATGGTGATCAGTCCGAGGAGGCCGTGGACGATGAGCGAGACCATGCCAGCGGAGTCTGCTCGCCGCCCAATGTTTTGTCAATCATGACAAAACATTCTGCGGTACCGTACTGGGATGCCTCGCCCGCCGCAGACCGTCCGCAGTGAGCGTACGCGCGAGGCGTTGCAACAGGCGGCGTTGGTCCGCTTCCTGGCGCAGGGCGTGGAGGGCACCACCGCCGAGGAGATCGCCGCGGATGCGGGGGTGTCCCTGCGCACGTTCTACCGGCATTTCACCTCCAAGCACGAGCTGCTGTTCGCCGACTACGACGCCGGCCTGCACTGGTTCCGGACGGCGCTGGCCGGACGGCCTGCTGACGAGCCCGTGCTGATAGCGGTGCAAGCCGCGATCTTTGCTTTTCCGTACGACTTTGGCGCCGTCACCAAGATTGCGGCGCTGCGCGAACAGGAACTCGACGCCGATCGGATCGTCAGCCACATCCGCCAGGTCGAGGCGGACTTCGCCGACGCCATCGCCGAGCATCTGGCGCGGCGCGGCGGACCGACGGACCGGTTGCGGATCGCGGTGACCTCGCGGACCATCGCGGCCGCGGTGTTCGGCGCGATGGAGGTGTGGATGCTGGGCGCAGAGCGGTCGTTGGCTGATCTGGCGCGCATGTGTCACGAGGCGTTGGATCAGCTGGCGGCCGGGCCGGTCTGAATCCCGTCGCTCAAAGTTTTGTCACTATTGACACAACTGGTCCGACGGTGCGAGTCTGCGGACATGGCGCAATTCGACGCGATCGTGGTGGGAGCGGGGCACAACGGGCTGGCTTCGGCGGTGATGCTGCAGAAGGCGGGGCTGCGCACGCTGTGCCTGGAGTCCAAGCTCTACTCCGGCGGCATGGCCTCGACCGTCGAGCTGTTCGACGGCTTCAAGTTCGAGATCGCCGGGTCCGAGCAGTTCCCGACGTCCCTCAAGGTGAGCCAGGAGCTCGGCCTCGACGAAGTGCCCAGCGTCGAGCTGGAGGTCATGTCGGTCAACATGCGGGGGATCGGCGACGAGCCGTTCCTCTTCTACTCCGATCCGATGAAGCTGCTCACCCACATGAACGAGCTGCACGGCGCCGAGGCCGTCAACGGCATGGCCGGACTGATGGCCTGGAGCATGGCGCCCGCCCGGGCCCTCGGCCGGTTCGACGCGGGGCTGCCGCCCAAGACCTACGACGAGATGTACGCCTGCGCCACAAATGAATTCGAGCGGTCGGCCATCACCGACATGCTGTTCGGGTCGGTGACCGACGTACTGGATCGCTACCTGCCGGACAAGAACAAGCACGGCGCCATCCGCGGCATGCTGTCGGTGCTGGCGTGCAACTCCACCTACCGCGGCCCGGCCACCCCCGGCAGTGCCGCCGCGCTGGCGTTCGGCCTCGCGGTCCCGACCGACGGCGCGTCGCTGATGCGAAAGCTCAAGGGTGGCATCGGCGCGCTGACCAAGCATCTCGAGGACACGTTCGTCGCGCACGGCGGTGAGGTCCGGTTGCGCAGTGCGGTCGCGGCCATCACCGTAGACGGGGGCCGGGTCACCGGCGTCCGGCTCGAAGACGGCACGGAAATCACTGCGCCCGTGGTGGTTTCGTCGCTTGCTCCGTCGCACACCGTGGATCGACTGCTCGGCGGCGCCGTGCCCGACGACGTGCGGGCCCGCTACACGCGGGTCGACCACCGGGGCAGCTACCTGCAGATGCACTTCGCGCTCGACGGCATCCCTGAGTTCGACGAGCCCTACGAAATCCTGAACAACCCCGAATTGCAGGGCACCATAGGACTTTTCAGCACTCCCGAAGAACTGCAGCAGCAGTGGGAGGACAGTCGCCGGGGTATCGTGCCGGCCGATCCGTCCATCGCCTGGCAGATTCCGTCGGTGCAGGATCCCGGGCTGGCGCCGCCGGGTAAGCATGCGTCGTCGGCGTTCGCGCTGTGGTTCCCGGTCGAAGGCGACGGCGACTACGGCACGATGAAACGTGAGATGGGACAACGGGTTATCGACAAGATCACCCGCGTGGCACCCAACTTCGAGAAGTTGATCCTGCGCCACACCACGTTCACCCCGCGGCACATGGAGCGAATGTTCGGTGCCCCCGGAGGCGACTATTGCCACGGCCTGATCCACCCCGAACAGATGGGCCCGAACCGGCCCGGTCCGCGCGGCTACCTCGACCAGGAGCTGCCGGTCGAGGGGCTGTACCTGGGCGGCGCCGGCTGCCACGGTGGCCCGGCCGTCAACTTCGTCCCGGGCTACAACGCCGCCCACGCCGTGCTCAACTGATATGTAGGGACTGTTTGTCAAGAGGCAGGTGAAAGCCGCCCCAGTGTTGTTCTGGGGCGGCTTTCGTTTGATCGGTGCCAGCGCGGTCGGTGACGGTCGTTGGTCAACGACGGTTGGTGT
>NZ_JXST01000066.1 GCF_000878195.1 Mycolicibacterium llatzerense | reverse complement strand
GTTCGGCAGATCGGGCGCGATGGCCTTGATCTTCTCGATCAGGCTGTTCGGATCGCCGTTCGGGACCAGGCTGGTCTCGGTGCCGTTGATCTTGATGGTCGGGGTGCCCTGGATCTCCGAGTTGCGGGCCATGTTGTTGACCATCTCGGTGTAGACGCCGTTCTCGACGCACTTGCTGAGCGGGTCGTTCGGACCAACGGCAACGCCGGACTGCCGCGCGTACTCGAGCAGCTTGGCGTTGTCCGGGAAGCTGGCCGCGGTTTCCTCGGGCTGGTTCTTGTACAGCGCCTCGTGGAAGCGCCGGAACGCGGCCTTGTCCTCGTCGGCGACGCAGTACGCGATGGCACCGGCGCGCGTCGAGTACGACTTCGGGTCGCCACGGCCGATGATCGAGACGATGTTGTAGTCGACGGCGATGTCGCCGTTGTCGATCAGCTTGGCGATGGTCGGGCCGTAGGTCTTCTCGAAAACGCCGCAGACCGGGCAGAGAAAGTCCTCGTAGATCGCCAGGGTGACCTTCGGATCCTTGGTGCCGGGATTGGTGACGACGTTGCTCGCCGCGATCTGCACCGCCTGCACCTTGTGCGGATCGGCCTTCGGCTTGCCGTTCATGACGATGTACGCCACCAGTACCACCGCGAAAACGATGACAAGCGCGGTCAGCCCGCCCTTGACCACCCAGTCCCGCTTGCGGTCCGCGGCCTTCAGGTCATAGCTGGCGTTCTTCGATGACTTCGACGATTTCGACGGCACGGCGTCAAGGGTACCGACGCCGACGGCGCAATCGGCCGGACCCGTGCCTCAGCGTGTGAGGTGGGCCCGAAATGCCGATACGAAGTCCGCCGTGGCCGTGGCGCTGTCGCCGCCGAGCGGGAAGAAATTCGCGAAGGCATGCACCAGAGACCCATATCGGCGGTGATCGACCGGGACCCCGGCGGCGGCCAGGGCGACGGCGTAGGCCTCCCCCTCGTCGCGCAGCGGATCGAAACCACCGGTGAGCACGAGCGCAGGCGGCAGCCCCGACAGATCGTCGGCCAACAGTGGCGACACCCGCGGGTCCGACGGGTCGAGTGCCGATTCGGCCAGGTAGTTCGCCCGGAACCAGTCCATGTCGACCTTGCTCAGGAAGTAGCCCTCGGCGAACAGCACCTTCGACCGAGTGTCCCCGGCGAAGTTGGTCACGGGATAGATCAGCAGCTGCAGGGCCGGCAGTGGCGCGTGGTTGTCGCGGGCCCGCTGCGACACGACAGCCGCCAGGTTGCCGCCGGCGCTATCGCCGCCGACCGCGATCTTCGTCGGGTCCGCGCCCAGGCGGCCGGCGTTGTCCACACACCAGAGGTAGGTGGCGTAGCAGTCGTCGGCAGCAGCCGGGGCCGGGTGTTCGGGAGCCAGGCGGTACTCGACGGACACCACCTGCACTCCGGCGTCGCGGCAGATCAATCGGCACAACCCGTCATGCGACTCGATACCGCCGACGACGAATCCGCCGCCGTGGAAGAAGACCAGCATCGGGGTGGGGCCTGTGACGTCGGCCTGATAGTGCCGGGCGCGCAGCGGTTCGGTCGGACCGGGAACGGTGAAGTCCGTCGTCGCCACGGCGATGGCCGGGTCGAGGTACTGCGACAGCGCGTTGAGTTGAGCCCGCGCGACCTCGATGTCACTGCTGACGATCAGGCCGCCGGCGCCACTGGCGTTCTGCGCCGTCAGCATCAGCTGAAGGGTGGTGTCCAGGGTGTTGCCGTCGATGGTCACCCGGCGTCCGCCGAGCAGCACCCGCTTCACCCGGTCGGGAATCTTGGGCAGCACTCGGAGGGCGACGCCGCCGATCTTGGTCAGGACCGTCAAGCGCAACCGGCTGGGCCGTCCCGCCACCGGATGCTCCGGCCGGACGACCAACTCGGTGTCACTCGTCGCCGCGGACTGGACGGCATCGCCTGGCATGCTCATGGTCATGGCTGATCCTTCAGGTGCTCCGAATCCGACACTGACGCTCAACGACGGCACGTCCATTCCCGTGGTCGGGCTCGGGGTGTGGCAGACACCGGCCGAGGACACCGAACGCGCCGTGAGTGCAGCATTGCACGCCGGGTACCGCCATATCGACACTGCCGCGGCCTACGGCAACGAAGCCGGTGTCGGGCGGGCTGTGGCCGCCTCCGGTATCCCGCGCGAAGACGTCTACGTCGTCACGAAGTTGTGGAACTCCGAACAGGGCTATGAGAAGACCCTCGCCGCGTTCGACGCGAGCATCGCGCAGCTGGGGCTCGACTATCTGGATCTGTATCTGATCCATTGGCCGACACCTGCCCAGAACCTGTTCGTCGACACCTTCAAGGCGTTCGCCCACCTGCGCGATCAGGGCCGCATCCGCGCTATCGGGGTCAGCAACTTCGAGCCCGAGCATCTCAAATTGCTCATCGACGCCACCGGGATCGTGCCCGCGGTGAACCAGATCGAGCTCCATCCGCGCCTGCCGCAGGCCGAGCTGCGCGAGACCCATGCCAGGTACGGCATCGCCACCGAGGCGTGGAGTCCGCTGGGACAGGGTTCCATGCTGCAGGACCCGATCATCACCGCGATCGCGGAGCGACACGGAAAAACGCCAGCGCAGGTGCTGATTAGGTGGCATATCCAGCTGGGTAATATCGTCATCCCGAAATCGGTGAACCCAGACCGGATTGCGAGCAACTTCCACGTGTTTGATTTCGAGCTGAGCGAAGCGGACATCGCGTCCATCGCGACCCTCGACAACGGCACCCGGCTGGGCCCGGACCCCCGAACATTCAACTTCACAGGGTAGGTGACATGGCCTCCGCAGAGATTCCCAATCTGGCGCTCCACGACGACAACACGATTCCGGCGCTCGGCCTCGGTGTCGGGGAACTGTCGGACGCCGACACCGAGCGGGCCGTCTCGGCCGCGCTCGAGATGGGCATCCGGCTGATCGACACCGCAGCCGTCTACGGCAACGAAGAAGCAGTCGGCCGGGCCATCGCCGCCTCGGGCATCCCCCGCGCCGAGATCTTCGTCACCACCAAGCTGGCCAATGCCGACCAGGGCTTCCAGGGCGGCCAGGACGCCCTCAAGGTGAGCCTGGACAAACTCGGCATGGAGTACGTGGACCTCTACATGATCCACTGGCCGGCCGGCGACATCAGCAAGTACGTGGACAGCTGGGGCGCCCTGATCAAGGTGCACAACGACGGCACCGCCAAGTCGATCGGCGTCTGCAACTTCTCCGACGAAGACCTGTCGACCATCATCGACCTGAGCTACGTCAGCCCCGTGGTCAACCAGATCGAGCTGCATCCGCTACTCAACCAGGCGGCGCTGCGGGCGGTGCACGCCGAGCGCGGCATCGTCACGCAGGCCTACAGCCCGCTCGGTATCGGCGCCCTGCTGAGCAACCCGACCGTGGCGTCGATCGCCGCCGAGTACGGCAAGACCCCGGCGCAGGTGCTGATCCGGTGGAGCCTGCAGCTGGGCAACTCGGTCATCCCCCGCTCGTCCTCGCCCGAGCGCATCGCCGAGAACCTCGACGTGTTCGGCTTCGAGTTGGCCGCTGAGCACATGGACGCCCTCGGCGGCCTCGACGACGGCACCCGCTACCGCCCGGACCCCGCCACCTACACGGGCATCTGAGGCCGGCTGCGGTTCAACTGATACAGGCCCAAATGGCCGTTCTCCCATCAGGGAGGACGGCCATTTGTGTTTGGCGCGACCAATTTCGGGTAGGCGGCGACTCCCCTGCCACAGATGTGTCCAGTGGGTCACGTGTGCAGGTTGTCGACCAACTCGCAGCAATTGATTCGTGTTAACTATCCCACTATTACCCCTGGTGCGTTAATTTGGTATTGCGTCCTTTTATTCCGACGCAACCAGACATCATCGAGCAGGGGGTTCGAGAAATGATTCATCCATTCGGAAGCAGTTCGCAATTAACGATGCCGACAATTGGTCGCCTCTCCCAGCGCTTGCTATTGGGCGCGGCAACAATTGGACTGGGTGCATTGCTATTCACATTCGGAGCGGGCACCGCGCAGGCCGACACCTCCACTTCCGGGGTCACGAGCCACGCCAACGCGCCCACCTCGAGTAGCCCGGTGGGCGGCATCGCGGGCGCGCTCGACGGCACGGTGAAAACGGTGGCCGGCGGCCTCCACAACACCACCAAGACCGTGGCCGGTGCGCTCAACGGCACCACCAAGACCGTCGCCGCCGACCTCGACGGCACCACCAAGACCGTCGCCGGCGGACTGCACAACACCACCAAGACGGCCGCCGGCGCGCTCAACGGCACCACCAAGACGCTCGCCGCCGACCTCCACGGCACCTTGAAGACCATCGGCGGCATTTTCGGACGCCGCTGAACGGACCCCACGACGGGCAGGAGCGAATTTGGCATCAGGCTGCGGCGAAATATCGACAGTTCACTGAATCGACGGCATTCCGGCATCTAATTCAGTCGCCCCGCTATCGGTTATTTCGCCGTGGTCGCCGAATGGAATGAACAGATATTGGTTGCCGAGTTGCGATAGCTCGGCAACCAATATCTGCGCAATTTGCGCACTGCGCGCTCAAAATTAGCGGTGTCACCGACCTGAGGTATACCAGCAAACAATTAAGCACCGGTTGTCATGCGAAATTATCGATACGGGCAACAAAACCGCGCAGATTCGGTTCTGTACTGAGGATCAAGGTCTGCGTCGACTGCGTCGCGGAGCTCGCCCCGTCCGGCTCCTAGCCCCTCGGACAGGTGCCCGCCGCATCGCGGAGTACCGGCACCGACGGCTCGTCGACGGGAAGCCCATAACCCCGCAGCACCGCGATGTACTGCACCGCGTACTGGCACCAGAATCCGTGGTTCGGCGGCATCCAGTCCGAGGGCTGCTTGTCCCCCTTGTCCTGGTTGGCCTTCCCGGACACCGCAAGCAGATTCGCCGGATCGTTGGCGAACCGGAGCCGAAGCTCGTCATTCCAGTCCCTGGCGCCGAGGTCCCAGGCCAGCGCCAACGGCACGATGTGGTCGATCTGCACCGCCGCACCGGTCTGGTTGCCGCGGGTGAACGCGATGGTGTCGCCCGAGTACGGGTCGCGCAGCACCCCGGTCTTCACCGCCTGCGGGCAGCGTTTGAGCGACACGATGGTCTTGTCGGTCAGGTCTCGGTTCAGGATGTCGTTGCGGGTGTCGCAGCCGTTGTGGCCGTCGGGCGCGGAGTTGTCGTCGGTCCAGGATTCGCCGTACGCCGCGCGCCGGTAGTTGGGGTCACGCACCCGCCGCGGAATGACGGCGACTCCGGCGAGGATGTCGGTACCGGGCGCGACCGTCGGTACGACAGCACCGTCGGCGCCATCGGCGACCGCTGCGGGTTCATCGGCCGTCCCGACCTGGATGGCGACCACCACCGCCAGCACCACAGCTGCGACGAGCCACAGCAGGCGCTTCACGCCTTGTCCAGGTACTCGACGCGATCGGTGTCGACGAACTGGGCGGCCAGTGCGGACATCCCCGGATCGTCCGGATTCTGCGCGTAGGCAGCCTGACAGAACGCACGGGCCGACTCGATGACTTCCTGATGGTCGGCCAGCGACAGGAACCGCAGATACCCGGCCCGCCCAGACTGGTTGAGCCCCAGCACATCTCCCTCGCGGCGCTCCTGCAGATCCAGATCGGCCAGTTCGAAACCGTCGAGGGTGCCGGCCACGGCCTGCAGCCGGGCGCCGGCCTTCGACCCTTCCGGCAGCTTGGTCGCGAGCAGGCAGAGACTGGCGTGCGAGCCACGGCCGATGCGGCCCCGCAGCTGGTGCAGCTGGCTGATCCCGAAGCGGTCCGCATCCATCACCACCATGACCGTCGAGTTGGGCACGTCGACGCCGACCTCGATGACGGTCGTGCACACCAGCACATCGATCTGCCCGGCCCGGAAGGCCGACATGATGGCGTCCTTCTCATCGCCCGGCAGCCGGCCGTGCATGAGCCCCAGCCGCTGGTCCTTCAGCGGCCCGGTGCGCAGCTTGTCGTACAGCTCGACGACCGTCACCGGCGGCGGTCCGGCCTCTTTGTTCTCGGTCTGCTTGTCGTTCTCGTCGATCCTGGAGGCCACCACGTAGGCCTGCCGTCCGGCTTGGACCTCTTCGCGGATACGGGCCCAGGCGCGGTCGAGCCAGGCCGGTTTCTGGCTGACGAAGATGGTCTTGGTGTCGATGGGCTGCCGGCCGCGCGGCAGCTCTCGCATGGTCGAGGTCTCCAGATCGCCGTACACGGTCAGCGCGACGGTGCGCGGGATCGGCGTGGCCGTCATCACCAGCAGATGCGGCGTCAGTCCATCAGGGGCCTTGGCGCGCAACCGGTCTCGCTGCTCCACGCCGAACCGGTGCTGCTCGTCGACCACCACCATGCCGAGCCGGTCGAACTCCACGGCGTCCTGCAGCAGGGCATGGGTGCCGATGACGATGCCGGCCCGCCCGCTCGACACTTCCTCGCGCACCTGCCGTTTCTGTTGCGCGGTCATGGATCCGGTCAGCAACGCAACCGCGGTCGCATCGTCGGGCGCACCGAGCTGGCCCGCCATGGCCAGCGGCCCCAGCACGTCGCGAACGGACCGCGCATGTTGCACGGCAAGCACTTCCGTCGGTGCGAGCAGCGCGCACTGGTAGCCGGCGTCGACCATCTGCAGCATGGCCAGCACCGAGACGATGGTCTTGCCCGAGCCGACCTCGCCCTGCAGCATCCGGTTCATCGGCCGAGGCTCGGACAGCTCAGCCGACAGCACCTCGAGCACATCACGTTGGCCGGCAGTCAATTCGAACGGCAACCGGTCGCGCAGCGCGGCGGCCAGACCGTCGTCGATCGGCGGCGCCGGCGGACCGGATTGCGACTGCGCGCCGTGCCGACGGGCGGCCAGCGCCCATTGCAGCCCGGCGGCCTCATCGAAAGTCAGGCGCTCCCTGGCCTGTTCGCGATCCGCTTCACGCTCTCCGAGGTGGATGTCACGCAGCGCCTGATCCTCGGAGATCAGACCACGCTGCGCCAGAATCGATTCCGGCAGCGGGTCGGATACCGGGTCCAGCACCGCGAGCACCTGCAGGATGCACGCGTAGATGTCCCAGCTCTGCACCTTGGCGCACGCCGAGTAGATCGGGAAGAACTCCCGCTCGAACGCCGACATCTGCAGTTCGCCGTGCATCTTCTCGGAGGCGTCGGCGATCTTCTTCAGCGCCGGGGACCCGAACGTGCGACCCGCGCCGGAATCGAGGACCAGGTGCGCGGGATGCGTCAATTGCATTGTGCGCCCGTAGAATCCGACAACACCCGACAGCATCACCCGAGTCCCCTCGACCAGGGACTTCTTGAGGAACTTGGCGTTGAAGAAGGTGGCGGTGACCTTCGGGTTGCGGTTGCCGAGGGTGACCACCAGGTATTCGCGTTTGGGCGCCCGATTGGTCCACCGCGTCTCCGCCTTGGTGATGACGTCCACGAACGTCACGTGGTCGCCTTCTTCCGGCAGCTCGGTGTCTTCACCCAGCACCGTCATCCCCTGGCTGTACTTGCGCGGATAGTGCCGCAACAGATCGTTGACGGTGCGGATACCGAAGAATTCCTCCAGTGGTGCAGCGGATTTCGCACCCAGTACGTGCACCAGCGAGTCGGTCAGCGCGACCACCGCTACTCCACCCCGATCAGTAGTGCGTCCCCACGGTGGCCGGTGTGATAGGTCACCAACTCGGCCGCCAGATGCTCCTGGCGCACATGTTCGGCCAGCGCGACACCCACCTCCGGATCGACGCCCGCGCCGGTCAACACCGTCACCAGTTCACCGCCCGACGACAGCAGCAGGTCGATCAACCCGCTGGCGGCACTGACCAGATCGTGGCCGACGATCAGCACCTCGTCACCGGCAATGCCCAAACCGTCGCCCGGACGGCACCTACCGGCCCAGGTCAACGCCGCCTCGGTGGCGATCCGCACCGATCCGTGCCGGGCGCCCGCCGCGGCGCGAGCCATGGTGTAGCCGTCGTCGACGGCCTGGCGGGTGGCATCGTGCACAGCCAGCGCCGCCAATCCCTGCACCATGGATCCGGCCGGTACCGGCACCACGTCCATGCCCCAGCTGATTGCCGTGGCGCAGCCGGCCACCAGTTCCTCCGCGGCCAGAAAACCGTTGGGCAGCACCATGATCTGCGCGGCACCGGTGCCGACGAGCCCGGCCAGAAACTGCTGCGCGCTGATCGGTCCGTCGTCAGGCCGCAGCACGTGCGCGCCTTCGCTGCCGAACAACTCCCCCGCACCGTCACCGTCGACGATCGCCAGCACGGCGCGGTCCCGGCTCCAGCCGCCGGACGGCCGGGCGCCGGCGGCCCCGATCAGCGCGGTGACCTGAATCCTGCTGACCGTGCCGAGATCGAGGGCAGCCTCGATCGCGGCGCCGGCATCGTCGGCGTGCACGTGCACGCTGTACTGACCGCCGGCGACCGCGGCGGCGATCGCCACCGATTCACCGAGCCGCAGCAGCCGGGCACGCAACACCTCGACGTTGTCGGGGTGGCAATCACCGAGCAGGTACATCACCTCAAATTGTGGTGGCGTACCGCCAATTTCGTGGTTGTTGTGGTCGTGGTCATGGTCGGCCCGGGGGTGCCCGGCGCCGGGCTGGTACAGGGGCCGGGCGGCCGAACCGCCGGACAGCGTCGCGGTCAGTGCGTCGAGCAGGACCAGCAGGCCGCGGCCGCCGGCGTCGACGACGCCCGCCTCTGCGAGCACGTCGAGCTGATCGGGGGTGCGCTCGAGCGCCACTGCGGCGGCGTCCGAGACGGCGGCCGCCATGATCGCGAGGTCGGTCAACCCGTTCTGATTCTCGGCTTCCAGCGCTGCTGCCTGCAGCACCGACACGATGGTTCCGGGCACGGTCTGCCCGACGGACGCGACCGCGAGCACCTGGGCGTGGTGCAGGGCCGCGGTGAACTCCGGCGCGGTGATCTCACCGCACTCTCTGTCCTCACCGCGTTGCGACGCGGCCTCGGCGACGACGTCGGCCACACCGCGCAGAATCTGCGACAGGATGACGCCCGAGTTGCCCCGGGCGCCGTGCAACGCCCCGGCCGACAAGGCGGCCGACACCGCCACCACGTCGTTGCCCGCTGCTTTCACGGCCTCGTCGGCCTGTGCCGCGGCGGCACGCATGGTGAACAACATGTTGGTGCCGGTGTCGGCGTCGGCGACGGGATAGACGTTCAGCCGATTGATCTCGTCGGTATGCGCGATCAGATGCAGGACCGCGGTGTGAGCCCAGTCACGTAATGCGATCCCATCCAGCGGACGGGGGATGCGACCCACGCCAGCTGACATGTGACCTCCATCGCGTTCGCCCGGGTTCTCCCCGATTCTCCAGTCGCCCGCCCGGTAACCCCTCGGTGCCCCGCCAGCCTAGCCAGTGGCCCCGACAAATCTCCTGACCAACTCCCATGGAACACCGGCCACCAGACCCATTTTGGTGATCGTCGGGCCGCCCGGTATCCTGGTCAGGTTGTCTGTTCGCGCCGCACAAGGCTGTGGCCGTCGGACTCAGACCCCAAGTACTGATTTCGAGGAGTTCTTCATGGCCGCCGTGTGCGACATCTGCGGAAAGGGACCGGGCTTCGGTATGTCCGTCTCGCACTCCCACCGTCGGACCAACCGCCGCTGGGATCCGAACATTCAGACCGTGCGTGCGGTCGACCGTCCGGGTGGCAACCGCAAGCGGATCAACGCCTGCACCTCCTGCATCAAGGCCGGCAAAGTCAGCCGTTAGTGCCGGCTCTCGGGTGGATTTACTCCGCCTACAACTGAAGTCTTACTCGAAAGCGCTGCGCGAAACCCGCGCAGCGCTTTCGTGTGTCTTCAGGTAGTGGCTGCGGCCGCTCACCAGCGGCGAGCGGCCGCAAAAGGCACACCAAAACGGGCGTGCCGCCGCACAGACACGGCCTCTCGAGGGATCAGGGCAGGCGCCAGTCGATGGGGTCCGCGCCGAGGCGGGTCAGCAGCTCGTTGGCCCGGCTGAACGGCCGGGACCCGAAGAATCCGCGGGATGCCGACAGTGGTGACGGATGCACCGATTCGATGCTCGCGCACCGCTCGCCGGTGAGCATGGGCCCCAGGGTCTGCGCGTCTCGGCCCCACAGCACCGCCACCAAGGGCTGTGGCCGGGCGATGAGCGCCTTGATGGCGCATTCGGTGACGGCCTCCCAGCCCTTCCCACGATGCGAGGCGGGATTGCCCGGCCGGACCGTCAGCACCCTGTTCAGCATCATGACGCCCTGCTTCGACCACGGGCTCAGATCGCCGCAGCCCGGCTGCTCGTACCCCAGGTCTGCGGTGTATTCGGTGAAGATGTTGGAGAGGCTGCGCGGCAGCGGTCGCACGTCGGGCGCCACCGAGAAACTCAGGCCGACGGCATGCCCCGGGGTCGGATACGGGTCCTGGCCGACGATCAGCACCCGCACCTCGTCGAAGGGGAAGGTGAAGGCGCGCAACACATTCTCCCCCGCCGGCAGATAGCCGTGGCCGGCCGCGTTCTCGGCGCGCAGGAATTCGCCCATCGCAGCGATCTCGGAGGCAACTGGTTCCAGGGCCAGGGCCCAGCCGGGGTCGATCAGGTCTTGCAGGGGTCGGGCAGTCACGCCAGTACCTTACTGACCGAACGATTCCCAGCCGCCGGCTCCATGCCACGGCGCGCCGTCGACGGTGACGCGCGGCGCTCCGGACAGCACGGTCCCGATGGCCCGCCAGCCGGTCGGCAGCGCGCCACCGAAGGTGCCGACCAGCACGTGGTCCTCGCCGCCGCCGAGCACCCAGTCGCGGGCGTCGCCGCCGACCATCGCGGCCGCCGGTGTCAGCGTGGCCACGTCGGCATCGAGCGCCATCATCGACAGGTCGAAGGCGACGCCGGAGGCCTCGGCGATGTGGCCGAGGTCGGCCACCAATCCGTCGGACACGTCGGTCATGGCCGTCGCACCAGCTGCCGCGGCAGCCGCCCCTTGCCCGTAGTGGACCCGCGGCACCAGGTGCCGCCTCCGCAGCTCGTCGAACTCGTGGATACCGCCGCGCCACAAGGAATATCCAGCACCGGACCAGCCCAGGTCACCAACCACCGCGACGGTGTCCCCCGGTTGCGCACCGGACAACAGCACGGGTGGACGGCCACCGAGGTCGCCCAGTACGGTCACCGAGATCACCCACTGCGGCGCGGCCACCAGGTCGCCGCCGACAATTCCTGCTCCGAATTTCGTTGCCTCCGACCACATTCCGTCGGACAGTCGCTGTGCATCCGCGGCCGCGGTGTCGGACGGCGCGCCGAAGCCGACGACGAACGCATACGCCCGCGCCCCCATCGCCTCGATGTCCGCGGCGTTCTGCGCAATCGCCTTGCGCCCCACGTCATGCGGCGTGGACCAGTCCAATCGGAAATGACGCCCCTCGACCAGCATGTCGGTGGACACCACGACCCGGCCATCAGCGGCCGTCAGGAGAGCGGCATCGTCACCCGGGCCGACGACGACCTCGGCGGGCTGCCGGCGACGGGCGGTCAACCGCCCGATCACCGCGAACTCGCCGAGCCCCGCCAGGGTCTCCCCGGATTCAGCGCTGGTCATGGTGGTGGAGTCTAGGGCGCACGACGATCAAGCGGCGAGGCACGAGCCGTGTTGAGGAATGCGGCAAGTCGATGATGCAGGGTGACCGCTCTCGGCCTCCCGGGGCGAGCGGCGCTCTAGAGTTGCCGTCATGACCGAACCCGGTGACCATCGCGATCTGACGGGTGACCCAGATGGCCCACCCCGCGGCGCCATCATCGCGGCCATCGTGGTGGCGGTCGCGGCGATCGTCGGCCTGCTCGCATATGCGGCGCTGCGCCAAGCGCCTGAGGACAAACCGGTCGCGATCCCGCTGGCGAGCGCCCCGGCGCCGCAGGCCGACAGTGAGCAGTGCCGCGCGCTGCTCGCCGCACTGCCCGACACCATGGGCGACTTCCGCCGGGCGACGCTCGCCGACCCCGCCCCTGCGGGCGCCGCTGCCTGGCTGGGACCGACCGGCATCGACGCGGTGGTGCTGCGCTGCGGCGTCGAGCGACCCGACGGTTTCGTCGTCGGAGCACCGCTGCAGATGGTCAACGCGGTGTCGTGGTTCGAGGCCAGCGGCCCGAGCGCCAGCACCTGGTACGCCGTCGATCACGGTGTGGTCGGCGACGGCAAAGGGACCACCTATGTGGCTCTGACGCTGCCGCAGGGTTCCGGCCCGACACCGATCCAGACCGTCTCCGAGCTCATCGAAAAGGTGATGCCGGCCCGTCCGCTGGACCCGGCGCCGGCCCGCTAGCGCAGGCCGGTCTTCCCCTGCGCGTCAGCGCAAACCAGTGCCTCTGCCGAGCGCGGTGTCCACCATGACGCTCAGCAGGGTGGCGTAGTCGACTCCGCTGGCAGCCCACATCTGCGGGTACATCGAGATGGTCGTGAAGCCGGGCATGGTGTTGATCTCATTGATCACCGGCCCGTTCTCGGTCAGGAAGAAGTCGACGCGGGCCAGGCCCTGGCAGTCCAGCGCCTTGAACGCGCGGATGGCCAATTGCCTGATCTCGTCGGCGATTTCGTCATCGACCTTGGCCGGCACGTCGAGCTCGGCCGCGTCCTCGAGATATTTGGTGGCGAAGTCGTAGAACCCGCCACCGACGCGAATCTCGCCCAGCTCGCTGGCGGCGATGCGGCCGTCCGGGTACTCCAGCACACCGCATTCCACTTCGCGGCCGGGCATCGCGGCTTCGACGATCACCTTCGGATCATGTTGGCGTGCATAGGCGATGGCCTGGTCCAGCTCGTCCCACGAAGCGACCCGGCTCACGCCGATGGACGAGCCACCGCGGGCCGGCTTGACGAACACCGGCAGGCCGAGGCGCTCGCGGTCATCGAGGCTCAGCGTCACGTCGCGCGGCCGCAGCACCACCTGATCGCCGATCGGCAGCCCGTCGGCGGCCAGCAGCTTCTTGGTGAATTCCTTGTCCATCCCGGCCGCGCTGGCCAGCACACCCGCACCGACATACGGCACGCCGGCGAGTTCCAGCAGGCCCTGGATGGTGCCGTCCTCGCCGTACGGACCGTGCAGCACCGGGAAGACGACGTCGACGGCCGTCAGCACCTGCGCGACATCGTCCTGCAACGACAGCAGTTCACCACGGCGGTTCGGGTCGGCGGCCAGCGTCAGCGCGGTGCCGGACGCGGCGGTGACGCCGGGCAGTTGCCCGTCGGTGATGGCCAGGGTCTCCGGACGGCCGTCACCGAGCACCCAGGAACCCTCCGGGGTGATACCGACGGCGACGACCTCGTAGCGGGCCGGGTCCAGGTTGCGCAGGATGCTCCCGGCCGAAACACAGGAGATGGCGTGCTCGGAGCTGCGTCCGCCGTAAACGACGGCGACCCGGGTACGACCGGCGGCTGCTGAGGATTGAGGGGCAGTCACAACCTAGAGAGGCTACCCGGCTACCCGAGCGCACCCGTGATGTCGGCCAGTAGGTCGTCGGCGTCCTCGATGCCGAGTGAGATCCGCGCGAAGCCCGGCGACACCGCATCGCCCCAGCGTGCACGCCGGTCGACCGAGGTGTGGATGCCACCGAAACTGGTCGCCGCGACCAACAGCTGACTGCGGTTGACCAGGTCGTGCACGGCGGCGGCGTCGGCCAGCTCGATCGCGACGAGGCCACCGAAACGCCGCATCTGGTCCCGCGCCACGGGATGCGCGCGGTCGGTCGGCAGCCCGGGATAGCGCACAGCCCGCACGGCCGGATGGGCGTCGAGCGTCATGGCGAGCGCAAGGGCGTTGCCGCATTGCCGTTCGAACCGCAGACCGGCGGTGCCCAGGCTGCGCAGCGCCAGCCAGGCCTCGAAGTGCCCGAGGATCGCGCCGGCCAGCACCCGCTCGCGCTCGATGGCGGCCATCAGTTCCCGGTGACACCCGGCGACATAGCCGGCCAGCAGATCGCTGTGCCCGGACAGCCCCTTGGTCGCGCTGGCCACCACCAGGTCGGCGCCGAGTGACAGCGGCTGCTGGCCGAGCGGGGTGGCAGCGGTGTTGTCCACCACCAGGGTCGCGCCGCGGGACCGGCAGATCGTGGACAACCGGTGCAGGTCGACGACGTCCAGCGTCGGGTTGACCGGCGATTCGGCGACCACCACGTCGGCATGGGAGAGATGCTCGGCAGCGCCGCAGATTTCCGCGGCGCTCGCCTCGATGACGGTGACACCGCGGGCCGCGAGATGCTCGGCCGCGTACCGGCGCACCTGGTAGTAGCCGTCGGCCGGCACCACCAGGGTGGTGCCGGGGGTCGCCAGCACCCGCAGCGCCGAGGAAATTGCGGCCATGCCCGACGAGAACGTCAGCGCCGAGATGGCACCTTCCAGTTCCGCCAGGGCCGATTCCAGTTGGCGCCAGGCCGGATTGGAGTTGCGGCCGTAGAAGTCGAGACCGTCCGATTCGTCGTCGGACAGGTGATAGGCGGCCACCGGGACCGGGGGCGGCGCGACGGGCTGCCCTGGGACCCGTTGCGATGCAGTCGCTTTGACGCTACGGGTGGAATCGCCGAGCAGGCCGTCCATGGCTCACTCCGGCTTGGTGCTGCGGCCGAGCAACAGCGCGAACGCCTGGTCCACCGATAAACCCTTGTGGCACACCCGGTTCACCGCGTCGGTCAGCGGCATCTCGACGTCGTAGCTCTCAGCCAGCGCCAGCACCGACTGGCAGGACGTGACGCCCTCGGCGACCTTGCCGCTGGCCGCGGCCAGCGCCGATTCCATGGTGCCGCCGCGCGCCAGGCGCTCGCCGAAACTGCGATTGCGGGACTGCGGCGAGGTGCAGGTGGCAACCAGATCGCCGACGCCGGCCAGCCCGGCCAGCGTTACGCCCTTGGCGCCGAGCGCGATTCCCAATCGCATGATCTCTGCCAGGCCGCGGGTGATGATCGCGGCGGCGGTGTTCTCGCCGAACCCCGCACCCGCCGCCATCCCGCAGGCCAAGGCAATGACGTTCTTGCACGCCCCGCCGACTTCGGCGCCGATCACGTCGGCGTTGGTGTACGGCCGGAAGTAGCCGGTCGCGAATGCGCGCTGCAGCGCGACGGCACGTCCCGAATCGGTGCACGCGATCAGGGTGGCGGCCGGCTGCTCGTCGACCACTTCGCTGGCCAGGTTGGGTCCGCTGAGCACGGCAACCCGGCTCGGATCGGCACCCGTCACCTGGACGATGACCTGGCTCATGCGCAACAGGCTGTCGAGTTCGATGCCCTTGGCCACGCTGACCAACGTGGCGTCGGCACCGAGATGTCCGGTCCAGTCGGTCAGGTTGGTGCGCAGAGTCTGAGACGGCACCGCCAACAACACGGTGCAGGCGCCGGTGAGTGCCTCGGCGGGGTCCGCGGTTGCCTTGATGGCCGCCGGAAGCGCCCGGTCACCGAGATATTTCGAGTTTCGGTGGGTCTCGTTGATCTCGCGCGCCACCTCCGCACTGCGCGCCCACAACGTCACGTTGCTGCCCGCGTCCGCCAGGACTTTCGCCAGTGCCGTCCCCCACGCGCCGGCACCCATCACCGCTGCCTCCACCACGGCGTCAAGACTAGTCCCGCCCAGGCTTTGGCAGTATGGCGGTCATGAGCGGCGACCCGAGTGTGGAGACGGCCGGTGATGCCGCCGGTGTCGGGTTGATCATCGCGGTGAAACGGCTGGCCGCGGCCAAGACCCGACTGGCCCCGGTTTTCGCCGGCGACCTGCGCGAGCAGGTGGTGTTGGCGATGCTCCTCGACACCATCACCGCCGCCCTGGCAGTGCCGGCCGTCGGCTCCGTGACTGTCGTCACCCCGGACGCGGACGCCGCCGCCGCGGTGCGCGAGCTCGGTGCCGACGTACTGCTGGACCCCACTCCGGCCGGACACCCCGATCCGTTGAATCACGCACTCGCCGCCACCGAGCAGGCCCTGCGGAACCGGGTGAGCAACATCGCGGTGTTGCAAGGCGACCTGCCCGCACTCCGCACCGCGGAACTGGCCGAGGCCATCGCCGGTGCGCGTCAGCATGCCCGCAGTTTCATCGCCGACCGGCACCGCACCGGCACTGCGGCACTCTTCGCCTTCGCCGCGCCGCTCGGCCCCGAGTTCGGTGTCGATTCCGCACGGCGCCATGCCGATTCGGGCGCGGTAGAGCTGTCGGGCGAGTGGCCGGGACTGCGCTGCGACATCGATACGCCGGATGATCTGGAGGCGGCGCGCAGACTTGGCGTCGGCCCCGCGACGACCCTGATCGTCGGCGCGTAGCGGTGAGGTCCCGACGCCGGTGTCTGACGATCCGGGTTCACCAACCGTGTGGCCTGCGCCCTGTCGATAGGGAATGATCGTCGGGGTGACCGAAGCCGACACCAGATCAATACAGACCGAGCGGGCCTCAGTCGGCGGCCCGCCTGCGCGGGCGGCTGCCGACTCCGACCCGGAACCGCTGCCTGCGGCCACCGCGGATCCGACGGACAGCGCGCTCCCCGATGACCGGTACCTCAACCGGGAGCTGAGCTGGCTGGACTTCAATGCCAGGGTGTTGGCACTGGCCGCCGATACGTCACTGCCGCTGTTGGAGCAGGCCAAGTTCCTGGCGATCTTCGCATCGAATCTCGACGAGTTCTA
Organism: Mycolicibacterium llatzerense; assembly: GCF_000878195.1. Taxonomy (GTDB): domain Bacteria; phylum Actinomycetota; class Actinomycetes; order Mycobacteriales; family Mycobacteriaceae; genus Mycobacterium; species Mycobacterium llatzerense. The sequence goes on along the minus strand of NZ_JXST01000066.1, from coordinate 3,247 downwards.
CATGGTTCGAGTGGCCGGGCTGAAGCGCCGCGACGAGACCGGCCTGTCGGTGCGGTCGGCGGACGGTCTGTCGCCGCGCGAACAGCTGCGCCGGATCGGTGAACGCACCCAGCAGATTTCCAGCCGGCAGGCAGCCGTGTTCGGTGACGTGGTGCGGCCCGCGCTGGCCGAGCAAGGCATCACCATCGTCAACTGGAACGAGCTCGACGAGCACGAGCAGTCCAAGCTGTCCACCTATTTCCACGAGCAGGTGTTCCCGGTGTTGACGCCGCTGGCGGTCGACCCGGCGCACCCGTTCCCGTTCGTCAGCGGCCTGAGCATCAACCTGGCCATCACGGTGCGCAATCCCGACGACGGCACGCAGCACTTCGCCCGAATCAAGGTGCCGGACAACGTCGACAGGTTCGTGGAGCTGCATGAGTCGGGCGACACGGCTGAGGGCGCCAAACCCCGGGTGCGGTTCCTGCCGATGGAGGCACTGATCTCGGCGTTCCTGCCGGTGCTGTTCCCCGGGCTGGAGATCGTCGAGCATCACGCCTTCCGGATCACCCGCAACGCGGACTTCGAAGTCGAAGAGGACCGCGACGAGGATCTGCTGCAGGCGCTGGAACGTGAGCTGGCGCGCCGCAGGTTCGGCTCGCCGGTGCGGCTCGAGGTCGCGACCGACATGACCGAGAACATGCTCGACCTACTCCTTCGTGAGTTGGACGTGCACCCCGGCGATGTCATCGAAGTGCCTGGGCTGCTGGACCTTTCGTCACTGTGGCAGGTCTACGGCGTGGACCGGCCCGACCTGAAGGACCGCCCGTTCGTGCCTGCCACTCCCCCGGCGTTCGGCGAACGGGAAACCCCGAAGAGCATCTTCTCGACGCTGCGGGACGGCGACGTCCTGGTGCACCATCCGTACGACTCCTTCTCCACCACCGTGCAGCGTTTCATCGAGCAGGCCGCCGCCGATCCGAATGTGTTGGCCATCAAGCAGACCCTGTACCGGACCTCGGGTGACTCGCCGATCGTCAACGCGCTGATCGACGCCGCCGAAGCCGGCAAGCAGGTGGTGGCGCTGGTCGAGATCAAGGCCCGCTTCGACGAGCAGGCCAACATCAAATGGGCCCGCAAGCTGGAGCAGGCGGGCGTGCACGTGGTGTACGGACTGATCGGGCTCAAGACCCACTGCAAGACGTGCCTGGTGGTGCGGCGCGAAGGGTCGACCATCCGTCGGTACTGCCACATCGGTACCGGCAACTACAACCCGAAAACCGCACGCCTGTACGAAGATGTGGGCCTGCTGACCGCGTCGCCCGACATCGGCGCCGACCTGACCGACCTCTTCAACTCGCTCACCGGGTACTCGCGCAAGGTGTCCTACCGCAACTTGCTGGTGGCCCCGCACAGTGTGCGGCGCGGCATCATCGAGCGCATCGAGCGCGAGATCGAGGCCAAGCAGGCAGGCGGCGACGGCCGCATCCGGTTGAAGATGAACGCGTTGGTCGACGAGCAGGTCATCGACGCGCTGTACCGGGCGTCGCAGGCCGGGGTCCGCGTCGAGGTGGTGGTTCGCGGTATCTGCGCGTTGCGACCGGGTGTCGCGGGATTCTCCGAGAACATCGTGGTGCGCTCGATTCTCGGCCGCTTCCTTGAACATTCACGGATTATTCACTTCAACGCCATCAATGAATTCTGGATCGGCAGCGCCGACATGATGCATCGTAATCTCGACCGTCGCGTCGAGGTGATGGCACAGGTGAAGGACCCGAGACTGACCGAGGAACTGGGCGGGATGTTCGACTCGAGCATGGACCCGGCCACCCGTTGCTGGGAGCTGGGCCCGGACGGGCACTGGACGGCGTTGCCCCGGGAAGGCGAGAAGGTTCGGGATCACCAGGTGTCGATCATGGAGCGGCACCGCACACCGTAGTTTTCGGTCGGCACGTCACGTGGCGCGAAAACCTGACCCCGACAATCACATCCAGGAGCACAGGTGCCGAACAAGACGGCGCACGACACCCCGGCGACGCCGGTGTTGGCCGCCGGGGCGGTGTTGTGGCGCCCCGGCGAGTCCGGAGAGCCGTTGATCGCCGTCGTCCACCGACCGCGCTACGACGACTGGTCACTGCCCAAGGGCAAGGTGGATCCCGGTGAGACCGAACCAGTTACCGCCGTGCGCGAAATCCTGGAAGAGACCGGGTACGAGTCGGTGCTGGGCCGGCGGCTGGCCTCCGTCAGCTATCCCCTGGAGCGCGGCACCAAGAAGGTCCGCTACTGGGCGGCCCGCAGCACCGGCGGCGGGTTCAGCCCCAACTCAGAGGTGGACAAGCTCGACTGGCTGCCAGTGGCCGACGCCATGCTCCGGCTGCAGTACCCCCATGATCGAAAGGTGCTGCGACGGTTCACCCGTCGACCGGCCGATACCCGCACCGTGCTGATCGTCCGGCACGCCACCGCGGGGCGCAAGGCCCGGTACAAGGGCGACGATCGACTCCGGCCGCTCGACAAGAAAGGCCGGGGACAAGCGGAATCGCTTGTCGGCCAACTGCTCGCTTTCGGTGCCAGCGACGTCTTTGCGGCGTCCCGGACCCGGTGCCACCAGACCGTCGAACCGCTGGCGCAGGAGCTCGGTGTCCGGGTGCGGGACGAGCCGACGCTCACCGAAGAGGCATACGCGGCCGACGCCGACGCGGCGCGCAAGCGGGTGCTGAAGATCGCCGCGAAAAGCGATGGCGAAACGGTCCCCGTCATCTGCACACAGGGCAAGGTGATCCCGGACCTGATTTCGTGGTGGTGCGAGCGCAGCGGAATCCGGCCCGACAAATCGCGTAATCGCAAGGGCAGCATGTGGGTGCTGACGCTGCACGGCGACGCGCTGGTCGCCGCGGACCACATCGGCAGTCCGCTGCCGACCAAGCTCTAGCGGCGGCCCGTTCCGTCCGTCCAGCCCACACACAGACACGCCGTGGATCAGTTGATCCACGGCGTGTCCGAGTCGGACCTATCGGATAGGGCTTAGCGGCGGCCCTTCTTGGCGGGAGCAGCCTTCTTGGCCGGTGCGGCCTTCTTGGCCGGTGCGGCCTTCTTGGCCGGAGCCGCAGCCTTCTTGGCCGGTGCCGCCTTCTTGGCGGGAGCAGCCTTCTTGGCCGGAGCCGCAGCCTTCTTGGCCGGAGCGGCCTTCTTGACCGGTGCCGCCTTCTTGGCCGGAGCCGCAGCCTTCTTGACCGGTGCCGCCTTCTTGGCGGGAGCAGCCTTCTTG
>NZ_JXST01000065.1 GCF_000878195.1 Mycolicibacterium llatzerense | reverse complement strand
TCGGTGGAACCGACGCCCCACTGCATGACATTGAACGCCTACCGGAGATCGATCAAGAGTTGTTGCCTAGCAACACCTTTGGCGAATTCTAGCCACCGGGTCCACTTAAGCAGATAAGCAGTACATACGTGCGACCATACTCCCGCCCACCGACAAGAACGCACAGAAAGTGCGGTTCCACATCGGCGACGGTTAGGGCACCTAAACACAAGGACTGCAACAGGATTGGGGCCGCCCGGTCATCGTCGATGCTTAGGTGACCTAGCCACCGAGCGCGGTCGCCCGACGGAGAGGCGAGGGTTCGCCCGGTCTCACGGCGAACGGTGGCATGCATCGATTAGCTGACCTAACCGCAGACGATCGCATCGCGGGAAAACGGGGGCGGCGCACGGTGGCGCGAAGGGAGCACAGGACCGGCCGCCGATTACTCAGCTCACCTAACCATCGACGATGTCGCGCCAGCCAGCCGACCGTTAGTCTCTCGCTATGAGCTACACCGACCAAAAAGCCTGGCGCACAATCCAACAGCACCTGCCGGCCGAGTACCGGATCAAGCCCGGCATGGAACCCACCGAGGAATGGTGGGATTGGCAGGGGCACCGCGTGCATCTCGACACGTACCGCAACCCGGACGCGCCGGTGAAGATCGTCCTGTTCCACGGTGTCGGCACCAACGGGCGCCAGATGAGCACCATCGCCGGGGCACCGCTGGCCCGGCGCGGCTACGAGACCATCGCCGTCGACATGCCTGGCTACGGAGTCACGGAAGTCGCGTCGGATGCGCTGGTCACGTACGACGACTGGGTCGCGGCCGGGGTCGATCTCGTAGCGGCAGAACGCAAGCGCGACGACCGACCGATCCTGCTCTACGGGCTCAGCGCTGGCGGAATGCTCACCTACCACGTCGCCGCGATCAGCCCCCACGTGGCGGGCATCGTCGGTATGACGTTCCTGGACCAGCGCAACCCCCAGGTCCAGGTCGAGACCGCGCTCAGCCCGATGATGGGTCGCCTCGGCGGACCGATGATGGGCCGCGTCGCCCGGACACCACTGCGCCGGATGCGCATCCCGATGTGGGCGGTCAGCAAGATGCACACCCTCGTCAACGACAAAACGGCGCTGCGCGCCTGCCTCGCCGACCGTACGTCGGCAGGCAACTGGGTCTCCGTGGCGTTCCTCGCGTCGTACATGAACTACCAACCCGCCGTCGAACCGGAGGACTTCACCGCCTGTCCCGTCCTGCTGACCCAACCCGGAGCCGACCGGTGGACGCCGGAGCACCTCAGCGAACCGTTCCTGAGTCAGATCACCCGCGTTCCGGTGACGACGGTCGTGCTCGAGAACGCCGGCCACTACCCGCTCGAACTACCGGGCCTCGACCAGATGGTCAACGCCATCGACGAGTTCGCTCAGCCCATCGCCTCCAGCTAGGCCCAGCCCTGCCAAACCCAGCGTGAACAGCGCGTCACGGAATTACAGTCCAGGTACACCCGCCGGGCCGGCAAAGGAGTGCCCATGACCACCATCACCGCTCCCGTTGACGTTCTGGTCATCGGCGCCGGGATCTCCGGCATCGGCATGGCCTACCACCTCAAGACTTTTCGGCCGGGTACGTCGTTCACGGTCTTGGAGGGGCGGGACGCGATCGGCGGCACCTGGAGCCTGCACCAGTACCCGGGCATCCGGTCCGACTCGGACATGCCGACCTTCGGCTTCGGCTTCAAACCCTGGACGCACCGCAAGTCGATCGCCGACGGGCACATCATCCTGGACTACCTGCAACAGACGGTCGCCGAGAACGGCCTCGCCGACCACCTCCGGTTCGGCCACCACGTCGATTCGGCGAATTTCGATTCCCACCAAGGGCTTTGGACCGTCACGACCACCCACGACGGAAAGACCGAGACCTTCACCTCACGCTTCCTGTTCCTGGGCACCGGGTACTACGACTACGAGAACCCGTACATCCCCGACTTCCCCGGCCGCGACGACTTCGAGGGCCCGGTCATCCACCCCCAGCTGTGGCCGAAGGATTTGGACTACACCGGCAAGAACGTCGTCGTCATCGGCAGCGGCGCCACGGCCGTCACGCTGATCCCGAACATGGCCGACAAGGCCGCGCACGTCACCATGCTGCAGCGCTCCCCGAGTTACGTGTTCTCGATTCCGGCATCCGACCCGATCGCCAATGTGCTCAACAAGGTGCTCGGCCACGAGCGGGCGTACAAGATCGTGCGGCGCAAGAACATCTCGCTGAACCGCGGAATGTACAAGATGTGCATGCGCTACCCCAAGGTCATGCGAAAGCTGTTGATCGCCAACGTAGCTCGTCAGCTACCCAAGAATTTCGACGTCGACACGCACTTCACACCCAAGTACAACCCGTGGCAGCAGCGGCTGGCCATGGTGCCCGACGGCGATCTGTTCAAGATGGTCGCGTCGGGCAAGGCCTCGATCGTCACCGACCACATCGACCGGTTCACCAAGAACGGCATCGTGCTGAAGTCCGGGCAGGAGCTGGCTGCCGACATCATCATCTCGGCGACCGGACTGAACATGACGCCCTTCGGCAAGATCGCGCTGAGCGTCGACGGGCACTCGCTCCACCTGCCAGACCTCACCGTCTACAAGGCGATGATGCTCTCCGGGGTGCCCAATTTCGCGTTCGCGGTCGGCTACACCAACATCGCCTGGACGTTGAAGGTCGATCTGGTGTGCGAGCACTTCTGCCGGATGCTCGATTACATGGACGAGCATGGCTACGGCAAGGTCGTCCCGATCCTGGAAGACGGCACGATGGAACGAGTTCCGTTGTTGGACATGACTTCCGGTTACGTCCAGCGGGCCGTGGCGCAGTTCCCGCGCGGCGGCACCTACGGCCCGTGGGCGTTCAAACATGCCTACGAAATGGATCAGGAGCGGCTGCGCAACGGGCCTATCGAAGACCCTGCTCTCGTCTTCACGCCCGCTGCCGCACCACTGCCCGTGGTCTGACCGAAGGAGCGATCATGGCAACCGACTTCTTTTTCCTCAGCCACGGCGAGCGTTGTGCCGCTTGGCATCTGACCGCTGAGAGTGACGCGCTGGCCGGCCAGACGGGGCGGCCGTGCGTGGTCATGGCCCACGGCTTCGGCGGGACCCGCGACTCGGGCCTGCTCGCGTTCGCGGAGCCCTTCGCCGCCGCCGGTATGGACGTGGTGGTGTTCGACTACCGCGGCTTCGGCGATTCCGAAGGCGAACCGCGTCAATACATCTCGGCGAAGAAACAGCGGCAGGACTACCACGCCGCCATCGACGCCGCCAGAAATCTGCCGGGCGTCGACCGGGATCGCATCGCGCTCTGGGGCACCTCGTATTCGGGAGGGCACGTCATCGCCGTTGCCGCCGAGGACCAGCGGGTAGCCGCCGTGGTGTCGCTGTGTCCGGCGACCGACGGCCTGGCCGCCCTGGTGCAGGGATTCCACGAGGCCGGCGCCGGGCCGCTGGCCCGTCTGGTCGCCCACGGGGTGCTCGACGCCGCGGGGGCGCGGCTCGGTCGCCGTCCGCACAACGTGCCGCTCACGGGACAGCACGGCGCCGCCGCGGCGCTCACCACGCCCGGCGCCGAAGAGGCTTACCTGGCCATGGCCGGCCCGACCTGGCGCAACGAATTCACCGCCCGCACGGTGCTGGAGGTCGCGTTCAACCGACCGACCGTCCACGCCAGCCAGTTGGAGTGCCCGCTGCTCGTCCAAGTCGGCACCAACGACCGCATCGCGCCGCCCGACGCCGCCCGCCGCGCCGCGAAAAAGGCCGGCTACCTGGCCCATCTGTGCGAATACCCGGCCGACCATTTCGACTTCTACTCGGGGCCGTGCCACGAGGCGGCCCTCGCCGACGAGCTCACCTTCCTGACCCGCGTGCTCGATCCGATCCGCTCCACCGACGTGCATTTGCGCTCGACGAACCCGCCATCACCCAGACTGGCGGTCAAACTGCCATGGTGAGCGCGTCCGCTTGGCATGATCTGCACCGAGTGTTGATCGAAAGGGCGGACCGTGATCTTCGACAGGGTTGTGGCAACGACTCGTAACTGGCTGGAAGTGGCCCGCTACGGCGGGTTGGAAACGGGCGAAGAGCCATCGCCGTACGACGTCGTCGCCCAGGGCCGGATCCACAAGCTGCGGCGGTACCGCACCGACGGCGAGATGGGCCGCCCCCAGGTGCTGCTGGTGCCGCCACTGATGCTGACCGCCGACGTGTTCGACGTGTCGCCGCAGGCCAGCGGGGTGCGCACGTTGATCGAGCACGGCATCGATCCGTGGATCATCGACTTCGGTTCGCCGGAGCAGGAGCCTGGCGGGCTCAAGCGCACCCTGGCCGATCACGTGCTGGCCATCGACTCGGCCATCGACGAGATCGTCGCCACCACCGGAACCAAGGTGCACCTCGCCGGGTACTCGCAGGGCGGCATGTTCTGCTACCAGGCGTCGGCGTACCGGCGCAGCGAAGGCATCGGCAGCGTCGTGACGTTCGGCAGCCCGGTGGATCTGAGCAAGACGGCCCCGATGGGCGTCCCCGCGGAACTCGCCATCCCCGGCATGGGCTTCGTCATGGAGAACGTGCTGCGCGGCCGGTCGGTGCCGGGCTGGGCGACCCGGTTGGGTTTCCAGATGCTCGACCCGGTGAAGGCGGTGACAGGGCAGCTGCAGTTCCTGTTCGCGCTGCACGACCGCGACGCGCTGTTGCCCCGTGAGGGCCAGCGTCGCTATTTGATGAACGACGGTTGGGTGGCGTGGCCCGGGCCCGCACTCGCCGAGTTCTTGCAGCAGTTTCTGGTCCACAACCGGATGTTGACCGGTGGCTTCAGCATCGCCGGACGCCCGGTCACGCTCGCCGACATCACCTCGCCGATCCTGGCCTTCGTCGGGGAAGTCGACGAAATCGCCCCTCCCGCATCGGTCCGCGGGATCGTCGGCGCCGCACCGCGCACCGAGATTTTCGAAAGCACCTTGCACGCAGGACATTTCGGGCTGGTAGTGGGTAGCACCGCGACGAACCACACCTGGCCGTTGGTGGCCGACTGGATGCGGTACGCCGACGGCCTCGGCCCGTTGCCGGAGCACGTCGTCAAGGTCGACACCACGACCACCGTCGCCGAGACAGCGCCCGCGGGACCGGCCGAGGGCGTCCAGACCTTGATCGACGCCGGCCGCACGGTCGCCGGTTCGGTGGCCCGCTCGGTAGGCAACATGCGCGGCATGTTCGGCACCGTGGCACGCCAGATGCCGCGGTTGGCCCGCATCCGCAGCCTCGACGCGAACACGCGAATCTCGTTGGCCCTCTTGTTCGATGAGCAGGCCCAGCATGCTCCTGACGATGTCAGCTTTATGTACGAGGACCGCAGCTACACCTACGGCGAGAACAAGGTCCGCATCGACGCCGTGGTGCGTGGCCTGCTCGCCGCGGGCGTGCGCGCCGGTGAGCACGTCGGCGTCATGATGGGCACCCGCCCCTCGGCGCTGGCCGTGGTGGTCGCACTCAACCGCATCGGCGCAGTCGTGGTGATGCTGCGGCCCGATGCCGACACCGCGCGGGAAGTCGAACTCGGCAAGGTGAACAGGGTGATTGCCGACCCGGAACACTCCGAGGCCGACTTCGCCGGGCGCCCGCTGCACACGTTCCTGCTCGACACGCCCTATCTGCATCGCGACCGCACCCTCACCGCGCTCGAGATCGGCGAGACGAACGCCGTGCGCATCCCGGACTGGTACCGCCCCAACCCGGGCCGCGCCGGAGAGCTCGCGTTCATCTTCTTCGGCGGGCCCGACGGCGACCCCCGACCCATCCGAGTCACCAACGGCCGCTTCGGATTGTCGGCGTACGGCACCGCGACCTCGGCGGAGTTGACCAACTCCGACACCGTCTACTGCATCAACCCGATCTACCACACCTCCGGCCTGCTCACCGGCATCGGCGGTGCCGTCGCCGGTGGTAGCCGCCTGGCCATGGCGACCGACCTCGATCCGACCACGTTCTGGACCGAAGTGCGCCGCTACGGCGTCACCATCGTCTGCTACACGTGGGCGCAACTGCGACCGTTGGTCAACGCCGCACCGCAGCCAGCCGAGCGCAACCATTCGGTCCGACTGTTCGTCGGTTCCGGTATGCCCCGCGGACTTTGGCGCCGGGTGCTGGATCGCTTCGCACCCGCCGGTGTCCTGGACTTCTGGGCCACCAGTGAGGGCGAGGCCATCCTGGCCAACATCAACCCGGCCAAGCCCGGGTCGCTCGGCCGGCCGCTGCCCGGCAGCGCGACGGTGGCGGTGGTGCGCTGGGACCCCGAAGCGCAGCAAGTCATTTCGGGTGACGACGGCTACGCGATCCGCTGCGACGACGACGAGACCGGGCTACTGCTGGTGAAGATCGGCTCGGCGACCACTGCCTCCGCGCCGCCGATCCGGAACGTGTTCGACGCCGGCGACGCCTGGTTCTCCAGCGGCAGCCTGGTCAGCCGGGACGCCGACGGTGACTACTGGCTGATCGACTCCGTCGACACCCAGATCCACACCGCCGAAGGCGTGGTGGCGTCCCTGGTGAGCACCGCGGCCATCGGCAAGCTGCCGGCCGTCGACCTGGTCCACACCTACGGGGTTCGGGACGGCGATGACGACATCGCGGTGACGGCACTGTCACTCGTCGACGGGCGGGACATCTCGGTCACCGACCTGAACGAGGCGCTGGCGAACCTGCCGGCCGAGCAACGGCCCGCGTTTGTCCGCGTCGTCGACGAGGTGCCGATGACGCCGTGGCACCGCCCGGTCGCCGGGCCGCTGCGCCGCGACCCCCTGCCACCCCCGGGCCGCTACTTCACCCGGACCGACGACGGCAGTTACAAGGAAAACTGACACCAGCCTGACGAATTCGTCAATAATCTCCGTAGGTCGGGGCCGACGAAGGTAGATGACATGTTGAAGTCCGCAGCTGCAGTGCTTTTCCTGCTGGCGTCCGCCGCCGTACCGGCCGTCAGCACACCGGCCGCACACGCCGATGTGTGTGGCAGTGTCGGCGGCCGGCACGTCAGTGCCGGTGGGTGCACGAACGTCGCCGGCGACGCCGCGATGGCCGCCGCCGCTCCGGAGGACGCGGCCGCCCAGGCTGCCGCGGGCCGGCCGCCGTGTTACACCCCGGCCGGGGTGCCCTACTACACACCGGGCGACTTGCCTTGTAACTGAAGCCCTTTAGGGTGAGTTCATGCATAAATCTCTGCAGCGTGCCGCCATCATCGCCGCGGCCGCCTTGGCGCCCATGGCCATCACCGCGGCGGTCGCCCCTGCCGTGAGTCACGCGGACTGCGACAACGGCACCTGGTGGGACCCGGTGCAGAACCGGTGCCAGGCGCCGCTGGTGCAGAACTGTCCCGGCGGCTGGTGGGACCCGAACATCAACAGCTGCCGGCCGCCGGTCTCGACGACACCGCTCGACTGCCGCGACGGCGCCTGGTGGGACCCGATCAACAACATCTGCCGGCCGCCGGTGCTGCCGCCGCAGTAGCAGGTCCCGTCAGACCAGGTAGTACAGCTCCCCGGCGCTGCTGACGCCACCGGGGACCAGCCGCGACTCCGCGAAGCGGACCGCCTTGAGTGTTGCCGAGAACTCCTTCTCCCCTTCGGGGAAGATGCGCTCGTCCGGGAACCACTTTCGCAGCCCGACGTTGCCCAGGACGTCCAGAGTGTCGGGCCGAACGCCGGCCAGCAGGACTGTGACGCCCAGCTCGGTCAAGTCATGCAGGAACCGCTCGATACGCTCGATACCGACCGCGTCAGGGTTGCGGGCCCGTTTGAGACGGAGTACCACGAATTGGGTGCCTTCGGCCTTGACCCGCTCGGTGAGCGCGTCCAATGCGTGTTCGATTTCCGGTGCGGCACCGAAGAACAACTCTCCTTCGATGTCGTAGATCAGCACCGCCGGATTGTCCGGCTCGTCGCCGACCCGTTCCCGGACGACGCGTTCCGGGGTGACCACGAGCTCGGCGATCTTGAGCTTGGAGGCCCGTGGGACGAACAGCAGGATCGACAGCAGCACGCCGAGCAGCACCGCCTTGTCCAAATCGATGACCACGCCGGTGATTGCCGTGACGATCACCAACCCGGCGTCGTAGCGAGATGCCCTGACCGTGTGCACCAGTCGTTGGAAATCGACCAGGCGAACCGCGGTCACCAGCAGCAGGCCGGCCAGCGCGGCCTTCGGAATGTAACTCAGCAGCGGCGCGAACAACAGCAGTGCGCCGGCGACCGCCACCGACGCGATGACGCCGGAAAACCTGGTGGCCGCGCCGGCCTGGAAGTTGATCGCAGACCGCGACAACGAACCCGAACCGGGCAGGCTCTGGAAGAAGCCGCCGCTGAGGTTGGCCAACCCTTCCGCCAGAATCTGCCGGTTGTAGTCGATCTTCTGCTGCGTCTGGTGCGCAATGGCTTTCGCGATCGACAGCGCCTCGATCAAGCCGATGAAAGCTACCGCCAACGCGCCCTCCGACAGATGCGGCAGCCACTCCCAATGCACCACCGGAATGTGGAAGTCGGGCAGGCTGGCGGGAATCTTTCCGGTGATCGACACCGCGGTCTTGCCCCCGTGTCCGGGTGTCGACCAGCCCGAGAAGTAGGCGATCAGGGCCGCAATGACCAAGACGGCAAGCATGTCGATCTGCGGCCAGCCGTAGCGCTGCACCAACTTTCGGAGCACCACGGCTGCGACGACAGCGGTGCCGCTCAGTACCACGGCTCGATAGTTGATCGCGTCGCCGTGGAACAGCGTGAGGTAGGTGCGGTACAGCACCTGCATGTTGCCGTTGCCCCGGTCCTTGACACCGACCGCATTTCCCAACTGGCCCAAGGCAAGTAGGAACGCGGCTGCGGCCATGAACCCGACGATCACGGACTCGGAGATGTAGCGGGTCAGGTCACCCAGTTTGAACACCGCGATCAGGATCTGAATGGTGCCCACCAGCACCGCGAGCAGGAACAGCGCTTCGAACAGTTCGGTGCGGTTCTCGGGATCGATGAACGCCAATGAGCTGAACACCAGTAGCGAGATGGCGCTGGTGGGTCCGTTGATCAGGTGTGACGACGAACCGAATATCGACGCGATGAGCGTCACCACGATGGCCGAGAAGACGCCGTATTTGGGGTCGACGCCGGCGATCAGGGCGTAGGCCATGCCCTGCGGCAGCGCGATGGCGGCCACCGTCAGGCCGGCGATCAGATCGCGCCGGGCGAGGGTGCGGTCGTAGTTGTGTTTCAGGTTCGAAAGCAGGCTCACGATCCCACCACCGTTCGTTGCGCAGGAAGATGAATGGTGTCGACGATTCCGTTGTCGCCGAAGAACTTTTCGGCGGCGTCGTCCCAGTCCTTGGCGATCGCGGACACCGGGAACAGCGAGATGTCCGGCAACTTGGCCCGGTACTTGGCCTGGATCTGCGGGTTGATCGAGCGGTAGCCGTACTGCGCAATGACGTCTTGGGCAGGGTCGGTGAACAGGTAGTTCAGGTAGGCCTTCGCATAGGCCTCGGTCTTCTTGCCGGCCACGTTCGCATCTACCCAGGCCACCGCAGGTTCGGCCTTGATGCTCACTGGTGGATACACGATCTGCAGCTCGTTGGGTGCCGCAGCCACCTCCCGGATGGCTTCGTTCTCCCACGTCAGGTGCACATCGCCGATCTTCTGCACGGCGAAGCTGGTGGCCGCGCCGCGCGCGCCCTCATCGGCGACGGCGACGTGCTTGAACAGTGCCGCCAGGTAGTCGTGGGCTGCTGCCTCCGAGCCGCCGCGGGTGGTCACCGCACCCCACCCGGCGAGCACGCTGAGCTTGCCGTTGCCCGACGTGCGCGGGTCCGGGGTCACCACCGAGACATCGCCCTTGACCAGATCGGGCCAGTCATGGATGTTCTTCGGGTTGTCCTTGCGGACGACGAACACGATGGTCGACGTGTAGGGAACCGAGTTGTTGGGTAGCCGGTGCTGCCAGTCCTTGGCGATCAGCCCGCGCTTGGCCAGCTTGTCGACGTCACTGACCAAGGCCAGTGAGACCACCCCGGCTTTCGACGTGCCGTCGATGACGTTGCGCGCCTGCCGGCCGGATCCGCCGTGCGACTGGGTGATGTCGACGGTGACGCCGGACTGCTTGCGGTACTGCGCGATGAACTGCGGGTCCAGCGCCGCGTACAGCTCGCGCGTCGGGTCGTACGACACGTTCAGCAATGCATCCGGCGATGAACCGTGAATGTTCTTGAACCCGATCAGAACTCCGGCCACCGCGATGGCGACGACGCCGACCACACCGAGCGGGGATATGTGTTTTCTGCTCATCGCCACCTCTGTTCACTACGGAGGATCGACGTTAGGCAGCAGGACGCGCCGGGGCAGCGGTCTGGATCAGCGCGATCGGATCTCCCGTAGCCTGATGGCCGATGAACCACACACGGCTCACCATGTCTGCTACCGCTGCGCTGGCGGTCGCGCTGCTCGCCGGCTGCGACAGCACCACCCCTGGCAGCCCGAAGTCGGGACTACCCGCGGGCGAATCGTCTGCCGTGAGCACCCCGACACCATCCGAGAAGGCCATCCGCCCCGTGCCGGTCAGCCCGATCCCGGCACCGAGCGCCGCGCCACCCACCGCGCAGGCCCTCGCTCCGCAGAACGGCTACGTCTTCGTCGCGACGAAGTCCGGCCAGACCCGGTGCCAGCTCAACACCACCGAGGTCGACTGCGAGTCGGCGTTCACCAATGCGCCGACGATCAACGGGGAGACCGCGAACGGCGTCCGGGTCACCGCTGCCGGCAAATTGTCTTGGGTGGTAGGCAATCTCGGCGCCATCCCGACGGTCACCCTCGACTACCAGACGTACTCGGCGGTGGGGTGGACGATCCTCGCCGGCGCCGAAGGCACCCGGTTCACCAACGCCGGCACCGGCCACGGGATGTTCGTCTCGACCGCGAGCGTGAAGGCGTTCTGAGCAACTAAGCTGGCCGACATGGACTTCCGGGTATTCGTCGAACCGCAGCAGGGTGCCACCTACGCCGACCAGCTTGCCGTGGCGCAGGCCGCCGAAAGCCTCGGCTACTCGGCGTTTTTCCGGTCCGACCATTACCTGGCCATGGCCGGTGACGGGCTGCCCGGCCCCACCGATTCGTGGGTGACACTCGGCGGCATCGCCCGCGAGACCAGCACCATCCGGCTCGGCACCATGGTCACCTCGGCGACGTTCCGGCATCCCGGCCCGCTCGCCATCGCCGTCGCGCAGGTCGACGAAATGAGCGGTGGCCGTGTGGAATTGGGCCTGGGCGCCGGCTGGTTCGCCGAGGAGCACGAGGCCTACGCCATCCCGTTCCCGCCACTGGGCGAGCGCTTCGACCGGCTGGACGAGCAGCTGCAGATCATCACCGGCTTCTGGGACACCCCGGTCGGCGAACACTTCGACTTCGCCGGAACGCACTACACCGTCAAGAACTCCCCGGCCCTCCCGAAGCCGGCGCAGGCCCACCCGCCGGTGATCATCGGTGGCGGCGGCGCCAAGCGGACTCCGGCGCTGGCAGCCCGGTTCGCATCCGAGTTCAACATTCCTTTCGTCGATATCGACACGCTCACCACCCAGTTCGGCCGGGTGCGGGCGGCCGTGACGGCAGCCGGCCGGGCACCCGAAAGCATCACGTACTCGGCGGCTTTCGTGCTGTGCGCGGGCAAAGACGATGCGGAGATCGCCCGCCGGGCCGCCGCCATCGGCCGCGAGGTCGACGAGATGCGCGGCAACTCCCCCACCGTCGGCACGCCGGCCGAGATCGTCGACAAGCTGGCCCCGTTCGTGGCCGCCGGGGTCGAGCGCATCTACCTTCAGGTGCTGGACATGGCCGATCTCGATCACATCGAGTTGTTCAGCACGGAGGTCATTCCACAGCTACGCTGACCGGCCATGACCGAGCGGCCGTGGCACGAGCGCACCCCGCACGTCGTCGGCGCCAGCATCGCGGCGCTCGCCGCCATCGCGCTGCTGTATTTCGCGGGGTCATGGCTGACGCGGCACTACAACCAGCCGCAGCCCCCGCCGGTGCCCGTCATCGTCGATGACTCGGGCCACTCGGCCACGACAACAACGGCGACAACCTCCCCGACGTCGACCAGCTACCCGTCGACGACGCCGACGACCACCGACATCGACTTGCCGCTCACGACTGACACGACGTCGACCACGCCCTCGGGCGACAGCACGACCACCAGCCGCACCCCGGCACCAACGACGTCGACGTCGATCACCCAGTCTCGGCGCACCCATCCGACGGGGCCGCGCCCGCACTAGTGCGTGAAGAACTCGATCATCAGAACCTGGAGTTCACCGACGCAGCCACCGAGGATGGCGCCGATGGCGACCATCAACGGCTCGTCGTCCTTGAACACCGGCCGCAGAATCGACTCGTACTCCTCGTTGGAGAGCTGATTCATCTTCTCGACGATCGTGCGCTCGAGGTCGATCTGGCTCATGGCGTAGTCCTGCGCGTCCAGCAGCGTGTCCGGCAGCCGCTCGATGACCAGCTCGACGATCTTGTCCTTCAGCGCGTTGTACTTCGACGTGCCGACCGCGAACTTCACGACGGTGCCGGTCAGCCCACCGACCTCGCTGTCGATGGCAGCCTCGACCTCGCGCGCGATCATCGCGAACAGCTTGTCGGCACCGGGGCCCTTGAGGATGCCGTCGAAGAGAATATCTGGGGCGAAGAGATCCTCGGAGAGGATGCGGGCGTAGTCCGCGGTGATCTTCTCGCGCTGGGCGTGCAGCAGTCCCTGGAACTTGATGAAGCCCAGGTACTTCGTGGGCTTGACCGGTCGGAACAGCATGTTCAGCGCGATGTAGTCGCTGACCAAGCCGATACCGAAACCGAACGCCGGCATGATCCACGGCAGTTTGAAGATCGCCCAGACGAACATCTGCGCGGTGCCGATGACCAAGCCGAAGTAGATGCCACTGCGTCGCACGAACGCCATGGCGTCGTCGCTCAGGCCGCGCATCAGCTTGTTGAGCTTCTCCTTGTTGCGCACCAGCGTGGTGACCGAGAGGAACTGCAGGTCGACGAACCGGCTCAGGTCCGACTGCATCTCGTTCAGCATCTTTTCGGTGATGCGCGGTGCCTGCGAGTGGATGCGGTTCAGGATGGCCTGCCGCCCGGCCTCGGGCAACGAATTCCACAGGCCCGGGCGGATCTCTTCGGCGACGTCGCGGGCGATGTCGTTGATGGACGCCGCCAGGGGTTCGCGCAACGCCTCGACGGCCTCTTTGGCGTCGATCCGGGACAACAGCTCCTCGGGTTTGAGCAGATTCGCGGTGAGCAGCTCGATGGTTGTGGAGCCGACCTTGCCGGCGCGCCGCGGGATGATGCCCTGCCAGCCGATGGGACCGATGCCCTTGAACTCCAGCGGCCGGTAGATCATCTCCATCGCGACGATCTTGGTGCTCCAGCCGACGAACGCGGCCACCAGCGGCATGGAGAAGTAGATGATCCAGTGGGCTCGGAAGTCCGTGAGGATCTCGGTCAACGACATTCAGTGCCACCCGTCTTGGTTGTCCTCCGCGGTGGCGGCGGCCCACAGCGATCGGCCCAGTGGCGACAGCGTCAACGTCAGCTTCTCCACCTTGGCGGGCAGCGGACCCTTCGACGCGGCCTTGATCGCGTTGAGCACGATGGTCTCAGCCATCAACACCTCATACTCGGTTTTCAGCGCAGAATCCTCCGGGCCGATCTCCACGAGGCGCAGCGCCAGCAAATGTCCGACGTACTGCGGCGTCATCTGCGGGAGCGCGACGTTCGCGGTCCGGCCGACCAGTGCCGCGTTCTCCAGCACCGCCTTGCGGGTCCGGTCGAACACGTTGACCAACGGAGAGACGGAGCCGTCGGACAGCGCTCCGACGATGCGGGCCTCGTCGGCGACCAGCTGATCGAGCAGATGGTGGTACAGCTCGGTCTGGCTGCCGGCGGTGTTCTGGTCGAGCGCCCGATTCAGCAGCTGGCTCATCTTGGAGTTGAGCGAGTCGTCGCTGTCTGCCTGTTTGGACGTATCGCCCGCCGAGACGACGTCGTCGTCGCCTTCTTCCGGTTCCAGTTCGTTGAGGCCTTTACGCAGCGCGCCGACGACCTGCTGTTCGGTCCAGCTGTAGACGTCGAGCCCGAGTCGAGCGGCGTCGACCGCGCGTCCTACCAGTCCAAAGGGGTCAAACGATTGAGCCACCCGCAAACGGTAGCTGCGCGGGGTACCAAATGGCGAACGATCTCGAATATCTCACCTTCCCTGCGCCGCGTAGTCGGCGACCAGGGCCTCGGCACTGCGCACAGCGGCCTTGCAGGCGCGTGCGGTGAAGGGGTCGTTGAGCGGATGATCGGCCCGTCGGCGCCACCGCTGCACCGCCGCGAACGCCGCTCGCGGGCCGTCATACGGTGCATCGTTGCTCAACCCCAGCCGGCTCGCCGCGTCGGTGCCCGACCCACCGATGATGCGGCGCAGTGAGGCCATCTCATCGGAGTTCAATGTGGTTGGACGGGAACGCAATTGACCGAGCAGGCGCAGCTCTTCGAAGGCATGGGTATCGGCCAGTAGCGGATCGATGTCGGCCAGGATGAACGGCGTCGCGTAGATGGGATTGGCTTCCACGAAGCGGCGCAGCGAGCGCAGCGCCGTGTGCGCCTTGAGCATGTCGGCGCGCTGCGCGAACTGCTGGTCGATGACGTCGCGCAGGGACACCAGCCCGCTGCGTTCCAGCAGCTCATCGGCCAGCCCTTGCGAGTCGGTGACACCGGCGCGCAGCACCGCGATCGCGATCCGGATGCCGAACATGCCGAACCGGTCCAGCAGCGCGGCCCGGGTGATGGCGTCCACCGGCAGCGAATCATCCTGTCGGGCAAACCGATCCGCCGACAGCATGGCCTTGGTCAGGGCGGTGGCGCCGTCGCCGTCCAGGGCAGCCAGCTTCTGCAGTGCCGTGAACTCGCTCTGCTGCAACGTGCGCGCGGTCAGCGCCAGCAGCCCCGATACCGGGACGACGGCCTGGCAGACGCCGGTGCGGTCCAGCTCCGTCGTGAACCGGGTGGCCACCTCACGGGCCGACATCATCGCGTCGATGCGTCCGGCCCCGATCTCGTCGGCGCGCGAGGCCACCCCGATGACGCCAAGGGCACCCGAGCCGCTGCCGACGAGTTCCCCGATCTGCTTGAGCAGCGCGATGTCTGGCGCGTTGAGGGTGCGCAGCAGGAACACGACGGCGTCCACGCGCGGGACGCCGTCCCGCGGCACCAGCAGTTGCAGCGTCCGGTCGGACACGTCGCGCGACAGCGACGATGTGCCCGGGGTGTCGATGATGGTGGTGTGTTCCAATTCGACTGCGGGCCACTGCACGTCGAGGTCGACGATGTCTCCCACGTTGGCGGCGCCCTGCGCCCCGGAGTATCTCGCGAGGTCGAACGTCAGGCCGTCGGCACGGGTGATCGGCACGTCGGTGCGGCGGCCGTCCCGATGGTTCGCCGTGACGCGGGGCGCCGTGCCGTGCCGGAACCAGGTGACCAGACGGGTGGCCTCGGTGGCGTCGGTGGGCGCAATCTCCTCGCCCACAAGCGCATTCACCAGTGTCGATTTGCCGGACTTGAGGGTGCCGGCCAAGGCGATCCGGATGGGCTGATCGAGCCGACGGGCGATCCAGTCCAGTTCGGCCAGGGCCTGCGGCCGGTGCTGGAAAACGGGGTCTGATCGGTAGGCAGAGGTGACGCCGCCCAGGATGGCGCGGACGCGGGCGCTGGTGCTCACTGGGCCAGCGACGGCGTCAGTTTCACCGCATTGTCGAGGACCTGGCGCAGAATGTTCAACTGCCGCTCCAGTTCCCGCACGCGGTTGTCGCGCTCGCCCGCCTCGATCTGCGCTGAGGCGAGCATCGCCTGCAGCGATTCGTTGAGCGATCGGGTGGTCTGGTTGGCGATGCCACGGTAGTGATCACGCAAGTGGCGCTGGATGTTTCGCAGCCGGTCGCGCGACTCTTTACCGACGGCGAACGACACGTCATCGACGAACCGACGGACGTTCATCTTCGCCTCGCCGCGCACGCGCAGCATCCGGTTCTCCATGTCTTCCTTGTATGCCTTGCGGCCCAGCACAAGTCCGGCGCCCAGCGACAGCGGGTTGAACATACCCAGCCCGGCGAACGAGGTCAGCATGCCGAACATCAGCACACCACCATACGACCCGCGCATCCCGGTGATCACCTTGTGCCCGGCCCTGATCGGCTCGGACTCCAGCCGCGCCACGGGGTTGAACTCGCCCAGGCCGGCGCCCATGTCGCGGGCCCTGACCTCGGCCAATTCCACCGAGTCCAGCCCGGCCTGGACGAAGTTGCGGGCCACCTCGGCGGCCAGCGCCTCGGCGCGTTGGTGGGCCCAGACGAAGTTGTCGCCGACGGCGGTGGCGACCACGTTCTCCAACTCGGCGCCGATCTCGGCCCAGTGCTGGGTGGGATCGCAGCCGTCGATGATGCGCTCGGTGTGCGAGGTGATGTTGCGGAACCGGTTGCGCAGGTCGTGGTCGACGTCGGCGGTCAGGTCGGCGATACCGTCGTTGAGCACCTGCTGCCACAATGCGGTCTGCTGCAACGCCTCCTGCGCTTCGTCCTTCTTACGCTCCAGCTCGGCTTTGATCCGCTCGATCTTGTCGGGGTCGTTGATCGCGGCCAGCTCGGTGGACAACGCCAGGGTGAGATGCTCGGCGGCCGCGTGGATTTCGGTGACGACCTCGTCCTTGATCCGGTCGTTCTCACGGCTCAGCACCTTGTCGGTGAGGAACTTGATGATCGCCGGGAAGTTGGACTCGTCGTTGAGTTCCTTGTCACCCAGGGCCAGCGCATGGGTGCGCAGCGCCGAAGAAACGGGAGTCACCGGGAGCGACAAGCGCGCCCGCTGCAGGTGCGCATCGTTGGCCGCGACGATCTCCCGCCAATGCGGGTACAGGTCGGTCTTGGTGGCGACAATCGTTGCCACCGGACAGATTTCGACGGCCTGGCGGATGAACGTGAGTTCGGGGGCGGTGAACTCCTGGCTGGTGTCGCTGACCATCAGGAGGGCATCGGCGTCGGGCAGCAGTCCCAGCGTCGCCGACAGGTGGGGCTGTCCCAGCCCGCCAACACCGGGGGTGTCGACGAAGGTGAGTCCGCCTTTGAGCATTGGGCTGGGCGCCGCGACCTCGACGCGCAACACCTGACGGCCTTGCGCTTGCGGAGCCTGACGCAGATCGGTCGACAGCTGGTTGGGCGGGATGGCGACGACGGACGGATCGCCGCCTTCCTGGGGCGAGGCCAGCACGAGTTCCGCGGCCGCCGCGTCGCCGTAGTGCACGACGGTGGTGAGCACGGTGCTCTCGTCGTCGCCGACCCGCGCGACCGGCATGTTCAGCAGCGAGTTCAGCAACTGGCTCTTGCCCTGCTTGAGCTGGCCGGCGATGACCACCCGGATCTGTGGATCGCTGATCCGGGTCTTGGCCGCCAGCAACCGCTGCGCCAGGTCGTCGCGGTCGCTGAGGCCCGCGATCCGGCTGGTGTGGTCGATCAACTCGACGATCACCGCGACCGGGCGCGGATTCGCCTCGTTCGGTTGCGTCACTGGGCTCTCCTCGACTGCATTCTCGCTGACTAACGGTATGCGCAAACGACCGGCGGGGCCTGTAAGTGGCCCCGCCGGAACGGTTTGTCGCGATCGATCAGTGCATGTGCGGATCGATGTGGGTGTTGTGGCTCATGTCGGTGGTGGTGTGGGTTTCGACCGGTGCGTAGGTGTTCATGCTGGCCTCGTGCACCGAGTTGTCGGCGACCGTGCTGTGCACGGAGTTGTCGGCGGTCAGATCGGTGTGGGTGGTGTTCCCGCTGCCGATGTTGGTGTGGGTGCTGTTGCCGCTACCGATGCTGGTGTTGGCCGTGTTCCCGCTGTTCAGGCTGGTGTTCACCGTCGAGGAGTGCGACGAGTCGTCGATGACGCTCTTGTTGCCGCTGCCCAGGTCGCCACCGACCGTGGTCTGGCTGCCACCGACGTGCGTCGACGTGGTGTTGCCGTCGTTGATGACGATGTTGCCACCGCTGCCGCCGCTGCCCGCGTTGGCGTGGCCGCCACCGATCAGGCCGCCGCCGGCGCTGGCGCTGCCGCCGTTGCCGCCACCGGTGTTGACGTCGCTGATGACCGGGCCGTGGTTACCGGCGATGACGTTGCCGCCCGCGGTGGTCGAGCTGTCGCTCGCGTGGTTGCCGGTGCCGACGATCACCGGGGAGTGGCTGCCGGTGAGGATGTCGCCGTTGGTGACGGTGTTGCCGTCGCCCTGCACCGCGCCCTTGCCGCTGGCGATGTCGCCGTGGTTGTTACCCGCGATGTTGACGCCGCCGTCGCCCTGCTGGACGTGGCTGCCGCCGAGGGTGATGTCACCGAAGCCCAGGTTGAAGGCACCCTGCTGGGCGTTGGCACCGGCGTGCTGGTCGGGGCTCAGCACCGGGATGTCGTTGCCGCTGGCGATCGGCACGTTGTTGTGGCTCGCGAAGTCGGTCTGGTTGCGGCTGGCGAACTCGGTCTGCGGGGCGAATGCGGTCTGCGGGGAGAACGGCGAGGACATGCTGTAGTAGTCCGAGACCGCGTTCTGCAGGCCGACGACCGGGTCGCCGCCACCGAGCACCACACCGGCCGGGACGGCGCTGGCGGCGACTGCGGCGATCTGCGCAGAGGTGACACCGGCCAGGCCGGCGTCGCGCATGGTCTGCTCGGGGTTCGCGACGAACGAGCTCGCGACGGTGGGGAAGCGGAACAGGTCGATGATGAATTCGATCAGGCTGGTCATTGGAGTCCCTTTCGTTGGGGTGTTGCTCTTGAAGTTTTCTCGCCGGCTGTCCGGCGAACTGAGAACAACGTTAGGGGCCGTCAAGGGCCCTGCAAACGGGGCAACCACCCCTACCCCCAACGGAACGTAGTGGGGTGTCGCCACTCCCCCAATTAGGGGATTAGGGGATAACTAGGGTGTTTGCTGAAAATGCGGTGAGAAAACGCAAAACGCCGGTGGCCATGGTGGCCACCGGCGTTTGTCGGGTGTGAGCTGGTCAGCTGAAGAAGTCGAAGCCCTGATGGTGATCGAGGCCGGCCGACGGGTCTGCGGTGTCGATCGGGTGCCAATCGAGCGCGCCCGGATCCGACAGCTGCCCGGAGTCGACGACCGGCACATCGCCCTGCAGACCCAGGTCGTCGGACACGGCCAGGTCCGGCACGGTGTCATGGACCGGCAGGCCCGGTCCGCCGTCGAATCCACCCAGGTCAGGATCAGAAATCACGTGCGGGGACACGACCGTCGGCACGTGGGTGTTGACGGCGTCGAAGGCATCGAAGGCCGCGGTGGCAGCACCACTGGTCCATACGTTGACGCCCGGATCGTCGAATCCGACGGTCGGTACACCACCGGCCATGGACGACACCGTCCCCAGGGACTCGGACACCACCGGGATCAGGTGCGCGACGTCCGCCGTGGTGACGCCACTGAGGTTGGCGTCGGCGATGGCACCGGCGGGGTCGGCGGCATAGTGGGCTGCCACGTCGGGATCACGGACCACCGACATGACGAAATCCAGTAGCGGATTTGCCACGGCACCTACTCCTTCCGTCGATTCGACATTTCGGGTCTCACACCAGGTAGACCCCTCGATAACTATTTTGATGCTATCGCCGATATAGCTCCTGGAGATCGGTGCTGACCCCAGCACCCGACACCTCCTGTTAGGGGCACTCCCATTAGGGATTCACCAATCGTTAGGGGATTGTGTCCCACCCCCAGGCCGCCAGCGCATAGGGTGGCCACAGTTCGAGAGCGCGTCAAAGGAGTGGACTTCATGAGCAACGGGCTCGGTTTGTCGATCGGCCAGACCAACCTGGTGGCGGTGCCGGCCGGGCGACCGCCGGTGAGCCGTCGCGCCATCCTGGCCCTGTACCCGGATCGGCCCGCTGAAGTCGGCATCCCCACGCAGTCCGGCGGCCTGGTGCTGACCGGTTTCGTGGAGCGGGTCGGCGACCCGATCCCGCTGATCGCCCCGGACGGCTCGGCGCATCGCGGTGAAGCCGTCCTGGCCGAGGCCCTCGACTCCATGGCCCGCACCGCGGGCGGCGGCGCCCCGATCGTCATCGCCGCGCCGGCGCACTGGGGCATGTCCACCATCGCCGCACTCTCTGCGGCGCTGCGCGGCAAGCCCGGCCTGGCGGCCGCACCGGTGGTCTCCGACGCGGCCGCAGCCCTGGCCGGCCTCAAGGCCGGGTCCGGGCTGCCCGATCACGGTGTGGTGGCGCTCTGCGATTTCGGTGGCAGCGGCACCAGCGTCACCATCGCCGACGCCGCGACCCTGAGCCAGATCGGCGAGACCGTGCGCTACCCAGAGTTCTCCGGTGACCTGGTGGATCAGGCGCTGCTGAACCACGTCATCGCCGGCATCACCGAGTCGGCCGACGCCGACCCGGCCGGTACGGCGGCGGTCGGCTCGTTGTCCCAGCTGCGCGACCAGTGCCGGCAGGCCAAGGAGCGGCTGTCGTCCGAGACCGCGACGTCGGTCAACGCCAACCTGCCCGGCTTCGCGTCGGCTCTGCGCATCACGCGCCCGGAGCTGGAGCGACTGCTCGAACCGGCCCTGGCGGGGCTGCTCGCCGTCGTCCAGGAAACCCTGCAGCGCAACCAGATTCCGGCCGGTGTCCTGACCTCCCTGGCCACCGTCGGCGGCGGTGCCTCGATTCCGATTGTCACCCAACGTCTTTCGGAGTATTTCCGGGTTCCCGTGGTGACCTCACCGCAGCCTGCGCTCACCGCGGCCGCCGGCGCCCCCCTGGTTGACCCGAGCACCATGAGCGCCGACGCACCGACGGGCATGGCTCCCACCATGGGCTGGGCGGCCGGCCCCGCGGGCTGGTCGGGTGGCCCCGCAACCATGGCCGCTCCGGTGCCGCCCGCGGACGCGAACCCGTCCTCGACCGTCGGCCCGTCGCTGGCCTGGTCTGATGACGAGGAGCCCGGTGCCGCGGTAGGTCTCCCCGACGACGGTGTCGAGCCCTACTCGGGCGGCGAATACCCGGCGGATTTCGCGACCGGCTACGCCGACGGCACCACCGCCCGGCCGGCGATGGACTTCGCGCATGAAGAAGAGGACAACCTGCCCGACGTGGCGCCGATGCCCTGGTACCGGCGCCCACCGCTGCTCTTCGGCGCGGCCGCGGCGGCGTTCCTGGTCGCCGGCGGCAGCTGGGCCGCGGTGGGGCTCACCAGCAATGACACCCCGTCCGGTCCGGTGACCGTCGACGTCACGACCACCATCACCGGTCCCGACGGCTCGATCACCACGAGCACCTACAAGGCCACGAAGTCCGTTGTGACGCAGACGAATCAGAATGGCCAGGTGGAGACGTCGACGGTGACCAACCCGGTCACCACCACTGACACGCCGACCACCACGACCACCACCGATCCGTCGACCACGAGTTCGACGACCAGCTCGACGACCACCACGACTACGACGACGACGACCACCACCACGCCGACGACCACCACC
>NZ_JXST01000064.1 GCF_000878195.1 Mycolicibacterium llatzerense | reverse complement strand
CGTGGTTGGCTCGACGAAGCCGCCCGCCACCACCGCGTCACCGACGCACTGACGGACCACCTCCACCGCCTCGACCGCTGACTCGAGTCGACCACCAGGGGTTGATCCGGCGCCGAGGGCCGGATAACCGAGCGGCTCAACCGGGAGATCCGACGCCGCACCGACGTGGTCGGGATCTTCCCGAACCGGGATGCCATCGTTCGCCTCATCGGCGCCGTCCTGGCCGAGCAGACCGACGAATGGGCCGAAGGCCGCCGCTACCTCGGTCTCGAAGTCCTCAGCCGCTGCCGACTCACCCTGACCACCGACCCCGCCACCAGCTCGCCGACGGAGGTGAGCACCGATGACCTGATGCAACTACCCGCCTGACCACCCACGAAGGATCACCATTCAGTTACACCACTTCCAGGGGCTTGACCCGGCTTGGCGGAAACTGGTACATCCCATCCACAAATACCATCCAGTCATGGCTGAATGAGACCCTCGGGCGGACGGGGCTGGTGGATGCGGCCGGAAGCCCCCTGCGTTACACCCCACACGATTTTCGCCGCATGTTCGCCACCGATGCAGTCAGCAGCGGCCTTCCGATCCACATCGTGTCAAGGCTGTTGGGCCACAAGAACGTCAACACAACCCAGGGCTACACGGCTGTGTTTCCCGAACAGCTTGTCCGTACATACCGCGCCTTCCTCGACACGCGCCGCCAACAAAGGCCCGAAGCCGAGTACCGCGAACCGACCAACGAAGAATGGAGCGAATTCCAACAGCACTTCGAGCTCAGGAAACTCGAGCTCGGCACATGCGGACGACCATACGGAACACCGTGCAAACACGAGCACGCGTGTATCCGCTGCCCGAGTTTGCGACTAGACCCCAAGGCCCGCAATAGGTTAACTGAGATCATTGCGAACCTGAGAGATCGCATCGCCGAAGCGAACAGCAACGGCTGGACCGGAGAAGTCGAAGGCCTCAACGTCAGCCTCAACGCCGCAGCCGCGAAGCTGACAAGCCTTGACCGGATGAATGCGAGGGCAGCCGAAACGGGCAAACAGGCGACTGATTTAGGTATCCCGATAATCATCGATGTGGGGTCTTGAGATCAACCTCTTCGAGCATTCTGTACCCAGGACTGTCGGATGCAACGGCTACCCTGCTGGTGCCAATGAGTGAGGCGTAAGGAGTGGCCGGTGAAACTATCCCTGACGGTGGCGCTAGTCGTCGTTGTCGTGTTCGGCGCGTTCGACTTCTGGTTGTGGAAGCACTACCACTCGCCCGCCGCGACGCTCGTTGCAGTCGGTGCGTTCGCCGTCGCGTGCTTCGCTCAGTTCCAAGCGTCCAGATCAGCGCACAATTCATCGAAGGCATCTACGCTCGCGCATTCAGCTGAGGCGCGCGCGCAGGCGAACGAGGAACGCGCCAAGGAGCAATTGTCAATACCTGTGGATCGGGTGTTTCAGGCGACCTCCGTTTCGGTGTGCTGATCGCCGTTTGATGGTGGTGTTGGCGGGGTGATGTCGGTGGGTCGTTCGAGCAGTTTGCCTTTGTGGAACACCGCGCCGGCGCGGACCAGGGCGACCAGGTGTGGGGCGTTGACGGCGCGCCAGCGGGCTTGGGCGGCGTCGATGAGCTTGTAGGCCATGGCAATTCCTGCTGCACGGGAACCGGGCCCCTTGGTCACTTTGGTCCGCAACCGCACTGTGGCAAAAGTTGATTCGATCGGGTTCGTGGTGCGCAGATGGACCCAATGCTCAGCCGGGTAGCGGTAGAACTCCAGCAGCACATCGGCGTCATCGACAATCTTGGCCACCGCCTTGGGGTATTTGGCGCCGTAGTCGACCTCGAACGCCTTGACCGCGACCTGAGCCTTGTCGATGTCCTCGGCGTTGAAGATCTCCCGCATCGCCGCGATCGCCCCCGGATGCGCCGACTTCGGTAGTGCAGCCAGGACATTGGCCTGCTTATGAAACCAGCACCGCTGCTCCCGGGTCTCGGGGAACACCTCCCGCACCGCTTTCCAGAACCCCAGTGCACCGTCACCGACGGCCAGCACCGGCGCGGTCATGCCGCGGCGTTTGCAGTCGCGCAGCAGATCAGCCCACGACTCGGTGGACTCCCGATAGCCGTCGGTGATCGCGACGAGCTCTTTGCGGCCGTCGGCGCGCACCCCGATCATCACCAGCAGGCACAGCTTCTCCTGCTCCAACCGGACCTTGAGATGGATGCCATCGACCCACAGGTACACGTAATCGGTGCCCGACAAATCGCGGCGCTCGAAGGCCTTGGCTTCGTCCTGCCACTGCGCGGTGAGCCGGGTGATGGTGGTGGCCGACAAACCGGCACCCGAGCCCAGGAACTGCTCCAACGCCGGCCCGAAATCGCTCGTGGACAAGCCGTGCAGGTACAGCAGCGGCAACACCTCGGTCATCTGCGGAGATTTGCGCGCCCAGGCCGGCAGGATCGCCGACGAGAATCGTTGCCGCTCACCGGTATCAGCATCGACCCGCTTGTCGTTGACCCGCGGCGCGCTCACCCTCACCGCACCCGCGGCGGTAAGCACCTCACGCTCGCGGTGATAGCCGTTGCGCACCACCAGCCGGTGCCCGTTCTCATCCACCGCACCGGCGTGAGCGTCGATGTAGGCGGCGACCTCGGCGCGCAACGCGGCGGCCAGCATCTGCCGGGCACCGTCGCGGACAATCTCATCCAACAACGACCGGCCTGCACCAGCGTCCTCATTGGACGATTCGGCGTCGTGAACTACCGTGAGCATGGGCGTACCTTCCCGAACCAGCGCGCCAACGCCGGCTCTTGATCGGACCTACGGATATTCAGATCATCCTCGGGAAGGTGCGCCCTTTCCTACGCCACCCCCCGAGGCTCATCCACAGGTTCTGATCATTGCTCCGCGCCAAGTACGGATGGACGATCACCGTGCATCCCGAAGGGGACCGCTACGTGCTACGCAACACCGGCACGTTGGCAGCCCAAGACGTCCGATTCATCAACGTCGACCCGCACACGATGCTCAGCTTCGAACAGCACGAAGGCGAGGACGGGCCGACTGTAGAACCTGGCCACGCCGTCGCATTTCACGCCCACTTCACTTTCGGAAGTAGTGGCAACGCAGTCGAATTGGAATGGTTGCCCGTCGGTGAAGCGGAACGCAAGACGTTCAGAGACGTACTCGACGATATCCCCAATAAAACGTTTGACGAGGTGGTCAAGCGGCGCGAAGTCGAGCGCGATGCCGATGCAGCCATGGACAGGGCGTGGTGCGCTGAGATGCGGAAGATTCTGATCGACCTAGCCGCCGCATGGGGCGAATACAAAGCCAACGGCACGAGCCAGAACAAAACGCGAGTGCAGGGCCTTGTATCAGCGTTGCCTAGCAATATGGTTCGAGCCATGGGCTTTGAGGTCGACGTGCCGCGTGATTTCTGGGGGATGCATCAGTGGCCGTTTGAGAATTTCGTGCAGGATGCGGAGGACAAGGAACTGGTCCGCGATAACGCGCCCATGATCGAACTCATGTGGAATCTGACGTGGGTACAGATCCCCCGACGACGCGAAGGCGACCTATCGCAACCGCCCGATCCCTGGTATCGGTTGGAACATGCCATCCACGGGTACATCGAACTGGTGCGCAATCGCGAGCAAGGCAAGGTCGAGTATCGCGACGGGCAACGTGACCGCGAGAGCCATGAGCGAGCTTTGCAGATGATGCAACAGCACAAGTGAATGGTCCCGGGTTTGAGTCAGCATGTCACCAGACAAGCCTGTGCTGACGGCAGCACAACTCGAGGTTGTGCGAAGCAGCGTAGCCAGCGGCGCAATTGAAGGTTGGCGTGCCTCGACAGACGACATCGAACTGCTTTACCGCGTCGCGGCAGGCACCATCACAGCCACCGACGCTGTTCACCGCGTGCAGGAACTGCAGGCGCTCAAAATAGGTCACGCGGATGCAGAAATTACTTCAGTACAACGAGATTGGAGTACAGCATCATGGGACGACTACATCTACCCTGGTACGGCCGTGTTGGTCAACCGCCTGAACATCCGTGACAGCCTGCAGCTTGAACACGTCGCGGGCATCGTGGTCGCCATCCGCACAATCGAAGCGGTAATTGACACCCCTAGCGTCCCCGACCCGCTCGATGGTGCTCAATTACGTGCCCTCCACCGTCAGCTGGCGCAAGACCTCTACGACTGGGCCGGCAACTACCGGTCGGTACCAATGGGCAAGCAGTGGTCACAGTTCGCGCCAGTCGAAACGATCGCCACCTGCCTCGAACGAGCGGCCCGGGTTGTGGCTGAAACTGACTGGCCTGAGACAACAGACAACGACTTCGCCGATCGGGCCGCCATCGTGTACTCCTGGTTGAACTACGCGCATCCATTCCGCGACTTGAATGGCCGCGTAACCCGAATTTTCATGGACTATGTTGCAGCACAAGCAGACCGGGTCATCGACTACAGCAAGGTTCCCGGTGATGTGTGGATTCAACGGTCAGCGTTCACCGTTCCCGACCAAGGTCAAACACGTCCGGCGCCCGAATATATGACGCCAGTCTTCCGTGCCGTCAGCTCGCGTCAGTAATCTGAAAATGACCGAGCCAACGCACCACCGTTTCAGAGGGGATACCGGCGCAGCGCATCAGCCGCGCTACCTGGTCGAGCCGGGCATCCAGGCCGGTCCAGGCCGGCCAGGCGGGGTGCCTTTTAGGGCTCACGGGCTCAGTTCGGAGCGTATTTCGACCCCGCACGGACACCAGCGAGCGGCTTACACACTGTTATCCAGCACCGTTCGAGGAGGCAGCAACGGTGACGCTCGGCGGCTGTCTCCGCGCCATTGCCGAATCCGCTGGCGCAGTTATGTGCTGACCCGATAGCCTGGCAGGCTTTGCCCATTCCACCCTGAGGAGCCCGGCGATGCTTGACTTCACCGTTGCGCTGACCCTGCGCGCACGCAGGGACCGCGACGAGGAACCTGGTGTTGCGGTCACAATTGGCCGCCGACGGATCGAACTGCGCCGTCACCACAGCGGGGACGGACCGTTATGGAACCGGCTTGAGCGGGGCGGGCTCTACAGGCGGAGTCTGTTGCCGATCGGCCCAATCGCAATCGTGTATTACCGGCGCAGCCTCACCTACGGCGAGGCTGTAGGTGCGCCACCTCGGTTCACTGACGCGGTCTTCGATTGGGTCATTGACGAGTTCGACGACAGTTTCAACGACCTGGCCATCGCGTCGCTGCGTTATCACCAGGACTGGGCTATCACATTTTGCGATGGCGAACGCCGCGCCCGCTACCAGGACCTGATCGACCGGCTCAGTGAGCCGTCACCGGACTTTACCGACGAGGAGAGGGCGGTTTTCGCTGCATCGGGTGACCGGCTGGTCCGAGTCGACGGCAGTCGCTCGATGCTGCGGCCGCCGACCGACCGCGAGCGGGCTGTGTACGCCGCGCAGCGGGAGCGGACGGCCGAGTGGGAGCAGCGGATGGTCGAGACGCGGCGGGACTTCGTCGGGGTCATGCGGGAGCTGTGGTCGTGAACACCAGCCGCCCGACGCCACCAAGGCCGACAACGTAAACGTTTGCGGGTAGGTGGTCGCTCAGCCGCTGCGAGTGATGAAGCTCGCCCGGGAACTCGCCGACCTACTATTCAGCGCGGTCAAATACGGCGGGTAATCCGAATGTTGCAGTGCGCGAAGAGCTGGAACGGCGCTACCAGCAACGACAGACAATAGTGAAGTCGCCGAGCGGGCCACCATCGTGTACCACTGGTTGAACTACGCGCATCCGTTCCGCGACCTGAATGGCCGTACAACCTGGTTTCACGAACTGCCGTGCAGCACAAAGCTAATCGAGCCATCGACTACGACCAGCTGTCTGATGAGGTGGATGCGGCCAGCGTTCACAGTCCCTCACCATGATCAGCCACACCCGCAACCCCAATACATGACGCCAGTCGTCTGTGCCGTCAGCGCGGGAGGCCGACCTAAAATCGAATGAACGAACACACCGGAGGGCGCGGCCGATGACCGCCCCCGGTGACTCACCGGTGATCGGCAAAGGAGGCTGATATCGACCCCGATTCGAAGGGAACCGACGATGCGAACGCGCTCGACGAGCTCATCGGGCCCTTCCACGACACCGCGCAGATCGCACATCGGCTGCGAGTCTCGGTGGATACGGTCACAGCCCTGGTCCGTCGGAATGAACTGCTGGCTTGCCCCACAGCTGAGAGCATGTTGGTCTTCCCGACCTTCCAGGTAGCAGCTGACGACACTTTGCTGCCCGGCCTTGGACGTATCGTGGCAACCCTGGCCCGGGGCACCGCTGACAGCTGGCAAATTGCACTGTGGATGCGCACATCCAGCGACCAGCTGCACGGGCGCACACCGCACGAGGCGTTGCAACAAGGACGCAGCGATGCCGTCGAGCGTTTGGCGGCGCAGACCGCCACCCGGTGGCGGTCGCATTGAAGGTAGTGAAAGTCTTCAAGCGCCAATCGCCTGCCTGAAAGCGCGATTGTCGTTGCTACGCAACATAAATCAGCGGGCGAATGCCCGATGGGCTCATGCTGGAACTCGGATGCACTCCTGACACCGCCCTTGGCGGTTCCTTCCGCGTTGGCTTTCGCCAAAATCTTTCCGAGTTCCGCGGAGCCCTTGAAGTTGAGCGTGCCCTCAAATTCTCGGGTCTTCGTACGCGCGTGATTGTGCTGACCGCGGCGAAGGAAGTGGTCAAGGCTGTCGCGTACGCCGCCTATCGCTTGTACCACGGTGACGACCGGTCAGCCCCGAACCCGTCGCCGGAGCAGTGGGATCGCTACATGGCGGGATTCTGGCCGGACCTACTGGACATGTTCGCCGCGATCCCCGCTGCCGGTGAACCCGCCGACAATGCCGTGCTGGCCCGCACCCTGTACGCGGTGAGGGAGCGAACGCTGCGCTGGCTTGAGGAGCTCGGGGTCAGGTACGAGGTGCAGGTCTATGGGGCCGAATCGCTTAGGTCCTGCTGGTGGAGCGTCGCCGAGCCGATCTGACGACTTGTCGCCCCGCTGGAGCTGTCATCCCTGCCGCATACGCTGATCTGGTGGATCCTGAGCCCCTCCTGCTGAGCGACATAGACACGACTCGGGCAATGCGCACCGGCGACGAGCTGTTCACTCTGGTCGCGGCGATCCACGGCTCACCGGCCGGCACCCAGGAGACGAACTGGCTGGAGTGGAAGAACGCCCTCGACCTCACGAAGGCGGCGGGCAAGTTCGCCGTCGCGAAAGCGATCCTCGGGTTCGCCAACCGCTCCGTTGAGCAGGCACAGCTCGCTTGCGAGGGCGTCGCGTACATGGTGGTGGGCGTTGAGCCGGGAGCCGCAGCTGGTGTGGGTGCCGTCGATCATGCCGAGCTCGGGCAGGCGATCAAGACGTACATGGGCGGTCCCCGCTGGACTCCGTTCTATGTCCCGTTCGAAGAGGTCACCGTGCTGGTGATCGTCGTCGAGGCACCGCGGCCCGGGGACCCGATCCACACCTTGCAGAAGACGTACAACGACGGTGCGAAGTACAACGCCGCCGCGGGCACCGTGTTTCACCGCGGCACGGCTCAGTCCGAACCGGCCGGCACGGGCGAGATCGACATGCTCAGCAAGCGTCTCGTGCAGGGCCTGCAGAAGCCGGAATTGGATCTTGATCTGCGATGTGCCGCAGTCCCACTGATCCGGTGGCGCATCACACAGGATGACCGCGACGACTGGCTGCGCCGCCGCGAGACGCACGTGAGGGCGAACAGCGGCAAGCCGCCGGACCGTCCGGCGCCGCGGCCTAAGCCGGCACCGAACCCGGCTCGGCCGGGTTGGGCTGCGGACTATGCGTACGGTTCGCTGAGCAGCCAGGTTGGCGCCTTCGCGTCGATGCGCACGTACGCCGATCCGAAGGACGCCGAGGAGTTCGAGAAGCGGGTGACGGACTACCTGGCCCAGATGCGCCGCCGGCTTCTCGATCGGATCATCCGCGAAATCGTTCTCGACGATGACTCGAACACCGTGCACTTCGCCGTGGGCAACGCGACTGAGGACCCGGTGTCCGGCGTCCAGCTGACTGTGCGGATCCCGAAGCGGGGTCTGCTGGCCTACACAACCCCGCCGAGCGTCGACGATCTCCCACCGCGGCCGCGATGGCCGGAACCGCTGGACGAGATGCGCAACAGAGCCCTCGCGAACGCAGCGTGGTCTCGACCCGTCGACTTCTCTCCGCACGGGGGCGCGGTCGAGGACAAAGGCGACGTCTACGAGGTGACGTGGACCGTCGGCGACCTCAGACCTGGTCAATCGGCGGACGGCTACGCGATCACCGTCATCCCCGGTCCCGCGGTAGCTGAGCCGATCAACGTCGAGATGACTGCGCGTGCCATGGACCGCCGGGGTACCCGAACGAAGATGGAGCAGCTGCCGATCTCGACGGAGGCGTGGACGATCGACGACTTCTACGACGCGGAACCCGCGTAGACGGCAGTTACCACGCCGTGGCTGGCGCGGTCCGTGTGGCCGACCGGTTTACCGTGATTGCCGGTGCTCATGCACCTGCCGGTCGATCTCTTCCCAGCAGCGTGCGCAGTCGTCGCACCGGACGGGCCAGTTAGATCCCCTCGAAGAATGCGGCGTCCACCCACACGTCCTCGACTTGCCGAATCCGCGTCGTGACTCCCATGTCGAACTCCTTGAGCAGCTCGCACAGCCGGGCGCCGTCGATGAGGTCGAGCGGTGGCGCGCCGTCCCGTGCGGCTTCCGCCTTGGCGTCGGCCGTGAAGGTTCCGGTCGTGATCAGCAGGCCTTTGTCACCGCGTCCAGTCATCGCGCCGCGGAAGTCGCGAACCGCCCCGGCTCCGACCGAGCCGACGTAACGCTTGCACTGGAAGAACACGGGGAAGCTCACCAAGGAGAGCCGGTACACCCCGACGCCATCGATCCCACCGTCGCCGGTCTTCCCTGTGACCCGGGTGTTGGTGAACCCGGCCTCGCGTAGGAGCCGTTGCGCGAGGCGTTCGAACGCGGCGGGCTCCATCGTCATCACGACTTCGAGGAGCTGGTCCTGCCAAGATTCCTCCGCTTCGAGCTGAGGCGTCTCCGGGTTCGTCTCGAACAACTCGACAAGTTCGTCCAATGTTGCCTTGCGCTTGCGTTCCCTGCGAGACGTGGCGACATACAGCTGCCGCAGGGGTTCGATCTCCGGTTCGGTGACCGTGCGGCCCTTCTCTGTGAGGCTCCAGATGCCGCGGCGTGAGTTGTCGGCGAGGCCCATGCCCTTGAGGTACGACCGCGCCCAGGCCAGTCGATAGGCGATCTCGGTCCCGGGTCCGTCGCCGTGCAGGACCGCCTGTTGCGCGTCGGAGTAGTCCCCGAGTTCCAAGACGCGTTCGGTGATCTCGTCGATGGCCCCGGAGTCGCCGAGGTCGCGTATCGCCTGGACGGCGGGCCAGAGCAGGTCCTGATACGGAGGCACGGAGGTCACAGCACCGAACCTATGCGCTCGGTAGCCGGGTGCCTCGATCGACATGCCCGAACAGTGCCCCCATAGCCGTTCGGCATCGGGCGGGTCACCGGACCATGACAAACGCGAGAAACCGGGAGCAGCCGGGCATCCCCAACATAAGGCCACATAGGCTTCGGGGATCGATGAACACGGCGCTGGAGGGGGCGGCTAGATGGCAGACGAGACCAATGTCCTCGATCAATTGATCGGCCGGGTCCAGGACGGGTCTCTGCGCAATCGGCTCGCCAGCGAGGTTGAACTGCTACGCGGTTCCCGTCGGTTCGGACTTGTTTTCGACCGTCACCTACCAGAGTCTGTGCGCCTGACCGACCACCCGATCCGTAAGGGCATCCGTGTCGCCCTACGTGACGAATCCACCGCAGTGACGTGGACGGTGGAACGGTTCACCGACCGGACCCGCGAGGTCGCGGTGCTCAGTGGTGACGGCGGCGAGCGGCCGGTGTCTGAACTGATCGTCATCCGCGAGTTCGGGGAGCCGATCTACCCCGGTCTGCACTCGGTAGACCGGATCCCGAACGGTCCCGAGGACGCTCCGTGGCATCTAGTGATAAACGGAGAGAATTTCCACGCCCTGCAGGCGCTGCGGTCCACCCACCGCGAAAAGGTCGACCTGATCTACATCGACCCGCCATACAACACCGGCAACGAGGGGTGGATCTACAACGACCGTTACGTCGACCAGAACGACCGTGCGAAGTCGTCGAAGTGGCTGTCGTTCCTGGAACGCAGGCTGCTCATCGCCCGAGACCTGCTCAAGCCCACGGGCGTGCTCCTCGTCGCGATTGGCGACGAGGAGCATCATCGCCTCCGAATGCTGTTGGATCAGGTCTTCGGAGACCAGAACTTTCTCGCCAACATCACCTGGCAGGGCAGCGGCAAGAACGATGCGCGCTACACCGCCGGCGGCGTCGACTACATGCTCGTGTACGCACGCGATGAGTCCCGATTGTCGGAGACCGAGTGCCGGTGGAAGGAACGCAAGCCCGGGATCGAAGACGCCTTTGCGGCCGCGGAGGAAGCCTGGACCGAGGCAGCGGGTGATCCGGAGGAAGCCACCCGGCTGTACCGCGCAGCGCTCCGACCGTTGCGCGGACAGCTGGAGCCGTCGGTGTTCCGCTACGACCAGATCGACGCGGAAGGACGGGTGTTCCAAGCTGATAACCTGACCAGCCCTAACCGCCGACCCAACCTGATCTACAAGGTCAAGCACCCGCGAACCCGTCGCCCGGTTCCCACCCCGATGAACGGCTGGCGCTACGCGAAAGACACGATGGCGGAGCTCATCGCCGATGGTCGAATCCTGTTCGGCGCCGACGAATCCACGACCCCGAGACTGAAGCGGTACCTCGCTGATCAGCAAGACCGCGTGCCGTACCCGACGTTTTCCGAGCCGCGCATGCCGGGATCGCGACGATTGGAGGCTGTGCTGGGTGATCGCCGGTTCCCAAACCCGAAGGACGTGGAAATCATCACTCGGTGGATCGGGATAGTCGCGTCCGAGGATGCGGTCGTGCTCGACTTCTTCGGCGGTTCTGGAACGACGACCGAAGCTGTTATGCGACTCAACGAGCAGGACGGTGGAACTCGCCAGTCGATCCTCGTCACCAACAACGAGGTCGGCTCCGGCGAGGCCAGGAGACTTCGAACGGCCGGTCTGCATCCGGGTGATGAAGAGTGGGAGGCTCGCGGCGTGTTCGAGTACGTCTGCCGCCCGCGTATCTCAACAGTGGTCACCGGTAAGCGCCCGGACGGATCGGTGTACTCCGACGGGTTCGCTGCGAATGTGGAGATGTTCGACCTCACCTACCTGGACCCATCTTCGGTGCGCCGCGGCCAGGAGTTCCCCGCCGTGGCTCCGTTGTTCTGGCTGGAAGGCGGAGCCCGGGGCCAGCGGATTGAAGAGCTTCCAGCGGAGGGCTGGGCATTGACCGAAAACTACGGGGTCCTCTTCGACATCGACGCGCTCACCGGGTTCGCTACCGCGGTGGCCGATGCCTCGATCGCCGACTGCGCGCCGTCGGTGCTGTTCATCATCACCGACTCGCCCGCCGAGTACCAGCAGGCCGCCGAACGACTCCCGGTCGGCATCGAAACGGTCCAGCTGTACGAGGACTACCTGTCGAACTACACCATCAACACGGTCGGCGGTACGCGGTGAGATTCGCGCTGGAGCCGTATCAGACCAAGGCCGTGGAGTCGGTGCTCTCGAACCTGGCGAAGGCCCGAGCCGGGTACCTCGACGACGGTGAACGCACAGCTGTTGGCCTCACAGCCCCTACTGGAGCGGGCAAGACAGTCATCGCAACCGCCGTGCTGGAAGGCATCTACAAGGGCACCCCGACGCGGCTGGCTAACCCGAACATGACGGTGCTGTGGATCACCGACGACCGCTCCCTCAACGCGCAGACGATCAAGAAGATCCATCAGGCGTCCGGTGGTGGTATCGACCTCACCCAGATCAGGTACCTGGGTGAAGAGGACTACCGCACCCTCGCTCCAGGCTTCATCTACTTCGTCCACATCCAGGCGATGCAGAAGAACTCGACTTTGCACGCAACCCGACCCGACGGCACTCACAACGACCGGCGCACGTACGGCGGCTGGGACATGATCGCCAACACCGTCCGGGAGCGCGGCGAAGACTTAGTTGTGATTTGGGACGAGGCGCACCGCGGTTCGGGGACGAGAAGTACCGAGCGGAAGTCGATCGCCGGCACCATCGTCGGCGGCGGCGTGACGAACATCGGGACCACGCAGCCCGCCGCACCGGTGGTGCTCGGAATCTCGGCCACCCCGGACCGGTTCCAAGCCGCGATGCAGGCCGCGGACCGCACCATGCGACTGGTCGAGGTCAAGGCCGGGGACGTGCGCGAATCCGGACTCCTCAAGGACCGAATTCTGCTTCGCAGCCTGGGGGAGTCACAGTCGGCGAACAACACAATGCTGGCGCTCGCCGTGGAGGATCTGAAAAGCGCGGACGCGGCCTGGAGGGCGCACCACGAGACCACCGGCGACCGGCTGGTGGAGCCGCTGCTGGTAGTTCAGGTCGCACAGGACCCTGCGAATCGTCAACTGCCGGAGATACTTTCCGTCATCGAGTCCACGTGGCCGGAGCTCAGCGACTACGCCGTCGCGCACGCCTTCGGCGACCCCCACGGCCCATTGAAGGTGGGAGATCGCACCGTCCGCTACCTGCCACCCGAGGCGATCTCAGACGACGACCGTGCCCGGGTGGTGCTCTTCAAGTCAGCACTCACCACCGGCTGGGACTGCCCACGAGCCGAGGTGCTGGTCTCGTTTCAGGGCAAGGACTCCT
Organism: Mycolicibacterium llatzerense; assembly: GCF_000878195.1. GTDB lineage: Bacteria > Actinomycetota > Actinomycetes > Mycobacteriales > Mycobacteriaceae > Mycobacterium > Mycobacterium llatzerense. Next base: position 10,224 of record NZ_JXST01000064.1, on the reverse strand, counting down.
ACACCGAGATCGCCCAGCTGATCGGGCGACTAGTCCGGACGCCGCTGGCCAAGCGGATCGAAGGCGGCGATGACCGCCTGAACGAGGTGGCCGCGTACCTGCCCGGGTTCCGCACCGAGCACGTGGCGCGAGTCGTCAACGCGCTCACTGAGGACGAGACAGTCGAGGTCGATGTCGTCGTGGCCCCGGTGATGTGCGGACGCTCGTCGAAGGTTCCGTCGGAGGTGTTCGACCTGCTCGACACGACGCCGTCGTACACCCGGCAGAGGGCGACGTTCAGCTCCCGCACGGCGCAGCTTCTGCGTCTCGCTGCGGCGCTTACCGAGCACGGCCTCGTGGCTCAGGGTTCGGCGAAGGCCAAGCAGTGGATCGTCGACCAGATGCGCGCAGCGGACGGCCAGCGGAGCCACGAGATCGACGCCAAGGTCGCGGACATCCTGTCGTTGACCGTAAGTACCACCATGGTCGCGTACGGCGAGACGATCATGGAGAGCGTCGGCAAGGCGGACACTGCGACCAACGAACGCGACTTGGATGGGTATTTCCGCCGCGCCCAACGGGTCCTGCCGGACGGCTCGGCCAACTGGTATTACAACGACTTGTGCGATGCCGGAGAGGATGAGGTCGACGCGGCCGCACGCCTGACCGCCATGGCCGAACTGGGCTTCAAGGAGATCATCGACACGCAGGCCGCCGCGCTGATCAGCTCTTGGAAGGAGCAGCACTGATCGGAGGTGTCGCGGCGTCCGCGACATGTGCGTGATCAGATCGAGCCGCTCTGGCATCTGGGAGGGATGCCGATGCTGCCGACGACGGTCGAGGTGCGCGACGTGTACCCGGCGGCGACGGAGAAGGTGCGCGGGCAGACCACCGAACCGATCACCACATACCCGTACCACCTGTACGTGATCCCTGACAGCAAGCCGGACGCCGGCGGATTCCCGGTGGACACGTCCCGGTCGTCGTGGGAGTCCGCCGTGCTGAAAGCGGAGCTCTCCGCGCAGACATTGGTGGGCTGGTACCGGAACCCGTCGTCGGGGCAGCACGCGCTTGCGGTGCCGTACCTGTTCGGCGACAAGTACCAGCTGATGCACCCGGACTTCCTGTTCTGGCACGACGATGCGAGCGGCGAGTTCGTCATGGACATCGTGGACCCGCATCGCTACGACCTCGCCGACACCTCCGCGAAGTGGTCGGCGCTCGCGCGCTACGCGCAGGACCACTCCGATCGTGTCCGTCGATGCTTGGCCGTCATCAAGGTCGGTGGGGCGCTGCAGGCGCTCGACTTGAAGATCGACGGTATCGACGAACGGCTGTTGGGAGCGACTAACGGGATCCTGATCGAGGCTTTGTTCGCCGCGGAAGGCATGGCATACCCGTAACCCGGCAGTTCGTCGACCACCGCGATCTGTCAGACCTGCTCTCTACACTGCTGGTCGTAGACGGAGTGTCGGGTGCCGTCACCCGCAGGGCGGGATAGCCTCGCCCTAGCATGCTGATCAGGGAACGGAGGTGCAGCATGGCGTATTCAGCTGCCTCCACCGTGGTGGCCCTGATGCGCGATCTGCCGAAGACGCTGACGCTGGCCGGCATCGGAGAGGCGCTACTCGACGTCGGCTCCGCTGATCAGCTGTGGGAAGAACACGTTGCCACGACCCTCGTGTCGGTACCGGGAACTGAGCCGGATCGCGATGCTGCGGCCCGTGACGTCGAGCAGTGGACTGCGCGCGGTTGGCGAGCTCTGACGGTTCTCGATACCGCCTACCCGGATCGGGTGCGGGCAGCACGGCGTCCGCCGGCACTGCTGATGACAGAGGGCACCCTCGCTACGGATGCCTACAGCGTTGCAATCGTCGGCTCTCGCAAGGCGTCAGCCGCCGGCATCGACTTCGCCCGCGGTGTCGCGCTTGGTCTCGCGGCTCACGATGTCACTGTGGTGTCCGGGCTCGCTGAGGGAATCGACACGGCCGCGATGACCGCCGCGCTGGAACTGGGCGGCCGTGTGGTGGGTGTCATCGGCACCGGTATCGACCATGCGTACCCGGCGCCGAATGCCAAGCTGCAGGCCACCATTGCTGAACGCGGACTGCTGCTCACGCAGTTCCTTCCGGGATTCCGGGGCGCTCCGTGGGCGTTCCCTGCTCGCAACAAGACCATGAGCGCCTACTCCGGCGTGACGGTGATCGCCGAGGCCTCCGAGAAGTCCGGTACCAAGCACCAGGCGACGGAGGCGGTCGCCCATGGTCGCAGGTTGGTGCTGCACAGCAGTGTCGCGACCGGCACGACATGGGGCAGGGAGCTCCGTGACCGGCCTGATGTGTTCGTGGCGAGCACCGCAGGTGAAGCGGTTGCGCAGTTGGAACAGATCGCCGCCGCGGATCAGACGGTGCGATCCCACCTGGCTCGTCAGCCGGTGGGCACCGCCTGGTGACCGACCGGCAGACCGACGTGCAGCTGCGTCACGACATCGCCGTCGCTCTGGGCAAAGTCGCGTACTTCCACAACATCGCAGCCGGTCCCGGTATCTGCCGTGTCTGCCGCGGACCCGCGTCGGGCTCCGACGTGTGCTCCCGGTGCCAGTCCACTGAGGCGGCCCTGGACGGCGCGACCTGTGATCAGACGTTCTTCCTCGCGTACGCCGACGGACAGAATCCCGGAGGTTGGTCGCAGAGCGCGCAGACGATGCGGCTCTACAAGGAGATCCCTCCCACCGAGCTCTGCGTGGAGCATGTGCACGAGCTCGCATTCGTCGTCACTTGGATCCATGACGCCTGCATGCTTGCCGTGGACGGCGGGTGGGATGCCGCCGCGTTCGTTCCGTCGCGAACACCGCGGGAGGGGCTGCACCCGGTCGCCGGTATCGCGCGCAACGTGGCACGGCTCGCGGTGGATGACCCCGCTTCTGGCGGTCCGCACGAGATCCAGCGCGTGGCCCTCGAACCCGGTCCCGTGAACTTGCCGCGCGTCGCCAACGCCGACCGCTTCGCGGTACCCGAAAAGTGGCGGTCCAGGGTCGAAGGGAAGAGGGTCCTCCTCGTCGACGACACGTGGGCGACGGGTACATCGATCCAGTCGACCGCCGCTGCACTCAAGGCTGCCGGGGCCGTCAGTGTCACAGGGCTGTGCGTCGCGCGGTGGCTCAGCTGGGACTGGGAGTCACACGTTCCGCTGCTCAAACAGGTCACCACCAAGCCCTACGACCCGTTCGACTGCTTCGCGGGCACACACCAGTGCCGGCTCAACCCTCAGCACGAGTAGCTGTCATCGCTCTACCCATCGTAGGAGTTCGGCGGTCGACTCCGCCGGCGTCACCAAGCCCGTTCCGCGCAGCTGCCGGTGCCACGCCCGCTCCCGTGCGAAGAACTGCTCCACGTCGTCGGGTAGCCGCGGTCCCGACAGGTCCTCCGCGTATTCGTCCATGACCATTTAGACGCACGCCGCGGATGATCGGTTCCGCACCGGCGACTTTCACTGCATAACCGCCGCGTTGTCAACGGAACGTGCGGCCACGGCTATCTGCATGCCTGCATCTGCGGCGAGTCGCAGCTCGTCATCGTTGATCGAGCTGCCGGGAAGGGCGGTGACCATCGCGTACACATACGCGCCGCAGGTGTCGAACACCTGCGAAGCGAGATCGCGGTCCAGCGGCACGATGCGCACGTCCCCGGTGGAAGCATCCTCGATGACGGCATCCCGCAGTTCGGCTGACGCACTCACCGCGTCGGGTTGAGTCATCGCGGTGTACCCGAGCACAGCGGCGGCCAGCAGATGATCGGGGGAGGACGGGCAGATGCGCCGGGTCTGCGGGCCGTGGGTAGGCCGGCCCACTGACGGGCAGCGTTGAACCACCCACGTAGCGCGGGTCCCCTCCATCAGGACCAGAATGTGGCTGGGGCAGAACAACTTTCCAGTAGCGCCGCTAGAAGGTGCGCCGTGGTGGGAGCTGTTGGACACAGCGCCGATCATGATGTTCGCGGTGACTTCGGTAGGCATGACGGTCCTCGATTCGGTGTGGAATTTCCTGACTCACACCACGATCCGGAGAGTTAGGACATCGGCCTGTCGGTCAAGGTGTCGCGCCACTCGAACAACTTGTGTTGCGCGTTGCGCAGGACGCGGCGTCGCCCCTCGCCGACGTCGTCCGAGGCGAGAGCTTGCTCGATGAGTGCCAGGCGCTCCACAGTCTCGGACAGCGAGTAAGGGAAGAATCCGAGTTCATCCATGCCGCGGCCGCGTATCGGGCTCCCGGCGCACGGACGTCCCCGGAAGACTCGCACGGCGGTCACCTGCGGATCATCGCCGTCATCGTCTCCGGAGGCGAGTTCGACACTGACGACCAGTCCACCGTTGAAGACGCTCTCCATGCTCAAGACGTTGAGAAGTTCGACCGCGCGGCTTTCGGGGACCTGCATCCATTCTGCGAGTTGGACCAGTTCGATCTCGTCTTCGCTGTGCTCCAGGAAGCGCAGGATACGGCCCACGTCGTCGATCTCGTGAGTAGCGCTGTCTAGCGAGGTCAGGAACGGAGACACGCTGCCGATTCCAGATCGTCGTGCTCGCCACTCATGCCAGATCGCCATGAGCTCGTCACTGGTGAGGTGAAGACGGTCCGGTTTCTTGGGTACACGGAGGCGAATGCCGGTTCTGTTGGGAGTCATCGGTTTCGTCAGGTCGGTTTCGATGAGTCCGCGGTCCCGGAGTGTGCGGATGTCACGGCGCCACTTACGGGCACCGGCGATCCCGTCGTACATGCCCATCTCGTCGCGGATCATTTGCGCGTCCGCCGCGTCGGCCCCGCGCGCTTCGCCGAGAAATCGCAGGATCGTCAGAAGTCGCTCGGTTGGTGTCATGCTGCGGCCTCCCGGGTCGCCGTTAAGCCCGGTGGCCCAGGCCGGGCAGGCCGCCCCCAACGGTCCGTACGCTACGGCTACCGCTTGCGCGGCGTGACTTGTCGTTCTCGCGGCGGGCCTGGTGGATCGAGCATAGAGTCGCTCCGAGTCGTCCTGATCCTCGGCACGCATGAGGCTTGCCGTGCGGCGGGATGCGGTTGGTGCCGAAGTCCCGGGCGCACACCGGGCAGTGAGTCGCCCTGCTCACGTAGTCCTCGACGCGCATGCCTTTGGGCATGTCCTTCAGCTGTTTCTTCCGCTGTGCCTCCTCAGCTGCGCGACGCTTCGCCTCGGCGCGCTGCTGCTGCTCCTTCTCGGCCGCCGCCGCACGCTGGCGCTTCCCGGCTTCTCGCAACGCCCCGTACTGCTGGCGGTTAGCACGCTCGTCGGTCGCGAGTACCTCCCTGATCGCCGCCGTTGGCACCTCGAATTGGAGTGCGAACGCTTCGATGCACTCCCGTGCGGCCGCAGTCGGTTTCGACGTCAAGAAGGTGTCGCGGTACGCGTCCAGTAGAGCCGCAGTTTGCTCCGCGGTCAGCGACGAAGTGGGCGGCTGCACGGGTTGCCGAGCGCGGGTCGTTGAACCAATGTCGAGGTAGTTCGGCAGTGGCACATCGGCGAGTTTCCGAATGGTCTGGTAGCTGATATTGAAGTGCTCGCAGTAGCCCGCACATACGCGGGCGAGTTCGGTGTGGGATGCGGCCGCAGCATTACGGACCCCGCGGCGGATCTCATCGATCTGGTCAGCGCTGAGCTCGGGCAGCGGGTCCGTTACTTCGTCGGCGCGCACGGTCGGGACGCTACAGCGCCGCACCGACGAATCGGTTCCACTTCGCCGGCCTGGCCCCGGTTTCCATCGAAATCAGCGTCGGAGCCGCACCGGATCTGGCCTTATCCTTGGATCTCCTGGGGAGGGGGATCGGTCGTGGCAGAAGCCATCAAGGTCGACGCGGAAGGTCTCCGTTCGCACGCTGCCATGTGCGATATTGCCGCCGCCGCGCTGTCCGCCGCTGCGGCACCGGCGCCTACCGGTCATCTCACGCAGGCGACCGTCTCCGCGGTTCAGCACGGCCACACATCCGTGCGGGGCGTGCTCACCGCGCTGGCCGTCCGGGCCACGTCGACCGGTGACACGCTGCGGGCCGCCGCGGGCGCGTATGCGGCCACCGACGATGACTCGGCTCAGTCGATCCGCACGCTGCAAGTCTGAGATGGCTGCGTGGGGCAGCGGGGCACTGACCCGCTCGGACATCGAGGCATGGGACTTCACCCACCTCGAGACCGCTGCCACCCACTGGTCCACCGCCGCGCGGGAAGCGGAGGGCCAGTTCACGACGATCCACTCCGGGATGCTGCGCCCCGGCGGCACCGAATGGGCGGGCACCGCGGCGGACACCGCCGTGGAGAGCAGCTGGCGCGACGTGGTGAAGGTGCGTGGTGTGGGTGACGCCCTTTACACCGCCGCGGGGCACGCCACCGTGGGCGCCGGCGATCTCACCTGGGCGAAGCAGCAGGCGTTGACCGCGATCGAGGAGGCTGAAGCCGCGGGGTTCATCGTCGAGCAGGACCTGTCGGTCCGCGATTCGACGGTGTTCGGTCCTCCGTCGCGGCGGCAGCAGGCGATCGCCTTCGGACAGGACATCCACGCGAAAGTGCAGGCCCTCGCCGCGTTGGACAAGAAGGTCGCCGCGCAGATCACATCGGCGCTCGCGCCGCTGGAGACGTTGCAGTTCCCCGAGGACGGGAAGCACGGTGATCCCGCGACGCAGATGGTGGACTACAGCTTCAAGCAGGACAGTCCGGTCCCGCCTCCGCCGCCGCCCGGGCCGAACGGGCAGGACATCGCCAAGGTGCTCGATCAGCTGCCCAGTGACAGCAGGCCGAACATCAAGGTGGTGCGCTCACAGGCGGATATCGATCGGCTCTGGCAGTGGATGAAGCAGAACGGGGTGGAGAATCCGGGGCGGTACGGCGGCACCAACGGGGTTTCGGTGGACCTGCCCGATGGCACGTCAGTGGGCGAGCGTGCCGCTGCGCGGTCCACTGGCCAGTCGGCGCTGGACGTGAACGTGCCCGGACGGGGCTACATCAAGGTGCACATCAACCCCGACAAGGGCGCCGAACCGAGCATCCCGGCTCCGAAGGCACCGGTCGAGGCGCCGAAGGTGGCGGAACCGCAAGCGCCGCGGGCGGCATCACCGCCAGCAGTGGAAGGCGGTCCCGCCGCCAAACCGGCACCGGTCGTCGAGCCTGCACCCGCGGTGAAACCCACGCCGGGTATCGGGGGCTGGGGCGGGCCGTCCGCGGAGCCGTTCGGGCCGCAGCCGGTGCACCCGCCGGGGAGCATCAACCACCCGTTTCCGATCCTCGGGGAGGACAACCCGAATGAGAGTCCCCGTGACTTCGAGGGGCACTGAGATGATGGCGAACATGAGGAGCAGCCAGCGATGACGGAACCTGTGGGTGGTGCGCAGGACACGCTGCGCAGCGAGATCCTGAACGCCGCGGCTTACGACTGGGTGCCCATGATCGAGGTCGATCAGATCGTGACGCAGCAGCGCCTCGCGGCGGGCGACAGCGAACGGTTCGACGTGGTGACGACGGTGTTGCGTGCGCTGCTGGATGAGGGGTTGGTCAGCGTCGGGGATCTGCCGGGCGACGGGAATGAGGTCCCCGACTGGGGTTTGTCCGCTGATGCCACGATCGAGCGGGTCCGGAGCATGTACGTCGGTCGCCACGCTGAGCCGGAGGAGTGGGAGTACCGCATCTGGATCGGACTCGCACAGGTCCAGCCGGGGGACTGAGCGACTGCGCTTGGAGTGAACTTCGGTCTACGCGGCATGGCACCACGGCAGGATGTGGACATGAGCGATGAGAGCAGCCTGTACACCGAAGCCGAGAACCGCTGGAACGTCGTGTCATTGGACACCGGATACACCCGCTCCGACTTCCCGCTGCGGTGGCGTTGGGAGGCCGACTGCGACCCGATTTCCGACGAGTACACACCCGATGAGATCTCGGCCTACGACCTGTTCCGGGAGTGGGACAAGTATCTGCAGAGGCATGGCGTGAGCCAGTACGGCCTCGTCGCGATCCACTGGTTCGTTGAGGGCTCCGGGTTCCTCACGGGTGCGCCGGCCTTTGGTGACCACGGCGCCGACAACGCGAGCCGGTACGACGCGAGTTTTGATCCGCCGACGTCGACGGCTGATGGTGGCCCGATCAACTGGAACTGTCTCCCCGTCGCCGACAAGGTGTGGCGGCCGGGGCGGGGTGACAAGGGCGGTTTCGTGCAGGAGGCGACGGGGTGGAAACCGTCCGTGCTGCAGCCGACCGTTCCGCTCGGCTTCCTGCGGCACTGCGCCGACGTACGCAACTGGACCTAGAAACCAACTGGAGTTCGTCCACAAAGCGTGGCACACCGCCAGCTGATCACCGGCGCACCGACCAACATCACCCATTTCAAACAGAGCCGGGCGTCCCGCACGGGCTCCCGGCTCAGGCGTGCCATGACCAGAGCACCTTCCCGCCTGAACTTTTCGGAGGTTTCATGTCCCACCGAGCGCACGTCTGACCACCCACGGTCGGCTCCTCATCGTGCAACGCCGCCAGATCGGATGGAAGCAGGCGCACATCGCACGCCGCCACCGGCGTATCGCGCAAGTGCGTCAAGGTGTGGATCGACCGATACCGGGGTCTGCTCCCGCATCGTCGGTCGTGGATGGTCACAAATCCCGCCCCGGTAGTCCGGATAAGGGTTCTCTACCTCAACAGCATGTTCTTTGGAGTCCCCCAGTCGCGTGACCGCCTGTACATCGCATTCTGGGACAAGAAGATTCCGACCCCCGACCTAGACCACCGACCCCTGGCTATCTGCCCGTCGTGCGACAAGGTCGTCGAGGCCGTGTGGACGTGGAAGACCGGAGTTCCCCCCACCGGCTCGGTGCGCTACGGCAAGCAATACAACTACCGCTGCCCGTCCTGCCGAGGCGTCGTGGTCCCGCACCTGACCCCTTCGCTGGCCGCGATGGACCTGACCAACCTCGGCACCAAGATCGGCGAACGAAAGAGGCCCCTCAAGCCCGCGACCCGAGCGCGCGCCGAACGCTGCCGCCAGCGGTTCGCCGACTTCCCCGCCGTGTTGATGCCGGCCAAGGCGCTGCACGGTACCGAGCGCCACCCCTGGCAGCCGATGGCCACGCAAACCAGCCAGCAGGAGACCGCGATCCTGTCCACCGGCGCACTGGTCGCCGCAGCCGGAAACACCTACGAACGTCCCGGATCGACGTGCCGCAGCCGCGACCTGAGCCAACCACTGTGGGCGCAGACCGCTACCAACGCCACGGGCCTGCTCACCCCGCCGGTCGCGGTCACCGGTCAGACGATGGCCGCGCACCGGCACAACGGCGACGGCAAGCACCTCACACTGCCGATGGACACCGTAACCAGCACGCATGAGAAAGCGGTCCTGCTGGCAGTCAGCAACTACCAGGGTGCACCGCGCGGAGCCGACGAAGCGCTGCCCACCCAAGGCGGCTCCGAGACCCTCGCGCTCGTAACCAGTGGCGTGATTCCTTTCCGCCAGAACACCATTCCCACCACCCACGCCGAGGCCATGCCAACGGTGACCTCCGACCAGATCCCCGGCCTTCTCACCGCCGCAGGCCGCGTCCAGTGCAACGGCTCCATCGAGGAAGCCAAGTACCGCGCCTACCCGGTCGACAAACCGATGGGCACGGTCGTCGGGTCGGCCGTCACCCAGGGCGTCCTGTTCAGCGGCTGGTTCAAGCAGAACGGCAGCACCGGTACCGAGACCGCGCCGCACCCGCTGTCGGACCCACTGGGCACCATCACCTCGGCTGACACCACGGCCATGATGACCGCCGAATGGCACGCCATGCTCGCCGACCTGACACTCGACGACTGCTACTTCCGCATGATGGCCCCTCATGAGATTGGCCGGGGATGCGGCTTCGACGTCGACTTCGTCGACTACAAGGGCACTTTCGTGGTCTGGGGATCGGCCCGCAATCAGGTCGACGGCTACGGCAACGCCGTCTCCCCCCAGGTCGGCGAGTGGATCGGCCTCCGCCTGCGCGCCGCTCTGCACCGCGAGACCGTCGCCGCCTGACACAACTTTCCCGGGGGTGGGGTGACCGAGCCTCCCCCACCCCCGGCGCAACCCCCCACAGCCAACCCAAAATCACGCGAAAGGACTCTCAATGACGTTGTCAAGCCGCTGCAGAGGCGATTTGATGCGCGTCGGGTTCCCAGGTCCGGTTGTCACGAATGAGTGCGTAGAGGACGTTCACGCGGCGGCGGGCCAGGCAGATGG
>NZ_JXST01000063.1 GCF_000878195.1 Mycolicibacterium llatzerense | reverse complement strand
AGCCCCAACCATCCCCCGGCGCCTGCCGCCGCGCCGCCCACCTGCGATCCGCACCGGTTCGGCCGCGTCGACGACGACGGCACGGTGTGGCTGATCACTGCCGCCGGCGAGCGCAACATCGCCTCGTGGCAGGCCGGCGACGCCGAAGCCGCGTACGTCCACTTCGGCCGCCGGTACGACGATCTGAGCACCGAGGTCGCGCTGCTGGAGCACCGGCTCGGCAGCGGTAGCGGCGACGCCCGCAAGATCAAGGCCGCCGCCGCGACGCTGCTCGAATCCGTCCCGACCGCCGCGGTGCTGGGCGATGTCGATGCCCTGACCGCCCGGCTGACCGCCGTCGTCGAGCAGGCCGGCGCCAGCGCGCAGGAGGAGCGGGCCAAGCGCGACGAGCTCCGGGCCACCCAGACCGCCCGCAAGGAAACCCTGGCCGCCGAGGCCGAGGACATCGGCGCCAACTCCACCCAGTGGAAGGCCAGCGGTGATCGGCTGCGGGCGATCCTCGACGAGTGGCGCACCATCACCGGCCTGGACCGCAAGGTCGACGACGCGCTGTGGAAGCGCTACTCGGCGGCCCGCGAGGCGTTCAACCGCCGCCGGGGCTCGCACTTCGCCGAGCTGGATCGGGAGCGGGTCGGCGTGCGGCAGGCCAAGGAGGCGCTGTGTGAGCGCGCCGAGGCACTGTCCGGCTCCACGGACTGGGGTGCCACCGCCTCGACGTTCCGCGATCTGCTGACGGAGTGGAAGGCCGCGGGCCGTGCCGCCAAGGACGTCGACGACGCGCTGTGGAAGCGGTTCAAGGCTGCGCAGGACACGTTCTTCAGCGCCCGCAACGCGATCAACGCCGAGAAGGACGCCGAGTTCAACGCCAACGCCGATGCCAAGGCCGAGCTGCTGGTCGAGGCCGAGAAGATCGACATCAGCGATGTCGACGCGGCACGTGCGGCATTCCGGGCCATCGGCGACAAGTGGGACGCCATCGGCAAGGCATCGCGCGACCGCACCGCGGAGCTGGAGCGCCGGTTGCGGGTCGTCGAGAAGAAGATCCGCGATGCCGCGGAGAGCAACTGGACCGACCCCGAGGCGCAGGCCCGGGCCGACCAGTTCCGCGAGCGGGCCGAGCAGTTCGAGCGTCAGGCCGAGAAGGCCGAGGCCGCGGGTAAGGCCAAAGATGCCGAGAAGGCGCGCGCCAGTGCGGCGCAGTGGCGTGAGTGGGCCGACGCCGCCTCAGCGGCGATCAAGAAGTAGGGCTGTCGGGGCCGTCGAGCAGCCCACGCTTCTGCTGCTCGACGGTCGCGTCGCGGCGCTGTGCCTCGGCTGCCAGTTGCACCGCGGTGCGTGACCACACCACGCGTGCCCAGTGGAACGTCAGCAGGATGACGGCGATCCACGCGAGGTAGAGCCCGAAGCCGGGTCCCGGGTACGGGTGCACGACGGTGTTGCGCGACCAGATGGCGAGCATGCCGAGGAAACACGACACGGCGGAACCGGCCAGCGCGATCCAGGCCAGGCCCCAGCGCCGGGTCAGCAGCGCCAGCATCGAGAAACCGACGCTGAACACCAGGATCAGCCAGACGAACACCCGCGACGGCAGCAAAATCTTCGCGTCGAGAGCGACCTGATCGCCGAGCAAGACGTCGAATCCCTTGACGCCGCCGGTGTGCGGCAGCACGAACGACAGCAGGATCACGAAGACGCAGATCGCCACGACCATGGCGCGGCCGCCGGGATCGATCTCGCGGGCGATGCGCTGCTCGGCGGCGTCGATGTCGTCTTTGAACTCCTCGAACTCGCCGTTGCTGCCGTTGGGCTTGGTGTCGTTCATCGTGAACATCCCTGCTCTACGGGCGTGACGGGGGGCACGCCGATCTGCGGCATGCCCAGCCCGACGCCGGTGGTGGGTTTGCGGCCCGCGGCGTGCGCGTCGCCCGCGCGGGTGCGGCGGTGGCCGGCGATCGGCGCATCGGCGATCAGGTGGTGCGGCGCGGCACCGGTGACGGTCGTGGTGACGATGTCGCCGGGCCGGATGTCGGCGTCGCCCGGGGTGAAGTGCACCAGCCGGCCGTCGCGGGCGCGGCCCGACATTCTCTCGGTGGCGGAATCTTTGCGGCCTTCGCCGGTGGCCACCAGCAGCTCGACCTCCCGGCCGACCTGCGCCAGGTTCTCCTCCCACGAGATGCGCTCCTGCAGCTCGATGAGCCGCATATAACGTTCGGAGACAACCTCTTTGGGCAGTTGGTCAGGCAGCTCGGCGGCCGGCGTGCCGGGCCGCTTGGAGTACTGGAACGTGAAGGCGCTGGAGAAGCGGGCGCGCTCGACGACGTCGAGGGTGGCCTGGAAGTCTTCTTCGGTCTCCCCCGGGAATCCGACGATGATGTCGGTGGTGATGGCCGCGTACGGGATCGCCGCGCGCACGCGCTCGATGATGCCGAGGTACTTCTCGGCGCGGTAGGAGCGGCGCATCGCCTTGAGGATGCGATCCGAGCCCGACTGCAGCGGCATGTGCAGTGTCGGGCAGACGTTCGGGGTGGCCGCCATCGCCTCGATGACGTCGTCGGTGAACTCGGCGGGGTGCGGCGAGGTGAACCGGACCCGCTCCAGGCCCTCGATGTCGCCGCAGGCACGCAGCAGTTTGGCGAACGCGCCGCGGTCCCGTTCGATGTCGGTCCAGGCCTCCGGGTCTTCGCGCAAGCGCTCATCCGAAGCAAACGAGACGCCGTACGCGTTGACGTTCTGGCCCAGCAGCGTGATCTCGAGGACACCCTGGTCCACCAGAGATTGCACCTCGGCGAGGATGTCGCCGGGACGCCGGTCGACCTCCTTGCCGCGCAGCGACGGCACGATGCAGAACGTACAGGTGTTGTTGCAGCCCACGGAGATGGAAACCCAAGCCGCATAAGATGATTCGCGCGTCGCGGGCAGCGCCGACGGAAACTCCTGGAGTGCCTCGACGATCTCGATCTGAGCTTCGCGGTTGTGCCGGGCGCGTTCCAGCAGCACCGGCAGCGAGCCGATGTTGTGCGTACCGAACACCACGTCGACCCACGGCGCCTTGCTCAGCACCGTGTCGCGGTCCTTCTGCGCCAGACAGCCACCGACCGCGATCTGCATGTTCGGGTCGGTCTGCTTGCGTGGCGCCAGGTGGCTGATGTTCCCGTAGAGCTTGTTGTCGGCGTTCTCCCGGACCGCGCAGGTGTTGAAGACCACGACGTCCGCGTCGTCGCCGTCGTCGGCGCGCCGGTAGCCGGCGTCTTCCAGCAGGCCGGCGAGCCGTTCGGAGTCGTGGACGTTCATCTGGCACCCGTAGGTGCGGACCTGATAGGTGCGCCCCGCGCCGGAACCCGTAGCGGACTCCGTGGCGTCAGCTTCCACGTCCGGAGTCGCTGTCGAAATCACCTGCCAATCGTACGGGCGGCGCGGTTTATACCAAATTTGCCGAGGGGTTTCCCGGTTTCTGTGACAGACCACGGTCCGTGGCTTACCTGGGTAGGGTCTGTGAGCATGGTCACCGGCGAGACGACACCTGCCACCCCGATGATCTCGGTCAAGGGGGTCAACAAGCACTTCGGTGCACTGCATGTGCTGAAGGACATCAATCTCGAAGTCCCTCGTGGCCAAGTGGTCGTGCTGCTCGGACCGTCAGGTTCGGGCAAGTCGACCTTGTGCCGCACCATCAACCGGCTGGAGACGATCGACTCGGGCACGATCCACATCGACGGAGACCTACTGCCCGAAGAGGGCCGCAAGCTCGCGACGCTGCGGTCCGAGGTCGGCATGGTGTTCCAGTCGTTCAACCTGTTCGCGCACAAGACAATTCTCGACAACGTCACCCTGGCGCCGATGAAGGTCCGCGGCAAGGGCAAGGACGAGGCCCGGACGAAAGGGCTGGAACTGCTGGAGCGCGTCGGGGTGGCCAACCAGGCCGACAAGTACCCGGCGCAGTTGTCGGGTGGGCAGCAGCAGCGCGTCGCGATCGCCCGGTCTCTGGCCATGGGCCCGAAGGTCATGCTGTTCGACGAACCCACCAGCGCGCTGGACCCCGAGATGGTCAACGAAGTGCTCTCGGTGATGACGTCCCTGGCGAGCGAGGGCATGACCATGATCGTGGTCACGCACGAGATGGGCTTCGCCCGCCGGGCGTCGAACCGGGTGGTGTTCATGGCCGACGGCACCATCGTCGAGGACGCCGAGCCCGACGAGTTCTTCACCGCACCGAAGTCCAACCGGGCCCGGGACTTCCTGGGCAAGATCCTGGACCACTGATCGTGGAACGATCGATTCGGCAGAGTTCGGTGACACGTGGATACCGCCGTGTCGCCGCCGTCACCGTCCTGATCCTGGCGCTGCTGACCCTGAGCGCCTGCGGCGCCAGCAGCAAGAAGATCACCATCGGCACCAAGTTCGACCAGCCCGGTCTGGCCGCGAAGAAGCCCGACGGCACCTTGGCCGGCTTCGACATCGACGTCGCGACCTATGTGGCCGGGCAGCTCGGCTACAAGCCCGACGACATCGAATGGAAAGAGGCGCCGTCGGGTCAGCGCGAGAACCTGATCCAGAACCACCAGGTCGACTTCATCGCCGCGACGTACTCCATCACCGACGCCCGCAAGCAGAAGGTGTCGTTCGCCGGTCCGTACCTGGTCACCGGACAGAGCCTGCTGGTGCGCGCCGACAACAACGAGATCACCAGCGTCGAATCACTGCAGAACCACAAGAAGCTCTGCTCGGTGTCGGGTTCGACTCCGGCGCAACGCATCAAGGACAAGTACCCGGGCGTGCAGCTGCAGCAGTACGACACCTACTCGGCCTGCCTGGAGGCCGTCAAGACCGGGGCCATCGATGCGCTCAGCACCGACGAGGTGATCCTGGCCGGGTACGCCGCCCAAACCCCGGGTGCGTTCAAGCTGATCGGCAAGCCCTTCTCGGTCGAGAAGTACGGCATCGGATTGCTCAAGGGCGACAAGGAATTACGCCAGAAGATCAACGACGCCATCGAGAAGATGCAGAAGTCCGGTGAGTGGCAGGCCGCGTTCGACCGCAATCTGGGCCCGGCCGGACTGTCCGCGCCGCCACCGCCCCCGTTGGACACCAACATCTATGGCGCCGGCGGGGCGAAGCGCGTCGATCTGTGGGGCACCTACGGCGGCAAGATCCTGAAGGCGTTCTGGACCACGATCCAACTGACGCTGCTCGCCGCGGCCGGTGCTCTGATCCTGGGCACGGTGCTGGCGGCGATGCGCCTGTCGCCGGTGCCGGTGCTGCGCTGGCTGGGCACGACCTACGTCAACGTGGTCCGCAATACCCCACTGACGTTGATCATCCTGTTCTGTTCGTTCGGTATCGGGAACACCCTGCGGGTCACGCTGGTCGATTCGCATTCGCCGACGGCCGTGGTGGACAGCAACTTTCGGCTCGCGGCCCTCGGGTTGACGGTTTACACCGCGTCATTCGTGTGCGAGACATTGCGCTCGGGCATCAACACCGTGCCGCTGGGACAGGCCGAGGCCGCCCGCTCACTGGGGCTGAGCTTCGGGCAGAACCTGCGGTTGATCCTGCTGCCGCAGGCCTTTCGCGCGGTGATCAACCCGCTGGGTTCAGTGCTGATCGCCTTGGTGAAGAACACCACGATCGCGTCGGCCATCGGCGTGGCCGAGGCGGCGCTGCTGATGAAGGAGATGATCGAGAACACCGCGGCGCTGCTGGCGGTCGGCTCGATCTTCGCCGCTGGTTTCGTGGTCCTGACATTGCCGTTGGGACTGTTGTTCGGTTGGTTGGGTAAGCGATACGCGGTGGTGCGGTAATGAGTACATCGTCCGTCCTCTACGACGCCCCGGGGCCGCGGGCGCAGCGGCGCAACCTGCTGTTCGCCGCCCTCATCGTCGCGGTGATCATCGCGATGGCCGGCTGGGTGCTGTGGCAGTTCGAGTCCAAAGGCCAACTGACCGAAGCGAAGTGGCACCCGTTCCTGACCGCGAACCTGTGGACGACGTACGTGCTGCCCGGTGCCGTCGGCACCTTGACGGCGGCGGTGGTGTCGATCGTGCTGGCGCTCGTGCTGGGTCTGGCACTGGGCATGGGGCGGTTGTCGGAGGCCCGCGCGGTGCGGTGGGTGTGCTCGGTCTTCGTCGAGTTCTTCCGGGCCGTCCCGGTGCTGATCATGATGTTGTTCGCGTATTTCCTGTTCGCGCTGTACGACGTCTTCCCGTCGCGTCAGCTGGCGCTGGCCGGCGTGATCACGGGACTGACGCTGTACAACGGCGCGGTCATCGCGGAGATCGTGCGGGCCGGCGTGTACGCGCTGCCCCGCGGGCAGCGTGAGGCCGCCGTGGCGCTGGGCCTGCGGCCCAGTCAGACGTTGCGGCTGATCCTGCTCCCCCAGGCCGTGACGTCGATGCTGCCGGTGCTGGTGTCGCAGATGGTGGTGGTGCTCAAGGACACCGCGATCGGCTACCAGATCACATTCGTCGAGATGGTCCGCCAGGGTACGAACATCGGTTCGGCGTACAGCAATTACATCCCCGCGCTGATCGTGATCGCGGTGCTGATGATCAGCCTCAACTTCGCGCTGTCGGCGCTGGCGACCCGCCTGGAAGCGCGGCTGCGGCAGTCGCGGCGTACCCCGGATCCGCTGCCGGTGAACACCGGTATTCAGGAGGATGCGCCGGGTACCCCGCCGGTCTGAGGCGCTCCGGGCCAGGCGCGGAGCGCCTGATCGGCCACCGCGTGCAGTTCGTCGCGCTCGACGCCGCCGTTGGCCTGGACCGCCAGGCCCTGACTGACGGCGACGATCCAGCGCGCCACCAGCTGTGGGTCCGCCCCGGGCAGTTCGCCCATCAGCTGGGCAGCCGTGAAACGTTCGGCCAGTTCCGCGATTCCGTCTTCGCGCAGCTGGGCCAGCTCGGCGTGCAACTCGGCCGCTTCGTCGCCTGCGGCCAGGGCGCTCTGCACCAGCAGGCATCCGCGCGGACCCGCCGCCCCAGAGGACCCGTCGACAGCGCCGTGCACCATGGCGTACGCGGTATCCCACGCGGTGGGCAGGACCAGCGCGCGTTCAACGTAGCTGCCGGGACCGGCCTGGTATCGCCGCACCGCGGCGCGGAAGAGCTCGGCCTTGGAACCGTATTCGTCATAGAGGCTGCGGCGGTTGACACCGGTCGCCGTCGTGAGATCACTGATGGACACCCCGTCATAGCCGCGCTCCCAGAACAACCGCATCGCGGTGTCCAGGACGCGCTCCGGGTCGAACGTGCGCGGTCTGCCGATCGCCATCAACCCTCCCGATGTGATCCGGGCCACAGTCCGGAATGCCACCCTGCCGTAGCGGCTTGTGCTGAACGTACTTAGTAACCGATCGGTTCGAAAGAATCATTCCACGACGGGGAGAACTCATGAGCACCACTTCGGAAGCCCCACTCACCGGGCGACGCGCACTGGTCACCGGCGGTTCCCGCGGCATCGGCGCCGCGACCGTGCGCAGGCTCGCGGCGGACGGCGCGGCGGTCGCGTTCACCTACCAGTCCTCGCCTGATGCCGCTCAGGACCTGGTCGACGAACTCGAGGCGGCCGGCGCCAAGGTGGCCGCCATCAAAGCCGACAGCGCCGACGCGCTGGCCGTCGCCGCCGCGGTGGACGAAGCCGTCGAGCGACTCGGCGGACTGGACATCCTGGTCAACAACGCCGGCGTCGCGCAGGGAGCACCGATCGAGTCGTTCCCGCTGGAGGACTTCGACCGGATGCTGGCGATCAATGTGAAGGCCGTGTTCGCCGCCATTCAGCGCGCCGTGCCGCACCTGGGCGCCGGGGGCCGGATCATCACCATCGGCTCCGTGAATGCCGACCGGGTGCCGACCGCCGGCTTCTCGGTGTATGCCCTCACCAAGGCCGCGGTCGCCGGGCTGACGCGAGGCCTGGTGCGCGAGCTCGGCCCCCGCGGCATCACCGTCAACACCATCCAGCCGGGGCCGGTCGCCACCGACATGAACCCCGACACCGGCGACTTCGCCGACGAGCTGCGCCCGCTCATCGCGGTCGGCCAGTACGGACAGCCCCGCGATATCGCGAGTGCCGTGGCCTACCTGGCCCACCCCGAGTCGGGGTTCGTCACGGGTGTCACCTGGAACATCGACGGCGGCTTCGTGATCTGACGCCGGACCGACCCACCCGCAGGGTTCGTCTCCCGGTGAACCCTGCGGGCACGCACGTCGTGTCCCTAGTTGGAGGTTCACTCGATCCCGGGAGGCGTCATGAGTGTCGCGGTTCGTGCAGTTCCAGCTCCAACCCACACCGTCGCGGCACTGTGCACCGCGTGTTTGGTGCTCACGATGGCGCCGGCACCAGGGCGCGCCACCATCCCGTCGGTGCCCGTTCTGACCGAACCGGGCATCTCGCTGACAGCGCAGCCGCTGCCACTACCGCTCGATCTGCTCAATCAGCAGGTGGTGTTCAACGTCGGGCTGTTCGTCGATTGGGTCACCACCGGTGCCGCACTAGTCCAACGCCAGGCGCAAGTGCCGGGGAGTTTCGTGGCGGCCATCGGCAATGGCACGCCGCCACTCACCGCCACCGCACAAGCCCTGAGCACGGTCGCCGACATCGAGTTCGAAGCCGGCCGCGACCTGATCGGGTTCGCCCAGGACATCGCGGTCTTCCAGCTCCAGTTCCGAGCGACCACACTGTCCGCGTTCCCGCCGTTCAACACGGGGCCTGGTCAGCAATTCGTGGTCGACACCACCACATTCGGCCTCAACGTCACGCAGCAGATGGCGGACTTCGCCCGGGCGGTGATCACGGCGGTGGAACAGTTCACCCATAACGCACTGCACACCCCGCTGCCCGTCATGATGACCGCCGCGAAGCCAACGGCCGCCATCGACATCCCGAACACTCCAGTCATCCCGAAGACTCCGGTGACCCCGAAAAAGCCAACAGTGCAACAGGATTCGATCGTCTCGACGTTCATCCCGAAGCTACCCAAGCCCCCGAAGTCGCCCAAGCAGCCCACGCAACTTCCGGACGCAACGACCGATAACGTCGTGCACCCGCCGGCCGGCCAGTTCTCGCCGCCGAAATTCTCCGCACCCAAGTTCTCGGTGCCGAAATTCTCCGTCCCGAAGTTCTCGGTGCCCAAGCTGTCGCCGCCCAAGGTCAAGCACCCTGAGCCCAAGGGCTCATCCAAGGACTAAACCGTGCGGCGCTGACGCTCCTGCGTGAGCTGGGTGTTGACCACATCGAAGGCCATGCCCTGGCTGTAGCCGCGACGTGCCAGCATCGCGACCAGCCGCCGAGTCACCTTCAGCTCGTCGTCGAGGCTTTCCCGCCGCAACTTGGTGGCGACGAGTTCCTCGGCGCGCACCCGCCACTCTCCCGCGTCGACGCTGTCGAGCGTCTCGGCGATCACGTCGGCGTCGATGCCCTTGGTCCGCAACTCAGAGGCCAAGGCGCGCTTGCCTTTTCCCGCGTTGGTGCGACGTTCGCGCACCCACTGCTCGGCGAATGCCGCGTCGTCTACCAGACCTACCTCGGTGAGCCGGTCCAGCACCCGGGCGCTGATGTCCTCGGGGAAGCCACGCTTGGTCAGCTGAGTTTCGAGTTCAGCCCGGCTGCGCGCCCGGGTGGTGAGCAGACGCAGACACACGTCCCGCGCCTGCTCCTCACGCCGCTGCGGCTGCGCCGGCTCAGCCTCAGAAGTCGACCGGGGCGGGAAGGACGTCATCGGCCGCACCATCGGTCACCACCGCACCGATACCGAGCTTCTCTTTGATCTTCTTCTCGATCTCGTTGGCGGCATCCGGGTTCTGCAGCAGGTAGTTGCGGGCGTTCTCCTTGCCCTGCCCCAGCTGTTCGCCGTCGTAGGTGAACCACGAACCGGACTTACGGATGAAGCCGTGCTCGACACCCATGTCGATGAGCGAGCCCTCCTTGGAGATGCCCTTGCCGTAGAGGATGTCGAATTCGGCCTGCTTGAACGGCGGCGCGACCTTGTTCTTGACGATCTTGGCCCGGGTACGGTTACCGACCGCATCGGTACCGTCCTTGAGCGTCTCGATCCGGCGCACATCGATACGCACCGAGGCGTAGAACTTCAAAGCCTTACCACCGGTGGTGGTTTCGGGCGAACCGAACATCACGCCGATCTTCTCGCGCAGCTGATTGATGAAGATGGCAGTGGTGCCGGAGTTGTTCAGTGCGCCGGTCATCTTGCGCAGCGCCTGGCTCATCAGGCGGGCCTGCAGACCGACGTGGCTGTCACCCATCTCGCCCTCGATCTCGGCGCGCGGCACCAGTGCGGCGACCGAGTCGATGACCAGGATGTCGATGGCGCCGGAACGCACCAGCATGTCGGCGATCTCCAGGGCCTGCTCACCGGTGTCGGGCTGAGAGACCAGCAGCGCGTCGGTGTCGACGCCGAGCTTCTGGGCGTAGTCGGGGTCCAGCGCGTGCTCGGCGTCGATGAACGCCGCGATGCCACCGGCGGCCTGAGCGTTGGCCACCGCATGCAGGGCGACCGTCGTCTTACCCGAGGATTCCGGGCCGTAGATCTCGACGACGCGGCCGCGCGGCAGACCACCGATGCCGAGGGCGACATCCAGTGCGATGGACCCGGTCGGGATGACCGAAATCGGTTGGCGGGTCTCGTCTCCCAGCCGCATCACCGAGCCCTTGCCGAAGTTCTTGTCGATCTGTGCCAGCGCGAGTTCGAGTGCCTTCTCGCGATCTGGGGCCTGTGCTGCCATGGGTGATCTCCGTCCTCGTGGATGTCCGTTGATCGGGTTTCCGATCGGTTGGCCGTGACGCTAGATGAGGCCACCGACAAGTTCCGCGAACTGGGATCAGACTAGCGAACAGGTGTTCGACTGCAAGCAGACACGCCGATCAATGACCGAGGGCGCGGCGAGTGATTTCCCGCAACACCCAGGATGGCCCGAAGTCGGCGGCAGTCACAGAGAACGCTGGCGCCGCAGGCCCAACGTCCTCATCAGGGACAGGGCGCGCAAACCGGCGGCCGGCGCCACGTCGGTACTGCGCGCGATCACGCCGCGCCAGCGCGGCACCACGCGGAAAATCTGGTGGGAGTCCATCAACTCCATGGCTGCGGCCGCCACGTCATCGGCGACCAGCGGCTTGGGACCCGAAAACAGCAGGGCCGCTCCGGGGTCGTGGGTCGTGGCGGTGACCATCTCGGTGTTCACCACGTCGGGGCACAGCGCGCGGGCCCGGATCGGCAGGCCGGCGGTCTGCAATTCGCCCTGCAACGACGTGGTGTACGACAGCACGGCGGCCTTGCTGGCGGCATAGACCGCCAGTCCGGGCACCGGCGTCAGCGCCGAGATCGAGGCAATGTTGAGGATGACGCCGCCGCGCGCACCCATGGCATTGACCGCCGCCATGCAGCCGGCCATCATCCCGCGGACGTTGACATCGAGGGTCTGGACGACGTGCTCGGCGGGCTGTTCCCAGCTGTTGCCCGCGTGCAGCACTCCCGCGTTGTTGACCCACACCGCGATCCGACCCTGTTCGGCGGCGAGCGCCGCGATCCCCTGGTGACCCGCGACGTCGCGCACGTCCTGGGCCACGCCCCACGCCCCGCGCCCGACGGTCTCGGCGGCACGCTGCGCGGCATCCCCGTCGACGTCGGTGATCAAGACGCGGTGCCCTTGGGCGGCAAGGGCTTTCGCGATGGCCAGGCCGATCCCCCGGCCGGCCCCGGTGACTACAGCAATGGTCGCGTTCATCGGCGTGAAGTCGTCCTTCCATCGTGAGGTTCACCAGCGACGCTATCGGGGCAGGCCCGGCGAACACCATGTCGTCGGCCAACAAACACCGAAGCGCGAGCAGTGCCGCAGGACTAAAAAGCGCCGCTCACCACTGATCGCGCGGGACGTCGAAGTCCGCGCACAGGGCCCGCCAGACGTCGCGGGGATCGACGCCGGCTTCGATCGCCTGAGCCGGGGTGCGGCCACCGAGGACCGCCAGCACGTGGTCGTTCACCAACGCAGCACCGCGCGCCGTACCGAACTGGTCTTCGATCAGCAGGGTGAATTCGGTCAGTCGCACCGCACCAACCTACTCAGCGCCGACGCCCAGCGCCGCCCGGCACACGGCCACCGGGTCGGCGACGTCCGCTCCGCTGGCGCCTGCGCGCCCGGCCGCGTCCCGATAGGACGGCGTCGACAACACCCGGCCGACGGTCGCCGCCAGCGACTCCGCGGTCAACGGCCGGATCAGCTCGCCACTGCCTTGTCGCACAATCCGATTGGCGATCTCCCACTGGTCTCCGCCACCGGGCACCACCACCAGCGGCACTCCGGCCAGCAGCGTCTTGGACACGATGCCGTGGCCGCTGCCGCAGATCATCACGTCGGCCTGCTTCAGCAGTTCGTCCTGGCGGCCGAGCCCGACCGCGGCCCACGGCGGCACCGGCGCGTCAGCACCACGCAGCCGCGAGACGACGACGCGGGCACCGTCGGGCAGGGTCTGTCCGGGGATCAGCGCCGCCAGCGCGAGCTCATCGAGACCCTGCATCCCGGTGGTGGCCGTCGACGGCGCCACGACGACAACCGGGCCCGAGCCCGGCGGTATGTCCAGCACCGCTGTCGTCGGCTCGAAATGCAGCGGCCCCACGACGACGGCTTCGGCCGGCCAATCCGGTCGGGGCAGCTCGAGCTCGGGCAGGGTCGCGATCAACCGCCGCGCCGGCCCGGGATCGGTTGCGGGCAAGCCGATTCCGACGCGCGCCGTGGATCGCTGCCGGTCCCCCTCGCGGATCGAGCGCGACGTGAAGAACCGTAGCGTCGCGTCCCGCAGCCGGCCGCGCAGGCCGACACCCGGCGCCAGGCCACTGCCCAACGGCGGCAACCCCTTCGACGGCAGATACAGCGGGTGCGGAGTCAGCTCGACCCACGGCAGGCCCAGCAATTCAGCGGCCATGCCGCCGCACACCGTGATGACGTCCGACACCACCAGATCGGGCGCCAGCTCACGCAGCAGGGGCACATTGAGCACCGCCATCCGCGCGGCACGCTCATGAATCTTGGCGCCCGAGTCGAGGTCGTCGTCGCCGTGCTCAGGGTCGAGCCCGAGCAGTTCCCGCGCGTCGACGCCGGCCGCCCGGGCGGTGTCGAGCCAGTGCCGGCCGGTCAGCAGCACCGGGTGGTCGCCGGCCGCCTGAAACCGAAGGCACAGGGCGATCGCCGGAAAGGCATGGCCGGGATCAGGCCCGGCAACCACGGCGACATGCATCGGGTCACCCTGTCACACCAGCACCTGGGCACCGCCGGGCAGGCGCACTGGGCCTGATGGCCGCACTCCTCAACGCGGCTCGTCCCTCGCCGCTTGATCGTCGCGCGGCTACAGCCAATGGCCGCACTCCTCAACGCGGCTCGTCCCTCGCCGCTTGATCGTCGCGCGGCTACGGTGAACCTATGACACAGACCACACCGGCAGTGACCCAGACCAATGCCGAGATCGTCGAAACGTTCCTCTACGCCCTGCAGGCAGAGGACATGGAGACGGCGGACAGCCTGCTCGACGACAACCTCGTCTACGAGAACGTCGGGCTGCCGACCATTCATGGCCGCGCCCGCGCCATGAAGCTGTTCCGCCCCATGAAGAAGAGCCCGGTCAGTTTCGAGGTGAAGTTCCACCGCCTCGTCGGAGAGGGTTCCACCGTGCTCAACGAGCGCACCGATGCGCTGGTAATCGGACCTGTACGCCTGCAGTTCTGGGTGTGCGGCGTGTTCGAGGTGCACGACGGCCGGATCACGCTGTGGCGTGACTACTTCGACATGTTCGACATGGTCAAGGCCACGGTGCGCGGTCTGGTCGGCGCCGCCATCCCGGCCCTGCGGCCGACTATGTAGCCACCGGTAAAATCGGCCACCATGGCCAACGAGAATCGCCCGAAGCCCAGCGCCTGGCAGTACATCAAGTACAGCTACGGCGGCCGGCTGCCCGACTCGATGCAGGCTTGGGTGACCGAGGATCTCATCGGCCAGGGCGCGACCCTGCGGGTGGTCATCCGCATGTTCGTGCCGGCGTTCCTGATCCTGATCCCGATCTGGTTCCTGCCCGAGCTGCTCGGCATCACGGGCGGCTCGGACCTGATCATCAGGCTCAGCGCGACGGTGCCCATCCTGATTCCGGTGATCTACTTCTCGCACGCGCTGAACAAGATCTGGCGCCGGCACATGCTGGTCAAGCACGGCATCGACCCGAAGCTGCTCGAAGAGTCGCTGCGCCAGAAGAACGCCCACATTCACGCGGCCTACGAGGAGCGGTACGGCCGCCGGTCCGATGACGGCTCGGGCAGCTCCACCACGATCTGACCGTCAGGCGTGACGCAGGCGTCCGAGTTCATCGAATGCCTGCGCCCAGGCGCTGAGCCGGTCGGTCGCCGCGACGAGTTCACTGCGGTAACGCTGCTCGGACATCGACCGCGCCGACCCCGCCCCGCTGTTCGCCGCTGACACCAATTGCGCTGCCGCGGTGGCGATGTCGGCGTACTGCCGCACGCCCGCATCGAGCTGGGCCGTGTAGGACTTGATGGTCGGCGCCAGATGCCCGCGGGACTGCGGCACCGAACCGGCCGCCCGTTCCATCGCGACCACTTCCCCGGCCGTACCGGCCAGCGCCGCGGCCGACACGTTGGCCGCGGCGGTCACTTCGGCGATCTCGGCGGCGGGCAGCAACTGGCCCCGCTGGATGACGCTCAGCAGTGCGTACAACCCGCGCTCGGCCGACGCCAGCGTCTCCATCGGACGGCGCGCCGCCGAGCCCCTGGGCGGCAGCAGCCGCGAGGACCGCGGCGGCGGCAACGGTTCGCGGCGCAGCCATCGGTAACGCAGGAAGCACAGGGTGGCCAGGAACGCGGCACCACCGGCGATGGGGCCGGTGATGATCAGCACCCAGAACGGGGTGCTCCACGCGGCCAGCAGCGCCGTCAACCCGATCCAGAAGGCGCTGGCGCTGGCGAACAGCCAGCCCAGCCGCACCGCCCAGCGCCGCTTGCGCAGCAGCCTGGCGCGTGGATCGGCCGCCGCACCGAGGCGCTGGGCCACCACGTCGGACAATTCGGCGGCGGTGTCGATGCTGCGTTGCAGGACCGCCTGCCAGCCCCGGGTCTCCCCTGGGCGGCCGGACGACTGGGCGTTCACCGCTGCCCCCTCACATCTCGAAATTTACTGCGACAGCGGGTTCTCCGGCGCCGGGTTGGCTGCCGGAGCTGCGGGAGTGGCAGGCGCTGCGGCACCGCCGGACGGCAGGGAGTTGCCCTGCATCGAGGCACGGATCTGCTCCAGGCGCGAATGCCCGGCCATCTGCACGCTGGCCTGCTGGACCTCCATCATGCGGCCCTGCACCGAGTTCTGAGCCAGCTCGGCCGAACCCATGGCGTTGGCGTAGCGACGCTCGATCTTGTCGCGCACCTCGTCGAGGCTCGGGGTGTTGCCCGGCGCGGCGATCTCGGTCATGGAGCGCAGCGAGGCGCTGACCTGCTCCTGCATCTTGGCCTGCTCGAGCTGCGACAGCAGCTTGGTGCGCTCGGCGATCTTCTGCTGCAGCACCATGGCGTTCTGCTCGACGGCCTTCTTGGCCTGCGTGGCGGCCTGCAGCGACTGGTCGTGCAGCGCCTTGAGGTCCTCGACGCTCTGCTCGGCGGTCACCAGCTGGGCTGCGAAGGCCTCGGCGGCGTTGTTGTACTCGGTGGCCTTGGCGACGTCACCGGCGCCGGTGGCCTGGTCGGCCAGGGTCAGGGCCTGGCGGACGTTGGCCTGCAGCTTCTCGATGTCGGCGAGCTGCCGGTTCAGGCGCATCTCGAGCTGACGCTGGTTGCCGATGACCGAGGCCGCCTGCTGCGTCAGGCCCTGGTGCTGGCGCTGGGCCTCTTCGATCGCCTGCTGAATCTGCACCTTCGGGTCGGCGTACTCGTCGACCTTGGAGCTGAACAGCGCCATGAGGTACTTCCAGGCCTTGACAAAGGGATTGGCCATGAGATCGGTCCGCCTTCGTGTCGTTCGTGATTCGGGATCGGTTATCAGGTTGCCGGCCGCGTAGGTGGCAGCGCGTCTACAGCCAACCTAGTAGGTATGGACAGCAAGACGCAGCCCGCATGCACTATTGCGGTGCGGCGAGTTAGCCGTCGGTCGGGCTGCGACGATTCAAGCAACTGCCATGGCGAGATGCTGAGGAATGACGACCTTGGTCGCGACGTCGATGTTGGCCACCGTGCGGTCAGCCTCGGCGCGCTCGGTGTGCAGCATCTGCTCGGCGGCATCGGCCAGCACCTGCGACAGCGGTACCTCCAGGGCACCGCAGATGGCACCGAGCAGTTCGCTCGACGGTTCCTTGCGGCCCCGCTCCACCTCGGACAGGTAGCCCAGGCTCACCCGTGCACCGTCGGACACCTCGCGCAGTGTGCGTCCCTGACCGGTACGGGCCTGGCGCAGCACGTCGCCGATCACCTCACGCAACAATGTCGTCATCGCGTTTCCCCTTCAGCCTGAGTAACAGCCGCGCAGCCCGGCCGGACCACCCGTTCTACACGGTCTTGTAGGCACCAACGCGGCGACGCACCGCTTTGGTTCCCGATGCGGCGATTCAGGGGCGACGAAACGCGGAGACGACGTAGTCGATGCCCGTCAGCACGGTCAGCACCACCGCGGCCCACATGAAGACCCAGGCAGCGGTCAGCCACGGGGCGGGCCAGGCATGCAGTGGCAGGACGAACAAACCGATCGCCACCGCCTGCACCAGCGTCTTGAGCTTGCCGCCACGGCTGGCGGGGATGACGCCGCGCCGGATCACCGCGAAGCGCAACAGTGTCACCGCAAGCTCACGGGTCAGGATCACGACGGTGATCCACCAGGGCAGGTCGCCGAGCATCGACAGCCCGATCAGCGCGGCCCCGATCAGGGCCTTGTCCGCAATGGGGTCGGCCAGCTTGCCGAACTCGGTGACCATGTCGAAGCTGCGGGCGATCTCGCCGTCGAACCGATCGGTGATGACGGCCACCGCGAACACGACGAAAGCCGCAATCCGCCAACGGGTTTCGTGCCCATCGCCGGCGAACAGGGCCGCCAGGAACACCGGCACCAGCACGATACGCAGGCCGGTCAGCAGATTGGCGATGTTCGCCACGCCGGCACGCGAGGCGCGCGGATCGGTATCTGACTGGCCTGTCACCGACACAGGATATCCGGTCACCTACCGGGCGATACGCAGCCGATACCCTCCACGTGTGAGCGACGCACCGAAACCCACCACCACAGGGCTGGTGGTTCGCCGCGCCCGGACGTCCGACGTCCCCGGTATCAAGGCCCTCGTCGACATCTACGCGGGAAAGATCCTGCTCGAGAAGAACCTGGTGACCCTCTACGAGGCGGTCCAGGAATTCTGGGTGGCCGACCTCGATGGCGAGATCGTCGGCTGTGGTGCGTTGCACGTGCTGTGGGCCGACCTCGGCGAGGTACGTACCGTCGCGGCCCATCCCAAGGTGCGCGGGATGGGCGTCGGGCACGCGGTGGTGGCACGGCTGCTCGACGTGGCCCGGGAGCTTGAGCTGCAGCGCGTCTTCGTGCTGACCTTCGAGATCGACTTCTTCAGCAAGCACGGCTTCGTCGAGATCGAGGGCACGCCCGTCACCGCCGAGGTGTACGAGGAGATGTGCCGGTCGTACGACACCGGTGTGGCGGAGTTCCTGGACCTGTCCTACGTCAAGCCGAACACCCTGGGCAACACCCGGATGCTGGTCACGCTGTAGCGCCTACTCGGCAGACTTCCGGGCGACGACACGGTCGCGGATGTCCATGATCGCTGCCCGCCGACGGGAGCGCCCACCGCGGCCGAACGGCAACGTCGGGATCACCTCGACCTTGTCCGAGATCCCGATCACCAGCTCGGCGATCTCGAGCACCAGCTCGTTGGCCTCATCGACCTGCCGACCCATCGCCAGGACCGCCAGCAGCGACTCGAGCATCAGCCGCGCCACCAGCACGATCGCGACGCACCCGACGGGTCCGGCAATCACCAGCCAGAACAGGCCGAGCAACGCCGACGACTCGAACGCGAGCACGGCGCCGAACAGATACGACACCAGCGCACCTGCGATGGCCAGCACGTACAGCACCGGAACCAGCTGGTGAGCGGTCGTCTTGCGGAATCCGACGTCGGTGAACGCCGTCAGCGCAGGCCAGCTGCGGCCGCCGGACTCGAACTCAGCATCGAGCTCTTCGGCGGGCGAAATGTCAACCACGGCAAAGCCTCCTTAGGAGACCTAAGCCTCCCACAGTCGGCGCCGCCTGCCACCAATCGTCGTTGTTATCCGCACCGCCGGCCCGCAGTGATGTGATCCCGGTAACACCGGTCAGAACCCGGGGTCGTCACCCGTCGATCCGTTGGCATCGGAGCCACCCTGGATCAGCATCAGGGTGCCGGCCAGTTCGTCGGGCTTGACCAGCACCTCGCGGGCCTTGGAGCCCTCGGACGGTCCGACGATGCCGCGCGTCTCCATCAGGTCCATGAGGCGGCCGGCCTTGGCGAACCCGACGCGCAGCTTGCGCTGCAGCATCGAGGTCGACCCGAACTGGCTCGACACAACCAGCTCCACGGCCTGCAGGAAGACGTCCATGTCGTCGCCGATGTCGCTGTCTATATCGCGCTTCTCGACGGTCTTGACCGTGACGCCGTCGATGAACTCGGGCTGGGCCTGCTGTTTGGTGAAGGCGACGACGGCCTGGATTTCGTCGTCGCTGACGTAGGCGCCCTGCACCCGGATGGGCTTGGGCGCTTCGGACGGCTGGAACAGTGCGTCACCCTTGCCGGTGAGCTTCTCGGCGCCGATCTGATCGAGGATGACGCGCGAGTTGGTCGCGTTGGTCACGCCGAATGCCATGCGGGACGGCACATTTGCCTTGATGAGACCGGTGACCACCGAGACCACCGGCTGCTGGGTCGCCAGCACCAGGTGGATGCCCGCCGCACGGGCCTTCTGGGTGATGCGGACGATCGCGTCCTCGACGTCGCGCGGCGCCTGCATCATCAGGTCGGCCAGCTCGTCGACGACGCACAGGATGTACGGGTAGGTCTTGTAGACCCGCTCGCTGCCCAGCGGAGCGGTGATCTCGCCCGAGCGCACCTTCTTATTGAAGTCGTCGATGTGCCGGACACCGCTGGCGCTCATGTCCTGGTAGCGCTGCTCCATCTCCTCGACCAACCAGGCCAGCGCGGCGGCGGCCTTCTTCGGGTCGATGATCACGGGCGTGATGAGGTGCGGAATGCCTTGGTACGGCGGGAATTCCACCATCTTCGGGTCGACCAGGATCATCCGGACCTCGTCCGGCGTGGCCCGCTGCAGCAGCGACACCAGCATGGAGTTGATGAAGCTCGACTTACCCGAACCTGTGGAGCCGGCCACCAGCAGGTGCGGCATCTTGGCCAGGTTGTAGCTGATGAAGTGGCCTTCGACGTCCTTGCCGATACCGAACACCATCGGGTGGTGATCCTTGCGGGTGGACGGTGCGTTCAGCACGTCCTTGAGCCGCACCATCTCCCGGTCGCTGTTGGGGACCTCGACGCCGACCGCGGACTTGCCGGGGATCGGCGCCAACAGGCGGATGTGCTCGTTGGCCACCGCGTAGGCGAGGTTGCGCTGCAGCTGGGTGAACCGCTCGACGCGCACACCGGGCCCGAGTTCGATCTCGTAACGGGTGACGGTCGGGCCGCGCTGGAAACCGACGACGGTGGCGTCGATCTTGAACTGCTGCATCACTTCGGTGATCGCGTTCATGATGCGATCGTTGTCGCGGCCGACCCGCTTCGGTGGGTCGCCGTCGGCCAGCAGCTCCAGCGGGGGCAGCGTGTAGTCGCCCTCGATGACGCGGTCGAGCGTCAGGCCGTCGTCCTTGTTCTTGTCGGCGGCCTGTTCCAGGGCCTTGGCCTTGGTGGGCACCGGGTCCGCGACGTTCTGGGCCTTGCGGCGGCGCGACGGCTTGGCCGCCGGCTCGGGCGCGGTCGGCGCTTCGTCGGCTGCGGGCTCGACCGGGTAGTTGTCCATCGGCGTGCGGCCCAGTGGCCGCGTCATGGCCGCGGTGGTCTGCTCCGAACCGGGCCAGGCTTCAGGCTCGTCCCGCGAATAGGTCGGGTCGTCGTAGTAGCCGTCGGAGAAATCATCGGCGAAATCGTCGACATAGCCGGCCGGAGCGTCGTACTCGTCGTCATGGTCGCCGTGCAGGCGACCGGAGACCATGTAGCGCAACGTGTCCGGCAGTTCCCGGATGGTCGTGCCGGTGACCAGCAGCAGGCCGAACAGCACGCCCATGATGAGCAACGGAGTGGCGATCCAGACGGTCAGCCCGTCGGACAGCGGCCCGCCGATGACGAAGCCGACGAACCCGGCGGCGCCGCGGCGCTCCCCCGGCTCGGTGGGCGCACCGGCCCAGACGTGCCACAGGCCCAGCACCGGCAGCCCGATCATGGCGGCGCCGAGGATCAGCCGCGGCCGCGCGTCGGGGTTCGGATGGGTCCGCATCAGCGTGACGGCCAGCGCCAGCAGCAGGACCGGCAGCACGACGACCGCGGATCCGATGACCGTGCGGACGCCGTAGTCGATCCACGCACCGACCGGTCGAGCCGCATCGAACCAGGAGCTCGCCGCGAGCAGGAACGCGACGCCCAGCAGCGCCAGCGCGATGCCGTCGCGGCGGTGTCCGGGCTCGAGTTCCCGGGCGCGGCCGACGCTGCGGGCAGTGGTTCCAGCGCCCTTCGCGAGCATCAACCAGCCCGCGCGGGCGCCACGACCCACTGCAGCACCGGCGGTAGCGACCGGAGATGGATGGGGTGCCGGTTTGCGGGCCGGCTTACGAGCGGGCGATTTCGGGGCCGGCGGACGTGCCGGCCGGCTCGACTTTGCACTGCCTGACTTCGATGAACGCGCCCCCGAACCGGCTGCGCCACGATTCGCCGACCCGGCCTTGGCCCGGTTAGCTGAGCTCGTTGCGGTCTTACTCGCCATGGCTGCCAGCCTAGTCGCATTCTCCCCATCTGCACCATCTGCCACACACGTAACGCTTAGGTCACGACCTCGGCCGCATATCTGCTGGTCACCTACCTGTGGGAGCCACGTCACACCCGCCCAGAGCTCCGAGCTAACGTGGACACCTGTCTAGTTCAGCTATCTATCGAGGAGTTCGTCCATGCCGGTCGTTGTCGTCGCCACCATGAAGGCCAAGCCCGAGTCCGTCGATCAGGTCCGCGCCGCGTGCGTCGAGGCGGTCGACACCGTCCACGCGGAACCGGGCTGTGAGCTCTACTCGCTGCACGAGGCCGACGGCGGCACGTTCGTCTTCGTCGAGCAGTGGGCCGACGCGGACGCCCTCAAGACCCACAGCACCGCCCCGGCCATCGGCAAGCTGTTCGGCGCCATCGGCGAGCACCTCGACGGCGCACCCGACATCAAGATGCTCGCCCCCGTCGTCGCCGGCGATCCCGCCAAGGGCCAGTTGCGGGGTAAGTGACCGTGGGTGAGCTCAGCGGCAAGGTTGCCTTCATCACCGGTGCGGCCCGTGGCCAGGGCCGTGCGCATGCGGTGAAACTGTCGTCGATGGGTGCCGACATCATCGCCGTCGACCTGTGCGACCAGATCGCGTCGGTCCCCTACCCCATGGCCACTCCCGATGATCTGGCCGCGACGGTCAAGCTGGTCGAGGAGAACGGGGCCCGGATCGTCGCCGGCCAGGCCGACGTCCGCGACCGCGACGCGCTGAAATCTGCGCTCAAGGCCGGCGTCGAGGAGCTCGGCGGCCGGCTGGACATCGTCATCGCCAATGCGGGCATCGCACCCATGGCGGGCGAAGACGCCTGGCAGGACGTCATCGACGTCAACCTGACCGGCGTCTTCCACACCCTCGACGTGGCCATGCGCCCCATGGTCAAGGCCGGCAACGGCGGCTCGATCGTGCTGATCAGTTCCGTCGCGGGTCTGGTCGGGCTGGCCTCGCCGATGGCCGGGTCGGTGGGCTACGCCGCTGCCAAGCACGGCATGGTCGGCCTGATGCGGGTGTACGCGAATCTGCTCGCCTCGCAGAACATCCGGGTCAACTCGATCCATCCGGCCGGCGTGGACACCCCGATGATCGACAACGACTTCACCCGGAAGTGGTTGAGCCAGTTGACGGCAGAGACGAAGGCCGGACCGGACATGACGAACGCGTTGCCGGTGCAGGTCCTCGACGCCGAGGACATCGCCAACACGGTGGCCTGGCTGGTGTCGGACGCCGGACGCTACATCACCGGCGTGACGCTGCCGGTGGATGCCGGCTTCGTCAACAAGCGCTGACGTGGCCCGCAATGCTGCGGCACAGACGGCCTTCGGGCCGTTTGCGACCTTCGAACAGCTGCAGTCCGTATCGATCGGCAGCCGTTCTAGCCCGCATGAGAAATCAGCCGTGCGAGGTATCGCCGCTGCTCGAAAGTGAGTCGCCGCAGAGAATTCGCCAGTGCGCTCGCCTCTGTCCCGTCGTCAGGGATATCCCGCGGGTAGATCGCCAACACGGATTCGCCTGGCCCTTCCGGGATTTCGGCAATGAAGCCGCTCCGCGCCATCGGCTCCCCCAGCGCTGACAGGCGCCAGCCGCGGGCCTGCAGCGCCTCGGCCCACCAGTACGCCACCCGCACCGGGCGGGCTGGTTGGCTGATCAAGCCCGAAATGTGCGCCGAGTTTCGGGCCGCAGGCTGGGGCTGAATCAACAGACGCAGGTTCTGCAGCAGCGCGAGCATGCGGTTGGTGTCGTCGGCCCAATCGCCACTGCTGAGCTGACATATTGCCGCAGCGAGCACACTTGGCAGATCAGTCGACTCAGCCAGGTCGTCGCCAGTGCAACGGACGTGAACCACGCGGCGAGATGGCAGCCGCACAGTCACCACCGCCGCCGGTTCGCTCGAGCTGTAGGACACCGCCTGGAGTAGACAGCCTTGCTGCTGCAATGCCCGCGCCCACCAGTAGAGCGGACGTACCGCCGGAACTGGTTGCACTGCAGCAGAATTCAACGGCAATGCGGCAAAGTGTGGCGGGTACGCGCGACTGCGATTCAGCACTGGCATGACGCGACCGACTTCGGCTCCAGCTCCGTTCACAGGGCGACGCCACTCCAGGCCGGCACTGGTTCTTCGCCGGCACAGCGGGTCGGCACCGGCGGACCCACCTCTACGTGCGTCCGCGGGGTCCTGTCGCGACCTCGACGTCGCAATCGCTGAAGCCAGCTCCACCGCGGCATCGGGTATCCGAGCGCTTGAACGAACCCGGTTTCGCCATGCAGCAGCACATTGACTTCACCCGTGCCCGACACGGGATAACGACTCTCGGAATCGCTGAACTGGATGGTCTCGATCTCGCTGCCGAGAAAAACGCTGACCCGGACGATTTTCGGTGTGCCGAACAGCAATTGACGAGTGCGATTATGGCGATCACCCAAAGCCATGACCCCACTGGCGATGTCGAGCTGCCCGTCGAACGCCGGCACGCCGAGCCCACGACTGTCCGAGCCCGAGTACACCCTTACCCGCACCAACTTGCCGGCGAGGTCGCACTCGTGGATGTCCATCGTATGCACCCACAGCGCCCGGGCGGTACCACCATCGCCGCCGACATCCTCGTGCACGTAGACACCCGAAAGACCGTTGGCGCCAACATCTTCAATCACCACCACGCTGCCGTCAGGCGCAATCTCGGCATCGCACAGCAGCTTGTTCGCGGTAACCCCCACAGCGAAAC
>NZ_JXST01000062.1 GCF_000878195.1 Mycolicibacterium llatzerense | reverse complement strand
GGGCCGGGTGGGCGCACTGCTCGATGATCCCCGTCTTCTTCACACCCTGCGCGAAGTATTCGATGCCCGAAGGTCGGCCGTCGATCGCGGTGTACCTGCGACTGACGTTTCTCAAGTTCCAGGCACTCCGCCTCGGCAGTCTCAGGCCATGAAATCAAAGGCGGTCTGTGGGGTCACGATCTGTCGAGTGTCGACGTAAGCATCGAGCGTCTAAAAGTGTTCGGAAGCAGGTGCGGACGAGTGGAAAAGAGCCGATGGAGACAACGAGTGGAGGAGGGCCGATGGAGACACCTAGTGGAGGTCGCTCGCATATAGAGGCGGATGCGCATCGTGCACTTGCCACCGAGGGCCTCGCATGCGCTGAAGTGACGGACGCGCTGGGACGAGCGCATCGACACCGAGCACACGTCACCGGGCTCGTGAGCCCCGTGCCCACACGCCGCCTGTTCGGCCGAGTCGTCACGATCTCGTTCTTCCCCACGTGCGCCGAGAGACTCGGCCCGGACGAGTTCAACTTCGGCCGACTGTTCCATCAAGCGGTGCAGGGCGCCGCGACCAATCCCGAACACACTGTCCTGGTAATGGCCAGCAACGGATACCCCGATGTGTCACTTGCTGGAGGGACGAAACTCTCTCGACTCACCAACGCCGGCCTCGCGGGGGTGCTCACCGACGGTCGTCTCCGTGACTTCGACGAACTGGCCGAAGAACCGTATGCGGCCTGGTGCTCGGGAGAGGCTGTCGCCTGGGGTGGAGGCGCGGTCACGCCGTTCCAAGCGAACGTCCCCGTCGTCATCGGAGGAGTCGGTGTGCATCCTGGACAGTACGTTTTCTGTGACTCGTCGGGGGCCGTGTTCATCCCGGAGGCCGACATCGACGAAGTGCTCGAAACCGCGCACCAGATCCGACGCGACGACGCATTCCACCGCACCGCGATTGCGCGAGAAAGTGCTGACGACGCACACGGGACCGAGCGTTGACTCAGCAAGCCCCCGATCGGGCGGCGCCGGGCGACCGGTCGGCAAGTCTGCCGGCCCTCGTCGAAAGAGTGCCAGAGGGTTGGACGCGTGCGATCTACAACGGGCGAACATACGGATTGGCCCGCACCACCCGGGCAGGTGGGCGAAGTATTACGATCTTCGCCGAAGAGCTCGGCGGCACCGACCTGATCAGCGCGAACGTGTACCGCACCGGCGCGGCCGACCACCTACGCGCCTGTGAGATGCCCACCGCCAAGGTGCTCGCGTTTCTCCGCGCCTGGACGCCCGCATGACTCAGACCTGAGCACCGCTCGGCGCGTTGGTGCTGGGACGGAAACTCCGCCAGCCGGTTGACCCTCGTCGGATGCTGGGGGATCACGCCACCATCGACGTGCAGCTGGGCCCGACGACCGAAACGTTTGGTTACCGCAGTCAACGAGACGACAGTCGACTGATCGTCGCTTGCGGGCTGTGGCAGGAGCTACGGCCGTGCGATCGCGATGTGCGCCAGCCCCGAGAGGTTGACGAGCACCTCCTGCGGCTTTTGGACGATGACGGCGAGCACGCCCTGGCAATGCGCGCATCGCAGGACTGCCCCGATGGCGGTCACGAAGGCGTTGGCCCGTGCGAGTTCGAAGACGAGATGACAGCTTCCGCATCGTCCGATTGCGGCGGTGATTTCGATGCCGACAGTGTCGGCGAAGAGCCCGGCGAGCGCGTTTCCGTCGAGGTGGGTCATCCGCTGCCTCCGAAGCGTTCCGTGCGTATCCGGGTGGGGTCGTGGCCGAGTTGGAGAAGCCAACCGGCGATCGTCTCGACGAAAGGTGTCGGTCCGCAAAGGAAGATGCGCGGTGTCGCCGTGGCAGGAAAGACGAGATCGGCGACCGACTCCGGAGTCAGTCGCCCGGGCGCACGTGGCGATCCTGGGGGAGATGTCCGCGTGTGCACGACGTCGACGGTGGTCTTCGACAGCGCCGAGAGCTCCTCGGCGAAGAAGACGTCTTCGGGCGTCCGGACCGAGTACAACAGGCGGAACTCGGCATCGACGGTCTCGTGCTCACGCGCCACGGCCATCGCGAACAGCGGGACCACGCCGGATCCGCCGGCAATGAGCTGAACCGGGGAACGGTCGAGTTCGGTTGGGATCCAGACGAAGTACCGTCCCAGGGGGCCGTGCACCTCGAGCTCGTCGCCTTCCGCGAGCTGGTGGACGAGGTATGGCGAGACTTCACCCGAGGGGAGTTCGTCGATCGCCAGGATGACTCGAGTCGTCTCGCCCGACGACGCGACCGAGTAGGACCGGGTCGCCTGATAGCCGTCCGGGGCGGTGAGGCGGACGTCGAGGTGGGAACCGGCGGGGTTTCCCGGCCAGGTCGGCACGTCCAGCTCGAGACGGACCGCCGACGCGGTCTCTCGACGGCGGCTGGCGACGCGTCCGACGTGCCAGCTCGCCCGGATCGGAGACCTCACCAGTAACGTTCCTCGCGCCACGGATCACCGCGGAGGTGATATCCGTTCTGTTCCCAGAACCCGGGGTCGTCGTTGGGCATCATCCGTATCTCGCGGACCCACTTGGCGCTCTTCCAGAAGTAGAGGTGGGGCACGAGGAGACGTGCGGGTCCGCCATGTTCGGCAGTCAAGGGCTCGCCCTCTGCCTCGGTGGCGATCCACGATTGGCCTTCGAGGAGATCGTCGAGGGGCAGGTTGGTGGTGTAACCGCCGTGGCTTCGGACCATGACGTAGTCGCAGGAGGTCTCGACGTCCTCGAACAGCCGGTCCAGGGGCACTCCGCGCCAGGCCATGTCGAGCTTCGACCAGTGGGTGACGCAGTGGATGTCGGTGACGATGTCCTCTACGCCCGCGTTCTGGAGCGTGTTCCAATCCCATCCGTGCTCGGTGCCTGTCTCGGTCGTGATGGTGAACGTCCATTCGTGCGCCTCGATGTCGGGCGTCAGGCCGGCCGTGAGGACCGGCCAGTCGTCGACGAGCGTTTGGCCCGGTGGCAACCGTGCGTCGCTGGCCCCGCGACGACCACCAAACCCGCTGTTGATCACTGGCATGGGAAGCTCCTTCGCGGGTCACGCGTGTGGGTGTGCTCATGGGGGCGCCGACGTGAAAGTTGTACTGCAGAGTACATCTGGCTGTGAGGAGATCGCAGCGTTCACTCCAAAGTGTGTCGTGCCCTTCGGCTGACTCTTGAACGTGTGCTGCGGATCTTGGCTTATACCTGGTAGCGGCGCAGGGCCGCGACGGCGTCGTCGAGCACGTCGCGCATGATCTCGATCCGGCCGTGGACCGAGGCCAGCAGGAATCCGCCCTGCAGGGCCGCGACGAGGCTGGCGGCGAGGCGGTCTGGGTTGGCGTCGGAGTCCAGTTCACCGCGCTGCTGAATGCGGCGCAGGCCGGCAGCGAGATGTCCCTCCCAGATGCGGAATGCAGCGGCGAGGGCTGGTCGGTATTCCTGGGAGTGCTTCAGGTCGGTTGCGAGGGTCCCGAGGGGACATGCGAACGGACGGTCTTCGGCCGGTTGTGCGTCCACGACGCGTGACACCCATCTGTCTAGACCCTCCCAGGACGTGATCGCCTCGGTGGTGTCTTGGCCGTCGAGGACGACGGCGAGTTCGCGGTCGATGACCGCTTGGACTAGTTCGGTCTTGTCGCGGAAGTGGCGATGGAGCTCCTTGGGCTCGGCGCCGGAGGCGCGGGCGACGTCGCCGGTCGAGGTCGCCGCGATGCCGTGGTGGTACATCGTCGCGGCGGCGGTGTTGACGATCGCCGCACGTGCGTGCCGGTGATGCGATGGTGCCGACGCGCTGCGGGCGGCAGGGGGGGTGGCCGATTCATTCACGGGTTCGCCAAAGGGAGGTTGCTTCACTGGATTTCCTCCGAGGCGAAGACCGTGAAGGTGCGAGCGGGTCGGCCCGTGACCCGCTCGACGGTGTCGTTGACGCGGTCTTCGGCGCCGGCACTGATCGCCACGTCCATGGCAGCGAGCACCTGTGCAAACTCTGCGGGGATTCCATGGGCGGCGATACGCCGAGCAGCTTCGTGCGCCGATACGGATCGATGCCGAATGGTACGGCCGGTCTGTTGGGAGAGGATCGCGGCGGCATCGGTGTAACTGAGCGCCTTGGGGCCGGTCAGGAGATGCTCGGTGTTGTGCGCGCGGTCATCGGACAGGGCACACCCGGCGACCGCCGCGATATCCGCTGCATCGACGAACGCCACTTTGCCGTCGCCGGTGGCGGTGACGATCTCACCGTCTCGCACTCCCCGAGCGACGAGGTGATCGCCGGTGAAGTTCTGCATGAACCATGACGGCTGCAGCACTGTCCATTCCGGCATGGCCGTCTTGACGAGATGGTGGACGGCGCCGAGCCCCGGCGTCCCCTCGGGCACTGCGGACGAACTGAGCGCCACGACGCGCCGCACCCCCTGATCGAGGGCCTCGTCGAGGAAGGTCTGTACCAGGGGAACCGGATCGGCAACTCCCATGGGAGCGATGAGGTAGATCGCCGAAATACCTTGCAAGGCAGCCTTATACGTGTCGCGGTCCTCCCAAATGAACTGAATCTGCCCAGTCGACTGTGGTGTCCTCGTCGCGAGTCGTGTTGCCACGCCACGCTCCGCTAGATCGGCGGCAACCCGGCTGCCCGTCGTTCCGGTGGCGCCGGTGATCAGCACCCTATTCATGTGTTGGCCTAGAAAATGCGCGCTGCAGCTGCTCGGACTTCGTCACCATGAAACTCTCCCGACGTTGTGGACGATACGGGACCGTCCTACTGAACTTACGCCGGTCGGGCCAGTATCGTCCATTCGCTAGACTCCGGTGATGACCCGTCGCACGCCTACCGGTGCAGCTGTGCTGCAGCCCGGGATCACCAAGGCCATCACCGAGGCGGTCCTTGCCGAGTTGGCGGAGCGGGGTTATGCCCGACTGTCGATGGAGGCGGTCGCGAAACGCGCCGGGGTCGGCAAGAGCGCGCTCTATCGACGCTGGCCCTCGAAGCTGAACATGACGTTGGCTGTGGTCGCCGACTTCAGCGTGGGCCGGGCCGAGATCCCGGATACCGGCTCCCTCGCAGGGGATGTGCGTCAATCCCTGGAATCACTGACGCACTGGCTGTCTCATCCGCAGTTCTCTCGGATCCTTGCCGACCTGGTAGCGGAAATGGGCCGCAATCCCGAGTTGGGCGACTTCGTCGAGGGCATGATCGGGCAGCCGCGCCGGGCACGCGGGCGGATCCTTCTCGATCGAGCGATCGCGCGCGGCGAACTTGACCCCGACGTCGACCTCGAATTTGCTCTGGACTTGTTCCCCGCGCCGATTTACTGGCGACTCCTGGTGCGAGACGGTGAGATCGAGCCCGAAT
Organism: Mycolicibacterium llatzerense; assembly: GCF_000878195.1. GTDB lineage: Bacteria > Actinomycetota > Actinomycetes > Mycobacteriales > Mycobacteriaceae > Mycobacterium > Mycobacterium llatzerense. The sequence continues at coordinate 19,706 of NZ_JXST01000062.1, read as the reverse complement.
ACCTCGACAAACTCACCGATTTCATTATCCGAGGCCTCGGCGCACACTGACTTTGGCAGCCACGGGCGCCACACGATGATCAGACGTGGGTGAGTGCCGGGGTGGTTGGCATCCGTTACACGGCTGGGCGTTTCCGCTGCAGCCCAAAGGGCGACCTGTCGCCGCGGTCGTGTAACGCCGCGCCCCATCGGAGGCACTCCCGTTCCGGAAGCGGTTCACCCAGCGGCGGAAGAAGCCAATGTCTTTGGGCGATGTCATATCTCGCCTGTATCGCTCACCCGTCGCGTCTCCGGTGGGGCAAGTCGCGGTGCGGTGCGCACTCGCGTTTGCCATTGCATGGATCGGTGCCCTGAAGTTCTCCACTTATGACGCCAAATCGATGCTGCCGCTCATGACGAGCAGCCCGCTAATGAGCTGGGTCCAGAACGTCTTCTCGGTGACGGCCATCTAAGCCGTGCCGGGTGTCGTCGAAGTGGCAGCCGCCGCGCTGGTCGCCGTCCATCGTGGGCAGTGTGATGGCAATCGGGATGGTCGTCACGACGCTCAGCTTCATGTTCACCACCCCGGCGTGAGGGCGCCCCAAGCCGGCGATCGCGAGGCCATGAAGGCCGTCTGGCGCGGTGCGTTTCGACGACGAGTTCCGCCGCATCCTCGCCTTCTCGAGGGCGCCCATGAGGGTGGTGCGGAAGGCGTCCGCATGATCCTGCCGATCACCGATCCCCACACCGTGCAGCACGGCGCACTCGGTTCGTTCCCAAGCATCTGTCTCCCCCGTCGACGAATCGGGATTCGGTCATCGATCGACTGCGTTCCCTGGATCGTTCCCTGGATGAGGTGCAGGCCGTCCACATCCGAGAGGGGGCCGCCGAGACCTACGGTCAGACCGCCTACGTACACACTGCGACGCCTTCTGGGTGGCCACCACGCTGGTCTCGGAGCACCCGAGCGTGTCCGCCGGATAGCTACCACGCCGTCGCCCGCGATCACCGTCTACCACGAAGGTTATCGCCATCGGCGATGTCAGCGATCGGCATTCTGGGGGTTCTGCGTGGCGGGCGTCACGCACACCATGGCTATGCCGAGTTACGAAACCCACTAGCCAGGAGTTCTCCGTGAAGCCCAAGAATTTCTCCGTCAACGAGCGAACCTACGTCCTGCACGACAAGCCCGTGGTCGTCATCTGCATCGACGGCAGCGAACCCGACTACCACGTCGAAGCCATGGCAGCGGGCAAGATGCCTTGGTTGAGCGGCATTCTCGACGGCGAGTCGAGCAGCACGTGGGCGGCCCACTGCGCCATGCCGGCACTGACCAACCCGAACAACCTGTCGATCGCCACGGGTCGCCCGCCCGTTGCCCACGGCATCTGCGGCAACTACATCTTCGACACTCAGACGGGCGAAGAAGTGCTGATGAACGACAAGAAGTACCTGCGGGCACCGACGGTTTTCGCCGCGGCCAACGAGGCCGGCCTGGACGTGGTGGTCGTGACGGCGAAGGACAAGCTGCGCCGTCTGCTGGGCGCCGGACTGGTCGAAGAGGGTCCCAGCCTCAGCGGTGACGCCATCCAGTTCATGGCGCCGTCGAGGAACGGAATCTGCTTCTCCGCCGAGAGGGCGGACACGGCGACGGTGTCTAGCAACGGCATCACCGACGTGCTCGACCTGGTGGGCATGCCGCTGCCCAGCGTGTACTCCGCGGAACTGAGCGAGTTCACGCTGGCTGCCGGCGTGGCCATCCTGCAGACGCGGGGCGCCGACCTGATGTACCTGTCGCTGACCGACTACATTCAGCACAAGAACGCCCCCGGGTCCGACGTCGCGAACGACTTCTACGCCATGATCGACGACTATGCGGCCAAGCTCGACGCACTCGGTGCCGTCGTCGTCATCACCGCGGACCACGGGATGAGCGCGAAGACCGACGCGAGTGGCACGGCAAACGTCATCTACGTCGAGGACGAGGTGCGTCGGATCCTGGGCCACCCGGCGGGTGCTGCTCCCGACGCGGAGAACGGGGTTCGGGTGATCCTGCCGATCACTGATCCCTACACCGTGCATCACGGCGCGCTCGGTTCGTTCGCGAGCATCTACCTCCCGAACGACGCCCCCGTGAAGGACGTCGTCGAGGGCCTGCGCACCATCGACGGTGTCGAGCAAGTTCTCGAGCGCGAGGAGGCGGCTGCCCTGTACAGCTTGCCCGCCGACCGCATCGGGGACGTCATCTTGCTTTCAGCTGCGGGGACGGCGGTTGGACGCTATGAGGCGTGGCATGACCTCAGCGGTTTGGACGCCCCGCTTCGCTCACACGGAGCATTGGGAGAGTTGCAGATCCCGTTCATCGTCAACCGTGCCTTGCCGAGGCCCGCGCCGCTCGACGAGCCGTTCGGAGACACCGCGTACGTGCACAACTACGACGCTTTCTGGGTCGCAACGACTCTCGTTGCCAACGTGGCCAAGCACGGTCGCGATCGCGCCTCGGCTGCTCGCGTGTCTTGAGAAGTCTGAGGTCTGGAAATGACAAACTCGCAACGACGCGCCCCGTCAGATCTCTTCGTCAGTGATTCATCGTCTCTCCGTGAAGTCACCGAGCAGGAGTTCGCCAAATACAAGTGGCGGATGTTGCTCGCCACGATGTTCTGCTATCTGTTTTTCTACACGGGCAGACAAACTTTCGGGTTCGCCATCCCGGGAATACAAGCAGAGCTCGGTCTGAGCAAGTCCACCTTGGGCGCCATCAGTGGCGCAATGCTGTGGTGCTACGCGGTCGGCCAGATCGTCAACGGCAACCTTGCCGACAAGTTCGGCGGCCGCCGCGTGATGGCCCTCGGTGCCGTTCTGTCCACCTTGTTCAACTGGTTCACCAGTTTCTCGGTGGGCCCACGATCCCTCGGTGCGCTGTGGGGTGCCAACGGGTTCGTCCAGGCAATGGGATTCCCGTCGGGTGGCAAGGTCATCTCAGGCTGGTGGAGCACCCATGAACGCGGCAAGAGCTTCGGCTTCTACAACTTCGCCGCCGGCCTTGCCTCCGTGCTCGCGTTCGTGACCTCGACGTTGGTGGTCGAGGTCTTCGATCTCGACTGGCGATGGATCTTCCGGATCCCCGTGCTGCTGATGCTGGTCGGCGGTGTCGTGTTCTTCATCATCGCGCGCGACAACCCCCGCCAAGCCAAGATCAAGCCCCCGCCCTCCTGGGAGGCCGATCAAGACCAACCCAGTCAGCACTTGGATTCGGCCGGTCAGACACGTGGCGTCAAGTCCGTGGATCGCTACAAACTGATGCTCCGGAATCCGAAGGTCTGGGTGACGGGTTCGGCCCTGGGGTTCAACAATGCTGCACGGTACGGGTTGCTGATCTGGGTCCCGGTGTACCTGCTCGGTAGCGACTGGAAGTCAGACGGCTCGAAGATCAGCCCACTGTGGGTCTCGGTGGCTCTACCCGTCGGCATGGCGCTGGGGGCGCTGGTCAACGGCCAACTCTCCGACCGGATCTTCAAGTCTCGGCGGGATTATCCCATCGCGTTGTTCATGGGCCTCGGTGCCGTGACCGCCGTGGCGATGTACCTCCTGGCACTGCCGATCCTGCCCGAAATGGGGCTGATGTTCTTGCTCGGGTTCTTCGTCTACGGACCGCATTCGACGTTCTGGGCGCTCAGCACCGACATTGCCGGCAAGGCGATGGCCGGTACGGCGATCGGTGTGGTCAACTTCTTCGGTTACATCTTCGCCGGGGTTGCCGAGCCCTTGATCGGGCACATGATGGACATCACGGGCAACACCGCGTTGATCTTCCCCGTGGTAGCCGGAGTGTGCACGTGCAGTTGCCTTCTCGCCTTGACGGTCCGCCGCTGACCGTCGCCGTTCTCGGCGTCTCGTCTGAGTCTTACTCGGGACACCGGGGACGGATGGCAAACTGACGAAGGTTGCGGCGATGTCCCAGCAGCGGAGAGGGCGACGGCATGATCTCGCTTAACCAGCTCGAAATCTTCGCCGCGGTGGTCGACTGCGGTGGATTCTCCGGTGCGGCCAAACGCTTGTTCATGAGCCAGTCGTCTGTGTCGAGCCACGTTCGAGCACTTGAGAATTCACTCGGAGTGCAACTGGTCCAACGGACCAGCCGCGGAGCGCGAGCTACCTATGCCGGCGAGGTGGTTCTTCAACACGCTCGCGAGGTGTTCTCCGTACTCGAGCGCTTGGAAGGTCAAGTGGCACAACTGCAAGGCCTCAAGACCGGCCGCCTGGCCGTGGCGGGCACCACCACCTTGGGCACCTATCTCCTGCCTCAACTCGTCGCCGATTTCTCGACGCGGGTCCCGGGTGTCGACTGCCAAATTCGCGTGGGCAACGAGGACGTGGTCGAGGCGTGGCTTCTCCAAAACGAGGTCGCCTTGGCACTGTGTGCCGAGGAACCTAAGGACGAGCGCCTGACCACCACGCCGATGTTCGAGGAACGAATGCAGCTCATCGGGCCGGCAGATTGCCCATTGCGGTCACGGGTGCTCAACCCCGCCGACATCGCCGATCGGCGGTTCATTTTGCGGGAAGTTGGCTCGGCGACTCGCCGACAGCAGGAAGCGGCTCTGGCGGCTTGGAACCTGCCGCACGTGGAGCGGTGGGAGATGTGGGGACCCGCCACACTCAAGGAATCCGTATGTGCCGGGCTGGGTTTGAGCCTCATCTCCGAGCACGCGATCACCCGCGAACGCGCCTCGGGTTTGCTGGTGGTGCTCGCGATCGAGCCGCCACCTCCACGTCGCACCGTCTCGCTGGTGACACGAGCCGGTCGCGCACTCACTCCGCCAGAACGCGCCTTCGTCGAACTCGTCGGCACCCTCGCCAAGTGGCCCGAACCTGACGTCGAACTCATCTGACACCATCAATCCCGCCAGAAGAGCACGCTATTCGGGCATGTACCCAAGGAAGATCTACTTCGATGACCACGTCCGCCATAGATACGCTGTCGATCAACCTAGCGCTGCCCACCGAGGGGGTCCATCCGCCCTCCGCCGCCCTCTACGACGAGGCCGAAGCCGACCGCTTGGCGTTTTGGGCGACCCAGGCCGAGCGCTTGTCGTGGGCGAAACCCTTCACCGAGGTCCTCGACTGGTCGGAGGCTCCGTTCGCGAAGTGGTTCCCCGACGGCAAGCTCAACGTCGCCTACAACTGCGTGGACCGCCACGTCGAGGCAGGCAACGGTGACCGGGTCGCCATCCACTGGGTCGGTGAACCGGTCGACGAGAGCGAGACGCTGAGTCGATGACAACTCGCTCGCATGCTGGTCTACCGAAAGTTGTTTCAGCAGTGGCCTGCCAAGTCGCCAGGCGTGGAACGAATACTCGAACTCGTTGACGGAGGCGGGCGCCAGGGCGAGTGTCATCGGGCGTACCCTCCAGTACATTGTGACGATGCGGTTACCTCCATCCCTGGGATCGGTACGGCCATTCCTCGACGAATGTCAAACGGGCTGTGCATGCGTCGTGCGATGACGGATGTCCGTTAGGTCGGCATCGCGTGACGAACTGTTCCGTGTAGTACATTCACCGAAGGTCGTCATGAGCCCAGGAAGGCGTATGAGCACCCCAACCAGAACGGTCTTCCGCGGCAGTAGCGGAGAGTTGGTCGGCAAGCTGGAGATGCCGAGTGACGCCCCGACAGCGTGGGCTTTGTTCGCGCACTGCTTCACATGTGGCAAGGACAACTCTGCTGCAGGCCGGATCTCGCGTGCGCTGGCGAGTCGTGGTGTCGCGGTACTGAGGTTCGACTTCACCGGCTTGGGGGAGTCCGACGGCGACTTCGCCGCGACCGGCTTCAGTTCCAACGTCGAGGACTTGGTCTGCGCTGCAAACTATCTCCGTGATCAGTTCAGTGCCCCGGCGGTACTGATTGGGCATTCGTTGGGCGGGGCGGCCGTCTTGGCCGCCGCGCCGCAGATTCCCGAGGTTCGCGGTGTCGTCACCATCGGCGCCCCGGCCGACCCCTTCCATGTCGTCGGAATGCTCGGCGACGTGACGCCCGTCGTCGAATCGGGTGAGGCCACGGTGTCGATCGGGGGGCGACCGTTTCGCGTGCGTCGCCAATTCCTCGACGACATCGCGATGCAACCGCAGCGCGAGCGCATTTCCACCCTCGACGCCGCGCTGCTCGTCATGCATGCCCCAACAGACCAGATCGTGTCGGTGGACAACGCGCGAATCATCTTCGACCTTGCCCGTCATCCGAAGTCGTTCGTCGCTCTCGACGGCGCCGACCATCTTCTCAGCGATCGAGCCGATGCCGAGTACGCGGCAAACGTCCTCGCCGCATGGGCGAGCAAGTACGCAACGGCCCCCACGACGACCGCCGAACCGATTGTCGACGATTTGGCCGAGGGTGCTGTCCGGGTCGCCGAGAGCGGTCCCGGCAGACTCACCCAGCAGATCAGCGCGCGTCGGCATCGGCTGACCGCGGACGAACCCCGCCCCGTCGGCGACGACGCCGGCCCGACGCCGTATGACTTGCTCCTCGCCGCGCTCGGTGCCTGCACGTCGATGACGGTGCGGATGTACGCCGATCGCAAGCAGTGGCCGCTGGAACGCATCGTCGTCGATTCGCGCCACTTCCGCATCCACGCCAAGGATTGCGCCGAATGCGAGACCGCCACGGGGATGGTCGACCGGATTGAACGCGACATCACCCTCATCGGCCCGCTCGACGCCGACCAACGCGCCAAGCTGCTCGACATCGCCGACCGATGCCCGGTGCATCGCACCCTTCGTTCCGAAGTGTCCATCCATACCGCTGAAGCACCAAGACAGAGGCTGACATGACCCAAGATTCAGAATTCGACGTCGTCGTCATCGGCGGCGGCCCCGGTGGTGCCTCAGCGGCGCAGTACCTCATCGCCGAAGGCCTCGACGTGGCCTTGATCGAGGAGCGCCTCATCGGCGGCGAATGCCACTACTGGGCGTGCAATCCCACCAAGTCGCTGCTGCGTCCGATCGAGGTGCTGGCCCTGGCGAAGGCGGTTCCCGGCGCCCGAGAAGCCGTCGGGCCGGGCCAGCTCGACGTCGCGGCCGTCTTCGCGAAACGCGACGCCATCGTCGACCATCTCAACGATGACGGCGCCACCGCTGGGTTGCAGCAGAGTGGGCTGACGGTGTTCCACGCCCGTGGGCGGCTCGCCGGCCAACGGGAGGTCACCGTCACCCACCCCGACGGCCGCGAGGAGACCATCCGAGCGCGCCAAGCGGTCGTGCTCGCCACCGGTACCCGCCCCGCCATCCCCGACGTGCCCGGGCTGGCCGACGCGCACCCCTGGACCAACCGCGAACTCGCGGCGATGACCTACGTGCCACCACGAACCCTGATCATCGGCGGCGGCGTCGTCGCCGTCGAGTTCGCCACCATCCTCGCCGGCCTGGGCTCCAAGGTCACACTGCTTGCGCGCGGCGGCGCCCTGCTGCGCAACTCCGAGACCGTCGCCAGCGAAATGGTCACCGAGTCGTTGCGGCGCAAGGGAGTAGACCTTCGCTTCCACGCTCACCCAGCTGGCGTGGCCCGACCGGTCGCGGGCGGTGCCGTCAGCGTCACCGTCGGCGAGGAGACCGTCGAGGTCGACGAGGTCGTCGTCGCCGCGGGCCGGGTCGTCAACACCGATGCCCTCGGCTTGGACACCGTCGGGCTGCGTGGCGGAGACTTCGTGCTCGTCGACGACCACTTGCAGGCGGTCGGAGTCGACGGCGCCTGGCTGTACGCGATGGGCGACACCACCGGTCGCGCGCTCTTGTCGCATCTGTCGCAATACCACGCAGTCGTGGTCGCCGACGTCATTGCCGCCCGCGCACGAGGCCGTCAGCTCGCCGACGACGAACTGATCGCCCGCGACCCGCACAACCTTCCCCAGGTGGTGTACACCGACCCACAGGTCGTCGAAGTGGGACGAACCGAAAGCCAGGCGCGCGCAGACGGATTCACGGTCACGACGAGCACCGCGCGGTACCCGGAAGCCGTACCCGACCTCCTCATCTTCCGCGACGGCTTCGACGCCTGGGCGAAACTGGTCATCGACGCCGACACTGACACCCTGCTCGGCGCCACCTTCGTCGGACCCGAGTTCGCCGAACTCGCCCAAGCGGCCACCCTCGCCGTCGTCGCCAAGGTGCCGATCGAGACACTGCGTCACGTGGTGGCGCCGCACCCGTCGGTCAACCAGATCTGGAACCCGCTCCTCGCCCGGCAACGGGAACGTACAACCGAGTAGGCCGCTCGGTCTTGGGAAGTCGACTTCCCTGGGAGGTAATACAGCTGGCGAACCCGGGGGTTGCCAAACCATTCACGAAAGCGTGCATTGCGTTTCCGGCCCTGCTCATAGGCGAGAAGGGTTACGGACAAGTGGTGGGCAGGTGACGGGGCCAAAAGACGCTGAACACTACGAGTGGTTCACCGCCTTCATGCACGCACGCAACGCGACGCTCATCACCCGTCTCTTCGTGGCCGCCACCTCGCTGGCGATGTCAGCGGCAACGCTGGTACTCCTGATCGGCGCCGGCGGCCCGCAGCACCAGCCGGCGCAGACAATGATGTGGCTCGCCGTGGGCGGAGGAGTCGCGGGTGCGGTCTTATGGCTATTGCGGTGGCCCTCTCGAATGCAATCGATGGGGTTCGCCGCGATTGCCACAGGGTCAATCGCGTTGGCCTGCTTGGCCTACCCCGACCATCTGGCGGCACTTCTGGGATGCATTGCGTTCACCACCATCGCCGCCTACGTGGCATTCTTCCACTCGCCTTCCATGGTTTTCGGTGTCTTCCTCGTCGTCGCGGCGGTAGCGCTGAGCCATGTCGTCGAGCTGGCCGACGACGGACGCATCGCGCTGGCAACAGTCGACCTGTTCTTGGTGCTGCAGGCAAACCTCGCCGTGGCGATATCCATTTGCAGTCTGCTGCGGACAGTGAAGGGAGACTTGGCCGCCGCCGATCTCGACCCCTTGACCGGACTTCTGAACAGGCGCGCCTTCCGCATGCGGATACCGAGCCTGCTCTCCCATCACCAGAGCGCGAGAGGCGGATACCTGCGCATTGCAGTGGTGGATCTCGACGACTTCAAGTCTGTCAACGACACCCACGGACATGCTGCCGGCGACCGAGCGCTGGTGGCGGTCGCCGGCGCACTCCGGTCGGCCTCCGCACCGACTGCCGTCATCGCACGCAGCGGCGGGGAGGAATTCCTCATTGCCGATGTCGCGCCTTCACACCGCGACGTGCTGCACTATCAGCGCATCTGTGCGGCGATCAGGGAACTGCCCATGCCCGTCACGGCCAGCATAGGCACGTCGTGTGTGGCGCTGGACTCGCTGTCCCGCCATGTCCTGGACGAGGCCATGGAAAACTTGATCGGCGCCGCAGACATGGCCATGTACCGCGCAAAACGGAACGGCGGCAACCAATGTCACCATCATGGCGTATGGCGCCCTGCCCCGCCCAACGACTAGCGAGCGCCGACAGCTTCAGTTTACGTCGTGCCGTCAGCGGTCCCGCCTGCCACCGCCGAGCGGTGCGGGCCATCCATTGCCGCGATCAACAGAGCCAAATCTCGACGTCTCGACGAGGCCGGCCATCCAGCCCACGTCCGTCGCACGAGCGGCTCGCCAGCCAGCGGCATCCACAACAACGAGCTGGGAAACTGATGCAGATACCCACGCGGAACCAGCGCGAACCGCCCACCCATGCTCAATTGGGCAAGCTTCACCTCCGGCACCTGGCCCCTGGCATCAGCAGTCTCTGCACCGGCCCCGATTCCGTGATTGCGGAGGACGGCCACCATGTGGTCATGCCATGTCGGACTGTCGGACCTCGGGAAACCGAGCCACTGCAGACTCCCCAAGTCGTCCAACCGTAGGTCAGCCGTGCCCAGCCGCAAACGATGAGCTTGCTCGGTGGCTACCAGGACACCCAAGGGTTCCTCGGCGACAAGAGCGACATCGAGGTTCTCACCAGTAGGCCGCTCTCGTATAAGCGCTAAATCCAACGTGCCTCTCCTCAGCGCTTCCAGTTGAGCAGGACAGGGCAGTTGCGAGAGCTGGACAACCGTATTGCGAAAGCGTGAGGCCGCCAGCTTGGAGAGTGCATCGGTAAGCGGCTGGATCGTCATCTCAGCAGGAACGGCGATCCGCAATGGAGCGCCGACATCCGGCGAGATGTTCGCCACCTTGGCTAGGACCGTTTCGAACCGGCCAATCAAGGTGCGTGCTTCACTCAGCAATACGGCCCCCGCCGGAGTTGGTGATGTCCCGCCTGGCCCCCGCACGAGCAGCCGCACATTGAGGGATTCCTCTAGCGCCGCGAGGCTTTGGGACACTGCAGGTTGGCTCACGTCCAGGCTGCGAGCTCCCGCCGAGAGGCTACCGGCCTCAGCCACTGCGACGAACGCACGCAGATGCCGAATGTCGATCCGCGGCTCCATCTAGCGATATACCCCTCCGGCGTCGTACCCGACGTTTACTAGGGGTGCAAGGCGTAGGGCGGAGACACCTCGGTCGTAGAGTTGCATCTGCAGGATCTCCTTAAACCTCGGGGCCGCATGGTTTTCGCGGCTCGCCAAGGATCTGAGCTGTCAGCGGTGTCGTGACGTCCGAGTTTCATACCGGTGTTTGGATACGACGCCAGCCCCACGCTCCAGTATGAACGGCAGTTGCCGTGATACTGTACCACTCCGTACACTGTCGGCGCGGCCGCCATCTTTGAGGCAGGAGTACAAGTGTCAACGTCACACCGAACCGAGATTCGTGAACGCTTCCTTCTAGTCGAAACCGCCAACGTCTCTGACGTATTGGATTCCATGGGGTTAACCAATCAGGCCCTGTCGGCCGACTTTGTGCCGCGTTCGGGCATGCAGTTGGCAGGCTGGGCTTACACGATCAGTGGCGATTCGATCAGCGGTGGCCCCCCGACCGACGAACTCAAGGTGCAGGCATGCGCCGGAGTGCAGGACGGCGACGTCACGGTGTGGTCGGGGTCCGGACACGGCGCCTGCTACTTCGGGGAGTTGATAGCTCTGGGTCTCCAGACGCTCGGCTGCCGCGGTGCCCTCGTGGACGGCGGAGTGCGCGATATAGCCTGGCTCGAGCAGGCACATTTCGCCACCTTCTCCACCTACCGCACGCCTGTTCAATCGATAGGGCGGTGGCAGGTGCAAAGCTGGGCCCAGCCGATCCTCCTTCCAGGGGCCAACGTTGAGGCTGTGACCGTTAGCCCCGGCGATTTCGTCCTCGGCGACATCGACGGGGTCGTGGTCATTCCTGCTGAGCATGTCCTGCAGGTCCTAGAGCGTTCAGAGGCGGTCACCGAGCGTGAGCGGGACATCAGGGTCGCCCTTCAACAGGGCATGAGTCTGCAAGACGCGATTGCGACCTTCGGCTCCATTTAGCAAAACATCTGCGTAACAACCGATTCAGACATAGCAACGCTTGGGACCCGCAGGATGCTCGAAACATCGACGTGCGTCTCGCCAGACGTCCATAATCGCACGATCATGGTTACCGCATTCGTGCTTTCCGGAGGGGGGAGCCTGGGCGCCGTACAGGCGGGGATGCTCCTCAGTTTGTTCGAGGCGGGCGTCACGCCGGACATGGTCGTCGGCACGTCGGTGGGCGCATTCAACGGAGCGTGGGTAGCCGCCCGACCCGATGTCGCCGGAACCAAGGATCTAATCGGTGTGTGGCACTCATTGTCCAAACGAGACGTGTTTCCCACCCGCCTGAGTACCAGCGTGCTCTGCATCCTCGGGCGACGCCGACACTTCGCATCCGGTGACGGATTACGACGCATCCTTGATCAGCACCTACGCTTTCAGCTACTCCAGGACGCCCCCACGCCGTTTCATTGCGTGGCAACCGACGTGCTGTCAGGGGAAGATGTGCTGCTCTCGTCGGGAGATGCGGCCGACGCCATCGCCGCAAGTGCGGCCATACCCGCGATCCTCCCGCCGGTGTGTATCGACGGCCGGGACCTGATGGATGGTGGCGTCGTCAACAACACCCCGCTGTCGCATGCCGTGGGACTCGGCGCCGACGTCATCTACGTGTTGCCAACCGGCTACGCGTGCGCTCTGCGATCTGCACCCAAAGGCGCGATGGGTTTGGCAATGCACGCAATGACGATCGCGATCAACCAGAGGCTCGCCAACGATGTCGACCGCTTCGAGGGCGCCGTCGACATCCGTGTGATCCCACCGCTGTGCCCGGTTCGCGTTGCGCCAACCGATTTTTCCCAGGCCGCGTCGCTGATCGAACAGTCCCACGCCGCCACCCATGACTGGCTGCGGCGCGCACATAGTGCGGTGGGGCAGGCCTCTCTGTTGGAACCGCACCGGGACAATTGATGACCCGTGCCACCGCCTGGCACGTGTGTGCCTGCTGCAGATTGCATAGAGCAAGGTCAACCACCAAAGGCGCTGGACACCAACGGGTTACGATCCAAACACCGATGCCCACTGGTGGCGGCGACTATAGGCCAGAGGGACGTCGAGGTGACCGGGCTCCTGGACCGTTCGCGCAATCAGCCAGCTGTGCGCGCAGTCGAATCCGGCTCCGCGATAGGCGGGAAGTGACCGTTCCAAGTGGAATCCCCAGGAGGATCGCGGTGTCGGCATAGGTGAGACCCTCGACGCCAACGTAGTACAGCACGTTCTGAAAGCCCTCCGGCAGCGAACGCAGTGCTTCTTCTATTCGGCGGTCGGACAGACCGTCCAAGGCCTCGTCTTCCGCCGAGGGCGCGAACCGTGCCGAACGAGAAGTAATGCCAACGATCCCGATATCAGCAATTGCATCGACGCTAAAGGTCTCTGGGCGGCGTTGTTTCAGCCGGTGGGAGCTGATCCAGCGGTTGTGCATGATCCGATAGAGCCACGCCCTCAGATTTGTGCCAGGCTGGAAGCGGTCGAATCCCAGGAATGCGTTCATCATCGTGTCCTGAACCAGATCCTCCGCATCAACATCCCGGCGTGTGAGTCGCCGGGCCGAGCAGAGGAGCGCGGCACGATAGGGCAGGGCTTCACGTTCGAACCGCTCGGCAAGCGCCGGTGCCGACCCAGCTGGACACCTGGCGTTGGGCGCATCTCGAACCGTGTTCACCTGATTCGACAGTGCCTCCGCGCCGCCCTGAAGCAGAAGGGCAGTCATTGTGCGGAGATGCTCACGTAGTGGCCCGTCGCGCCTATTTCTCTGTATGATGACAATTGACTTTCCTTTAACGGACCCGATGAGCGCGTCAGTGTGCTGGGTACGTACACCTATTCACGCAGCGATTTGTTGGCACCGGTACGTCAGTGCCGGGTGTCTCCACGATCGGCAGTCATCGACGCACTCGGGGCGATAGCCTGTAGGGCGTCTGCGAGCGTCAATATCGCGACCCCTAGTAGGACGATATCCTTGATAAGGAACTGGCCGGTCATCGACAGGAGCGGGAATCCGCCGGCCGACGCCTCGCCCACCCCAGGAGTGGTGAAAAGAAATGTCAGGGTGCTCACGAAGAGCAGAATTGCCAAGAGGCTCCCTGCTACCGAGATCGCAGGAAACCACGGCTTCACGACCAACAGTAGGGCGGTGACGATCTCGACGATACCCAGCATCAGCGAAAAAGCGTCAACGCTGAGCAAGTGATACATCCAACCCATGAAGGGACTATTCGACACCAAGGGCTGGATGTTCTGCGCCTCGTATGTATGGAACTTCAAAATTCCTATCCACCCGATGACACCAGCCAAGCCGTAACGCGCGACGATATTGCCCACAGAACTAACCGCAGACTCGGCATTCGACAATCTAGACATGACGACTTTGATATCCGTAGCCATTAGTGATTCCTTCCGTTGTGGAATTTCGGGACCGTATACGTCTAATATGCCCGAGTGGGGCATATCGTAAGAATTAGGCGGGGCGTGAACCGCATGTAAATGTACTTGCGACTGGATACAGGGCAAAAGATACACCGGAGCTATAGAGGGTGCGACCGCATGTCGGCTGATAAACGATCGTCTAGAAGTAGTGCTTTTACTTAGGTATCACATTCGCTTATGGCGGTTGTTTCATTCGGCGTTGCATTTCAGAAAGATCGCACACTCAAGCGGTCGGAGTCCGCGTCAGTGCGCCAACGGCGAACTCCGCTGCCTCTACCGCCATCCCGTTGTCCTTGTAGGCGCTGTGCGCTGCGCGATCTCGGCCGCCGGGAGAACAAACTGGATCGCCTGTTTCGCAGAGCTGGATCGTCTTGGCCAGGTAGGGATTGCCGATGATGATGGGTGGTGCGTCGCGCTGGAAGAGTGCCATGAAACCGGCTCCTGGGGTCCCGAAGAGGGTCACCGCGGCGATGTGGTCGGCCATCGCCGCGGGCATGGGGCCCGTGATGCCGGTCGGGAGTTCATAGTCCATCGGGATCGTGTCCTCGAGGGTGTAGCCGACCACTGCGGCACCCTGTGAGTAACCCCCGAGGACGATCTTGGTGCTCGGGCAGGTAGTCGCAATGGACTGGACCTTGTTGCGCACGTCGATGATGCCTTCGGCTGCGTGTTTGAAGTCGAGCGATGCAGGATAGTTCGCCGCGTACACGTCCATGGACTTGCCGCCTAGGCGGTCGCTCACGGCGTCAATGAAGGCTTGTCCGGTCGCACCGACTCCTGGCTGTTCAAACGTCCCCCGGGCAAAAATCATCTGAACACTCGGACAGTCGGGTTCCGCTTCTGCGGTCCCGGTGGCCGGGGAAAATGGCGTGAGCATCGCAATGACGGAAAGGCCTGCGGCGGCCAACCTACCGCAGGGTTTCGGTCGCCTGTTGCGGTGTGCGGCGGCACTGATCATCATGAGTGTTCCTTTGCAGAGATGTCGTATGCGTCGAGGCGTGGCATCAGGCGGCTGGGATCGACGGGTGCAAGCGAGTGGCGTTCGTGAACTTGAGAGGGTCGTGGTTGGCGCCGTCCGCGGTCGCTTGTGAACCGATGCTGTGGGGATGAAACGGCCTGCCGTTGCCTTGGTTTGACTGATATGGCGGTCGCCTCCATCCGTGTCCTCGCTGGGTTTGCGGTACTCGCGATTCTGTACCGCGAACTGTACTACGGGGTACAGACACTCGCTCGGTGGTGTGGCTGTCGCCATCGTCGATGAGATCGAGGCCATGATCGAGGTCGCCTCCCGATGTGAAAGGCATTGCGGCCGAGAAGATCCGAGGAGTCAATCGCCCGTAATCCGGCAACGTCACCCGTCGGCACGAAGGCGGCTATGCCGAGGGGCACTGCGGTCTACCTTGGTGAACACGTGAATGGCCCGCACACCGACACTGGGGGTAGATCGCAAGGGTCGACGGGCTCTGGTGCGCAGGGGTGCTGTGACGATCGAGACCTTTTGATCTGAAGTCCTAAACCGTTCGCCTCTTCGAGGCGGGGCTGCGCCTTGGGTTGAAGGCAATGCCTGCAATCACCGGTACTCGGGGTTGGCAAATCCGAATCGGGAACCGGCATCCCACTCTGCGCGTTGATTGCCGTACGCGGGAACCCCACCTGCTGAGCGCAGCAACGATGCGATGTGCATCAGGTTGTAGGTCATGAAGGTGGTGTTGCGGTTGGTGAAGTCGTTGTCCGGGCCGCCGGACCCTTCGTCGAGGTAGGACGGGCCTGGCCCGGCCGGGCCCACCCAACCCGCATCTGCTTGTGGCGGAATGACGTAGCCGAGATGCTGCAGGCTGTAGAGAACGTTCATCGCGCAGTGCTTGACGCCGTCTTCGTTACCGGTGATGAGGCACCCGGCGACGCGTCCGTAGTAGGCGTACTGCCCAGCGTCGTTGAATAGTCCCGAGCAGCCGTAGAGTCGCTCGATGACCCTCTTCATCACTGAACTGTTGTCGCCAAGCCATATCGGCCCGACGAGGACGAGGATGTCGGCGGCGATGATGCGTTCGTAGAGTGCGGGCCAGTCGTCGGTGTCCCAGCCATGCTCTGTCATGTCTGGATAGACCCCGGTGGCGATGTCGTGATCGATGGCTCGTATCTGGTCCACGGCGACGCCGTGCTTTTCGAACAGGGCGCGACTGATGTCGGCCAGACCTTGGCTATGGCTGCGCTCAGGCGACTTCTTCAAAGTGCAGTTGACGAACATCGCCCGTAGGCCATCAAAGGCAGGTGCTGCGTCGTCGTCTGGCGCCGCGATCTCGTTCACGGTGAGGTTCCCGTCTCGCTAGGCTTGCCCAAAATTGGACTGTGTGCGGCAGACTGTACTACGAGGTACACGGATGCGTCGCTGTTCGTGCCGGATGGACTCACCAAGCCCGCCATGACGTTGCCATCTCCGATCCTGGTCTGCGGAAAGGGCTGCAGCCGTGTGCTTCCGAGCGGACATCCGTCGACCTCCGATGGAGGCGGCTGAGTCACGCGGTGGCCATTGGGCTCTACAGCGGATCTCGTGCGTTGGCTTGCCGACCGAGGGCCACCGACTGGGTTTTACGCGTCGTCGAAAACGCCAACGAGAGTCGAGAGCCTACCAAGATGACATGGCCGGGTGGACCGCAGATCGTTCTTCGGTGCTGGTGATGCTCCCACCCCCAAGGCCATGTCCGGGAAGACAGAAAGATGTCGGACTGCCCGATGGTGAATTGCGTCCCGCCGTAGCTGACAGAGCCGCGGGCCGACGCCAGTGAAATCCCGGGAAACGTCAGGCTGAGCGCAGTCGAGCAGGGCCCGAGTCGTCGATCCGCCAGTCGCGTCGTGGATCCTGCGGTTCCGGAGCAGCTTCGGCCGCCAGGGACGTGATATGGCGGCCAAAAGTGCAACCGCCAGGGTATTTAGGCGACGATGATGCAGCGACGCGCTACCTTCTCGCTGGGGGAGTTCGACGTGGCGGCGGTCCGCTACCAGCCGCGCTCGGCGAGCCGATGAGGCTGCGCGATGTCCTCCACGTTGATTCCGACCATTGCCTCACCCAATCCGCGCGACACCTTGGCCAGCACGTCCGGGTCGTCGAAGAAGGTGGTGGCCTTCACGATCGCCGCGCCGCGCTCCTCGGGGTTGCCCGACTTGAAGATGCCCGATCCGACGAAGACGCCCTCGGCGCCCAGCTGCATCATCATCGCCGCATCGGCCGGGGTGGCGATGCCACCGGCGGTGAACAGTGTCACGGGCAGCTTGCCGGCCCGCGCCACCTCGACCACCAAGTCGTAGGGCGCCTTCAGTTCCTTGGCCGCGACGTACAGCTCGTCTTCCGACAGGGAGGTCAACCGGCGGATCTCGCCGCCGATCTTGCGCATGTGCGTGGTTGCGTTGGAGACGTCTCCGGTGCCGGCCTCGCCCTTGGAGCGAATCATCGCCGCTCCCTCGCTGATGCGACGGACCGCTTCGCCGAGGTTGGTCGCACCGCACACGAACGGCACGGTGAACTTCCACTTGTCGATGTGGTTGGTGTAGTCGGCCGGGGTGAGAACTTCGGATTCGTCGATGTAGTCGACGCCGAGGCTCTGCAGGATCTGCGCCTCGACGAAGTGTCCGATGCGTGCTTTGGCCATGACCGGAATGGTCACCGCCTCGATGATGCCCTCGATCATGTCGGGGTCGCTCATCCGCGACACGCCGCCCTGAGCGCGGATGTCGGCGGGCACGCGCTCGAGCGCCATCACCGCGACGGCGCCCGCGGCCTCGGCGATGCGGGCCTGCTCGGGGGTGACGACGTCCATGATGACGCCGCCCTTGAGCATTTCGGCCATCCCGCGCTTCACGCGAGCGGTGCCAGTCTGGAGCGGGGACGGCATGGGCTGTGACGGAGGGTGATTCGTCGTCGATGCGGGAACAACCTGCGACTGAGGCGTTCGCGGACTTGTGGTCGTCGTGTTCATAGGTGTTGCCGCCCTTGGGTGGTGGTGAGCATGCCGCTGGTGCATGACGGGATCTGCGCTAGAGCGCAATATCGATGAGCCGCTGACACAAGTCGCCGAAGGAAAGGCCCGCGGCGTCGGCAGCCCGAGGAAGGAGGCTGGTCAGAGTCAACCCAGGCAACGAGTTGGCCTCGATGAAGGTTGGGATGCCGTCACTATTCTCTCGGAAATCGATTCTGCAATAGGAGTATTCATTGAATCCGATGGCGGTGGCGGCGGCTATCGCACTGGTCTGGACAACGGTTTCGTACGCGGAGTCCACCTCTGCGGGGCAGGTCTCGATTGCGCCCCCGCGCTGATACTTGGCCTCGTAGTCGAATATCGCACGCGGAGCGATGATTTCGACCAGCGGTAGCGGCTCGTTCTGCACGACACTTGCGGTGATCTCCCGTCCAGGAAGGAACTCCTCGACGATGAGGGTTTCGCTTCGGTCTGCGATGTCGAAGACCTGACGTCCGTTCCCAAGGAGCACCACGCCATGCGTCGAGCCGCCGTGAACGGGTTTGACCACAACGGGTTCCGGTCGAGCTGTGAGGCTTGGATGATCTGAGCGGCGGTCACCAGGTTTCACCATCCAGCTCGTGGCGATGGGTATCCCCGCCGAGGACACCAGCCTCTTGGACAGGTCCTTGTCCCATGCTGTGGCGCAGGTTTGTGACGGAGCCCCGGTATGGGGCACGCCCAGCATCTCCAGGTAGCCGTGTAGGCGGCCGTCTTCGCCGTAACCGCCGTGCAGACAGTTGAACGCTATGTCCGTACCACGGAGAGCCTCTGTCGCAACTTCAGAGAAGAAGCCGTCGCGAAAGGCGTTATGGGCGTCGTGCAACTCCGTTGGTGAGGGAAAACGCAACGGAACGCTGCGGGGGAGGTCGTCGATGCTGACAACGAGTGTTGGTGACCCCGGATCGCATACGGTGACCACGTGCCCGGCGTCGCGCAACGTACGGCCGACGACGCTGCCGGAAGCTAGGGAGACGTCCCTCTCGGCTCCGGTACCACCGGCAAGGACGAGAACGTGCATCAGGGAACGACCATTTCCTCTCTCATGCAGGGCGGTGCTCGACCTCGGGATCGCCGCAGCCTGAAGTGCGTACGTTTGGACGCCTGGCATTTGACTGGCGAGCCAGTTCCCGTCAGGGCAAGCCGAGACGGAGCGCGCCGTTTCTCCAGGCCTGGCGCACGACCGGGGTGCCGGCCGACATGTCGACGGCCGCCAGATCAGCACTGAGACCTTCCGCTATTTGGCCGCGGTCGGTGAAGTCGGCAAGGCGCGCCGGGCCTTGGGTGACCGACTAAACGAGACCGAAACTGATCACTCCCGAATCTCTAGCTTCGAGACATTGACGGTCGTAGCATTCAGTTAGGAAGGAGCCGGCACTGCAACGTACTAGCGCGTATCAGCTATCGGTGTAGCTCGGCGATTCGTAAGGACGATGCAGAATTCGTTGCCCTCAGGGTCTTGCACGACGACGACAGTGCCTTCCGGATACTCGGGACGCTCACCAGTCGCGCGGCCACCAACTTTCAGAAACGCTCTCGCCTGGTCGACGTCGTGCGCAGCCACCGCCACCTTGGCGGAGACAACAGCCGCATTGCCGAAGACCGCCAGCTTCACTGTGAAAACCGCCAGATGCCACAAGACCGGACAGTGATTATCATTACGTGAATGCTGTTGCGAAAGAGCTGATTTGATCCACTACTGGTAACCCTCAGTATTCGATTCAGCCGTAATCCGGTGATTGTTGATATCGATAGGGTCGGCAGTTTCGGGATGGGCGGCTGGCAGCAGCTGTGATGGACTCACACTTGGCAAGCCCTTTGGGC
>NZ_JXST01000061.1 GCF_000878195.1 Mycolicibacterium llatzerense | reverse complement strand
GGCTCAACAAGGAGATCCGCCGTCGGACCGACGTGGTCGGTATCTTCCCGGACCGCACCGCTCTGATCCGACTTGTCGGAGCGGTGCTCGCCGAACAGCACGACGAGTGGATCGAAGGCCGCCGCTACCTCGGACTCGACGTACTCGCCCGCTCCCGCACCGACACGCCCACCGACAGCGTCACCGAAGACACCGAGGAGGTGACACCGGCCTTGACCGCCTGACCCACCGACGAGGAATCACGCGACGACGTCGTACACCACCTCACGGGACTTGACCGGCTGCCGACCAGCAAGTAGGCTCTGCGGATGTGAGCCGCGACACGCATCAGACACTGTCCCTGCCCGCTCGACTCCAGGCCGGCCTCATGCGCGGGGCGTCGAAGATCCCGCCGGGTGTCCTGGCACTGGCCGGCCGGTGGGCCCCCACCAACTCCGACGGCGAGCGACTCGCCCCCGAGATGTTCGCCGTGGGCTGGGCCGCCGAGCACGTGCCGGGCGTCGACCTGGGCAACGACGACGTCGCCGAGTTCCGCAAGCAGAGCGACGATTCGGTCGCAGGCCTCGCCGAGGACCTCCCGCCCATGGCGGCCGAGGAGGACCTGGTCTTCGACGGCCCCGGTGGCGAACTGAGGGCCACGAGGTACCGGTCGAAGACCTCCTCGCGAGGCATCCTCCTCTACTTCCACGGCGGTGGCTGGGTCATCGGCAGCCGCATCAGCCACGACGGCTTCGTGCGTCGCCTGGCGCACGACACCGGCCTCGACGTCGTCTCCGTCGAATACCGGCTGGCCCCGGAGAACCCGTTCCCGGCCGCGGTGGAGGATGCGGTCGCGGCGTGGCGATTCGTCGTCGACGCGGCGCCGCGCTGGGGCGTCGACCCGCGGCGCATCGTCGTCTCGGGGGACAGCGCCGGGGGCAATCTCGCCACCGTGCTGGCGCGCGAGGTGCGCGGCGAGGACATCGCCCCGCTGCTGCAGCTGCTGATCTACCCGGTGACGGACCTGTCGAAGAAGAGCGCCTCGCGCCGGGAGTTCCCGTCGGGCTTCTTCCTCACCGAGGAGCGGATGACGTGGGTCTACGACCACTACGTCCCCGACCTCGCCCAGCGCACCGACCCGCGGTGCTCGCCGCTGCTGGCCGACGACCTGAGCGGTCTGGCGCCGGCGCACGTCGTCGTCGCGGGCTTCGACCCGCTGCGTGACGAGGGCCTGGCCTACGCCGAGCGGCTGAAGGAGGCCGGTGTCCCGGTCACCGTGCAGCGCGAGGGCTCGCTGATCCACGGCTTCGCGAACATGACCCTCATCAGCCCCGACGCGCGGGCGGCCGTCGACCGGATGTGCGCGGCCGTGCGCGACGCCGTCACCGCCGCGCAGTAGGGGAACAGTCGGCCGAGTCGGGGCACGCAGGACCGGAACACACGGAGCGGAGAGCACCGGGGGTCAGGGGCACGCCGACCGCGCAGCCGACCACGACGACGGTCGCGCCGATGATCTCCCCGACGGTGGGTACCTCGTCGAGGAAGACGAACGACGCCGAGATGCCGACGACGGGCACCAACAGCGACATCGGGGAGACGCGGCTGGCGTCGTTGCGGCTGAGCAGGAGCGTCCACAGGCCCGCGCCCACCAGCGTGCCGAGGACGGCGAGATAGATCAGTCCGCCGAGCGCGCGCAGGCCCGTCTCGGTGCCGATGGTCATGAGGGCGTCGATGCCTGCGGTCGGGCCCTCGACGATGAGGCTCACGACATAGAGGGGCGGACCCGCGACGACGGCCATCCACAGGGTCATGCGGAACGAGTCGTCGGGCTGCGCGAGGCGGCCGCCGATGTTGCCGATCGCCCAACTCAATCCGCCGAGGACGGTCAGCCCGATCGGGATGAGCGCTGCCGCGCCGATGCCGCTGCCGGTGGCGCGATCCCAGGCGATGACGCCCATCCCGGCCACGGCGACGAGGAGCCCCAGGACCTGGAGCAGCGTCATCCGCTCACGGAGGAACAGCACGCCGAGGACGACGGTGAAGGGGGCCGAGGTCTGCAGGACCAACGAGGCCAGGCCTGCCGGCATCCCGAGGTCCATCGCCAGGAAGAGGCAGATGAACTGCACGGTGCCGAATCCGGCCACGTACAGCAGGAACCACTTCAGGCGGACCTTCGGGAATCGGACGAAGGCGATGACCGGGAGCGCCATGACGGCGAAGCGCAGGGCGGCGAGGAACAGGGGAGGGAAGTGTTCGAGGGCGAGGTGGATCGCCACGAAGTTGAGTCCCCACAAGAACACCACGCCGAGCGCGAGCAACCGGTCACGAGAGGACATGTCCTTCATCGTCGAGGTCACGACGATGAAGGACAATCGAATTTAATCGAAGCCTTGCTGAAGTTCTCCTACAGAGATGGGTGCCCTACAGCGACGGCTCCGGCGGCATCACTGTTGCTGAGCGGCGGCGACCTTGGCGCGCACGTCGTCCATGTCGAGGCCCTCGACCGCACTGATGAGTTCCTCGAGCTGGGCCGGGGGCAGCGCGCCCGGCTGGTTGAACACCAGGATCCCGTCGCGGAACGCCATCAGGGTCGGGATCGACTGGATGCCCAGGCTGCCGGCGAGCTGTTGCTGCTCCTCGGTGTCCACCTTGCCGAAGAAGATGTCGGAATGTTCCTCGGAAGCCTTCTCAAAGACCGGGCCGAACATGCGGCACGGACCGCACCAGCTCGCCCAGAAGTCGAGCAGCACGATGCCGTCCTTCGTGACAGTCTCTTCGAAGGTTTCCAGGGTTACGTCATGTGATGCCATGGTCGGCACAACCATTTCCGACGCCCCGGCATTCCATGACCGTTCTGTTGATTCCGAATCCGCGCTGTGTCCGGCGGGTCCAGCCCGGCCGGGCACTCAGGCCGGCTTGTATGCCTCTCGCGCGAGAACACCCCACCCGACCAGCAGGGCGGCAACGATCAGCCCGGCCGCCAGCGGCAGCAGCGAGCCGTAGCCGAACCTCGCGGCGAGGGACGACGGGACCGTCGCGCCGACGATCGCGCCCGCGGCCACCGCGCTGTTGAACAGTCCCATCGCGGACCCCTGGCCGTCGAGGGTGAGGTCGGCGGCCATCTTGGTCGCGCCGATGTAGTCGAACGGGTAGCCCAACGCCACCAGTATGAGCCCGGCGATGCCGATCCAGGAGTCTCCCGACGGGTGCCAGATCCAGGCGGCCGTCATCACCGCCAGGCCGGTCAGCGTGATCAGCAGACCCGTGCGCAGGACCCAACCGCAGCCGTACCGGTCCGCGAGGCGCCCGCACACGGGATACAGGCAGGCTCCGACGACCGAGGCCAGCAGGTACCAGGACGCGGTGTGCGACGACGACACGGCGAAGGCGTCCTTCATCACCAGCGGCATCACGTTCAGGAAGGTCTGTACGGCG
Source organism: Mycolicibacterium llatzerense (assembly GCF_000878195.1). GTDB lineage: Bacteria > Actinomycetota > Actinomycetes > Mycobacteriales > Mycobacteriaceae > Mycobacterium > Mycobacterium llatzerense. The sequence goes on along the minus strand of NZ_JXST01000061.1, from coordinate 22,133 downwards.
GTCATCGCCAGGAACCACGACGCGAGGAACCGGCCGAACCGTCCCCGCAGTTCGCGACGCAGGCCGCCCGGCGTCGGCAGTGCGGAGTCGGGGCGGGCGGGGTCGGAGCCTGCGGACGCCAGGTGGGGGAGGCGTAGCCGGCCCAGCAGGGTGCCGAAGACGATCACGACACCTGCGACGTACCAGCCGGTGTGGACATGGCCGTCGGCGAACACCGCTCCGATCGCCAGTCCCGACACCTGGCCCATGCCGAACACGAAGCGGAACCATCCGATGCGCTCGTCCCACTCGTCCTCCGGATGGCCCTCGGTGATGACCACGCTGCCCAGGGTCTGCACGGCTCCCGCGGTGGCACCGGCGACCACGGCCGCGACACACCAGCCGAGGAGTCCGTCGGACAAGCCGAACCCGATGGCCGCGACACCCATCAGGGGGAATGACCCGAGAAAGATCGTCCGCTGTCCGCCGGTGCGGTCGGCGATCTTCCCGATCACCGGCGCGAAGAGCTGGCCGCCGAAGAACGCGGCGAGCGCGGCGGCGACCGCCACCGTGCCCCGTGAGGTCACGGTCAGCGGGATGAGCAGCGGCACAATGCCGTTCACGAGCAACCCGGCGAGTGCATAGGCGCTGAACCAGGGCTCGATACTGCCCCGCATGCCCACCCGGGCCGTCTGCGGGGTGGTCGACGCCTCGCTCGTCATCACGGTCCTCACTCTCTCGGGAGACAACGCGCGACACCGTAGCCCGGGCGCGGCCCCTGATCGCAGCGCCACGAGCGAGCGGCACGATCGCAGCGCTGTTCTGGCACAAAGGGCCCCTGGCGGGTTCGCCGGGTACCTTGACCTCCATGGAGGTGCGCCGACTGCGTCTGCTGCGCGAGTTCGCCGACCGCGGGTCCATCGGCGCGGTCGCCGAGGCGCTGCACATGACGCCCTCGGCGGTCTCGCAGCAGATGAAGGTGCTCGCCGACGAGGCGGGAGTGCCGCTGTTCGAACCCGACGGCCGTGGCCTGCGGCTCACCGAGGCCGGGCATGCCCTGGTGCTGCGGGCAGACGAGGTCATCGCAGCGGTGGAACGTGCGCAGGAGGAGATGGCGTCGTACCGGTCGGGCAAGGCCCGCGTGCGGCTGGCGATGTTCCCGTCCGGGTCGACCCTGCTGCTGCCCAGCGTCCTCGATCGGGCCGCACTCGGGAATCGAGGTGGACGCGTTCCACCTCGACGTCGGTTATGCCGACGCCGCGCCGGCGCTCGCGGACTTCGACATCGTGGTGACCCACCGCGACGAGCGGACTCCCGCGGTCAACCACTCGCGGGTGCGGGTCACCGAGCTGATGCGCGAACCGGTCGACGTCATCGTGCCCCTCGACAGCCCGTTGGGCGCGTCGGATCGGGTCACGGTGTCCGAACTCGCCGAGCACGACTGGATCAGCGTCGAGGGCGGATTCCCCGTCGACGATGTGCTGCAGTCGATCTCGGCGGTGACCGGGGTCGCGCCGAGGGTGACGCAGCGGATGCTCGACTTCACCACCATCGAGGCGCTCGTCGCCGGCGGGCACGGTATCGCTCTGATGCCGCGCTTCGCGGTGCGGCACCCGGCGGTGAAACGCCTGGAACTCAAAGGGGTTCGGGCCGCCCGCGTCTACGAGGCGCTGTCGAGGCCCAGGTCGCGCACCGTGGTCGAGCGGGTCGTCGAGCAGATCGCGGCGGCGGCAGCGGAGCATTCCTGAACGACAAGGGCCGCCGGCCCACGCATTTCGCGTGAACCGACGGCCCTTTCGTGAACCCCGTGAGAGAGCGGGTCAGAAGCCGAGGCTCTTGCCCACGATGTCCTTCATGATCTCGGTGGTGCCGCCGAAGATCGTCTGGATGCGGGCATCCTTGTAGGCGCGGGCGACCCGGTACTCGTTCATGTAGCCGTAGCCGCCGTGCAACTGCAGGCAGCTGTCGATGACGCGCTTGGCGAGCTCGGTGCACCACCACTTGTTCTTGGACGCGTCGACGGCGTCGAGCTCACCGTCGAGCACGCCCTGTAGGCAGCGGTCGATGTAGATCTCGGCGATGTCGAGCTCGGTGGCCATCTCGGCGATGGTGAAGCGGTTGGCCTGGAAGGTGCCGATCGGGCGGCCGAATGCCTTGCGGTCCTTGCAGTACTGGACGGTCTCCTCGAAGACCGCGCGGGCGCCGGCGATGGCGCCGATGCCGATCGACAGGCGCTCGGAGGGGAGGTTCTGCATGAGGTGGTAGAAGCCCATGCCCTCCTGGCCGAGCAGGTTCTCGACCGGCACGCGCACGTTGTTGAAGTGCAGCTCGGCGGTGTCCTGTGCGCGCAGGCCCATCTTGTCGAGCTTGCGGCCGCGCTCGAAGCCCTCCATGCCGCGCTCGACGACCAGCAGCGAGAACGCCTTGTGACCGGCCGCGGGATCCGGGTTGGTGCGGCAGACGACCACCACGAGGTCGGCGTTGATGCCCGAGGAGATGAAGGTCTTGTTGCCGTTGAGGACGTAGTGGTCGCCCTCGAGCTTCGCTGAGGTCTTGATGCCGGCGAGGTCGGAGCCGGCGCCCGGCTCGGTCATCGCGACGGCGAGGATGGTCTCGCCCGTGGCGATGCCCGGCATCCAGCGCTTCTTCTGCTCTTCGTTGGCGAGGTGCACGAAATACGGTGCGACGACGTCGTTCTGGAGGCTCAGGCCGGGCGATGCGCCGTCGAACTTGGCGAACTCCTCGACGACGACCGCGTTGAAGCGGAAGTCGTTCATCGCGCCGCCGCCGCCGTACTCCTCGGGGATGTTGAAGCCGAGGAGACCGGCGTCGCCGGCCTTCTTGTAGACCTCGCGGTCGACGATGCCCGCTGCGGTCCATTCCTCGTTGTGCGGCAGGCACTCACGGATCAGGAACTGGCGAGCGGTTTCCCGGAGGGCTTCGTGCTCTTCTTCGAAGATGGCGCGTTTCATGGCTGCTTCCTTTCCTTCAGGCTTCGGTTGCTGTCGTTGGAGTCGTTGTCGGTGGTCTGGGTGTCGCCGAGGTGGTCGACGTTCTGCGCGCCCACGACACGCAGCGAGATCAGTGCGTAGGACCGGGCGACCTCGGCGGGGGTGCGGGCACCGGAAGGGCGGTACCAGGTCGTGACCGCCTGGCAGGCGCCGAACAGGTACCGCAGCACGTCCTTGATGTCCTCGTCGAACCGGAACTCGCCCGACTCGCGGCCCGCCTCGATGACCTCGGCGAGCATGTTCTCGGTCTCCGTGCGCATCGCGACGTAGTTCTCGCGGCGCGGGTCGTCGGCTGCGAGATGGCGGAATTCGTGTGCGACGCTTGCCAGTTCGAGGTCGCTCGTCATGTGCAGGACGATGGATTCGATGGCGTTGGAGAGCTTCTCCGACGGCGTGTCGCCGGCCTCGATGGCGGCTCCCACCCAGGCGAGGACCGAGGTCATCGCCGCTTCGAGGAGTTCGACGAGAATGCCGAGCTTGTTGTCGTGGTGGTAGTAGAGGGTCGGCAGGGAGACGCCGGCGCGCGACGCGATGTCGCGGATGGAGGTTCCGTGGAAGCCGCGCTCGTAGAACGCGCGCTTGGCGGCCACGAGGGTGGGCGGGAGCGGGACGGGTTCGCGCCGTCGCCAGTCCACGCCCTCGGTGTCGATCGTGAACCGCCGTGGTGCGGCGTCCTTGCCTGCCTCAGCCACGGTCGGCGGCGGTGACGGGGGCGAGCGGTCCGACGGGCCCCGACCCGGACGCGCCGGTTCCGGGCGTGCCGACCGTGGGGCGGTTGGGGTCGACGACTGCCGCTACGGGCATGGGTTCCTCTCGAGTGTGATGTCGGCGGTCGCGGCCGAGACACGTCGCAGGCGGGCGCCGTGTGTCGTCGCGAACGTGACCGGGCACGGCATGGCGCCCATCACTTATCTAACGATCGTTATACGGTTTAGCATGCCGTCGCCCGCGGATGCAACACCGCCACGGATCAGGGCGGAGAGGCTAGGGTGTCCTAGATCGCGCCCTTGGCGGGATCGCCGGCGGGGACCGCGGTGAAGGTCTTCACGTCGAGCGGTCCGGCGAGCAGGGGGCCGAGGGCCTTGCCGAGCTCGGCGAGCGCCGGCGCCTTGCTGTGCGCGCCGAGCGCCTCGAGTGATTCCCACCGCTCGATCATCACGAGATCGGTCGAGTCCCCGGTCGCCTCGTGCAGCGCGTACTTCACGCAACCGGCGGAATCGCCCTGGGCTTCCGCAACCTCAAGCACTACATCTTGCGGTCACTGATCCACTCCGGACAGCTTCAGGATCGGATCAATGCACTCTGAATCCGGAAGGGCCCTTTCTATTGACAGTCGATGCGGAGGCGCGTAGCTTTCAGGCACACGCAGAAGAGATTTCTACTGGCCAGAACTACCACGTCGGTAGGGGTCGAACTGCGATGAATTGTTCAATCGTTATCGTGCACAGAAAGGCGTTATCCGTGCCAAGCTCTTCAATCACCCAGAAGTTCCATACCGTCGATGTGAAAGGGGTTCAGACGCGTTATTTCGACGACGGCCAGGACAAGGATCCGATCCTCCTCATCCATGGGGGGCATTTCGGGTTCTTCATACCGGTCGGAATCGAATCCTGGGGCAACGTTCTAGAGGATTTCGGCGAGTACGGCCGTGTCCTCGCGGTCGACAAACTCGGTCAGGGCGAGACTGGTCTCCCGCTGAATGACGAAGACTGGACTGTCGACGCGGTCGCCGAACACGTTGCGAACTTTGCAACTCAGTTGGGGCTCAAGAACCTGACCCTGGTGGGTCACTCGCGCGGCGGCATGACGGCGGTCCTTCTCGCGTTGAAGTACCCTGAGATGGTAAAGAAGCTGGTCATCATCAGCAGTGCGACTGCGGCACCGGCGCCGCCCGTCGGAACCGACATGGACTTCTACGAGCGAGTCGAAAGGACTGCCCCCGGAGGTTCGGCCGAGTTGATCCGTCACTATCATGCTGCCCAGGCGGTTAATGAGGGAGATCTGCCCGAGGACTACATCGGGATCGCCACAAAGTGGCTCGAGAGCGAAAAGCAGCTCGACGCTGTCGCCGGATATGCACGCAATGCGGAGGAGCACTGGTTGCCTAGCCTCAGCGAGGGCAGGCGCTGGGTTCAGGAACGGCTTGCCGACGCAGGAATCCCGGTGCCGACGCTGGTTGTGTGGGGAGTCAATGATCGATCGGCGCCGGTGTCGATGGGTAAGGGGCTCTTCGATCTGATCGCTGCCAACACCCTGGATAGCTCGCTCTATCTCATCAACAACGCTGGTCATCACGTGTTCAGTGACCAGCGCGAAAAGTTCAACGCCGCGGTTGGTGCGTTCATCTCGCTTTAGCAGAACCCTTCGTCGGTCTTTCGTGCTCGAAAGACCAGATGTCTGATACAAACAACTTCGAAGAGGAAGCTGGAATCTAATGCACAACTCGCTTTACGACTATTCACCGATTACTGAGCGTCCACGATTCGAGTGGCCGGGCGGGAAGAAGGTCGCCTTCTACGCGGGCGTCGCGGTGGAACACTATCCGGTCGACAAGCCGTCGACATCAATTTTTGCCGGAACAGCTGGGCTGACCCCGGACCCCCTCAACTATGGGTGGCGAGACTATGGAATGCGGGTGGGGATCTAGCGGATGATCGAATCGCTCGATCGTCACGGAATGCGGGCGACCGCCTTTGTGAACTCTCTTCGAGCAGATTTCCGAGCCAAAGGTTTGGGCGGCCGGACCGGCTTCGGGCAGCGGCCAGCGCTGCTGGTCATCGACCTGATCCGGGGGTTCACCGACACCAGATCCCCCCTGGCCGGCGAACTCGACTCTCAGTTGCAGGCCACCCAACAACTGCTTGCAGACGCACGCGATGCCGACGTGCCCGTGATCTTCTCGACGGTCGCCTACGATGCGGACCTTCAGGAGGCCGGCAAGTGGATCCGCAAGATCCCTTCCAACAGCTGGCTGATGGAGGGAAACGAGTGGGTGGAGCTGGATGAGCGACTGGGTCGTCGCGAGAACGAGATGCTGCTGGTCAAAAAGTACGCGTCCTGTTTCTTCGGTACCGATCTGGCAGCTCGTCTGATCTCCCGGGGCGTGGACACGGTGATCCTCCTCGGATGCACGACCAGCGGATGCATCCGCGCCACCGCTGTGGACGCGTGCTCCTACGGATTCCACACAGTCGTTGTGGAAGAGGGCGTGGGAGACAGAGCAGAGCTGCCACAGACGGGCACTTTCCGCGCCACGGCGCTCTTCCTCTCACCGCTGGGCATGGCCGGGCTGGTCACCCTCGTTCCGGTGACCGCGGCCCTGCTGGCCGCGGGCCTGCTCATCATCACCCCAGCTGCAACCACCTGGAGATCCAACAAAGATGTCGACTGACCGACACAGACCCCGAGGCTCGCGCTATTTGCCTCCGGTGACAAGAAAGCAAGACGTTTCGACGAGAGGCTGTCCATGACGACGAAAACCCATCCGAGCGATGACCCCGCAACGGTCCCGAGGCTCCGACTGCGGCACGGGCATAGCATTCCGCATCTGGGCCTGGGCACCTGGCCACTGGTGGGGGAAGAGTGCGAGACGGCCGTCCGCTACGCCATTCAAAGCGGCTACCGGCTCGTCGACACCGCGTTCCAGTACCGCAATGAAGACGCGGTGGGACGCGGTGTCCGCACTGCCGGCGTTGCGCGTGAAGAGCTGTTCGTCTCCAGCAAGTTCAACAAGGAGTCCCACAGCGTCGACGGTGTGCAGAGGGCCTACGACCGCAGTCTCCAAGCCTTGGGCCTGGACTACCTGGACATGTTCATGTGCCACTGGCCCGTGCCGGCCTTGGACCAGTACACCGAGGCATGGAGAGGCCTCGTCAAGCTCTTGGACGAAGGCCGTGTCAAAGCGATCGGTGTCTCCAATTTCAAGCCGGACCATTTGGAGAAGGTCATTGCCGCGACCGGCGTGGTTCCTGACGTGAACCAGATCCAGCTCAGCCCCGATCTCGCACGGCTACCCCCGCGGGCAGTGCACCAGGACCTGGGCATCATTACCGAGGCCTGGAGCCCTATTGGTCGCGAATCGGGACTGCGTGACCACCCCATCGTGGTGCAGATCGCGCAACGGACAGCAAAGAGTCCGGCGCAGGTTCTGCTCCGCTGGCACGTCCAGCAAGGAATCGTCCCGATCCCGCAGGCCGCCAAACCCGCATGGCTGGTCGAGAACATCTCGGTGTTCGATTTCTCCCTGACTGCCGAGGAAATGGCCGCCCTGGCGAGGCTGGACCGCGGAGAGAACGCCGCCCGCGACTCCGACTCCCCCGAAAACGGCCACTGACCCTTGCCGCACCCACCCGTACCTGGCACGAAGAGTGGGAGGGGTTGACGTAGATCACAAAATGCGGAAACCTCTTCACGACAGAGTGGACCTCTGCTCTACAGACTGACTGATCGATGATCGAGAAGGAGCTCTCCCATGGCAGACCATCACGGCGTCCTCGAGGACGTACGGCGGGGCATGATCCCTGCACATATCTACAACGACAAAGAGCTCTTCGAACTCGAGAAGGAACGTCTCTTCAGCCGCAGCTGGCTGTTCGTCGCCCACGAGTCGGAGGTCCCCGAGGCTGGTGACTACGTGGTCCGCAGGGTCCTCGAGGACTCGTTCATTATCTCTCGGGACGAACAGGGCCAGGTCCGGGCCCTGTTCAACATGTGCCTCCACCGGGGCATGCAGGTGTGCCGGGCGGAGATGGGCAATGCCTCCCACTTCCGTTGCCCGTACCACGGTTGGTCTTACCGCAATGACGGGCGCCTCGTTGGCCTGCCGTTTCACAAGGAGGCATACGGCGGGGAGGAAGGCTTCAAGAAGAAGGGCCAGACCTTGTTGCCTGCTCCCTCGCTGGCCACGTACAACGGTCTGATCTTCATCAGCATGGACCCGGATGCCGAGCCCCTGGAGGAGTTCCTGGGGGACTTCAAGTTCTACCTGGACTACTACACGAAGCAGAGCGCGGACGGCATCGAGCTGCGTGGCCCTCAGCGTTGGCGGGTCAAGGCGAACTGGAAGATCGGGGCCGAGAACTTCGCCGGGGACATGTACCACACGCCCCAGACCCACACCTCGGTGGTGGAGATCGGCCTCTTCCGCGAGCCCAAGGCGGAGAAGCGCAAGGACGGCACCACGTACTGGGCTGGCAACGGTGGCGGCACCACTTACAAGCTGCCCGAAGGTGGCCTGGAGGAGCGCCTGCGCTACGTGGGCTACCCGGACGAGATGATCGCCCGGATGAAGGAGCAGTGGACCCAGGAGCAGCTCGACGTGGTCGGCAAGGACGGGTTCATGATCTCGGCGGCCTCACTGTTCCCGAACATGAGCTTCGTCCATAACTGGCCGCGGGTCGAAGAGGGCTCCGACGAGGTGCTCCCCTTCATCTCTATCCGCGTGTGGCAGCCGATCAGCGAGAACGAGACGGAAGTCCTCTCGTGGTTCGCCGTCGACAAGAACGCGCCGGAGGAGTACAAAGCGCTTTCCTACAAGGCGTATCTCATGTGCTTCGGCAGTGGCGGCATGTTCGAGCAGGACGACGTCGAGAACTGGGTGTCCCTCACCAATACTGCCGCCGGCTCCATGGCACGGCGTCTGCTGCTCAACAGCCGGATGGGCATGCTCGAGAACGGCGAGAACGTCGTCGAGGCCCTGTCCCCCGAGGAATACTCGGGACCCGGCGCCACCCGTGTCGGCTACAGCGAGTACAACCAGCGGGAGTTGTTGCGCCGGTGGGCCGATCACCTCGAACGTCCGGTAGAAGCCGCAGCGCAGGTGCACGTGGGCTCGGACCCGGTGCAAGCGCCACCGGCCGCCGGATCGGGGCCCGCCCGCCCGGCCTGCGGCAGCGCAGAGACCGCGCCCGCAGCAACCCTTCACGAGGAGGTCTGATCATGAGTGTTGGAACGGCACACGAGAACGAGAACTTGACGCTGTCCGAACAATCGGCGCTGGGAGCCCACGCCCCGCGTACTCAGCGGACGGGGCAGACCCTGCCTTTCAACGATGAACTTCACCTGGAGGCGCATCGTTGGCTGGTCGATGAGGCGTACCTGTTGGACGCCCAGGACTACGACGAGTGGCTCTCCCGGATCGCCGATGACGTGCACTATCTCATGCCCGTCCGCGTCACCACTGCCCTGGGCGCCGGATACTCCACCTCACCGGGGATGGCGCACTGGGACGAGAACAAGTACTCGCTCAGTCGCCGCGTGGCACGCTTCGCCACCGAGCACGCGTGGACCGAAGACCCCCCATCACGGCTGCGCCACTACATCACCAACGTGCGCACCTTCCGCACCCCCGACCCGCAAGAGATCATCGTGGACTCGGCGGTTCTTCTCTTCCGCAGCCGTGGTGACGTCGGGGAGTCCTCCACTGTCTCGGCAGGACGCGAGGATCTCCTCCGCCGTACCTCATCCGGGTCCGGGTGGGAGCTGGCCCGTCGCACCATCATGGTCGACGAGTCGGTCATCCGCATGCAGAACCTGGCGATCTTCCTGTGAAACTGGAATGGGAAGGCGAGGAGGAAGACCGCCTCGCGGCGATCCAGGCCACCGAGGAACGCCGCCGGCTCGAAGAGCACGTCACCGGCAAGCCGATCGTGATCGCTAACGAGTTCTCGGAGGTCCAGGTCACCCGCATCGAGACCCGCAACGGTTCGCGGCTGATGATTCAATCTCCTCGTTCGGGCCAGTGGGTAACGCTCTGTCCGCTGGAACTGGAGTCCCTGACCTGGCAGGCCCCGGCCACGTTCTCGGCCATGATCGGACACCCTTTCGGGCCGCTCGTGGCCGAAGACGAATAAACACCCCAACCGCCAGAGCACCACCGTCTCAAGCTAAGGAGTTCGACCATGCCCGTTGTAAAAGCCGATCTGCAGGCCTGTCAGGGATACGCGAACTGCGTCGTCGGAGCCTCTGACTACTTCGACCTGGACGACGACGGGATCGTCGTGCTGCTCCAGACCGAAGTCCCCGAAGCCGACCGCGCCCGCGTCACCGAAGCCGCGCGCAGCTGCCCGGTCTCCGCACTGGTGGTAGAGGACGCATGAGCCCGGGCACCGTCGTCGTCGTCGGGTCCTCCATTGCCGGGGTGCGCACCGCGCAGTCCCTCCGGCTGGAAGGCTATAAGGGGGAGATCATCCTCGTGGGAGAAGAGACCGAACTTCCCTACGATAAGCCGCCATTGTCGAAATCCGTTCTTGCGGGATCCGCCGACGAGGACTCTATCCGGCTGCTGACACAGGAGCAGGCCGATGCCGAGGACATCCAACTCTTGCTGGGGCACCGCGCTGTCGATCTGGACGTCGCCGAGAACCTGCTGAAGCTTGAAGGGCATGACCCCCTTCGCTACGACAACCTCGTCATTGCCACCGGAGCATCACCCCGGCCCTCTCCCTGGGGCCAGTCTCCAGGGATTCACGTGCTGCGCACCCTTGAGGACGCCCGCGAACTACGTGGGGACCTTCTCCGGGGTGGGGCGCTGGCCGTTATCGGGGCAGGGTTCATCGGCGCCGAAGCGGCAGCCACCGCCCGCGGCCTGGGATTGGAGGTCACCGTCATCGACCCGGTGCCCGTGCCCATGAGCCGCCTCTTTAACCCTGAGATCGGCCAGTGGTTCGCAGACCTTCACCAGGACAACGGGGTCGACACCATGTTCGGCACCGGAGTGGAAGCTATCGAAGGCGAGGAGGGCAACTTCTCCCTCCACCTGACCAACGGTGAGAGCGTTCAGGCGGCCACCGTGCTGATCGGTATTGGCGTCATCCCCAATGACTCCTGGCTTAGCGCATCCGGCCTGCTGGTGGACAACGGGGTCGTGCTCAACGAGTACTGTCAAGCCCTCGACGCTGCGAACGTGTACGCCGTCGGCGACGTAGCCCGCTGGCGCCACCAGAAGCACGGCGAGGACGTCAGGACCGAGCACTGGACTAACGCGGTGGAACAGGCCGCCTGCGTGGCCTACAACATCATCCATCCGGAACAGCCGCGCGCCTACACGCCCATTGAATACGTGTGGAGCGACCAGCACGACTGGAAGATCCAGGTCGTGGGACGCGTCGGAGGCAATGTCGACCACGTCCTCATCGGACACCCGCAGGTCCACGGCAAGTTCGCCGCCCTCTACACCATCGACGGCACCACCGTCCGGGGCGCAGCCATCGTGAACTGGCCCAAAGCCCTCATTGCCTGCCGTCTGGGCATGGCCAGGGGCATCACGGTGCAGGATCTGCGCGCCAAGCTCGAACCCCAGTTGGAGCCACCGCCGAGGAGGGCGTCATGACACCCGGAAACTTGCTGCCCCAGACCGAGAGCGTCAGCCGGGAACGTATCGCCCTCGCCTGCCGGGTCTTGGCCCATCGGGGCCTTGCAGATGGAATCTTGGGTCACATCAGCCTGAAAATTACCGACAGCACATTGCTGGTGCGCTGTCGCGGCCCGTACGAACGCGGACTGGCGTATACGCAAGCCGAAGACATCCGCATGGTGGACCTCGACGGCAATCCCGCCGCCGACGGCGAGCTCGCGGGCGGATACACGGTCCCCAACGAACTGCCGCTGCACACCGAGCTCTTCCGGCGCCGCCCAGACATCCGGGCTGTCGTTCACGCCCATCCCCCGCGAGTGGTTGCCGCCGACCTGGCAGGGCTTGCAGTACGCCCCATCGTAGGGGCGTACGACATTCCCGGAGCCCGCCTCGCCGCCAACGGGGTGCCCGTCTATCCCCGCGGAGTACTCATCCGCGACCGTCGGCTCGCCACCGAAATGGCCGATGCTATGGGAACAAGGCCCGTTGTTGTGCTGCGGGGCCACGGCCTCACCAGCGCGGCCGAAACCGTCGAGCAAGCAGTTCTCCAGGCCATCAGCGTGGACGGCCTGTCCGGGTTGGCACTGCAAGTGACTTCGGCTGGTGGGCACCTCGTCGATCTGCCCGACGCCGATATGGCCGAACTGCCCGACCTCGGAGGAGCATTCAACACAGAGACTGCTTGGAGACATGAACTCGCACGACTTGGTGAGCCTCGTTGATGGCCTGCGCCCTAGCCGGACAGAGACTGAACCCCCGGTCAGTAACATGAAGCTCATGTCCGCATCACGGGCGGAGGACGACTCCAGATACGGCCCTCCTCCGCAGTACCCCATCGAATCCGTCGACAACGCACTCCGATTGTTGCTGCTCTTCGAGACTCGGCCGAGCATCCGGCTCACCGATGCCAGCAAGTACCTCGGAGTGGCGTCATCTACGGCCCATCGCCTCATGGGGATGCTCCTCTACCGAGGTTTCGTACGGCAGAACCCTCAGACCAAAGCGTACGAACCCGGACAAGCACTCAGCTCCATCGCCTTCGCCATACGGCGCCACGTCGACATCGGAACGCTAATTCGTCCAGCAATGGAAAGGGTATTCGAGGCAACCGGAGAGACGGTGCACTTTGCCGAGCTCAAAGGCTCGAACGCACACTTTCTGGAGGCCATCGAAAGCCAACGTGCCGTCCGCGTTGCCTCACGTCAAGGTGCGATGCTTCCTGCCAACTGCACTGCAACGGGCAAAGCAATGCTGAGCCTACTCACCACGGAACAACTGCATGCCCTGTACCCGTATGAGGAGCTCCCGGGTCTCACCAAGGGATCTATCATTTCCCGTTCCGATCTGGAGCGTGCCCTCGAAACGATTCGGCAAACCGGGTACTCAACGAGCCAGGAAGAAAGCGAAGACGGCGTCATGTCAGTCGCTGTTCCCATCACCAGCCCGAGCGGAGGATACTACGGGATCAATGTATCCGTGCCCGCTCACCGCATGACTGAACAACTCCGCACAGAACTCGGAGCTATGCTCCAGACAGCCGCCAAAGAAATCCAGAACTTGCTCGTTTAAGGATCTCGACGGCCGGTGACGGTGGTGCTGTGGACAGGACCACCTCAGGCCAGCGGCGATTCCAGAGAGTCGATTCTCCGCAGTCGGAGCCCGAAGAAGAAGGAAATGACCACGGCGACGGTTGCCATAGTGACGAGCATCGCCCAGGTCAGTGTCGAGTTACCGAGGCTAACCCGGGTGATTCATGGGAATCTGCGGATCGCTGGGCGAAAATAGACCGAAGTGCTTCCTGAACAGGGGAAACTGGGACTTGTCTAAGGTTCCATGTTCTCCAGCAGAAAGCACTCGGTAGGTGAAGCGTACTTCGTGGTCGGCCGGTCTGTCCGTTACTGCAGATGGTGTCGGGGTGGTCTCGCATGCCGGGGCTATCGTGCCTCGACTTCTGGCTGATCAGGTCGGTCTGACCGCCGAGCTGTCAGGGGCCATGGCTCGCCGCCGGTTCATCCCGATCCACGATCGCGGCCGGGTGTTGATCGATACCGCGGTGATGCTCGCCGATGGCGGCGAGTCCATCTCCGACATCGGCGTCCTGCGCCACCAGTCCGGCGCCCTGGGCCCAGTGGCGTCGGCGCCGACGGTGTGGCGCACGCTCGATGAGGTCACTGCCGGCAAGCGCAAGAAGATCCAGGTGGCGCGGGCTCGCACGCGGCGGCACGTGTGGTCCCACCTGCCCGGCGGAGTGCCCGCATCGGCGTGTGCGGGGCGGGATCTGGGATCGACGGTCGTGCTCGATGTGGACGCCACCATTGTGGTCACTCACAGCGAGAAGGAGCTTGCTGCGCCGACGTATAAGCGCACGTTCGGGTACCACCCGATCGGCGTGTGGTGCGACAACACAGAAGAGTTCCTCGCCGCGAGCTTGCGCCCAGGCAACGCCGGGTCCAACACCGCCGCCGACCACATCGACGTCCTGGGCCAGGCAATCGCGCAGATCCCCGCCAGTCATCGGCGTGATCTGCTGATCCGCTCCGACGGTGCCGGCGCCTCCCACGACCTGATCGACTGGATCACCGAGCAGAACCGCGTCCGTGGTCGACAGGTGGAGTACTCGGTCGGCTTCTCCATCACTGCCCCGATTCGCCGGGCCATCGCGACCTGCCCCGAAGCCGCGTGGGGACCAGCGCTCAACCCCAACGGGGACATTCGTGACGGGGCCGACATCGCGGAGCTGACCGGATTCCTCTCCCAACGGATGCTCGCCAAGTGGCCAGACGGGATGCGGGTGATCGTGCGCCGCGAGCGGCCCCATCCGGGTGCTCAGTTGTCGATGTTCGAGGAGATCGATGGATGGCGCTACCAGGCTTTTGTCACCAACACCACCGCCACGGGTCAGCTGCAATTCCTCGAGGCCAGGCATCGGGCTCACGCCCGGGTCGAGGACCGGATACGCCACGCCAAGGACACCGGGCTCGGGCGGCTACCTTCGCGGGGGTTCGCGCTCAACCAGGCCTGGCTCGTCGCGGTGATGATCGCAGCGGACCTCGTTGCCTGGACGCGGATGCTCGCTTGCACCGGCGAGGCCGCAGTCCTGGCGTTGTGCGAGCCCAAGGCACTGCGCTACCGCTTCCTTCACGTGGCAGCCCGGCTGGTCCGCAGCGGCCGACGGCGAAAAGTGAAGATCCCGGAAACATGGCCCTGGGCCGTCGCGATCGTCGCTGTGTTCAACACGATCGCCGCGATCCCCAAACCAGCCTGACCTCACATGCCCGCCCACGACATCACCACCCGGGGACCCGCCCACCGGCAGCGCCAGCCGGCACACACGCACGCCCACCCACGAAATCGATCCCGCCGTCACCCGACAGCAGCAGTCACACCGGCCCGTGAATCAGCGGGGCTAAGGGCCACCCCGGTGAGCACGGGGCCGATGGTATTGCCGATGTACGTGCCGGTCTGGACAATGCCGGTGGCCGCTGCGGTGGCCCCAGGCGCCATGTGCGAGATGAGGAAGTGCACCAGACCTGGCCACCCCCACCCCAGGCCCACCGCTAGCAGGACACCTACCACGTAGCTCCAGGTGGTGGGGATCGCCATGAGTGAAAGCCCGACGGCGCAGACGATGAGTGCTGTCTGGATCAGAGAAAGTGCTGACACGCCGCCTCGATCGACGACTCCGCCAATGACGATACGGGTCGCGGCTCCTAAGGCGCTGCCGACGGCCAGAATCACACCAGCCGGGCCGACTGCAATCCCCCGCTCCAGCGCGCCGATCACGGCAAAGGCCACGGCGGACGTAACGGCACCGCCCGCGAACATCGTCATCGCGGCCATCAGCACCAACGCCGAACGCATCTGGGTATCCCATTGCCCCGCCGGCCGGGTCGTACCCATAACGACCGGCATGGTCCGGGTCCGGGCCACGGGGACCAGTACGAGCATGCCCAGTACAGCCATCAGCAGGAAGGCCATGGACCATCCCAGAGTCAACGCAACCAACGGGATCGAAACGCCGGCGACCAACCCCGTCACAGGGACCGCGGCCTGTTTCACCCCGAAGGCCAGCCCGCACGAGGCGGCTGGGATGTGCGTGACGAGCAAGTGGTTGGAGGAAGGGTGCCCGAGACCGTTCCCGAGTCCCCCCAGGGATGCCCATACAATTAGCCACGGCCACGCAGAGATCCAGGACGCGCTGCCGGTCAGGCTCACGACCGCCAGAAGCAAGGCGGCGATGCCCATGCCTTTCTCGCTGAGCACACGACCAATCACACCGGTGCACGCGGAGGTGAGGGCGGCCGCAGCCCAGTAGACCCCTACCGCCAGGCCGATCCCGTAGGCCGGGACGCGGATTGTTGCGGTGATCTCCGTGGCCAGCGCCCCAAGGAGAAACACCGGCATGTTTGTTAAGACAGTCACCAGTACGGCCACAGCCAAAGCGGCGAATCCACGGCCCGGATGTCTCACGCGCTGTGACCTGCCACCGGGGCATCCGATGCCGCATCCATCTCCGGCACGCTGCGCTTACGCACCCGTGGGCAGGGCGGTAAAAAGTTCATGGCTGGCATTCCTGCCCTTCCAGGTCAAGGCTGTGGTGCGAGCAATACCGCTTCTGAAGTGCCCCGGGTTTGATGGGCACATTGGTGTGCCCCGGGTTTGATGGGCACATTGGTGTGCCCCGGATTCCGTGGGGTTCGATTTTTTGAATTCTCATGCCTCAAGTACGACTTCGCCGGACATCGGTCTAGATGGGTCAGCGTCGGCCCCTGTGTCCCTCTAGCCCGCGTCAGATCTCCTTCCCATCACCCGCCTGACGCCAGTTCCCGGCCGATACCGAACGCCGCGGCCTGGAGGACTCCGGCGAGGCGGGTCCTGTCCCTCGTCAAGCGGGGAACCACAAGACCCAGGGATGCGACGACCGCGGTGTCTCGAAGCACGGGGACGGCCACCGAGCACGCCCCGAGGGACATCTCCTCGACCGTTGTCGCATACCCATGGCGCCGCACCCGAGCCAGCTGCTGTCGCAGGAGCCCGGGCTGGGTCACCGTGAACGGCGTCATCCGGGTCAACGAGCCGAGCGTCTCGGCGAGCACGTCGTCGGGCGCGTGCGCGAGCAGCACCTTCCCAACCGCCGTGCAGTGCAGCGGCAGTCGGGAGCCGACGGTGCTGACGATCGGGACGGACGCCGTGCCGGACAGCCGGTCGAGGTACAACACCTCGGCGCCCTCGCGCACCGCGAGGTGCACGGTGGCCAGCGTCGCGCCGTACACGTCGTGGAGGAACGGCTCAGCGATCTGGCGCAGGCCGGTCTGGGTCGGCGCCAGTAGTGCGAGCTCCCAGATCCGGCGACCCACCACGTACTCGCCGGTCGGCCGCCGCACCAAGCCGCCCCAGGTGGCCAGTTCGGCCACCAATCGGTGAGTGGTCGGCAGCGGTAGACCCGCCCGACGCGCAATCTGGCTCAGCGTCATCGCCCGGTGCTCATCGTCAAAGGCGCCGAGAACGGTCAGCAGGCGCGAGGCGACACTGGCTCCCGGGTCGGAGGTGTTGCCGGCCATCGTCGCCCTCTTTCACTCAGTGAACGATATAGCTCGAAGCGTACGCCCCGGCCACCTACCGTCGGGCTGGTGAGCACTCCTGACCTATCGACCCAAGCCGAGATCAGCGCCGAGATCGCCGACCTGTCCGCCGGCACCGACCCGTCCGCTATCAGGCCCCGCCTCGACTACTCCCCGTACCGCAGCAGCCTCCTGCGGCATCCGACCAAGGATCTGCACCAGGTCGATCCGGAAGGCGTCGAGTTGTGGTCTCCGTGCTTCAGCCACCGGGACGTCGATCCACTCGAGGCCGATCTGACGATTCAGCGCTCGGGCGAGCCGATCGGCGAGCGCATCACGATCTCCGGCCGGGTCGTGGACGGCGACGGACGCCCGGTCGCGGGCCAGCTGGTCGAGATCTGGCAGGCCAACGCCGGAGGACGCTACATCCACCAGCGTGATCAGCACCCTGCGCCGCTCGACCCGAACTTCACCGGCGCCGGGCGGTGCCTGACCGGTGCGGACGGTAGCTACTCATTCCAGACGATCAAACCGGGTCCGTACCCGTGGCGGAACCACCGCAATGCGTGGCGTCCCGCCCACGTGCACTTCTCCCTGTTTGGCACCGAGTTCACGCAGCGCATCGTCACGCAGATGTACTTCCCGGGCGATCCCCTGTTCGCGCTGGACCCGATCTACCAGTCGATCACCGACCAGGGCTCCCGTGACCGCCTCGTCGCCCGCTACGACCATGACCTGACGCGACCCGAGTGGTCGACCGGCTACCGGTGGGACATCGTGCTCACCGGAGCCCACCGCACCTGGACCGAGAACAACGACGACAAGGACCACGCATGAGCCCCCGCCTGCACCCCACGCCCGGCCAGACGGTGGGCCCGTTCTTCCACTACGCACTCCCCTATGACGGCGACTCCGAACTGGTGCCTGCGAGCAGCCCGGGTGCGATCCGGTTCCACGGCCGCGTGCTCGACGGTTCTGGTGCGCCGGTCCCCGACGCGCTGGTCGAGCTCTGGCAGGCGGACGCGTCCGGCGCGATCGTCCAGCAGCCGGGCTCGTTGCGCCGCGACGGTTGGACGTTCACGGGCTGGGGCCGGTCGTCGACCGACAACGCCGGCCACTACTCGTTCTCGACGATCGCGCCGGGTGGGGTCGACGGGGGCGCACCGTTCTTCGCGCTCACGGTGTTCGCGCGTGGCCTGCTCGATCGGCTCTTCACACGCGCATATCTGCCGGGACACGAGGCCGCCCTCGCTGCGGACCCCCTTCTCAGCAGCCTCGAGCCGGACCGTCGCGCGACGCTGGTCGCGGAGGCCGATGCGCAGGGACATGCGTTCGACATCCGTCTGCAGGGCCAGGGCGAGACCGTCTTCCTGACGTTCCCGGGCCACGGGGCGGCACACTGAACGCCATGACCGACCTGTTCTGGCCCGGCGACGAGCGCGCCGGCGACCTGATGAGTGCTGAGGCGTTGCTCGCCGCCATGGTCAGGGTGGAGTCCGCGTGGCTGGACGCTCTCGTGGCCTCCGGGCTCGCGCCGTCCGCCGCCGCCACCGACCTCGCCCCGCTCGTCACCGTCGACGACCTGCCGCACATCGCGGCGGCAGCCGAGGGCAGCGGCAACCCCGTCGTCCCGCTCGTCGGCCTGCTCCGCTCGCGGGCGCCGCAGCCCGCCGCCACCTGGCTGCACCGCGGGCTCACCAGCCAGGACGTCCTCGATACCGCCCTCATGCTCGCGCTGCGCGATGCGCTCGATCGCCTGATCGACGAGCTGCGCGCCCAGGTGACCGCGCTCTCACGCCTCGCCGCGCAGCACGCCGACACGCCGATGGTCGGTCGCACCCTGACCCAGCACGCCGTCCCCACGACGTTCGGCGCCGTCGCCGCAGGCTGGCTCGACGGCCTGGTCGACGCCGCCGATCTGGTCCAGGACGCCCGCTCCCTCCTGCCGGTGCAGCTCGGCGGGGCGGTCGGCACTCTGTCGGCGGCCACCGAGCTGGCGAACCTGCGGGGGCACGAGGATCCCCAGGGGACCAGCGCCGACCTGGTCGCCAGCACCGCCGCGGCCCTGGGGCTACGGGAACTCCGCCCGTGGCACACCTCGCGGGCGACGGTCACCCGGACGTCCGACGCGCTGGTCTCGTGCACGGACGCCTGGGGACACGTCGCGACCGATGTCGCGACGCTGGCGCGGACCGAGATCGGCGAGCTGGCCGAGCCGACGGCCGAGGGCCGCGGTGGCTCGTCGACGATGCCGCACAAGAACAACCCGATTCTTTCCGTACTGGTGCGCCGCGCAGCCCTGGGAGCCCCCGCTCTGGCCGCGACGATGCACCTCGCCTCCGCCACCGCGGGCGACCAGCGCCCGGACGGCGCGTGGCACGTCGAGTGGTCGACCCTGCACATGCTCGGTCGACGCAGCGTCGTCGCCGCGTCCCAGACCACCGAGCTGCTGCAAGGTCTGCACGTGGACGCCGAGCGCATGCGCGCGACGCTCGACCGGTCGACCGACAGCGTGCTGGCCGAGCGCCGCACGATCGCCGGGCTGCTGGACAAGACCGCCGATTCCGACCCGACCACCTACCGCGGGTTCTCCGAGGACCTCATCGTGGGCGCCGTGGAGCGGGCCCAGACCTTCTTGGAGGAGAACGAGTGACCGTCCCTCGCATCACAGCCGTCCAGCTCGGCGGTTCACCCGCCATGCCCCTGCTCGTCCTCGGGCCCTCGTTGGGCACGTCGGCTCAGTCACTGTGGGCGCGCTGCGCCGCCGGCCTCACCGATCGCTTCGAGGTCCTCGCGTGGGACCTGCCCGGGCACGGATCCAATGTCGGTTCGGCCGAGCCGTTCACGATGGCCGAGCTGGCCGCCGGTGTCCTCGAGATGGTCGACGACGTGGTGGCCCAGCGCGACACGTTCGCCAGCACTTTCACCTACGCGGGCGACTCGGTGGGAGGCGCCGTCGGGCTGCAGCTGCTGCTGGACGCACCCGCGCGCATCGACTCCGCTGTCCTGCTGTCGACGGGCGCACGGATCGGCGAGCCGGATGCCTGGCGGACACGGGCCACGTCCGTGCGCGCGTCGGGCACCCCGTCGATGATCGAAGGGTCGGCCCAGCGTTGGTTCGCACCCGGATTCCTGGAGCGGGAGCCGGAGATCGGCGCAGCCCTGCTGCACGACCTGCGGGACGCCGACGACGAGGGCTATGCGCTGGTGTGCGAGGCGCTGGCGGGCTTCGACGTCCGTGACCGCCTCGGCGAGATCGAACCGCGAGTGCTGGCGGTGTCGGGTCTGCTCGACGTCCCCACTCCGCCGGCCGATCTCGCGGCTATCGCCTCCGGAGTCCGGAACGGGCGGCTCGTCGTCCTCGACGGCGTCGCGCACCTGCCCCCGGCCGAGCAACCGTCCGAGGTCGGCCAACTCATCCGCGATCACGCGAACGCGGGGCAGGCGGTTGCCGCTCCCACGACCGTCGCCGGGGTGCGCGACGCCGGCATGGCGGTGCGCCGGGCGGTCCTGGGCGACGCCCATGTCGACCGCGCGACCGCGGCGATCACCGATCTGACCGCCGACTTCCAGGATTTCATCACCCAGTACGCCTGGGGGTCGGTGTGGACGCGTCCGGGTCTTGACCGGCGCAGCCGCTCACTCATCACGCTGACCGCCCTGGTGGCCCGCGGCCATCACGAGGAGCTGGCCATGCACGTGCGGGCCGCGCGTACCAATGGGCTGACCAACGACGAGATCAAAGAGTTGCTGCTCCAGACGGCGATCTACTGCGGCGTGCCCGATGCCAACGCGGCCTACCGCATCGCCCAGCGCGTGCTCGACGAGCTGGACCACCCCGCTTACTAGGAGACTGCTGCACAATCCTCGTGGCAGGAGCCCGGTGTGGTGGCTGGCGTGAAATCCTGTGGCTATGCAGGGTTGTGATTGTGACTTTCGCGGGTAAGTGGCGGTGGCGGTGGTCTACGGACGTTTCGCGGCGGTCTCACTGGCGAGTGGTGGTCACCCGGGCGCGCACTAGGTCGCGCCGAACGAGACGGTGGAGCTCATTCCAACCGGAACTCACTGACGCGTGCTAGTAGTGCCCCATAGAGTGGTGTAACTCGGTGGCCGAGATCGTCTGCGATTCCGTGTTGTGTACGGATGTAGAGCGGCCACCGTGTGATCCTTCGAGTCAACCTTCTACCGAATCCTCGAACGGAGTCATCACGATGACCGCACCCCATATTGTCGACCCTGCAGGCCTGCTTAGCCAAGCCCTGACCGACGCGTCACCGGATCTGATGCGCGAGCTGCTGCAGACCATGATCAACGCCCTGCTGTCCGCGGACGCCGACGCCGTGTGCGGCGCCGAGTGGAACGCCCGCTCGTCAGAGCGCACCAACTACCGCAACGGTTATCGCCACCGGCCCCTGGATACCCGGGTCGGCACCGTCGACGTCGCCATCCCCAAGCTCCGCTCGGGCTCCTACTTTCCCGAGTGGCTGCTCGAGCGTCGCAAGCGGGCCGAATCCGCGCTGATCACCGTCGTGGCGGACTGCTACCTGGCCGGGGTCTCCACCCGCCGGATGGACAAGCTGGTCAAAACTCTCGGCATCGACTCGCTGTCCAAGTCCCAGGTCTCCCGCATGGCCGAAGACCTCGATGAGCAGGTCGCGGCGTTCCGGCACCGGCGCCTGGACGAGGCCGGACCGTTCACGTTCGTCACCGCCGATGCGCTGACGATCAAGGTCCGGGAGAACAAGCAGGTCGTCAAAGCCTCGGTGCTGCTGGCCACCGGGGTCAACGGTGACGGCCACCGCGAGGTCCTGGGCATGCAAGTCGCCACCAGCGAGACGAAGGCCTCGTGGAACACCTTCTTCGCCGACCTGGTGGCCCGTGGCCTGGGCGGAGTCCGGCTGGTGACCTCCGATGCCCACGCCGGGCTGATCGAGGCGATCGCGGCGAACCTGCCCGGGGCCGCCTGGCAGCGCTGTCGCACCCACTACGCCGCAAACCTCATGGCCGCGTGCCCCAAGTCGATGTGGCCGGCCGTGAAGGCGATGCTGCATAGCGTCTACGACCAGCCCACCGCCGAGGCTGTCAATGCCCAGTTCGACCGGCTCTTGGACTACACCGAAGGCAGACTGCCCGAGGTTGCTGACCACCTCGGCGATGCCCGCGAGGACCTGCTGGCGTTTATCGCGTTCCCCGACGATGTGTGGCGGCAGATCTGGTCCAACAACCCCA
>NZ_JXST01000060.1 GCF_000878195.1 Mycolicibacterium llatzerense | reverse complement strand
CCGCCCCCGCCTCCCGCTCCCAGGCCCACCACATCAACACCGACTGGCGCGACGATGGACCCACCGACATCACCAACCTCGCCCTGGCCTGCGGCCCCGACAACCGCCTCGCCGACACCGGCGGCTGGACCACCACCATGAAAAACGGCAGAGCCCACTGGACCCCACCACCGCTGCTCGACGTCGATCAACCCCGAACCAACCAATACTGGCACCCGCAGCTCTACCCCGCCGAAGGTGACGGCGACGGTGAAAGTGACAGTCCCACAAATTGATTGGGCGTTACACAGCGCCCCACCGTTGCCGAGCGCCCGGTCGGCCGATGAACTGCGCAGCAGACAAATACCGCGTGGCGCGCCGCGAACCGCTCGTTGCGCCGCCGTTCTCGGAGATGACCTGGTCGCTGTAGCCGACACCCGCCGCTGTCGCCGACACCCGCCGCCGTTGCCGAAACTCGCCGCCGCGGTCGTCACCTCGCCCCCGCCTGCTACCGCATCACCTGGTCAGCTTGTCGCGACAACGTAGGTCAATGCTGTAGTTCTACACTGTTGACAGCAGTGAAAATGCGGCGTGTACTGGACTTCTAGCAGTATCTGAGGTGCCACCATGATCGTCATCATTGGACTCGTCGTACTGCTCGTGGCGGTGATCGCAGGATTCGCCGGTGTGCTCACCAACGCCGGGGCCGCCCATCCGCTGACCGACAACTTCTCGCTCCTGGGCTATCACGTCACCGGGTCGACCGGCGCTGTGTTCCTGGCCGGGATCGTGGTCGGCGCAGTGGCGATGCTGGGTCTTGCCGTGTTGTTGGCAGGCGCACGGCGCACCGCGGGGCGCGGGCGAGACGCCCGACACCACCTCAAGGATTCCCAACGTGAAACCGCGTTTCTCAACCGGGAGCGCGACCAACGACTTGAGCATCAGCAGGCCGACACCAGTACCGGATCGCCGGCGGACCGCCAGCGAACAACATTGGGACGCAGCAGGTTTCCGTTGATCGGGCGCTGGACGCGCGGTCTGCGACCTGCGGGCACCGCGCATGCCGACAGGCCGCGGTAACACCCGCCTGCGATCGCAAGCGTCAGCCGCAGTCGCGGCGTAACCAAAAGAAGGAAGGCGACAGCCAATGAGCATCACCAGGACCATGGCCAACAAGGCCGAGGCCGCCAAAGGCGCCTTGAAGAAGTTCATCGGCCAGAGCACCGGCAACACCCGGCTTCGCACCGAAGGCCGGGTCGAGCAGTTCAAAGGCAACGCCAAACAGGCCGGCTCCCACATCAAAAACGCTTTCAAACCCTAGCCGGCCATCCCCCAACCACGTCGGCATCGAAACGAGGTAGACGCCATGATCGTCGTCGGAATCGTCCTCATCATCGCTGGACTGCTGCTCAACACCAACCTGCCCCTGGTGCCCATCGGAATCGTCCTTCTCGTCATCGGCTTGGTACTGATGGCCATGGGACGGATGGGACGCCCCGCCTTCGGCCGCCGCCACTACTACTAGCACTGGCCGGCAACACATCTCGCCGATGGTGATTCACCGCGGCGTGGGCACGACGCGACCACTTACCACTGCCAGGTGACGCAACTCCCCGCAGCTGCCCGGCCGAACGTCAGAGGAGAAACATCATGCGATATGCAGGGCTATTGGTAGTCCTATGGCTGGTCATCGGCGCCTTCGCCACTGGCCAACGCGGCTACTTCACCCACGCCGAACAGAACTGTGCCAGCGTGGGAACCATCGCGGCCACCGTGATCGCGGGACCACTCAACTACCTGGGCGTCAATCCGAAGGTCACGAACTGTGTTGTGCCCCAGCCCAGTTCGTAATGCCCAGGGCTCAGGTCCGACCCATCTGAAGCTCGGCACCCTACTCAACCACTCCAAGAAGCAAGCATGATCATCAGCACCCAGGCGTTGATCGTCGTCATCGCGATCGCAGCCATCGTCTTACTCATCGCCCTCGGGGCGATGTTGATGAAAAAGAGCGTCCTCCTGCTTGTCAAAGGCCGGGCAAACCGGCCGGCGCGCGCCGCCCACCACGGCTGGACGCCGTTCCGCTAACGGCGGGCCAAAATCGCCGCTACCCGCTGTTGCGCAGCGCGGTGGCCAACCCGCTCATGGTCAGCAGGATGCCGCGTTGCACGAGTTCGTCGTCGTCGCCCGATCGGTAACGGCGCAGCAGCTCGACCTGCAGGTGGTTCAGCGGCTCGAGGTAGGGGAACCGGTTGAATACCGACCGCGCCAGGGCCGGGTTGTCGGCGAGCAGGTCATCCTGTCCGGTGATCAGAGCGTGCATCCGGATGGTGCGCTCGTGTTCGGCAGCGATCTTGTCGAACACCCGGTGGCGCAGCGCCTCGTCGTCCACGAGCTCCGAATACCGCACTGCCAAGCCGAGATCCGACTTGGCCAGCACCTGCGCCATGTTGGACAGCACGGTCCGGAAGAACGGCCACTTCGCATACAGGTCCTGCAGCACCGCGAGGCCGCCGTCGGTGGTCTCGATGAATTCCTCGAAGGCCGTCCCGGTGCCGTACCAACCGGGCAGCATGACCCGCGACTGGCTCCAGGCCAGTACCCACGGGATGGCCCGCAGATCGGCGATCGACGTGGTCGGCTTGCGCGACGTCGGGCGACTCCCGATGTTGAGCGCACCGATCTCGCTGACGGGCGTCGACGCCTTGAAGTACTCGACGAATCCCGGTGTGTCGTGGACCAATTCGCTGTAGGCCCGCTGGGCCCGGCCGGCGAGGTCGTCCAGCACGTCGTAGGCAGGTGCTGCCGCGTCCCCGAGCCCTTCGACGTCGAGCAGCGTCGACTCCAGGGTCGCGGCCAGTAGGGTCTCCAGATTGCGATGTGCGGCATGCGGCTCGGCGTATTTGGCGGCGATGACCTCGCCCTGCTCGGTGATCCGCAACGAGCCCCTGACTGCACCGGGCGGCTGCGCGAGAATCGCGTCGTAGCTCGGGCCACCGCCGCGGCCGACGGTGCCGCCGCGACCGTGGAACAGCCGCAGCCGAATACCGGTCTTGCGGGCCGATTCCACGAGATCGAGCTCGGCCCTGTACAGCGCCCAGTTGGCCGCCAGGTAGCCGCCGTCCTTGTTCGAATCTGAGTAGCCCAGCATCACCTCCTGGTGGTCGCCGCGGACGGTGACGATCGAGCGGTACAGCGGAATGGCAAGGGCCGCTTCCAGAATCGACGATCCGCGTTGCAGGTCGTCGATGGTCTCGAACAGCGGCACGATACCCACCGGGCTGTACGGTTCGGGCCCGGCCGCGTCCAGCAGGCCTGCTTCTTTGAGCAGCACCGCGGCTTCCAAGAGGTCGGACACCGACTGGCACATCGAGATGATGTAGTTGGGCACGGCAGGCGGCCCGAAGACCTCGACCGCCCGGGCTGCCGCGGCGACGATGTCCAGTTCCTTGCGCGCCAGCTCCGACAGCTCGGCGTCACGGCTCACCAACGGACGGCGGGTGGACAATTCGGTGACCAGCACGGCGACGCGTTCGTCCTCCGGCAGCGATGCGTAGTCAGGATGCACGCCGGCCCACGCCAACAGCTCGGCAACCACCTGCTCATGCACTTCGGAGTTCTGCCGCAGATCCAGGCCACACAGGTGAAAACCGAAGACCCGCACAGACTCTCGCAACCGGGCCAGCCGGTCGTCGGCCAGCACACTGGTGCCGCCTGCACGCAGCGAGGCGTCGATGACATCCAGGTCGGCCAGCAGCTCGGACGGCGAGGTGTATTGCGGCAGCCCGAGGTCCAGCTCGTGTTCGGGTTGCCGGTCGAGGACCTCGGCGGCGGTGGCCGTCAGGCGCCCGCGGATCACGTGCAGCGCCTGACGGTACGGTTCGTCGGCGTGGGCCGGTTCGGGATGCTGGTCGGCCAGCGCCTGCAGCGCATCGCTGACGCGGACCAGCCGCGCCGACATGGACAGCTCGTGTTCCAGCGCAAGGAGTTCGGCGAAGTAGCGGTCGAACGCGGTGTAGGCCGCGCTACCGGTGGCCAGCCGCACCACGTCGGCGGTGACGTTGGGGTTGCCGTCGCGGTCACCGCCGATCCACGAACCGGGCCGCAGGATCGGCGTCTCCAGCAGTTGAGCATCCGGCCAGCGCGCCTGCAGCGCGGTCCGCACGTCCGCGTTCACCTGCGGGATGACATCGAAGAACGCGGCCGGGTAATAGCGCAGACCGGTGGCGATCTCGTCTTGAATCTTCAACCGCGACAAGCGGATCAGCGCGGTCTGCCACAGGGTGAGGATGTGCCGGCGCAACTCGGTCTCGATGTCGCGGTCGTCGCGCGTCAGGGTGTGTCCGTGCAGCCGCAGCCGCATCAGGTCGGTGATCCGGTTCTGGGTGTCGAAGATGGTGCGCCGCCGGGTTTCGGTGGGGTGAGCGGTGATCACCGGCGAGACCAGGGCGCCAAGGAGCGCGTCAGCGACGGCCGCCGCGTCCAATCCGCCGGCCTGGTCCAGCTTGCGGTACGTCGCGGCCAGGCTGCTGTCCTGCGGCGGCTCGCCCGCTGTCACGTGCACGGCGCGCCGCCGTTCGCGGTGGATGTCCTCGGCGACGTTGGCCAGCAGCGCGAAGTGGGTGAACGCCCGGATCACCGGGATGGCCTGATGAATGTCGATGCCGGAGAACAGCGCTGCCAGCTCCGCCCGGTCGATCTCCGACCGTCGCACCCGGAACGATTCCACTCGCGCTCGCTCCACGAGGTCGAAGACGGCATCGCCGTTCTGTTCGCGCACGGTGTCGCCGAGGATGGCGCCGAGCAGTCGGATGTCCTCGCGCATCGGTTCGGTGGCCTCACGGCCGAGTTCGGTGCGCTGAACCGATCCGATCGGCAGCAGCGCGGTGTCTGGGACGTTCGGAAGCTCTGCCATCACCTCAGTATCGACGGTGGACGCCGGTGCTGCAGGGCACGGCTGCCTGGTTCACGGCGAACCAACCGGGACGATCGGCGTTGACGACGTCGTCGCCGATGGATTCGTCGTCGGCGGCGGCGCCGATGGTTTCTGCCCGGCCGGAAGCACAATCGGGGATGCCGCGCTGTCGCGGTTGTCTCCGCCACCCCCGCCGCTGCTGTCCGAGTCCATATTTGGTGGCCAATCCACCGCGGTCGGCGGCCAGGCCTTGGCCGACGAACTGCCGCCACCTGGTGGCGCGCAACCTGATCCGGCGCCGAAGTCACCCGCGCCGGTGCAGTCCGCGCTTGCCGGCGGAGAAACCGTGAGCCAAGCCGAGACCGCCCAGGCCACGACGCCGACCGCCGAGAGCCGTCGGCGTCCGGACATGACAGGCATTCGCACGGCGCTCATAGCTGCTGGATGTCCCCGTACGCGTTGACGCTGTCGTCGTTCTTGTCGGTGTCGATGGTCACCGTGGAGAAGAACCGGATGGCCACTGCCCCGCCGCAGGCGTCGACCTTGACGTGTGCGTCGTGCACGGTGATGCCACCGGTGCGGCCCTTCAGCGTCTTCTTCCCCAGCACCACGTTGGTGATGGTGCCCGGCAACAGGTTCACCGAGACGTTGCCCTCCAGATCGGCGTACGGACCGATGGCATTGAGCACGTTTCCGCTGAATCCGGGATTGACGCCGATGTCGGCGTCGCCTCCGACGCTGGCGCCCTCACTGAGGTCGACCTGGCAGCCCAGCTGCAAGCCCACGATCAGCGTCCCGTTGTTGACCGCCGACGAGCCACTCCCGTCGATGGTGGCCTCGGCCCGGCCGGTGACGAACCCCTCGCGGGTGAAGGCCGTAGCAGCCATGTTGGGCACCGAGTTGACGGCCATCTGGGTGAGCGAAACCGCAAGGCGCCAACCGTCTTCGGTGTTGATGGCCTGCCGGACGTCGGCGACCGGCAGCGGATCGGCTCGCGCCACCCCGCCGGCCACGCCACCGGTTATCGAGAGCAGCGCCATCGCACCCGCGCCGATTCGCACACGTTTCACCACAGACTCCGCCCGACGTAAGCGACCATTGTCCCGGCGACGCCGCCAGGTATCGAGGCGAGCGTAGGAGCCGGCGCTAAGCGCGCCCTGTCATCGGCATAAGTGCCAGCCCAGCACCGGCTGGACGCTTCCTGTCAGTGGCAGCGGCACAAACAAAACCGGCCACGCCTGTCAGGCGTGGCCGGTTCGGAAAATCTGAAACTAGGCGCCGTACTTGATCTGCAGCGCGATGCCGATGATCGACACCAGCCAGATGCCGGTGATGAAGTAGGTCAGACGGTCCAGGTTCTTCTCCACGACGGTGGAACCGGACAGGCTGGACTGCACGCCGCCGCCGAACAGCGTCGACAGACCGCCACCCTTGGCCCGGTGGAGCAACACCAGCAACACAACCAACAGGCTGGTGATGATCAACGTGATCTGCAGGGCCAAAATCATGACCCACAGCTTACCGGGTAGCGCGCCGTGCCCCTGCCGCGGACCACCGTCGGGTCGTCACCCCTGGCCACGACTGTGTTGCTGGATTTGCCAGAAAATACTGAGTTTCGGCGATGCCGGCCGCGGTGGCGGCGCACTATGAACAGATCAGCATCCACTACTCGGCCCCTTTGGAGGCCACCATGTCCGTCCTCAAATTTGCTTCAGCCGCTTTGCTGGCTGCCGCACTAACGGTCACCACAGCACCGGTCTCGATCGCCGCACCCAGCGACGACACGTGGGATATCGAGGCGTACGACAACTGCATGAAAAAGACCGTCCGGAACGCCGACCTGTGCTGCATCGAGTCGGGAGGCATCCCCGGCATGGACCCCGAGACAGGCTGCCACGCGCCGCCGGCCAAGGCAGCTGACGCACCGTTGACGACTACGACAACCAGGCCGCTACCCGGAGGGATTAACAGGGGCAACCTGCCGACCATGGTGTTGGAGCCGGCCAACTAGGCCGGCCCCCTCACCGCCCAATCACGGCAGCTGTCCAATTCGCCGTTTCACGGCAGCGGGCCACCCGCGGCGATCGCCGACAGCATCGCGAACTGCTCGCCGTCGAGCGACGCACCGCCGACCAACGCACCGTCGATGTCCGGCTTCGCAACCAGTTCGCCGACGTTCTTGGCGTTGACCGAGCCGCCGTAGAGCACGCGCACGGTCGCGGCGATCTCGGGCGACGCCAGTTCGGCCAGGGTCGAGCGGATGGCCGCACACACCTCCTGCGCATCCCCGGCACTGGCCACCCGGCCGGTGCCGATGGCCCAGACGGGTTCGTAGGCGATCACGACCTGGCTGATCTGCTCGGCGGAGAGCCCGGCGAGCGAGCCGGTGAGCTGGCCGGTGCAGTGCTCGACGTGGTTGCCGGCCTCGCGGATGTCCAGTCCCTCGCCGATACACACGATCGGGGTCAGGCCGTGCTTGAGCGCGGCCTTCGCCTTGGCGGCGACGAGGGCGTCGTCCTCGTGGTGATAGGTCCGGCGCTCGGAGTGCCCGACGACGACGAACGTGCAGCCCAGCTTGGCCAGGAACGCGCCGCTCACCTCACCGGTGTAGGCGCCGGAGTCATGTTGGGACACGTCCTGGGCGCCGTAGGTGAGCAGGAGCTTGTCGCCGTCGACCATTGTCTGCACGCTGCGCAGGTCGGTGAACGGCGGCAGGACGGTGACGTCGACCTTGGCGAAGTACTTGTCCGGCAACGCGAATGCGATCTTCTGCACCAGTCCGATGGCCTCGAAATGGTTGAGGTTCATCTTCCAGTTGCCGGCGATGAGCGGCTTGCGTGCCATGTCCTACGACTCCAGTACTTCGATGCCCGGGAGCGTCTTGCCCTCGAGGTACTCCAGCGACGCGCCGCCACCGGTCGAGATGTGGGAGAAGCCGTCCTCCGCGAGTTCGAGCTGACGCACCGCGGCCGCCGAGTCGCCGCCGCCGACGACGCTGAACGCGCCCTTGGACGTGGCGGTGATGATGGCCTCGGCGACGCCCTTGGTGCCGTCGGCGAAGGCCGGGAATTCGAAGACGCCCATCGGGCCATTCCAGAACACGGTCTTGGCGTTCGACAGCAGCGCGGTGAAGCGCTTGACCGACTCGGGGCCGATGTCCAGGCCCATCTTGCCGTCGGGGATGCGGTCGGAGGCCACGGTCTCCGGTTCGGCATCGGCGGCGAACTTGTCCGCCACGACGATGTCGACGGGGAGGTGGATGACGTCGGCGTAGGTGTCCAGCAGGCGCTTACAGGTGTCGATCATCTCCTCCTGCAGCAGCGAGGTACCGACCGAAAGCCCTTGGGCCGCAAGGAAGGTGAAGCACATGCCGCCGCCGATGACAATGCTGTCGGCCTTGGTGGCGAGGTTCTCGATGACCGCGAGCTTGTCGGAGACCTTCGAGCCACCGAGCACGACGGCATACGGCCGCTCGGTCGAGCTGGTCAGCTGCTCGAGCACCTTGACCTCGGTGGCCACCAGCGTGCCCGCGTAGTGCGGCAGGATGCCGGCGACGTCGTACACCGAAGCCTGCTTGCGGTGCACCACCCCGAAGCCGTCGGAGACGAACGCGCCCGGCGAGCCGTCGGGGCCCTCGACCAGAGCCGCCAGCTCGCGGGCCAGGGCCGCGCGCTCGGCGTCGTCCTTGCTGGTCTCGCGCGGGTCGAAGCGGATGTTCTCCAGCAGCAGCACGTCACCGTCGGTCAGGCCCTCGGCGCGGGCGAGCGCGTCGGTGCCGACGACGTCACCGGCCAGCTGGACGTGCCGGCCCAGCTTCTCCCCCAGCGCCGCGGCGACCGGCGCGAGCGAGAACTTGGGGTCCGGTCCGCCCTTGGGCCGGCCCAGGTGTGCGGTGATGACGACCTTGGCGCCGGCGTCGGCCAGTGCGGCCAGCGTCGGCACGGAGGCGATGATCCGGCCGGCATCGGTGATGTTGCCGTCATCGTCGAGCGGGACGTTGAGGTCGGAACGGACCAGAACGCCCCGCCCCTCTACACCTTCGCCCAACAGCTCATCGAGGGTCTTGATGCTCATACCTGTCTTTCTGTTGCTTCACTTGCGATCTACAGCGATTTGCCGACCAGTGCGGTCAGGTCGGCGATGCGGTTGGAGTAGCCCCATTCGTTGTCGTACCACGAGACGACCTTGGCCTGGTTGTCGATGACCTTGGTCAGTCCGGCGTCGAACAGTGAACTGTGCGGGTCGGTGACGATATCGGACGACACGATCGGGGCGTCGTAGTACTTGAGGATCCCCTTCAACGGGCCCTCGGCAGCGGCCTGCATCGCCGCATTGATCTCCGCGGCAGCGGCTGCGGTGCCGAGTTCGACGGTCAGGTCGGTGACCGAACCGGTGGGCACCGGCACCCGCAACGCATACCCATCCAACTTGCCCTTGAGCTCGGGTAGCACCAGACCGATGGCCTTGGCCGCCCCGGTGGAGGTGGGCACGATGTTGATCGCCGCGGCCCGGGCCCGGCGCAGATCCTTGTGCGGGCCGTCCTGCAGATTCTGATCCTGCGTATAGGCGTGGATGGTGGTCATCAAGCCTTTGACGATGCCGAACTCGTCATTGAGCACCTTGGCGATCGGCCCCAGACAGTTCGTCGTGCACGAGGCGTTGGAAAT
The DNA here is from genome assembly GCF_000878195.1 of Mycolicibacterium llatzerense. Classification (GTDB taxonomy): domain Bacteria; phylum Actinomycetota; class Actinomycetes; order Mycobacteriales; family Mycobacteriaceae; genus Mycobacterium; species Mycobacterium llatzerense. The sequence goes on along the minus strand of NZ_JXST01000060.1, from coordinate 16,974 downwards.
GATGTGCTGGCTGCCGTCGTACTTGTCATCGTTGACACCCATCACGATGGTGATGTCCTCACCGGTGGCCGGCGCGGAGATGATCACCTTCTTGGCCCCGGCCTCCAAATGCCCCCGCGCTTTGGCGGCGTCGGTGAAAATCCCGGTCGACTCGACCACGATGTCCACACCCAACTCGCCCCACGGCAACGCCGCCGGACCCTCCTTGACCGCCAGGGCCTTGATCTTGGTGTCACCGATCACCAGGGTGTCGCCATCCGCGCGGACGTCATAGGGCAGGCGGCCCAGGATCGAATCGAACTTCAACAGATGAGCCAGCGCGTCGGTCGAGGTCAGGTCATTGACCGCCACGATCTCCAGATCGGTGTTGATGCCCGCCGCTTTTTGCGCGTCCAGAGCGCGGAAGAAGTTACGCCCGATGCGTCCGAAGCCATTGACGCCGATCCGAATAGTCACTGCTGTGCTCCTTTGCCGGAAATCCTGGACAGGTCATGCGGTGAATCCTCAGCCAGCCTAGTGCTGTGACGAACTCCACGTCGGACTCCGACGTGCGCCGCGCGTCGGGTCCGACTCCTGTCCGGTGACCACCGGTCGACGTGCGCTAGGCGTCGTCGAGCAGGTCCGGGGTGACGGCCGACTCGGTGTCCGGGATGCCGTCCTGTTTGGCCTTGCGGTCCGCCATCGACAGCAGGCGCCGAATCCGGCCTGCCACAGCATCTTTCGTCATCGGCGGGTCAGCGAGCCGACCCAGTTCCTCGAGCGAGGCCTGCCGGTGCTCGACGCGCAACCGCCCGGCGGCCGACAGATGGTCGGGCACCGTGTCACCGAGGATGTCCAGCGCCCGCTCGACCCGCGCCGCGGCCGCGACCGCCGCCCGGGCGGACCGGCGCAGGTTCGCGTCGTCGAAGTTGGCCAGCCGGTTGGCGGTGGCACGCACCTCGCGGCGCATGCGCCGCTCTTCCCAATTGAGCCGGGTGTCCTGCGCGCCCATCCGGGTCAGCAACGCGCCGATGGCCTCGCCGTCGCGCACCACCACCCGGTCGCTGCCGCGGACCTCACGCGCCTTGGCGCTGACCCCGAGCCGACGGGCCGCACCGACCAACGCCAGCGCCGCCTCCGGTCCCGGGCAGCTGACCTCCAGCGCCGACGAGCGGCCGGGCTCGGTCAGCGAACCGTGCGCCAGGAACGCACCGCGCCATGCCGCCTCGGCGTCGCCGACGCTGCCGCCGACCACCTGAGCCGGCAGGCCACGCACGGGCCGGCCACGCAGATCCAGCAGCCCGGTCTGACGAGCGAGCGCCTCACCGTCCTGGGCGACCCGGACCACGTACCGGGTGCTCTTGCGGATGCCGCTGGCCGACAGCACGTGCACGACGGCGTTGTATCCGTACAGGTCGTAGATGTCCTTGCGCAGCCGCCGGGCGATGCTGCCCAGGTCGACCTCCGCCTCGACGACGACGCGTCCGGCCACGATGTGCAGGCCGCCCGCGAAGCGGAGCAGCGACGCCACCTCGGCCCGCCGTGCGGTCACCGAGTTGACGACCAGCCGGCTCAGCTCGTCCTTCACTTCCGACGTCATCGCCACGAATCGTCACCTCTTGGTCCTTCAGGGGTCGGCTGCGCACGGTTACCGTCGGCCGACCGAGCGGCGGGAGTGGATGGCTCGTATGCGGGCCGGGCCGGTGCGCTGCCGTTCAGGCGCACCCGCTCCAGAGCTGCCGCAAGCCGTGCCGGGTCATGTAAAGGTGTACCAGGTCGGGATACGTCAGCAAACTCGACCTGAGCCTCGAGAAACGACGCCGCCCGGCGCAGTTGGTCGCGGTCCCGTTCGCCGGGCACACTCGCCGCGTCGACGATGATGTCGTGCACCGTCAAGCCCGGGGCATGCTGCGACAGCACGTGCACATGCCGTTCGGCGGAGAACCCGGCGGTCTCCCCCGGCTCGGCGGCGAGATTGAGCACCAGGGCCCGCCGCGCCTCGGTGGCCTGCAACGCGGCCAGCAGTTGGGGCACCAGCACGTGCGGGATGACGCTGCTGAACCACGAGCCCGGACCGAGCACCACGAGGTCGGCCGACATGATGGCATCGACGGCCTGCCGGGTGGCCGGCGGATCGCCCGGCAGCAACCGGACCCGGCGCACCTTGCCCGGCGTCGTCGCGACCGCGACCTGGCCCCGGATCACGCGACTCATCCGCGGATCGGCCTCCAGCCCGGACACGTCGGCCTCGATCTGCAACGCGATGGGGCACATCGGCAGCACCCGGCCTTTGACGCCGAGGATCCGGCCGAGCTCGTCGAGCGCGGCGACCGGGTCGGCGAGTACCTCGTTGAGGCCGGCAAGTAGGAGATTGCCGATCGGGTGACCGGCCAGCGCACCGCTGCCGTTGAAGCGGTGCTGGATGATGGTGGCCCACAGCTGCCCGTGCGGACTATCAGATGCCAAGGCCGCCAACGCCATTCGCAGATCACCCGGGGGCACGATGTCGAGCTCGGAGCGCAGCCGGCCCGACGAGCCGCCGTCATCGGCGACGGTGACGACAGCCGTCACGTGCGGCGTCAGCCGGCGCGCCGCGGACAGCGTCGCATACAGGCCATGTCCACCGCCGAGCGCGACGATGCGCGCGGGCGCGCGATCCTCCTCGCGAGCGTCCGTCATTCGCGCCCCAGATCCCGGTGCAGCACTCGCACGGTCAGGTGGTCGCCGCCACGCAGCCGGTTGGCCAGTGCTTCGGCGATCGCAACGCTGCGATGCTTGCCGCCGGTGCAGCCGATGGCCACGGTCATGTAGCGCTTCCCCTCCCTGCGATAGCCGTCGATCACAACCCCCAGCAGCCGATGGTAGGTGTCCAGGAACTCGGCAGCCCCCTCTTGTCCCAGCACGTAGTCCCGAACCGCCGGATGCTGCCCGGTGTGGGGCCGCAACTCGTCGACCCAATGCGGATTCGGGAGGAACCGGACATCCATCACGGTGTCGGCGTCCATCGGCAGACCATATTTATAGCCGAACGATTCGACCGTCACGCTCGTACCGGTCGCGGTTTCCTCGCCGAAGGCCCGCTCGATGCTCGCGCGCAACGCCGGCACCGGCAGCGTCGAGGTGTCGATGATCAGATCGGCCGTTGCACGGACCGACTCCAGCAATCTCCGTTCGGCGGCAATGCCTTCCGCGAGCGTCTGGTTGCCCTGCAGCGGGTGGCTGCGGCGGTTCTGCTCGTAGCGGCGGACCAGGATGTCGTCGGACGCCTCCAGGAACAGCACGCGCGGGACGACGCTGCGGGTGGCCAATTCGCGGCGAACAAAATCGAGGTCGCCCGTGAAACCCCGGGACCGGACGTCCATCACCACGGCCAGCTTGGTGATCCGCGAACCCGCGGCCAGACCCAGCTCGACCATCCGGGTGATCAGCTCCGGCGGCAGGTTGTCGGCGACGTACCAGCCGAGGTCTTCGAGCACCTTGGCCGCGGTGCCGCGACCGGCGCCCGACAGACCCGTGACCAGAACCACATCGATTTCACCGGCGGCAGCACCGTCCATCTGATCGTCCGTCACGACTTCGTCCATCCCCCGCTGCTCATCTGGTGGTGCTGCGCTCACTGCCCTGTCCGATCATTGCCGATATCGGTCGGCGCCGCCCCGGAATCCGGCTGGGAATCAGACCCCGGCGAATCAGACCGCAGCGCATCGACCACAGCCTGTGCCGTCGCCGCCCCGATGCCAGGCACCGCTGTCAGTTCGTCCACGCCGGCCTGCTTCAACCGCGCGACCGAACCGAAGTGGGTGACCAGCGCCTTGCGCCGGTGCTCGCCGAGGCCGGGAACCGCGTCGAGCACCGACGCCGTCATCCGCTTGGATCGCTTGCTGCGGTGATAGGTGATGGCGAACCGGTGAGCCTCGTCACGCACGCGCTGCAACAGATACAGGCCCTCGCTGTTACGCGGCATGATCAGCGGATCCGGTTGTTCGGGCACCCACACCTCTTCCAGACGTTTGGCCAAGCCGATCACGGCCACGTCCGTGACGCCCAATTCGTCGAGCACGGCGGCCGCCGCGTTCACCTGCGGCCCACCGCCGTCGACCACGAACAGGTTGGGCGGATAGGCGAATCGCTTTGGCCGCGCTGGGGTTTCGGGGGTCTCGGTGGTGTCGGTGCCGCCGATGTCCGCGCCGACCTGGGTGTCGGCCGCATGCCGCGCGAAGCGCCTGCGGGTCACCTCCGCGATGGACGCGACGTCGTCGGACCGGCCGTCGCCGGCGGCCTCGCGAATCGCGTAGTGCCGGTAATCGGATTTGCGGGGCAAGCCGTCCTCGAACACCACCAGCGAGGCCACGACGTCGGTGCCCTGCACGTGGCTGATGTCGACGCACTCGATGCGCAGCGGCGCGTCGTCCAGCTCGAGCGAGTCCTGAATGCTTTGCAGTGCTTCGGATCTGGCGTTGAAGTCGCCGGCCCGCTTGAGTTTGTGCTGAGCCAGCGCATCCTGCGCGTTGCGCTGCACGGTGTCGGCCAGGGCGCGCTTGTCGCCGCGCTGGGCCACCCGCAGTTGCACCCGGGAACCCCGCAGACCGGACAGCCAGTCGGCGAGTTCACCGGCGTTGTCCGGAAGTACCGGCACCAGAACCTCTTTGGGCACCGGGTTGGTCGCCTCATCGGTGGCTCCGGGCCCCCTCAGCTCGGCCTGATCGCCGTAGAACTGGGTGAGGAACTGGCTCACCAGGTAGTCCTCTCCGGACTCACCGGGTTCGCCGGACTTCTCGATGACCCAGCCGCGCTGGCCGCGGACCCGGCCGCCCCGGACGTGGAACACCTGTACGGCGGCTTCCAGATCGTCGTCGGCGAAGGCCACCACGTCGGCGTCGGTGCCGTCGCCGAGCACCACGGCCTGCTTCTCCAGCGCCCGCTTGAGTGCCGAGATGTTGTCCCGCAGCCTGGCCGCCCGCTCGAACTCCAATTCCTCGGCGGCCTCGGCCATCTGCTGTTCCATGTCGCGGGCCAGCCGGTCGGTCTTGCCGGCCAGGAAGTCGCAGAAGTCATCGACGATCTTGCGGTGCTCGGCGGCGCTCACCCGGCCGACGCAGGGGGCCGAACATTTGTCGATGTAGCCCAGCAGGCAGGGCCGGCCGATCTGGTTGTGCCGCTTGAACACTCCGTTCGAGCAGGTGCGCGCCGGGAACACGCGGGTGAGCAGATCCAGCGTCTCGCGGATGGCCCACGCGTGCGAGTACGGGCCGAAGTACCGGACGCCCTTGCGACGCGGACCGCGGTACACGAACAGCCGCGGGTACTCCTCGTTGAGAGTGACCGCCAGCACGGGGTACGACTTGTCGTCGCGGTACCGGATGTTGAACCGGGGATCGAATTCCTTGATCCAGTTGTATTCCAGTTGCAGCGCTTCGACTTCGGTCGTGACGACCGTCCACTCGACACTGCCGGCAGTGGTCACCATCTGCCGGGTCCGCGGCGCCAGCGCCGACAGGTCGGCGAAGTACGAGTTCAGCCGGCTGCGCAGGCTCTTGGCCTTGCCGACATAGATGACCCGGCCATGCGGATCCCGGAACCGGTACACACCCGGCTCCAACGGGATGGTTCCCGGCGCGGGCCGGTACGTCGATGGATCAGGCACTGTTACAGGTTAGTTCGACTGGCTGACAGCATCGGACGCATCCAGGTGGGCATCGATGAACTCACAGAAAGCCGCAGCCTTGGCGACGTAGTTGGCGTACAGGTCATAGCTGGCCGCCCCCGGCGACAGCAGCACGGCCGTCACGCCTGGTACCGCGGCCGCGGTCCGCACCGCCGCCTGCAGACTGTCCACCGGGTGGACGAACTCGGGGTGTGCTGCGGCGAAACCGCGCCCGATGTCTGTCCCATTGGTCGGTCCCTGGATGAGGTGAACGTCACGTGCACCCGAGAGCAGATAGTCGTCGATCTGTTCGTAGTCGAGCTGACGGTCCATACCGCCGACGATGAGGGCGACCCGGTCATCGGGCCGCATCGAGCGCAGCGCGGCGACCACGCTCTCCCCGGTCGTGGCCAGGGTGTCGTCGACCCAACGGACAGCTCCGGTGCGCCGCACGACCTGCAGCCGGTGCGGCAGGGCCTCGAATGTGGTTACCGCGCCGAGGAATTCATCCTCGGTAACCGGGCGGCCGATCACCTCGGCGGCCGCGACGGCCGCCAGGGCGCCGTTGACGACGTTGTGCTCATAGGCCATCACGTAATCGCCGAGGCCCTCCACCGCGGGGCGTGCGGCGTCGGCCGGGTCGACGGTGCGCACCACCGGCGGCAACGCGATGCCGAGTCGCTCGAGGGTGGCCAGCACCTGCGGTGTGGTGACCAGAATTTCACCGCCGCAGGCGAAGACGTTGGCCTTCGCACGGTGGTAGGCGTCGATATCGCCGTGCCAGTCCAGGTGGTCCTCGAAGAGATTGGTGATCACCGAAATTCGGGGGGATGCCGTCACCAGGGCGCACTGCTGGCTGGACAGCTCGGCGACCACAACGGCGCCGGGCCCGGGCTCCAGGTCCGACAGCGGGGTGCCGATGTTTCCCGCCACCACGGCGTCCGCGCCGAGGCGGCACAGCAGATGCGACAGGAACGACGCCGTCGTGCTCTTGCCCTTGGTCCCGGTGACGCCGACGGTCTGGTCCGCGTACCGGCGCAGGTACCAGTCCGCGGCGCTGGACAGCGGGGTCCCGGCGTCTCGCAGCTCGGCGAAAAAGGGCTGATGCCAAGGTATTCCGGGGCTGAGGAACACGACGTCGCAGTCCGCCAGCCGGGTCAGGTGCTCGGCACCGCGCCACAGGTTCAGGTTGGCGATATCGCTGGGTGCGTCCAGGGTCCCCCGGCCGGCGTCGTCGACGGCGTCGATGCGCGCCGCCCCCGCGGCGGCCGCGGTACGGGCCAGCGACTGGCCCTCCTTGCCGAAACCCCAGATGCCGACGGCGGCACCGGCGAGGTCGGGACGCTGCCGCGGCACCGACGTCATCGCCGAGTGTCCAGGGCGGCGCGGTAACGCTCGGGCACGTACTCCACGGCCGGGCTGTCGTCGTGGTCGGCGGCGACCCGCGCCAAATCGGCACGCGCACTGCGGAACTGTTCGACCAGCGGCAGGCCGGCCCACGACTCGTCGTCGAGGATGGTCAGCATCGATTCGGCGGCCTCGTAGTACTCGCCGACGCATTCGAACGGCTTGTGCGCGCCGACCCCGAGGATGTCCTCGAACTCGGCGCGGCTGTCGGTGTCCTCGAACAGGTTTCGCCCGAAGATCGCCTCGACCTCGGTGCGGCCCAACCGTGGCGCCATCAGCACGAAGACGAACTGACACTTCGGGCAGTGCCCGCACCAGGTGGCGCCGCGCCGGCCGGCGTCCAGCGCGAACGGCCGGTTACAGCTGATGAAGGCGCGGAAATACTGCGGGCTGGCGGCGAACCGGTCGGCGATCTGCGACTCCGACAGGCCGCGCAGCAGGGAGAAGTACCGGTCCGGATTCAGCCCGTACGCGGCGAGGGTGTCCCGCAGCAGCGTCTCGTAGGTGACGCTCTTGGACCACTGGTGGTTGATGTCCTGGCCCATCCACTCGACATTGCCGACGTTGGACGAGCGCTCGTTGGACAGCACGACCGGTCCCAGACCCTTGGCGTCGGCCACGATCAACCCGATGATGCTGTTGATCGCGGTGACCGGGATGTGCCCGTTGTAGGCACCGGCAGCGTTGACGTCGATGAGGGTGCGGTCGATGGAACGCATGACCCGCACGTGCGGCAGCCCGCTGATCTCGACGCACCGGTCGATCGGGTCGAACTTGTTGACGTTGAACAACACCGGCTGCAGCGGGGTGAGGGCCTCGATGGAGACCACCGAGTCCTTACCGCCACCGACCGGCACCAGCGGTGCCGCGTCGGCGTTCCAGGTGTCCGGCCGCTGCTCGGCAATCTCGGAGCGGTCGCCGGTGATCTCCGGGCTCAGCGCACCGGGCAGGTTGTTGCGGTAGGCGTACTCACCGAGGCCACCGGCGAGCACCTGGCGCAGATAATCGCGTTCGAAATCGTAAGTCGGGAACGCGATTTCGATCTTCGGCGGGGCAGCCGCCTTGTAGTAGCTCAGCGAGCAGGTCAGCGTCAGCAGCCGCAGCAACCGGTCGTCGGGCCGACCACCGGCCAGGCTCTCCCCGAAGTCGACGGTCTCGGCAAAGCTGACGTCGTCGGCCGAATCGGCCCCGCACATGGTGTAGCGCCCGCGGAACACGCCGCCCTCGATGTCGTACCCGTCGATGCGGAACGACTTGTAGGACTGTGGGACAAAAGGTTTGGTCACAGCTGCTCCAGGAACGACGGGTGGGCGGAATCAACGGGGAGGCGGCGGTCGCCGAGTTGGGCGACGGGATGCGTGCAGTATTGCGGCGAGATCCACCAGGCCCGGCGCACCGCGTCGAGCGGCGCCGAGGCGCGGCGCGCAACGGGACCCAGCACGCCGCAGGCCTGCAGTTGGTCGAGGATCGAGACCGGCTCCGGGTTGTCGACGCCGACCAGCTCGGCACCGATGTCGAGCACCAGTGCACCGGCCACGGCCGGGGTGACGTCGGGACCCGGCCCGATGCCGTCGACGCAGCCCTGTTCGGCCAATCGGCGCAGCAGCAGGTCGACGGTACCCAGGCTGGTGGTCCGGGCCGCCATCCGCAGCCACTGCTCGTCCGTCGGCGCCGGCGCGGTCCAGTCGCTGTCCCGCCGACCGATCCGGACCGGCTCGGGTGCATGGATCTGAGAGGGCGTCCCCGTCACCGCGCACCGGCCCCCGTCCACGATCGTGACGGTCACGGCGACCAATGCGGGCCCCTTGGAGAACGGAGCCACCGCGGCGCCGAGAGCAGCCTGGGTGGGCAAGGTCAGCCCGAAGTAGTCCGCGGGTTCGGCGAGGTGATTCCACAGCCACGCGCTGTCGACGGTCCGGCCCTGGTAGATCGGCACGGTCACCGTCGGGTAGGCACCAAGGCGGCCGACCAGTTCGGCGGGTGCGATCGCCACGACGTCCGGCGGCGGCGAAGGCATGCGAAAATCGGTCACTATCAGCAAATTCTATCCCATGGGAGGGAGCGGACAGGTGAGCCTCATGGTGGGGCGGCTATGACCGGGACAGGGGTGATCCGGCTCACCGAAGCCGACTGGCGGACGTTCGCCGCGCTGCGGCTGCGGGCGCTGGCCGATTCCGCGGGGACCGACGATGCCGAGTACCGCACCGAGATGAGCTTCACCGGGACGCAGTGGCGCCGGCGGCTGCGGGCCCACGCGCAGTTCGCCCTCGCGTACGAGGACCGCCTGGTCGGTCTGATCGCCGCACACCGGGCCAGCCCCGGCTCGGTGTACCTGTACTCGCTGTGGACCGATCCGATCGCCCGCGGCCACGGGGTGGCGCGCACGCTGCTGACCGCGGCCATCGACTGGGGACGCGGCCTGGGAGCGCACACCGTGACGCTGCGGGTGCACCGGAACAACGACGCCGCGCTCGGGGTCTACCGGGCCTTCGGGTTCGTCGCCACGACCGATCCGGCCGGCGGTTCCCAAATCCCCGGCCGGGCAGACGAACTCACGATGTCTTTGACGCTGAGTTGAGGTCTGGGCGGTATTTCACGACCAATTCGCGGAGGCGATCCATCGCATCGACGGCCCGGGCCTTGTCGACGGTCTGGATGGCCATGATCGGGACGTATTCGTCGTCGGGCAGGTCGACGCGCGCCCACCGCGCCCCGAGCGGGAACGACACGCCGGCGACGTCGGACCAGGCAATGGTCTTGTCGCTCAACACGTTACGGACGACGATGCCGGCCGGACCGACCCGCAACCGGGACCGCGTCGGCAGCAGTACCGCGCCGGCGAGGATGACCCCGAGCAACGCCATGGATACCTGGTCGGCGGTCTGGAAGATCACCCCGGTGGCACCGATTTTCAGCAGCGCGCCCACCGTGATGTGCACGGCGATGATGACGGCGGCCGCCACGTAGGCGACGATCTTCACACGCTGCGGCCGGACCTCGAGGTCCCAGCCGGCGGTTTCTTTCGTCATCGACGCAGGTCGCGCAAGGTGAGCGCGGTGGCCAGGGCCGCCGATGCGGCCTGCTCACCCTTGTCCTCCGCCGACCCGGGCAAGCCGGCGCGGTCGAGCGCCTGCTCTTCGGTGTTGACCGTGAGGACACCGTTGGCGACGGGTGTCGACTCGTCGAGCGACACCCGGGTCAGGCCCTGCGTGACGGCGTCACACACGTAGTCGAAATGGGGCGTGCCACCACGGATCACCACGCCCAGCGCGATCACCGCGTCGTGGTTCTTGGCCAATTCCTGTGCCACCACGGGGATTTCGATGGCACCGAGCACCCGGACCACGGTCGGTTCGGCGATACCCGATGCGGTGGCGACCCGAAGAGCGCCATCGAGCAGTGCGTCACAGACGGTGGTGTGCCAGGTGCTGGCGACGATGGCCAGCTTGACCCCGGACGCGTCGAGCGCCGGCATGTCCGGAACCCCGACACCGCTCACTTGCTGTCTCCGTCTGTCGTGTCACCGGCGAAATCGTCGAGCCCGCTGAGGTCGTGCCCCATGCGGTCCCGCTTGGTCATCAGGTAGCGGATGTTGTCGGCGTTGGGGCCGATGGGCAGCGGCACGCGCTCGATGATGTGCAGGCCGTAGCCGTCCAGACCCACGCGCTTGGCCGGGTTGTTGGTCAGCAGCCGCATGGACCGGATACCGAGGTCGACCAGGATTTGGGCCCCGATGCCGTAGTCCCGGGCATCGGCGGGCAGGCCCAGTTCCAGGTTGGCGTCGACGGTGTCGGCGCCGGCGTCCTGCAGCTGGTAGGCCTGCAGCTTGTGCAGCAGGCCAATGCCGCGGCCTTCATGTCCGCGCATGTACAGCACCACGCCGCGGCCTTCGTTGGCCACCATCTCCATGGCAGCGTCGAGCTGGGGGCCGCAGTCGCAGCGCCGGGAACCGAACACGTCACCGGTCAGGCATTCGGAGTGCACGCGCACCAGGACGTCGTCACCGTTGTCCACGGAGACATCGCCGCGCACCAACGCGACGTGCTCGACGTCCTCGTACATGCTGGTGTAGCCGACCGCGCGGAACTCGCCGTGCCGGGTCGGGATGCGGGCCTCGGCGACGCGCTCGATGTGCTTCTCGTGCTTGCGGCGCCACTCGATCAGGTCCGCGATGGAGATCAGCGCCAGGTCATGGTCGTCGGCGAAGACGCGCAGCTCATCGGTCTGGGCCATGGAGCCCTCGTCCTTCTGGCTGACGATCTCGCAGATCGCGCCGGCGGGCTGTAACCCGGCCAGGCGGGCCAGATCCACCGCGGCCTCGGTGTGGCCGGGACGGCGCAACACGCCACCGTCCTTGGCGCGCAACGGAACTACGTGTCCGGGCTTGGTGAAATCGTCGGCGACAGCGTCCGGATCGGCGAGTGCCTGCATGGTCTTGGCCCGGTCGGATGCCGAAATACCGGTTCCCACACCCTTTTTCGCGTCAACGGTGACGGTGTAGGCGGTGCCGTGCTTGTCCTGGTTCACCGCGTACATCGGCAGCAGACCCAGCCGGTCGCAGACCTCGCCGGACAGCGGAACGCACAGGTAGCCCGAGGTGTAGCGGACCATGAAGGCCACCAACTCCGGCGTCGCCTTCTCCGCGGCGAAGATCAGATCGCCTTCGTTCTCGCGATCTTCGTCGTCAATGACGACGACAGCCTTGCCCGCCGCGATATCGGCTATCGCCCGCTCGACGGAATCAAGCCTCGTCATCTCCACCACCCTTGCCGTGGCCACCTCAGGGCCAAGTTGATCACCTACCAGTATGAACCACTGGTACAGGCCGACTTACTCCCGCCGGTCCGCTCAGCGGACACGACATGACCGGCCGCTACTGCGCCGGGGTGAGCAGCCGCTCGACGTATTTGGCGATGACGTCGACTTCCAGGTTCACCGTCGTCCCCACCGGGGCGCGGCCCAACGTCGTCAGCTGCAACGTCGTTGGAATCAGAGAGATCTCGAACCAGTCGCCCTGCTCGTCGCGCCCCAGGCCGGACACCGTCAGCGACACCCCGTCCACGGTGATCGAGCCCTTCTCCACCACGTATCGGGCCAGCTGCGGCGGCAGCGCGATGCGCACGACCTCCCAGTGCTCCGAGGGTGTGCGCGACAGCACAGTGCCGGTGCCGTCCACGTGGCCCTGCACAATGTGCCCACCGAGGCGGCTGTTGATCGCCGCGGCGCGCTCCAGGTTGACCCGGCCACCGACCTCGACGCCGGCCAGGCTGGACCGGTTGAGGGTCTCGGCCATCACATCGGCGGAGAACGCGCCATCGGGCAGCACGTCCACGACAGTCAGACAGACGCCGTTCACCGCGATCGAGTCACCGTGCCCGGCATCGGTGGTGACCAACGGGCCGCGGATGACGAACCGCGCCGCATCGGTCAGTTGGTCCTTGCTGACGATCTCGCCGAGCTCTTCGACAATGCCGGTGAACATGCGCCCAGCCTAACCACCCCCTCAGCTACGCCCCGAGCTCCTTCTGCCTGAAGTCCCGCCGTCGCCGATATCGATCGGAACGGCCCGAAATTCGAGTTCAGCAACCATGCCTGAGGTTCTACCGGCCGGTCGAGGCAACTGGTTAGTCGGGCGCACCTATTACGATGCAGGGCATGCAGACGCGCAAACGCTCCGCCATGCTTGTTTCCCTACTCTCCACCGTGATGGCCGGGGTGCTCCTGGTCTCCGGCTGCTCGAAGTCCGAGGCCCCCTCGGCCCCGCTGCCCGACGCCACCGCGCTGCTCAAGCAGTCCGCCGACACCACCCGCGGCCAGCAGAGTGTGCACCTGGTCCTGACGGTCAACGGCAAGATCGCCAAGATGACCGTGACCAAGCTGACCGGTGACATGACGCTGACCCCGGCGGTCGCCGGCCAGGGCAAGGCCAACCTGTCGGTGGGCGGCATGGGCGTCCAGGACGCCCCGTTCGTCGTCTACGACAACCACCTGTACGCCTCGCTGTCGTCCGGTGGCCCGCTGTCCGACTTCGGCCCCGCCGACGCCATCTACGACATCTCGGCGATCCTGCGCCCGGAGACCGGCCTGGCCAACATCCTCGACAACTTCACCGAGGCCAAGACCGTCGGCCGCGAGGACATCAACGGCGTGAAGACCGTCAAGGTCACCGGCACCGTCAGCGCTGACGCGGTCAACAAGATCGCCCCGCAGCTGAAGGTCACCCAAGCGCTCCCGGGCACCGCCTGGATCGAAGAGGGCGGCAACCACCAGCTGGCGCAGGCCCAGCTCGAGACCAGCCCGGGCAACAACCTGCAGATGACGCTGACGGACTGGGGTAAGCCGGTCACCGTCAACAAGCCCGACGTTCAGTAATGGCCGGGGGCAATAACCGCCACGTCGCCATAGCCGCGGGCAGTATCGCGGTCCTGCTCGGCGCGCTCGACACCTATGTCGTCGTGACGATCATGACCGACATGATGAAGGACCCGCCGGACGGGATCGGCATCCCGATCAACAAGATCCAGCAGGTCACGCCGGTCGTCACCTGGTACCTGCTGGGCTACATCGCGGCGATGCCGCTGCTGGGCCGGGCCTCGGACCGGTTCGGCCGCAAGCTGGTGCTGCAGGCGAGCCTGGCGCTGTTCGTGGTGGGCTCGATCGTCACGGCGATGGCAGGCATGTTCGCCCCGGCGAACGAGGTGATCGAGCCGCTGATCCAGCTGATCGTCGGCCGGACCATTCAGGGTGTCGCCAGTGGCGCGCTGCTGCCGGTGACGCTGGCCCTGGCCGCCGATCTGTGGGCCGCACGCAACCGCGCCGGCGTTCTGGGCGGTATCGGTGCGGCGCAGGAGCTGGGCAGCGTGCTAGGCCCGCTGTACGGCGTGGCCGTGGTGTGGCTGCTGCACGACTGGCGGGACGTCTTCTGGATCAACGTGCCGCTGACCATCGCGGCCATGGTGATGATCCACTTCAGCCTGCCGTCGCGCATCGAGACCGAGACGCCGGAGAAGGTCGACGTCCTCGGCGGTGTGCTGCTGGCCGTCGCGCTCGGACTGGCGACCTGGGGTCTGTACAACCCGAACCCGGACGGCAAGCAGGTGCTCCCGGAAAACGGCCCGCCGTTGCTGATCGGCGCCGCGGTCGTCGCGGTCGCGTTCTTCGTGTGGGAGAAGATCGCCCGCACGAAGCTGATCGATCCGGTGGGTGTGCACTTCCGGCCGTTCCTGGCGGGCCTGGCGTCATCGCTGTGTGCAGGCGCGGCGCTGATGGTCACGCTGGTGAACGTCGAGCTCTTCAGCCGCGGTGTGCTCGGCATCGACCAGGCGCATGCGGTCTTCAAGCTGGCGTGGTTCCTGGGTGCGTTGCCGGTCGGCGCGCTGGTCGGCGGGTGGATCGCCACCCGGGTCGGCGACCGGATCGTCGCCTTCGTGGGCCTGCTCATCGCGGCGGCCGCGTATCTGCTGGTGTCGCGCTGGGACATGGACGTGCTCTCGGCCACTCACGACCTCGTGGTGGTGTCCTTGCCGAAGCTACCGACCGATCTGATCATCGCCGGCCTGGGCCTGGGTCTGGTCATCGGACCGCTGACGTCGGCGACACTGCGCGTGGTGCCGACGGCCCAGCACGGCATCGCCTCCGCCGCGGTCGTGGTGTCCCGCATGATCGGCATGCTGATCGGCATGGCGGCGCTGTCAGCGTGGGGCCTGTACAAGGTTCAACAGGCCCTGGCCTCGATGCCTGCGGTCAAGGGCGTCGACCTGGCTGATGCGGCCGCACAGATCGCGAAGAACACGAAGACCGCGTACACCATGCAGTACAGCTCGATCTTCCTGATCACCGCCGTCGTCTGCGTGGTGGGTGCGCTGGCCGGGCTGCTGATCGCCGGCCGCCACGAGCAGGCCGACGAACCCGAGAACGCCCCCGAGGCTGATCCGGCGCCAGTCGCCTGACCCGCAACAACAACGGAGCCGCAGAGTCGATCGACTCTGCGGCTCCGTTGTTTCTGGCCTGTTCAGTGGCAGCGCGTTAGCACCGCTCCACACCCGGGCGCATCAGCACCACGTTGTCCGGGACGTACGCCGGGGTCGGCGCGGGGGCCGCGTGGGGGCCGTTCGCGTGTGCCGCGAGGCGTTCCAGCGCCCCGTCCACGGCGTCGTCGAATTCCTCGACGACACTCAGCACCGCCCGCAGGGGCCGGCGGAACACCATGTCTTTGATGCCATCTTCAACCGGACGGAAGCTGAGCCAGTCCTGCAGTGCAGTCATGCTCTTATCCTTTGCTCGTGTTCACCTTCGCTCCAACGACGTCGGTGAGCGCGATATTTCTGCCGGATCCAGATGACCCGGTCTCTGTGCCCAATTTTACGGATGCGAAATCGTGGCCTCCTGCACGAATACCGAGGCGTTGATCTCAAACTGATAACGATTAGCAAAACTAAAGATGGTGCGCGGTGAGGCCAATCACACTGCGCGCCACGGTGAATCGCACGTCTCAGCAGCTTGCGGGAATCAATTCGGACGGTTCAGCGGGCGGAACTCACGGGCCGAGCCCCCACGGTCGCCGCAAAAAGTTCGCTGGAAGTCGCCGAGCAATCAGTTCGGCACCAGACTGAGCCGCACGTCGGCGCCGACGGTCGCTACCCCGTCGAACCGCCAGCGGCGCGCCTGCGAGATGGTCGGCACGCCGACGTCGTCGATCGCGGTGATCGGTCCACCCAGCAGCGTCGGCGCCAGATAGGCCAGAATCCGGTCCACCAACCCGGCCCGAACGAACGCCCCGGCCAGTGTCGGACCGCCTTCGAGGATCACGTCGGTCCGGTCCGACAGCGCCTGCAGTACCTCGAGCGGGTCGTGTGTCCGGATCACCATGGTCCGGGATTCGTCGTTCAAGATGTTGGACTCCGACGAAATCTCACGCTCGCCGACCACGACCCGCAGCGGCTGACGGGCAGCCAGAGTGCCGTCGGTCAGGCGTGCGGTCAGCGTTGGGTCGTCCGACAGCACGGTTCCCGTACCCACCACGATGGCGTCGGCGACCGCGCGGTGCCGGTGCACGTCAGCCCGGGCGGCGGCACCGGTGATCCACTGGCTGGTGCCGTCGGCGGCAGCACTGCGGCCGTCGATGCTGGCCCCGAACTTCCACGTCACATGGGGCCGGCCGGTGCGCTGGCGGTGCAGCCACTCCCGCAGCGGCCCACCGGAGACGTCATCGGCGAGCACACCCGAGGACACCGTGACACCGGCGTCGGTGAGCCGCTGGGCACCGCCCGCCGCGACCGGATTCGGGTCGGACACAGCGAAGACGACGGCCGCCACCCCGGCGTCCAGCAGCGCGTCGACGCAGGGGCCGGTGCGGCCCTGGTGATTGCACGGCTCGAGCGTGACCACGGCGGTGCCGCCCGCGGCCCGGGTACCGGCCCGGCGCAGTGCCACCACCTCGGCGTGCGCCTCCCCCGCCGGCTGGGTCCCGCCAACGCCGGCCACTTCGCCGTCGCGGTCCAGAATGACGGCGCCGACCGGCGGATTCGGGTAGGTGGTGCCTTTCACCGCGTCGGCCTGGCCGATGGCCATCCGCATTGCAGCCTCGAGTGCCTCCGGCGTCACAGCACCAGGTGCGGCGAGGCAGCGGCGGCCTGACGCCGCAGGGCCTCCACCGCGGCACCTGGGTCGGCCGCGTTGTAGACCGCGGAGCCCGCGACGAAACAGTCGACGCCGGCCGCGGCGGCCGCCTCGATGGTGTCGTCGTTGATGCCGCCATCGATCTCGACGACCAGGGTCAGCTCACCGGCGTCCACCAGGCGGCGCACCGCAGTGACCTTGGGCAGCACCTCGGCGATGAACTTCTGGCCGCCGAACCCGGGCTCCACCGACATCACCAGCAGGGTGTCGAACTCGCGCAGGATTTCCAGGTACGGCTCGATCGGGGTGCCGGGTTTGACGCTCAG
>NZ_JXST01000059.1 GCF_000878195.1 Mycolicibacterium llatzerense | reverse complement strand
ACACCAACCGTCGTTGACCAACGACCGTCACCGACCGCGCTGGCACCGATCAAACGAAAGCCGCCCCAGAACAACACTGGGGCGGCTTTCACCTGCCTCTTGACAAACAGTCCCTACATATCAGTTGTACCCGGACAGCACGTTGGTCACAGTCGGCTGATGGGCGGTAGACCGCCGAGTGCGCTGTGGCGTCGTTGAGTGTTGTAGCGCTCGAGCCAGGGCGCAAGGGCTGCGGCGCGTTGGGCATTGCTGCTGAATGTTCTGCGATAGGCCCATTCGGTCTGAAGGGTGCGGTTGAGGCGCTCTACTTTGCCGTTCTGCCAGGGGCAATGGGGCTTGATGAACACCTGTCGAGCGCCCAACTCGTCACAGACATCGCGGATTGACCAGCGGTAGGCCCACGCGTTATCGGTCATGACTCGCTCGATGCGGGGGATGCCGTGGTCACGGAAATACCTGGCGGCGCGACGGAGAAATGCCGCGCAGGTGGGCCCCTTCTCGTCGGTCAAGATCTCGGAGTAGGCCAATCGAGAGTGGTCGTCGACCAGTGAGTGCACATAGTCAAAACCCCTGCGCACCTTGGGAGATCGGGCAATCTTGTCCCTGCCCAGGGCACGCCAACCGCCGCCGTCAGGGATCCGACCCAGCTTTTTGACATCCATGTGCACCAGCTCGCCAGGACGGTCTCTTTCGTAACGCACCGCCGTGGACTTCGAGGCGCGGATCACCCGACCGGTCATCGGGTCGCAGTCACGCAGGCGGGGCATCTTGCGTCGGTTCAGCACGCGCGACACCGTGCGGGCGCAGACTCCAAGCTTGGCGCCGATTTCGTCGGGGCCGCAGCGATGGCGCCGGCGCCAGGCCACGATCTGGTTCTCAATGCTTGGCGGGGTGCGGGTCGGGGTCGTATGCGGCCGCGACGACCGGTCGGCAAGCCCGGCCTGGCCTTCGGCCTCAAATCGACTGATCCAGGTGTGCACACATTTGCGTGACACTCCCATCGCCTCGGCGATATCGGCTTTGGCCCAGCCGGATTGATAGCGGCGCACTATCAGCAGGCGGCCATGAAACGTCGTACGGGCATTACGGTGGGACACGAGAACCTCCGGACGGTTGCGGACCTTAGACAAGCCACACCCCACCCGGGGGTTCTCCTCACATCAAGCCGACACGCCTGCTACCAACGTCCTGTCCCAGTACACCTAGTGCGTGTTGCCGATCAGCTCGACGCCATTGCCGTTCCAGTGGAACCGCACGACGCTCTTGAGCCCACTGGCCGGGTTGGTGTAACTCAGCGCGACGGTGTCGCCGGTGGTCGCGGCCAGGTCGATGCCGTTGAACCCGTACGTGTCGGGCACCCCCGTCGGGATCAGTTGGCCCAGGTGGAACATCACCGCGCGGGTGTTCGGCTGCTCGCCGTTGGTGTTCGCTTTCACAATGACCACCGACAGTGGTGCGCACTGGTTGTAGTTGCCGGCCAGTGGCTCCGGGCTCCAGCCCTGCTTGCTGCGGGGGTCGGCGGGCAGTGTGGACACCGCCTTGGCGATATCGGGGGCCGTGAGACTGACGGCGCAGGGGTCGGCCGGAGCCGCGCTGGTCTTCGGACCTGCGACGACGGTCGGCGCGGCGGTTTTCTTGGCGGCGGCCGGCGCGGTCGGATCGGGCGTCTTGGAGGCGGTGGAGTCGCCCGACCCGCAAGCGGACAGGCCTGCCGCCGCGAGTGCGGCCACCGCGATCGTCATCAGTTTCGGTTCGGCGCAGCGCACCCGGCCACCCTATAAGGCGGACCAGGGGGAGTCTGGTCAGCCATGCGGGGCGTACCTGGCCCGATGACCCTCTAGACTTCTCGCATAATGACGACGTCTTCGCCCGAGACCGACCCGGATTCGGGCGGCAGCAACACCACTTCTGAAACCTCCGTTGAGTCCAGCGCCGAGGTCACTGCTGAAACCTCCGCTGAGTCCAGCGACGAGGTCACCTTCGCCGACCTGAACATCCGCCCGGAGGTGCTGCGCGCGCTGACCGACGTCGGATACGAGTCACCTTCGCCCATCCAGGCCGCGACCATCCCCGCGATGCTGAGCGGATCCGACGTCGTCGGTCTCGCCCAGACCGGCACCGGCAAGACCGCCGCATTCGCGGTTCCGGTGCTGTCCAAGATCGACCCCACCAGCCGTAACACCCAGTGTCTGGTGCTGGCGCCGACCCGCGAGCTCGCCTTGCAGGTGGCCGAGGCATTCGGCAAGTACGGCGCGCACCTGAACGTCAACGTGCTGGCGATCTACGGAGGGTCGTCCTACGCGCCGCAGCTGGCCGGGCTCAAGCGTGGCGCCCAGGTCGTGGTGGGCACCCCGGGCCGGGTCATCGATCACCTGTCGAAGGGCAGCCTGAACCTCTCGCACCTGGACTACCTGGTGCTCGACGAGGCCGACGAGATGCTGCAGATGGGCTTCGCCGAGGATGTCGAGCGCATCCTGGCGGACACCCCCGAATACAAGCAGGTCGCGCTGTTCTCGGCGACCATGCCGCCGGCCATCAAGAAGATCACCTCGAAGTACCTGCACGACCCGGTCGAGGTGACCATCAAGGCCAAGGCGCAGACCGCCGAGAACATCACCCAGCGCTACATCCAGGTGGCCGGCGCGCGCAAGATGGATGCCATCACCCGGCTGCTCGAGGTCGAGCCGTTCGAGGCGATGATCGTCTTCGTCCGGACCAAGCAGGCCACCGAGGAAGTCGCCGAAAAGCTCAGGGCCCGTGGGTTTTCCGCGGCCGCGATCAACGGTGACATCGCCCAGGCGGTCCGCGAGCGCACGATCAACGGGCTCAAGGACGGCTCGATCGACATCCTGATCGCGACCGACGTGGCGGCCCGTGGTCTGGACGTCGAACGCATCTCGCATGTGCTGAACTACGACATCCCGCACGACCCCGAGTCCTACGTGCACCGCATCGGGCGCACCGGCCGGGCCGGCCGCTCGGGTACCGCGCTGCTGTTCGTCACGCCGCGCGAACGGCACCTGCTCAACTCGATCGAGCGCGTCACGCGAAAGAAACTCATCGAGTCGCAGCTGCCGTCGGTCGATGACGTCAACGCGCAGCGGGTGGCCAAGTTCGGCGATTCGATCACCGGTTCGCTCAACGCCCCGGGCATCGAGCTGTTCCGCCGGCTGATCGAGGACTACGAGCGCGACAACAACGTGCCGCTGGCGGACATCGCGGCGGCGCTGGCGGTGCAGACCCAGGGTGGCGAAGAGTTCCTGATGAAGGAGCCCCCGCCGGAGAAGCGGCGCGAGCGTCCGGATCGTGACGACCGCGGCGACCGTGGCGACCGCGAGCGCAAGCCTCGGTCGACGCGCGAAGATCTGGCGACCTACCGCATCGCCGTGGGCAAGCGGCACAAGGTGATTCCGGGTGCCATCGTCGGCGCCATCGCCAACGAGGGCGGCCTGAACCGCAGCGACTTCGGGCACATCAGCATCCGCGTGGACCACTCGCTGGTCGAGCTGCCCGCCAAGCTGAGCAAGGACACGCTCAAAAAGCTTGAGAGCACCCGTATTTCGGGCCAGTTGATCCACCTGGAGCTGGACAAGGGTGGGAATTCCGGCGGCTATCAGGATCGTGGCGGACGCCCGGACCGGGGCTCGTACTCCGACCGCGGTGGCCGTCAGGACCGTGGGCCACGCCCGGACCGCGGGTCTCGACCCGGCCGTGACGACGATCGTCGTGGTGGCCACAGCGAAGGTCGAGGCGAGGGCAAGCGCAAGTACAAGTGACCCGGGTTGATTCACTCACCGGGGTCCGTGCGGTTGCCGCACTGCTCGTTGTACTGACCCACGCAGCGTTCACGACAGGTAAGTACACCCAGACCTACGTCGGGCTGATGTATGCGCGCGCCGAGATCGGTGTGCCGATCTTCTTCGTGCTGTCGGGTTTCCTGTTGTTCAGCCCGTGGGTCAAGGCGCTGGCCCGGGCCGACGCCGAAAAGCCTTACGAGGCACCGTCGGTGCAGCGCTACGCCTGGCACCGCGTGCGACGGATCATGCCCGCCTACGTGGTGACGGTGCTGGCGGCCTACGCGCTGTATCACTTCCGAACGGCCGGCCCGAACCCCGGTCACAGCTGGCTGGGGCTGCTCCGGAACCTGACGCTGACCCAGATCTACACCGACAACTACCTGTTCTCCTGGCTGCATCAGGGCCTCACCCAGATGTGGAGCCTGGCGGTGGAAGTTGCCTTCTACGTTGCCCTTCCGGCGCTGGCCTACCTGCTGATGGTGGTGCTGTGCCGGCGGCGGTGGCGGCCGGCCCTGCTGCTCGGCGCGCTGGCGATGTTGGCCGCACTGAGCCTGGCGTGGCTGACGTTGGTGCACACCACGCATTTCCTGCCCGACGGTGCCCGGCTGTGGTTGCCGACTTATCTGATCTGGTTCGTCGGCGGCATGCTGCTTTCGGTGCTGGCGGCGATGGGTGTGCGGGCCTACGGATTCCTGTGCATCCCACTGGCATTGGTCTGCTACCTCATCGCGTCGACGCCCCTCGCCGGTGCCCCGACCACCTCACCCGCCACGCTGGGGGAGAGCCTGTGGAAGTCGTTGCTCTACGCGGGGATCGCGACCCTGATCGTCGCACCGCTGGGTTTGGGGAACCGGGGCTGGTACGCGCGACTGCTGGGGAGCCGGCCGATGGTCTTCCTCGGCGAGATCTCCTACGAGATCTTCCTGGTGCATCTGGTCATCATGGAACTGGTCATGGTCGAGGTGATGCATCAGCACATCTGGACGGGTTCGACCTTCGCGTTGTTCACCCTGACGATGCTGTTCACCATTCCGGTGTCGTGGCTATTGCACCGGTTCACCCGGGTCCGGAACTAGCAGTCGCAGTCACAACAGCAGCCGTCGCAGTCACAGCAGCCATCGCAATCGCAGCAGCAGCCGTCGCAGTCGCAGGCGAAGCAGCCGTCGAACCAGCCGGCCTTGCGCTCGGCCTTCTTCTCGGGGTCTTCTTCGCCAGTTTCGATCCCGACTATGTCCAACGGCACCTCGCCCGATGACGCGATTGGTGGGCCGGCGTCGGGCGGCACATCCGTGGCCTTGAACCCCGCGCCGCTGAAGGTCCGGGTCACGGCCCGTCGCAACTCACGGGTCAGCAGCCGGTGCACCAGCCGCCCGTCGGTGAATTCCACGTCGGCCAGGGCGAGTTCGATGCCGAGTACCGCGTCGTCGCACGCCGTGCGGACGTCGCCGATCGGAGTTGCGGTGGCGGCCACCGGATTCCACTTCCCGTGCACCCGATCGTCGTGCAGATCCTCGATCGCGTCGAGCAGGTGCGCGACCCGCCCGAACAACTGGCCGACCTCCCGCAGCGGCGCCACGTTCCCCGGCCGCCCGGCCAGCACCGCGGTGTGCGCGAATGCCGCGGCGACCGAGGTTTCGGTGGGTTCGGTGACCGCGAGCAACGAGCTACCCGGCGTTGCAGCGGCTTCCAGCGCCGCCTGCCGACTGATCGCGTCCATCAGCACGGCGGTGTCGAAGCCCAGGGCTGTGCCGACGCCCGTACCTTGGCGCTCCCACCGGTCGGCGATCCGTCGGGCAGCGGGCCGCACGCCTGCCGCGGCGAGCACGCCGTCGCCGTCGTCGACGTGATCGCGCACCCGGGCGGCGGCGAGCACCAGGGAGACCACGGCCGCGAGCCGGACGGATTCACCTATGGCGACGTCGGCCTTGCGCATGCCCCGCAGTGGGCACCGGCCGGCTTCGCGACGTCCGGGTGCCGCGGTGGATTGCGCTTCCACCAACGCCGACACCACCAGCCCGTCGTAGTTGGTGGCGACGCGTCCGCCCTGTCCGTAGTCATCGCGAAGCGCGAGGCACAGCCCGCACAACTGGGCCGTCCAGACGGCGGCGAGTTCCTTACCGAGTCGATGCCGGCAGGGCCGGAGGATGCCGAACACGGCTTGAAGATAGCGCCGGCCAGCGCAGATCGCAGGCAATCAACCCAGGAACTCAATTAGGTTATGCTGCCCTAATAGTCCAATTGGAGGGTGCAACATGACCGAGTCGAAGCCGTCGCGTGGAATCCAGGGCGCGCTGGTCAAGCTGTGGCGGGGTGGCGACTACGAGCTGACGGTCACCGGCCGCACCCAGATCACCCCGAACTACCTGCGGCTGCATTTCACCACCGGAAACCTGCTGGCCGAGCGGCCCGTGCATCCGACCATGTGGGTCCGGGGCTGGTTCCCGGACGGGGACAAGGCGCACCAGCGCGGCTACACGCTGGTCAACCCCGATCCAGTCGCGGGGACCACCGACATCGACTTCGCGCTCCACGACGGCCTGGCCACCCGCTGGGCCCAGGACGCCAAGCCCGGCGACACCCTCGAGGTGACGTTGCTCGGCAGCAGCTTCGAGCTGCCCGAGCCCGCGCCGGCCGGATACGTCCTGGTCGGTGACGCCGCATCGCTGCCGGCGATCAATACGCTGCTGCAGGCCATCGGTGCGGCGCCCATCCAGGTGTACCTCGAGGCCGGTCACGACGACGACCGCGATCTTCAGGTGGGCGTCGGCGCCCCCGGATTGACCGTCACCTGGGTCGACCGCAAGAACAACGGCGAGGCGCTGGTCGAGACCGTGCGGGCCTCGGCGTTCGACGCGTCCGATCACTTCGGCTGGGTGGCATGCGACAACCGGACCACCCGGTCGGTGGTCAAGGTGCTGCGCGAGGACTACCAGATTCCGAAGAAGGCGATCAAGGCCCGGGCCTACTGGGAAGCCTGATCTTTCGGAACCAACTGGGCCACAACGAATTCGTCGAGCATCTGGCGTTCGTCGTCTTCGTCGGCGCCGGGGAACATCAACAGCGACACCAACATCCGGACCAGCCAGTTGGCCCGGCGGTGCGCGGCCTCGGTCTCCAGCTCTGGCCACGACGCGGACAGGAACGCCGCCACCAGCCCGGTGATGACGTCGGACTGCGCAGCCACCTCACCACCGATGGGGCGCTGGGTGGCGACGAACCACGATGACAGTGCGGGACTTTCCCGCACGTTGCGCAGCGCGATCGCCACACCGTCGAGCAGTCGGGTGCGCGGGTCACTGATATCCGCGATCTGCTCGCCGACGTGAGCGAACACCCGAAACGCCTCGCGGTGCACGTAGGCCAGGTGCAGCACGTCACGGTTCTCGTAGTACCGGTACAGCGTGGCGCGGGAACAGCCTGCCGCCCTGGCGATTTCGAGCATTCCGACGGTCGCGGCGTCCTGCTCGGCGAACAAGCGGTCGGCGGCGTCCAGGATGGCCTCGGCCGCGACCTCGGTGCGTCGGCCGGCCAGCCAGTCGTTTGCCATCAGCAAATGGTAAACGGCACCGATAGTGGACGTCGCACATAGCTGCCGCCGGCCCACTCGATGTTGGCCTCATCGACGGTGAATTCCGGTATCCGCGAGAGCAGTTCGGTCAGGGCGACGCGGGACTGCATCCGCGCGGCCGCCGCGCCCAGGCAGTGATGCGCACCGTGGCTGAAGGTCAGGATGTTGCGCGGCGCGCGCGTCACGTCCAATTCGCCTGCGTTCGGACCGTATTGGCGTTCGTCGCGGTTGCCCGAACCGTAGAGCAGTAAGGTCTTGCGGCCGGCGGGAATGGTGGTGTCGCCGATGGTCACGTCGCGCGTGGTGGTGCGGGCCAGGCCCTGGACCGGCGAGGTGAGTCGAAGGAGTTCGTCAACGGATTCCGTGATCAGGTCGGGGTTTTCGACGAGGAGCCGGCGCTGGTCGGGGTGCCGGTGCAGGAGCTGCGCGCTGCCGCCCAGCATCCCGGTGGTGGTGTCGTTGCCACCCGTGACCATGGTGAAGGTGAACGCGAGGATCGACAGCACGCCGCTGATGTCACCGTCGGCGCCGATGCCCGCGGCGACCAGGTGCGAAACCGTGTCGTCCTCGGGCTCTTTGCGGCGGCGCTCGATCAGCGCGGTGAAGTACCCCATCATGTCGCCGAGCGCGCTGCCCAGTGTCTCGAGCGCGCTGCCCAGTCCGCCCTCGGCGGTGTTGGCCGCGACGATGGCCTCGGTCCAGCCGTCGAACTGGTCGCGGTCGGCCTCGGGAACGCCGAGGTAGTGCGCGACGACCATCGACGGCAGCGGCTTGAACAGCTCGGCCACGATGTCACCGCCGCCGGCGGCCTTCAGCTTCTCCAGTCGCTGCACGACGAACTCACGAACCTTGGGCTCGACGGCCTCGACCTGGCGTGGCGTGAAGCCGCGCGACACCAGCTTGCGGAATTCGGTGTGCACGGGCGGATCGGTCATCACCATCGGCGGGTTGTCCTGCAGGCCGATGAGTTCCAGCTCGCCGTAGTTGACGGTCAGGCCCTCCGCCGAGGAGAACGTCTGGTGATCGCGGGCGGCGGTCCAGATGTCGGCGTGCCGGGACAGCACGTAGTAGTCGGCCGCGGGGTTGTCGGCGGGCACCACGTGGTGCACCGGATCGTGGTCGCGCAGTGACCGGTACATCGAAAAGGGATCGACCCACCCGGCCGAATCGGCAAGCTGGAACGCCACGGGGGAGTCGGATGTCTCGTGAGACAAAATCGCCGTCATGTCTTATGTGTACGGCGATTGCCCCGGATGTGTCAATGCCCGAATTAGATCCCCGCGCCCGGATTCAGGATGTTGTCGGGGTCCAGGGCCGTCTTGATCCGGCGGTTCAGTTCCATGACCTCGGGCCCGAGTTGGCCGGCCAGCCAGGGCCGCTTGAGCCGGCCGACGCCGTGCTCGCCGGTGATGGTGCCGCCCAGCGCCACGGCCAGGTCCATGATCTCGCCGAACGCGATGTTGGCCCGTCGCGTGTTCTCGGCGTCGTTCGGGTCGTGGACGATCAGCGGGTGGGTGTTGCCGTCCCCGGCATGTGCGATCACCGAGATCAGCAGGTCGTGTCTGCGGGCGATCTCAGCCACCCCGTCGACCAGGTCGGCCAGTGCGGGCAACGGCACACCGACGTCTTCCAGGAGCAGCGGTCCTTTGGCTTCCACGGCCGGGATGGCGAACCGGCGGGCGGCCACGAAGGCCTCGCCCTCGTCGGGGTCATCGGTCGAAAATACTTCTGTCGCACCGGCTTCGGTGAACACGCGAGCCATGAACTCGGCGTCCTCGACGCCTGCGGCACCGCGGTCATCGGAGGCCGCAACCATCATGGCCTTGGCCTTTCGGTCCAGGCCCATCTTGAGCTTGTCCTCGACGGCGTTGATCGCAACGTCGTCCATGAACTCCAGCATCGACGGGCGAATCCGGCCGGTGATGGTCACAACGGCATCGGCTGCCGCGCGCACCGAGTCGAAGCTCGCGACCACGGTGCACCCGCGGTGCTGCGGCGGCAATAGCCGCAGCGTCGCCTCGGTGACGACACCGAGCGTGCCCTCGCTGCCCACGAACAGCTTGGTGAGGCTCAGTCCCGCAACGTCTTTCAGTCGCGGCCCGCCCAGCCGTACCGCGGTGCCGTCGGCCAGGACCACCTGCAGGCCGAGGATGTAGTCGGTGGTGACGCCGTATTTCACGCAGCACAGGCCGCCGGCGTTGGTGGCGACATTGCCGCCGATGCTGCAGATTTCGAACGACGACGGGTCGGGTGGGTACCAGAGCCCGTGGGCCGCAACGGCTTTCTTCACCTCGGCATTGAGCAGGCCGGGCTGCACCACGGCGGTGCGGGTTGCCGTGTCGACGACGATGTCGCGCATCCGTTCGGTGGTCAGCACGATGCCGCCGTCGACGGCGGTCGCCCCGCCGGACAGGCTGGTGCCGGCGCCGCGCGGCACCACCGGGATCTTGTGCGCACTGGCCCACCGCAGGATCGTCTGCACCTCTTCGGTGGTGCGTGGCCGCACCACCGCGATGGGGGTGCCGGCGTCCGGATCGAGCGCGCGGTCCTGTCTGTAGGACGCGACGATATCCGGATCGGTGACGACGGCGTCGGTGGGCAGGTCGGCGATGAGGCTCGGCAGCGCGGTGTGCACGGGGCAAGTCTAGGAGCCGCGTGCCGACCAGCTAAGACTCGCGTCATGTGCCGTGCGCATTAATCCTGTGTAACGTCCGTGTTACCGGTATTCTCAGCAATGTGTACAGCAAGGCCATGTTGGCCGAGATGGGCGCGCTGCGCGACAGCCGTCGCGGGGCGCACGTGTCTGCGACCGCGATCGAGCTCCACGTGCGCGTCGTGAGTCGCACTGTGCGCACGCGCCGCCCGGCTTTCGTGGCCGATGCGGCCCTCGATGCCATCGCGCCGGGTTCTGTGACAACCGTTGCGGCACTGGAGCTTTGGACTGCGAGCCTCTGGCAGCGGGTGCCCGGGGGCTATCTGATCGACGACCGCGACCTGATCGCCCACCTGTCCGCCGGTCCGGTTCGGCGGTGGGTGCGCAGGGTGTGGCTGAATCTCAACAGCGAGTCGGTCATCCCGTTCTGACTGCACCGGCTGTCGCGCGGACGGCGCGCAGTGAAGCAAACAACAGGTCGTTCAGCATGTCGATGAGGTGCTCTCGGTCGACGGTGATCGCCCCGACGAGGACCGCGGTGAGCGTCTCGCCAACCCCGCCGATGACGAACTGCGCGGCGAGGCGCAGGTCGAGTGGCTGCACGTCGGCGGCCGATCCGTTCAGTCCGGCGACGATGCCGGCGAACCGCTGAGCCTCGGCGAGCCGGCGCGAGCCGAGCGCAGGCGAGGCGGCGGACTCGATCAAGATGACGCGGCCCTTGCGCTGATCCGCCAGTAAGAGGTCGACCAGCGCCCCCAGCGCCGCCCGCGCGCGAATCCTCGGGCTGCCATCGGCTTCGGCGATCGCGGCAAGTCCCCGCTCTTCCAGCTCGGCCACGATCTCGTCGAACACCGCGATGTGCAGGTCCTCGATCGTCGGAAACGATTCGGCGAAGTAGCGCGCCGCGAGCCCGGACCGTTCTGCGACGCCGCGCAGCGTCGTTGCGGGGATGCCCTTGGTGCCCATCAGGTCCAGGCCCGCCGCGACGAAACGGCGTCGCCGCTCAGCGATGCGGTCGGCGCTGCTCAAGCCGCCGTACTGCCTTGACCCACTCACGAAACCAATCTTGACACACGCGTGGACAGATGGTTGCCTGATCTCATCTATCAACGCTTGATGACAGATTGGATTCGCGCATGACGAGCACCGCAGCACCTGTCGAGGCCGCAGTCGAGCCATGGCGTCCCGGTCAGCCGCATGCGGAGCTGGCTGCCGACGTCCGATGGTGGGCGGGCTCGCCGCTCGGCCTTGGGATGTTCGGGCGCCTGGCGCTCGACCAGGTGGCGTACCGCCCTGTCGCAGCGGCGGTGGACCACTCCGGCCGCTTCCGGGAGAACTTCACCGATCGCGGCATCCGGTCGGGCGCGTATGCCATGCTGATGCTGTTCGGCGAAGAATCAGACCGGCGCTTCGACACAGAAGAACTCAAGCGGCTGCATTCCGCGGTGAAGGGGACCGGCAACGGTGAGTTCGCAGACACCAGGTTCAGCGCGCTCGATCCGGACCTGTGGAAATGGATCGCGGTGAGCGCGTTGAATATCCACTATCGGAGTTACGTGGCGGTTTGCAGTCGCGATCTCGATGAGGGCGAGCGGGAAGTCGTCTACCAGACCGCGCGGTGGATGCTTAGCTATCTGGAGTTGCCCAGTGCCCGGGCCAAGCTGCCCGAGACCTTGGCCGACATGTTGACGTACTACGACGCCGTTGCCGCAGAACACCTGGCGGACAATCTATTTCTGCAGTACGCCAAGGACAGCTTCGGCACTCTCCCCGTGCCCGCGCTGGTTCCTGAGCGGCTGCGTCGCCTTATCGCTCCGTTGTGGAATGCAGTGACCCCCATCGTGTTGCGTGTCCCGAAGGTAGTGGGGGAGCGTCACGCCCACCCGAAGATGCGTGAATTGCTCGATATTCGATCGACAGCCTTGAGCCGGCTGGAGTATGCCCTCTATCTCAGGGCAGCGCGGTTGGCCTGGCGGTATCTGCCACGAGTGGTCGTCCTGGAGCCGTTGGCCTACAACCGCTACTGCTACGAACGGCTGCGGTCGGCGTACCACAGCGTCCAATTGGACAGCTTCGCCGCGTAGCGGCGCAGACGGGGCGCAGAATCTGGGGGTGCTGGCGCATCCCCGAACCGGAGTGTTGTTCTCGTCCCCGGTGCCGCCCGGCTCGGGTTGGCCCGGGGACCCGGCCGATGCCGATACTGCCGTCGCCCGCACCGCGGCACAGGTCCGGTCCAGGGCCCGTCGCTGCTCCGACGTGGCCGACCTCGATGCCCAGGTATCGGTGTGCCGTGGCTGCCGCCGCCTGGTCACCTGGCGTGAGGACGTCGCCACGCGGACCGTGGCCACACGCAAGGCCTATGCGGCCGAGCCGTACTGGGGCCGGCCGGTGCCGGGTCTCGGCCCGGCCCGGCCGCGCATCTGGGTGCTGGGCTTGGCGCCCGCCGCCCATGGTGCCAACCGCACCGGCCGGGTGTTCACGGGCGACCGGTCGGGCGACTTTCTCTTCGCGGCCTTGCACCGCGTCGGCCTGGCCAGCAGCGCCGAGAGCGTCGATGCAGCAGATGGACTGACTCTCAACGACATTCGCGTGGTCGCCGCCGTCCGATGTGCCCCGCCGGACAACGCACCGACGCCGGCGGAACGTGACACGTGCGAACCGTGGCTGAGTGCGGAATGGCGGCTGACGGGCCAGGACGTCCGGGTCGTCGTCGCGCTCGGCGGCTTCGCCTGGAAGGCCGCGCTGGACCTGACCGGGGCCCGGCGGCCGTATCCGAAGTTCGGCCACGGCGCGCTTGCCGCACTTCCCGACGGGAGGCAGCTCCTCGGCTGCTACCACCCGAGCCAGCAGAACACGTTCACCGGCCGGCTCACCCCGGACATGCTCGATGCCGTGTTCACCGTGGCCGTATCGTTGGCTGGGAATCCCAACGGGTGAGAAAGAGTTGGATTAGATCGTGCAGTTGTCTGTCCTTGATCTCGTCCCGGTCCGTAGCGACCAGTCCACCGCCGATGCCTTCGCCGCCACCGTGCACCTCGCCAAGGCTGCTGACGAGCTGGGCTACACCCGCTACTGGGTGGCCGAGCACCACAACATGCCGGCGGTCGCCGCCACCAGCCCACCTGTCTTGTTGAGCTACCTGGCCGCAAAGACCCACCACATCCGCCTCGGCTCCGGCGGCGTGATGCTGCCCAACCACGCCCCGCTGGCGGTCGCCGAACAGTTCGCGCTGCTGGAGGCGGCCGCGCCGGGCCGGATCGACCTGGGTATCGGGCGGGCGCCGGGAACCGACCCCGTCACCTCGATCGCGCTGCGTGGCCCGGCCGGCCGTACCGACGAAGACATCCACCGCTTTCCCGAGTACCTCGACGACGTCGTCGCGCTGATGAGCCCCGGTGGGGTCAAGGTGTCGCTCGAGGGGCGAAACCTGTTGGACAAGGACTACATCCTGAAGGCCACCCCGGCCGCCGTGAGCCCGCCGAAACTGTGGCTGCTCGGCTCGTCGATGTATTCGGCACACCTGGCCGCAGCCAAAGGGCTGCCGTACGTCTTCGCCCACCACTTCTCCGGCCAGGGCACCGAAGAGGCGCTGGCCACCTATCGTGAGGAGTTCCGTCCCAGTGAATTCGCCGACGCTCCAACGACATTCATGACCGTCAACGCCTGCGTGGCGGACACGCGCGACGAGGCCGAACAGCTGATCCGCCCCAACCTGCAGATGATGGCGTGGTTGCGTACCGGCGAGCCCCTGCGTGCGCTCGATCTGGTCGAGGACTCGGAGCACAACCAGCTCACCGCTACGCAGCAGGCCATCGTGGCCGCCGGAATGGAGCGGGCCATCGTCGGCTCACCAGGCGAGGCCGCCCAGCAAATCCGGGATCTGGCATCGCATTTCGACGTCGACGAGGTGATGGTCAGCCCCGTCGCCGCCGCACGCCGGGGCTGCGATCCAGCCACCGCCCCGGCCCGCGAGACGACGCTACGGCTCCTCGCCGAGCAGCTGCTCTAACGCGGCGTCAGCGCCACGACCGGGATCGGCCGGGTGGTGCGCTTCTGATAGCCCGCGTACCGGTTGGCGTTGTTCTTGTTCACGACCTGCCACAGCCGCGCGTAGTCCGGGTCGTCCTTGCCGACGACGCGGGCCGTGACCGGCAATCGCTTTGGCCCGACGTTGATTTCGATCTCGGGCTTGGCTTTCAGGTTGAAGTACCAGCCGGGCGCTGTCGGCTCGCCACCCTTGGATGCGACCACCAGGTAGGCGTCGCCATCCTTTGCGTAGGTCAGTGACGTGGTGCGCGCCAGCCCGGTCTTGGCGCCGACGGTGTGCAGCAACAGGCTGGGCGGGACACCGGGGAACTGGTGGCCGATCCGGCCTTCCGTCTTCTGGTAGATCCGGTCATGCATCTTCAGCAACGGGAGGCCGAGATACTTCTCCCACAGGGGCATACTCATGGCTTCAAGTCTGCCTGCGGATCGGAGAGCCTCGCCACCGCCTCCAGTAGGATCTTTCCACTGGCTTCCCGGTCTGGGTCGCGGCGCAGCAGCATGCCCTTGGCGAACGCCAGTTTGTCGCCGGACTTGCGCGGGACGACGTGCAGATGGATGTGAAACACCGTCTGAAATGCGGCTTTGCCATCATTGATCGCGATGTTGTTGCCGTCGGCGTGCAGGCCGGACTCGCGCGACGCCCGGGCGATGCGCTGACCGAGTTTGGCCATGCCCGCCACTACCTCCGGCGGGGTGTCGACCAGGTTCTCGTAGTGCTGTTTGGGCACCACCAGGGTGTGGCCGCGGGAGAACGGCCGGATATCGAGGAACGCCACGTAATCGGCGTCCTCGTAGACCCGGATCGCGGGCGCCTTCCCGGCGATGATGTCGCAGAACACACAGGACATCGGTTCACCGTAGGCCAGCTGGGTCAGACGTTGGCGGCCGCCCACTCCGACAACCGGCGGTCGCGTTCGGCGGCGTCGACTTCTTCGACCCGCGTCATCACCGCCCAGCGCTGCCCGAACGGATCGATGATCGACGCGAAGCGGTCCCCGGTGACGAAAGTCTGTGTCGCTTCCCGGATTGTCGCGCCGGCGCGCTCGGCCCGGTCGACCACCGCGTCGACGTCGGGGCAGTACAACACCACAGAGTGCGTGACCGGACCGCTGCGTTGCGGCGCCACCAGTTCGTAGTCGGCGTTGGGATCAGACAACTGCAGCCGGCCGGTACCGAAGTCCAGTTCGGCATGTGCCACGTTGCCGTCGCTCCCGTCCATCTTCTCGATCACCTGAGCGCCGAAGACCTCGACGTAGAAGTCGATGGCGGCGGCAGCCCCGTCGATCACCAGGAACGGGGTGAGGCTGGTGTAGCCCTGGGGAATTGGTTGCACGCTCATGGCATCCAGTTTCGTAGGGTCTGAGTGTGGCGGCTTGGAAAAACCCGACAGCGACCCCGCAGCTGGGTGTGGTCGGCCGTGCCAACACGGGCTCGGTCTTCGACCTGCAGCAGTGGCCGCCGTCGGCCACGGCGGCGGTCTGGGTCGAGAATTTCTGGTCGGTCACCTGGGATTTGCGGGACGCGGAGCCGTTCGACAGCACCGTCATCACGTTTCCCGCGGTGCACCTGACGCACGAGTGGGGCACCGACGACGTTCGGCACGGTCAGCCGTTGCCGGCGACGCTGGTGCACGGCGTGGTCGAGCGGGTGTTCACCACGAGGCTGTCGGCGTCGGGTTCCGTGGTGGGAGCCAGGTTCCGGCCAGGTGGGTTCGCGGCGCGGTTCGGCCGGGATGCCGGTGCGCTGACGGGCCGGGTGTTACCTATAGACGACGAATTATTCGGCACGTCAGTGTCTTTCGCCGACGACATCGAACAGACGGCAGCCGCGCTCGACGACGCGATCGGCGTTCACATCGACCCGGACACCACGTTTCGCGACCTGTCGACGCTGCTGGACCGCGTCAGCGCCGATTCGCAGCTGCACCGGGTCGAACAGGTCATGGCGCTGTCGCCTTGGAGTGAGCGCACCACCCAGCGAGTGTTCCGCCGCTACGTCGGGGTGCCGGTGAAATGGGTGCTGTGCCGTTACCGCCTGCAGCACGCGGCGCTGCAGATCGAGACGGTTCCCGATCTCGACTTCGCCGACCTGGCAGTGCGTTTGGGCTGGTACGACCAGGCGCATTTCATCAACGACTTCCGGGCCATGCTCGGCTGCACGCCGGGGGAGTACGCCACCAAACACCGTCGATGATGAGTAATCTGACGCCGCATGGACCCTAGTGAGCTGGCGTTCGCCGGCGCCGCCGAACAGGCCCGGCTGCTCGCCGCCGGTGCGGTGAGCGCGCCTGAACTCGTGGAGCTGTATCTGGACCGCATCGGGCGCATCGATCCCGAATTGCGTTGTTACCGCATCGTTCTGGCCGAGAGCGCCAGAGAGCAGGCGCGGGCCGCGCAGGCCCGGCTGGACACGGGGGAGCGGCTGCCCTTGCTCGGTGTGCCGATCGCCATCAAGGACGACACCGATGTGGCGGGCGAACTGACCACTTACGGCAGCAGTGCCCATGGAGCGGCGGCGACCGCCGATGCCGAGGTGGTACGTCGACTGCGCGCCGCAGGCGCGGTGGTCCTCGGCAAGACCGCGGTGCCCGAGATGATGATCTGGCCCTTCACCGAGACATTGACCTACGGTGCGACACGAAACCCCTGGAACACGGGCTATGCGCCGGGCGGCAGCAGTGGCGGCAGTGGCGTCGCAGTCGCGGCCGGCCTGGCCGCATTGGCGCTCGGTTCGGATGGCATGGGCTCGATCCGGGTGCCGGCCACCTGGTGCGGATTGTTCGGCATCAAGCCGCAGCGGGACCGGGTGCCGGTGAGCCCGCACGATGACTCGTGGTGCGGGCTGGTGCACTACGGGCCGCTGGCCCGCACTGTCGAAGACGCGGCGTTGTTCCTGGACGCCACCACCGACGGCGGCTTCGTGGACGCCGCTCGGCGCGCGCCCGGACGGCTGCGGATCGCATTGAGTACCAAGGTGCCACCGCTGGTGACCGCGCGGGTGGGAGCGAAGCAACGCGCCGCGGTGGAGCAGGCGGGGGAGTTGCTGCGCGAACTGGGCCACGACGTCGTCCATCGAGACCCTGACTACCCGCGGTCGGCGGTGTATGGGCACGCCCTGCCGCGCTACTTCCGTGGGGTCTATGACGACGTGTCGGCGCTGCCGCACCCGGAGCGGCTGGACCGTCGGACCCGGGCGTTCGCCAGGATCGGTGGGTTGATCTCCCAGCGGCGGATCGATGCGATCCGCGCCACGGAACCTGCGTTGACGATGCGGGTGCAGTCTGTGTTCGACAGCGTCGACGTGGTGATCACTCCGGGGGCGGCGACCGGACCGTCTCGGGTCGGGCAGTATCAACGCCGCGGCGCCGTCTCGACCCTGGCGGCGGTCGCCGCGCGGGTGCCGTTCCAGGCGATGTTCAACGTCACCGGTCAACCGGCAGCGGTAGTGCCTTGGGGGCTGGACGACGCCGGAATTCCGACCTCGATTCAGTTGGTGGGCAGGCCATTTGACGAGGCGACGTTGCTGTCGCTGAGTGCCCAGATCGAGGGCGCGCGCCCCTGGTCCGGTCGGCGGCCTCCGGTCGGTTAGTGCGCGCCGAGCGAGTTCTGGATGTCCGGCTTCATCTGACGCATACCTGGCCCCAGTAGGCCCAGGTATGCGTATCACTCAGCCGATCGCCTGCCACGCCGCGAGCTTGTCGGCGAACGACATGGTCAACGCTCCGCTGCTCGACGGCAGCCGGGCGGCGGGCAGCGCGATATCGGCTTGCTGGAACAGGGTGTACGCGGTCAGTCCGTTGACGAATCCCCGCTCGATCGTCGGGTGCTCGGCGAGGAACGCCTTGAAATCGTTGAGCACCAATGTCTTCCGGTCGATGTTCGCGTCCAGGCTGCCGACCCGCCGGCAGCTGTGCGCGACGTCCCACAGCGCCACACCGGCACCGGTGACGGCGTCGATGCGTTCGGGGTAGGGCAGCTCGGCGTCGAACCCGGCGAGCGTGCCCAGCAGCCGCCAGAACTGATTTCGGGTGTTCGCGTAGTACTCGCCGGTGTCCAGCGACTTCTCGCTGGGAAACGAGCCCAAGATCAGCACCCGCGGGTTCGCGCCGACGATCGCTGGCAGTCCGGTGCGTAGCGGCATCTGTGGCTCGGTCATGTGCCCATTCTGCGGGGCTGTCAGGCACGATAGGTTGACCGGGTGAGCGAACAAGCTGCCGAGCCGGCCGACCGCGAAGAGCTGACCGACTGGTTGCTGTCCGAAGGCTTCAGCGCACAGGAGATCGACGAGTCCTTTGCGCCGACGTTGTTACCGGCCCGGCGCGCTCTCGGCGACGACGGTATTCGACTGTCGGCCCGGGACATCGCGACCCGGTGGGGCATCGATATTGATCTGCTGCAACGAATTCTGCACGCGGCCGGCCGCCCGCGATCCGATGACCCGACTGCCGCGCTGTACTTGACGGTGGACAGTCAGCTGGTCGGCTACGCGCAGCAATGTCTGGGCATGGGACTGCCGATCGAGCAGGTTGTCGCGGTGGTTCAGGTGATGACGGACGGTCTCGCGAAAACGGTCGAGGTCATGCAGTTTGCGGCGCTGTCGGCGATCCTCCAGGCCGACGCGACCGAGTTGGAGAACGCCAAGGCTGTCGCTGCGCTGACCGGATACGTTGCGCCACTTCTGGGTCCGATGGCCCAGGACATGCTCCGTACGCAGATGCTCCATGCGCTGCTGCAACAGGAAGTCGCTGCCACCGAGCGGGTGACGGGGCCGGCCCTGCCTGGCGCCGGGCTCGTGTCGATCGCCTTCGCCGATCTGGTCGGTTTCACCAGCCTGGGTGAGGAACTGCCGCCGGAAGGATTGGAGCGGCTCTCGCAGCGGCTGGCCGATCTGGCGCGCACACTGGCCCAGCCGCCCGTCCGGTTCATCAAGACCATCGGAGACGAGGTCATGCTCGTCAGCCCGGAACCGGTACCCCTGCTGAACATGATCCTGGATCTTGTCGACGCGGCTGAAGCCGACGACGCCCTGCCGCGGCTCAAGGCCGGCATGGCGACGGGAATGGCCGTGAGTCGGGCCGGGGACTGGTTCGGCGGTGCGGTCAACAAAGCCAGCCGGGTGACGGGCGTGGCCAGGCCCGGGGCCGTGCTGCTGGCTGATTCAGCGCGTGACGCGGTCGGCGACGCACCTGGTTTCGACTGGTCTTTCGCCGGTTCGCGGAGGCTGAAAGGCATCCGTGACGAGGTGAAACTGTTCCGGGCCCGCCGTGACGAGGACTAGCTGCGGCGCGGCACCCCGACTTGCACCTTGGCCGGGACGCGGCTTACATGGGTAGACATGCCAGACATTGATCGTCGCAGCATGATGTCCATGGCGGGGCTGGGCCTGTTGGCCGCCGCGCTTCCGATCGCCGAGGCCGGCGCAGATACGCCTGGTAAGCCCATCTTCGTGGACAACTTCGACGGACCAGCCGGCTCGTCGCCCGACACCTCCAAATGGGAGATCGCAACCGCCCGCGAGTCGATGGAGAACCCGACGTACTGGGAGCTGCCCGAACACGTCGGTCAGTACCGCAACGACCGCAAGAACCTGTTCCTGGACGGCAATTCCAACCTGGTGATCCGTGCCGCCAAGGACGGGAACACCTACTACAGCGGCAAGATTTTCGGGACGTTCCGCGCCGGTATCGGCCACACCTTCGAGGCCCGGATCAAACTCAACTGCCTGACCCCGGGCTGCTGGCCGGCCTGGTATCTCGCCAACAACACCCCGGGGATCGGTGGCGAGGTCGACATCATGGAGTGGTACGGCAACGGGAGCTGGGCCCCCGGTACCACCGTGCACGCCAATCTCAATGGCGGCGAGCATGTTTCGCACACCATCGCACCGGACAGTGCCTGGCACACCTGGCGCTGCCAGTGGGACGACGCCGGGATCCGGTTCTGGCTGGACTACACCGACGGCGCCCAGCCGTACTTCAGCGTCCCGGCAAAGTCGTTGCCCAACTGGCACTTCAACGATCCCGGCTACACCCTGTTCCCGATCCTCGGCCTCGCTGTCGCCGGTTCCGGCGGTGGCGACCCAGCTGGGGGAACCTACCCGGCCGAGATGCTCGTCGACTGGGTGAAGATCTGGTGATTACCTGCTGGGCTTGAAACTACGCAGGCGCAGGCTGTTGCTCACCACGAACAGCGAGCTGAAAGCCATTGCCGCGCTGGCGATCATCGGGTTCAGCATGCCCGCTGCCGCCAGCGGAATGGCCGCCACGTTGTAGGCGAACGCCCAGAACAGGTTGCCCTTGATGGTCTTGAGCGTCGCTCGGGACAGCCGGATCGCATCTCCCGCGGCCCGCAGGTCGCCACTGACCAGGGTCAGGTCCGAGGCCTCGATCGCGACATCGGTGCCGGTGCCCATCGCCAGTCCCAGGTCGGCTTGGGCTAGGGCGGCAGCATCATTCACGCCGTCGCCGACCATCGCCACGACGCGGCCCTGATCCTGCAGCCGCTTGATCTCGTCGACCTTGTCGGCGGGCAGCACCTCGGCGATCACCGTCTCGATGCCGACTTCGGCGGCCACCGCGCCGGCTGCGCGGGCGTTGTCCCCGGACAGCAGGACGGGCGTCAGCCCCAGTTTCTTGAGATCGGCAATGGCTTCGGCGGCAGTGTCTTTCACCTTGTCGGAGACCACGATGACGCCTGCGATGACGCCGCCGATCGCCACCCACACCGGGGTGCGGCCTTCGGATTCAGCGGTGTGCGCGATGGCCTGCAATTCGGGGGTGGCCTCCGTGGCCAGCCAGCCGTACCGTCCGACGGCGACCTCGTGACCGTCGACCACGCCGGCGACGCCGCGACCGTCGTGGTTGACGAAGTCGGTGACGGGCGGCAGCGGGCCATCCTCGGCGGCACGGGCCGCCACGGCCTGGGCGATGGGGTGCTCGGAGGCGTGCTCCAGCGCACCCGCGAGTCGTAATACGTTGTCGGACTCAGCATGTACCGCGACGACCGTCATTTTTCCGGTGGTCACCGTGCCGGTCTTGTCCAGCACGACGGTATCGACCTTGCGGGTCGATTCGAGCACCTGCGGGCCCTTGATCAGGATGCCCAGCTGTGCGCCGCGGCCGGTGCCGACCAGCAGCGCCGTCGGCGTGGCCAGCCCCAGGGCGCAGGGGCAGGCGATGATCAGCACCGACACGGCAGCGGTCAGCGCGGCGCTGACCGAACCTTGTCCCGTCGCTGCGCTCGCCCCGAACGCGCCGGCAACGAGCCAGCCGATCAGCGTCAGCAGCGCCAGTCCGATCACCACCGGCACGAACACCGCGGACACCCGATCAGCGAGACGCTGTACTTCGGCCTTGCCGCTCTGGGCATCGGCCACCAGGCGCGCCATCTGAGCCAGCTGGGTGTCGGCGCCGATGCGCGTGGCCCGAACCTCGAGGCGCCCACCGGCGTTGACTGTCGCGCCGGCGAGGTGGTCGCCGGGGCCGACCTCGACAGGTACTGATTCGCCGGTCAACATCGACGCGTCGACCGCGGATGTCCCGGTGATCACCACACCGTCGGTGGCGATCTTCTCGCCGGGGCGGACCACGAAGGTGTCGTCGACCGCCAATTCCTCGATGGGCACCCGGATTTCGCGGCCGTCGCGCAGCACCGCAACGTCCTTGGCGCCGAGATCGAGCAGCGCGCGCAGTGCCGCGCCGGACTGCCGCTTGGCGCGGGTCTCGAAGAACTTGCCTGCCAGGATCAGCGTCGTGACGGTGGCCGCGACTTCCAGGTACAGGTGATCGCTGCCCATGGCCAGCATCCATGCCGACCACAGGTAAGAGGTGAGAACACCGAGCGAGACCAAGGTGTCCATGGTGGCCGCGCCGTGCCGCAGGTTGGTCCACGCGGCGTGGTGCAGCGGCCAGGCGCCCCAGAGCACCACGGGGGTGGTCAGCGCCAATGCCCACAGCGGCCAGTGCGGGAACTGCAGGACCGGAATCATCGACAGGGCGAGGACGGGGATCGTGAGGGCCAGTGACACCAACAGCCGTGGCAGGTATGTCGTTTCGGTTGGGGCATCGGCCTTGTCGATGCTCGCGGTGTAACCGGTGGCCTCTACGGCCGAAACGAGGTCGTCGGTGGTCACGCTGTCCGGGTAGGTGATGGCCGCCTGCTCGGTCGCGAAGTTCACGCTGGCATGAACACCGTCAATCCGGTTGAGCCGCTTCTCGATTCGGGCGGCGCACGACGAACACGTCATACCGCCCACGGACAGCGTGACCGACGTGGTCATGCTGGTTGGACGACGTCGTATCCGGCGTCTTCGATCGCGGCGGCAACGGCGGCCCGGTCAGGCTCGCCGTCCACTCGTACGGTTCCGGCCGCCAGATCCACCTCGACACCGGTCACGCCGGGCAGCGGCTCGACAGCTGAGGTGATGGACGCGACGCAATGTCCGCACGACATTCCCTGAACTTCAAGTACCTGACTCATGACCGAAGTATATACCCATAGGGGGTATAGGTAGTGCTGTGATGTGGGTCTCGGCCGAATCTGTTCCTTTAGTCGGCTCGGGTGGCATCCTGGTTCCATGGCGCGCAAAGAAATTGACCCGGTCCGGGCGAAGAGTGCCCTCGCGGTAGCGAAGGAACATCCGGGCATGCTGCTGTTCGTGGCGTCGCCGGTGATCGCCGCCATCGTGCTGGTCGGTGTTTTCGTGGGCACGGGCTGGGCGGTGTTCCTGGCGTTGGCGGTGCTCGGGCTGGTCGTGTTCGGTGGTTCCGCGCTGTTGCGCAAGCGCTGAGAGAGCCCCTTTTCCCTATCTCGTTCGCCTCGGGCGAAAGGCCGTTCCTTTGCAGCTGTAACGGTGTAATCATGTAAGCATGAGGCAACATCATTCAGGCCAGGACCGCCGCGGCGGCTGGCAACAAGCGCAGCAGCCCGATGCGGGCGACGCCGCCGACTGGTTCGCCGGTCGGCTCCCCGAAGGGTGGTTCGCCGGCGACCCGAGCGTCACCGTGGACCGCGAGGAGATCGTCGTCATCGGGCGACTTCCCGAGCCGGAGAACCCGGAAACCGCCGCTCGGGCTTCGGGGCGGGTCGCGCGCTTCCGGGAGGAAACCCGGTCCGAGCGCATGCACATCGCCGATGAGGCAGAAGCCCGCTACGGCCGCAAGGTGGCCTGGGGTCTGGCGGTGGGAGAGTCGGAGCGAATCCTGTTCACCCACTTGGCCGTTCCGGTGATGACCCGACTCAAGCAGCCGGAGCGTCAGGTGCTCGACACCCTGGTCGACGCCGGGGTGGCGCGGTCCCGTTCTGATGCGCTCGCCTGGTCGGTCCGGCTCGTCGGGGAGCATGCCGAGGAGTGGCTGGCGAAGCTGCGTGACGCCATGACCGCGGTCGACGATCTGCGCGCCGAGGGTCCACAGCTTTGAGCCATTGACCTACGCCACCGCGCGGGTGCAGTCTCAAAGGACCGGCCCGATGGGAGCGCGCGATGAGCGATCGGTTGTTCAACTACGTCGGCGAGATGCTGCGCGGTTGCCTGGATGTCGACCTCGCTTCCGCCCGCGTGATCGGCGCGGGCGATTTCGCGAAGTTCCTGACCGACGATGTGCGGTTACACGTCGTCAGTGGGCACCTGGCCGCAGCGGAATGGGGTACCGCGGAACGCCATCGGTCGGTGCCGGTGACGGACACCCACATCATCGTTACCGAGCACGGCCTGCTGTATGCGGCCGAAGTTGGCGGCCCGAACCCCGGTTTCTACCTAGCAGTCCCGCGGTCCCTGCTGGAACCCATTGCTGACCACATCGCAGACAGTCCGCCGCCGGCCGGTACGCCGATTGCGATCGACTGCCGCCTCGACCATGATCTCGCGTCCATCTGGCAGTTCGAGAGTGCGCTCCGGCATCAACTCGAGTCCGATCCGGTCATTCGCGTCCAGCTGACGCCGGCGTTCGCGGCCTGAGCCATGGGCTCTTTGGCGTCTCTCCGACGCCAAAGCCTCATGTGCAGTGCGGTTTTCACCATCGTCGTGCCGGGCACCATGGCCGGGCTGATTCCGTACCTGCTCACCGGTTGGCGGCGGATCGGTGACTTGTTCGGCCTGCCTGGCGGGTGGATCGCCGGCGTCATCCTGATCGCTCTCGGGCTCCCGGTGCTGCTCGCGGCTATCTATAAATTCGCGAGTGACGGTTTGGGTACGCCGTTGCCCGCGGCGCCGACCCGGAGCCTGGTGGTGACGGGGCCGCACCGGTACGTCCGCAATCCGATGTACCTCGCCGTCACAACCACCATCGTCGGCCAGGCGTTGGTGCTCGGGCAGCCCGTACTACTTTGGTACGCAGGATTTTTCGTGGTCGCTACCGCCGCGTTCGTGTACGCCTACGAGCAGCCCACTCTGCTGAGACAATTCGGCGACGAGTACCGGCGCTACTGCGAATCGGTACCGGCGTGGCTGCCACGGGTCACGCCGTATCGGCCGGTGCGCTGAACAGTAGGAGGTTTCCGTCCGGATCTCGGACGATCAATGTCCGCGCGCCCCACGGTTGTAATTTGAGTGTTTGGTGGAAAATCACGCCGGCGTTTTGATACTCGAGGAAAAGCTCACGTAGTTCTCCGGCGCTGTCGAGAGTGATTGATGCCGACAGCAGCTGTTCCCGTTCGCGGATATCGCCGACGAATACCGGCTCGTCTACGTGGCGAAGGTTGAGGATGGCGTTGTCGCGTTTGACTTGGCCGTAGAACGGGGGCTCGCCGTAGCTGAATTCCACGGTGAATCCCAGTTTCGACGTGAAGAACGCGCACGACGCGGCGACATCCGTGACGAACAGCTGCGGTTCGCTCATCTGAAGGGTGACTGACGATGCGGGGTCTTTGGCGGTGCCGGTCAATTTCTGCACTCCTGTCTTGAGCGCCTGCCAGCTATCGAATCCGCTTTGGCGTGCAACGACTTCCAA
This sequence comes from Mycolicibacterium llatzerense, assembly GCF_000878195.1. Classification (GTDB taxonomy): domain Bacteria; phylum Actinomycetota; class Actinomycetes; order Mycobacteriales; family Mycobacteriaceae; genus Mycobacterium; species Mycobacterium llatzerense. The sequence goes on along the minus strand of NZ_JXST01000059.1, from coordinate 2,573 downwards.
GGCATCGCTGAGCTTGAACGGCGCCCGCAACACTTGGTCATCCGTGAGGTGGCCGTAACGCGGCAGCATGGCTCTGATCTGCGCGGCCACGGGGTAGTAGCCGGAGCGATGCCAGCGCACATACAGTTTTGCTTGCTTGCGGAGGTTCTCGATATTTGGCATGGTGCATCGGTTTTCGGAACGGAACGTAGGTGGGCATTGCCCTTCGGCGTTCGGCCGATGCTTCCTACCGCATCGGCGCCAGCGTAAAACGGCGGCAGCGGGATGTCTATCTGCCGCCGCACCGCTGCACTCGTTCTTGCCGCCGTCCAAAAAACTTTGGTCACTTTGTTTGCGCTGGTCACGGTAGGTAACTTGAGCCCCGTGCGTTGCGGTCGCTAGTGACTGAAATCCTTGCGCTTCGAACAGGTGTTCGATAAAATGAGGTATGGACGCCACACCCAGTTTCGCCGCCCTTCTGGACCGGGCTCGTGAGCTGCTCATCCCACACGACATCACCGGGATCGACGCGCACGATGCATTGCGCGTGCTGTTGGCCTTGCGCGGTGTGGTCGATCATCTGGCGGCGACGATGACCGGTGCGCTGGACCGGTTAGGTGTGGCCGCGGGGCAGGGGCGGACGACGCGGGAGCTGCTGATCAGTCTTGGGTGTGCGCCGGGCGTGGCGGAGCGGCTGGTCCGCGTTGCCGCGGCGCTACCCGCACTGCCCACTCTGGCCGCGCATGCCGGCGACGGGGTGATATCCGCCGAACATGTCGATGCAATCGTGAAGGGCATCAATCACATTCGGGCACGTTCACCTGGTCCGGTTGATGAGGCTGCCCGGTTCGACCAGGTCACCGATCTGTTGGGTCAGTTCTTCTCGGGGGCCACTCCGGCCCAGATCGGTGACCGGGCCCGCCGGCTGGGGAACCGGGTGGCCGCCGCCGAGGGCGGCGTGCCCGCGGCCGAGGACCGCTCGATCAACACCGTCGACCATCGCGTGACCAGTGACGGCCGGCTGCAGATCCGCGCGGACCTGGATGCCGAGGTCGGCGCCAAATATGTCGCGGCGATGGAGGAGTTGTCGCCGCCGCGACCCGAACCCGACGGCAGCCCGGATGTGCGGTCGGCGGGGCGGCGGCGTGCTGATGCGTTGGAGGCGGTGCTGGATATCGCCGCCCGTGGTGGTGACGTCGCCAGCGCGCCGCGCACGCAACTACTGCTGACGGTGCCCGCGGACACCCCGGACCTGGCGGAGTTGGAGTTCATGGGGCCGATCACCGCCTTGACCCTGGACCGCCTGACCTGTGACACCACGGTCACCACGGTGCTGGTGGACGGCGAACAGGTGCCACTGGACATGGGACGGGAGAAACGCCTATTCCCGGCGCATCTACGTAAAGCCCTGTATCTGCGTGATCAGTGCTGCATCAAATGCGGCGCACCCCCGGGACGCACCCACGCGCATCACATTGTGCATTGGAGCCACCACGGCGAAACGAGCCTGAGCAACGGCTGTCTGCTGTGCCCGGCGTGCCACGCCAATGTCCATCACGACGGCTGGGACGTCGTCATGGGCATGGACAAACACCCCTGGCTGATCCCACCAGCCACCGTCGACCCGCACCGGCGACCGATCCCCGCCTACAACCGCCGCACCATGCGCCTGGACGCCGCTGCGTAAACGCGCTCCGCACCTTGATAACTCAATAGTGACGACGCATCGCAGGTCTGCTGCTTCGGCGGCGGGCCGAAGCAGCAGACCTGCGGACCGGCCGAATGCAATGAAACTGCCACGTCGTGAAGTTCGGTTCAGTTGTGGAAGTGCGTCGCGCGCGAAGGTCAAGCCTGCGTCATCTCCCAGTACGCCCCCCGGCGCTGGAGCAACTCGGCGTGCGATCCGCGTTCGACGATCCGCCCGGCCTGGACGACGAGGATCACGTCGGCATCGCGAATCGTGGAAAGCCGGTGCGCGATAATGAAACTCGTCCGGTTGCGGCGCAGCTCTGCGGTGGCCTGGGCGATCAGCAGCTCGGTGCGACTGTCGACGGAACTGGTGGCCTCGTCGAGGATCAGCAGCTGGGGTTGCCGCAGCAGCGCGCGGGCGATGGTGATCAGCTGCTTCTCGCCGGCGCTGATGTTCACGCCGTTCTCGTTGAGCCGCGTCTGATATCCGTTCGGCAGCGTGTGGACGAAATGGTCGACGCGAGCGGTGCGGGCGGCGTCGATGACCTCGGCCTCGGTGGCGTCCGGACGTCCGTAGGCGATGTTCTCGTAGATGGTGCCGCCGATCAGCCAGGTGTCCTGCAGCACCATGCCGATTCGCGACCGCAGCTCCGCGCGGCTCATCGTCGCGATATCGCGGCCGCCCACCAGAATTCGACCGGAATCGGGCTCATAGAACCGCATCAGCAGATTCACCAGCGTGGTCTTGCCGGCGCCGGTCGGCCCGACGATGGCCACCGTGGTGCCCGGTTCGGCGACGAGTGACAAGTCCTCGATGACGGGAGTGCCAGGGCGGTAGGAGAAGTTGACGCGCTCGAACTCCACCCGGTCCGGTGCGTCCGACACCCGGCCCGCACCAGGTCCCC
>NZ_JXST01000058.1 GCF_000878195.1 Mycolicibacterium llatzerense | reverse complement strand
GCAGACCCCGCCGGACGGCACGCCGCACCTGGCCAGCCCGACCAACCTGCCTCCGGGTTCGACCATGGAACCGACCGACACCGGCGACAGCGCCAACATGAGCTACCTGAAGCAGCTGTGGCACGCGGTCCAGAACAACGACATCTCCGGACGTGACGCCCTGCTCGCCGTCGCCTCGACGCGGACCGGCACTCCCGGTGGCAGCGTCCCGGCCCCGCCGAACGCTCCGGCGCCCGGCCCGGCCCCAGTTGCCGACATCGCCCCGGCTCCGGCCCAGTAACACCGACAAAGAGAAATCGCCCCGGTCATCGACCGGGGCGATTTTCTTTTTGCCGAGTGGCCAGTTACGGCACGGGTATTCGTGGCACGCGGGTCGTAAGTGGCCAGTCGGCGGAAATCAGGCGGAGCCGACCCATTCGTCGGTGCCGTCGGTGAAGAACTGGTGCTTCCACACCGGCAGCCGCTCCTTGACGGTGTCGACCAGTAGCTCGCAGGTCCGGAACGCTGCAGCGCGGTGATCGGCCGACACCGCCGCGACCAGGGCCGCGTCGCCGATGTTCAGGACGCCGATCCGGTGGCTGACTGCGATGGCCCGCACACCTTCGGAGGCTGCGGCGACCTCGGCGGCGACCTCGGCCAGTACCTCCGCGGCCGACGGATGCGCCGAGTACTCCAGGCGCGTCACCCCACGGCCGCCGTCGTGATCGCGCACGACGCCGGCGAAGCTCACGACCGCTCCCGCGGCAGTGTGGTCGACCAGCGCCTCGTGGGAGGCGACGTCGATCGGCGATTCACTGAGGTCGGCACGGAGCACGATCACCCGGCATGGTCCTTTCCACTGAGCTGGTCGAGCGCATGGTCCAGTACCCCGGCCAGCACGCCCAGCCCGTCCTTCACTCCCCCGGACGAACCCGGCAGGTTGACGATCAACGTCCGGCCGGCGACGCCGCACACACCACGGGACAGCACCGAGGTCGGGACGTGCGGCAGGCCGGATTGGCGGATCGCGTCGGCCAGTCCGGGGATCTGGTAGTCCAGGACCTCAAGGGTGGCTTGCGGGGTGGCGTCGGTCGGGGAGATTCCCGTGCCGCCGGAGGTGAGGACGACGTCCACGTCGTCGGCAACAGCGCGGCGCAGTTCGGCGCCGACCGGGGCGCCGTCGGTGACGACGACGGGTGCGGGCACGTCGAACCCGCGCTCAGCGAGCCAGGTGACGATCAGCGGGCCGGTGCGGTCCTCGTAGACGCCGGCGGCGGCCCGGGTGGAGGCGATGACGACGCGGGCGGTACGGCTCACGCCGGCTCCCAGAGACCGGTCTTGCCGCCCTCCTTGCGCAGCACCCGGATGTCATCGATGCGCGCGGCCGGGTCGACGGCCTTGATCATGTCGTACAGCGTCAGCGCCGCGACGCTGACGGCGGTCAGGGCTTCCATCTCGACGCCGGTGCGGTCGGTGGTGCGCACCGTCGCGGTGATCGCGATATCGGCAGCACCCGCACTCGTCTCGAAGGCCACTTCGACCTTGGTCAGCGCCAGCTGGTGGCACAGCGGGATCAGGTCGCTCGTGCGCTTGGCGGCCATGATGCCGGCGACGCGGGCGGTCGCGAGGGCGTCGCCCTTGGGCAGGCCACCGCTGGTGATGAGGTCGACGACGTCAGCGCGGGTGTGCAGGACGCCCGCCGCGACGGCGGTGCGTCGGGTGGCGTCCTTGGCGGACACGTCCACCATGTGGGCCGCACCCGATTCGTCCAGGTGCGAGAGCTCCACGGCTACTTGTTGACGACGGTGACCGGGTGCATGTACGGCAGCCGCTCGGCCGGCAGCGGGAACTCCACGTCACCGAACGGAGACAGGGCGCCGGTACGGTCCGTCGCGAGCTCACTGACGGCGTGATCGTCGTCGGCCACCTCGGGCCAGCCGTTGTCGACGTACTGGTTCTTCTTCTTCTCAGCCACGGATGACATTGTGGCAGGCGCCGCGCCCGCTGGCGAGGCCGGGAGGCTGCTTTACGCTGGTCAGCAATGATCGACGAATCCCCGGGTGTGCCGCTGGGCTCCTGGCTGGCCGACATGTCGGATGCGCAGCTGGTACAGCTGCTCAGCGCCCGACCTGACCTCACCCAGCCGCCACCGGCGACCCTGTCGGCGCTGGCCGCGCGGGCCCAGTCCCGGCAGTCGGTCAAAGCCGCGACGGACGATCTCGATTTCCTGCAGCTGGCGGTGCTGGACGCGCTGCTGACGCTGCAGGCCACCAGCATCGCCGTACCGACCGGCGCCCTGTTCAAACTGCTCGCCGGCCGGGCCACCAAGAAGATCGTCACCTCGGCGCTCGACGAGCTGCGGACCCGCGGGCTGGTGTGGGGCGACACCTCGGTGCGGGTGGTCTCGGAGGCGGCCTCGGTGCTGCCCTGGTACCCGGGGCAGGTCACGGTCGAAGACCCTGATGGCGACGGCATCGCCGGGAAGCTGGCCGGTATCGACACCCCCCAGCGCGATCTGCTGGAGCGGCTGGCCGACGGCTCACCGATCGGCCGAACCAAGGACGCGGCCCCCGGTACGCCGGACGACCGCCCAGTGCCACAGCTGATCGCGGCCGGACTGCTGCGCCGGATCGATGACGAGACGGTGATCCTGCCGCGGCTCGTCGGCCAGGTGCTGCGCGGTCAGCCACCGGGGCCGACGACGTTGACGCCACCGGCTCCGTCGTCGCCGGTGCTGGCGGCGGCGGACGTCGATGCGGCCGCGGCCGGCTCGGCCATCGACCTGCTGCGCGAGGTCGAACTGGTCCTCGAAACTCTCTCGGCCACACCGGTTCCCGAGCTGCGCAGCGGCGGCCTCGGGGTGCGCGACGCCAAGCGGCTGACCAAGGTCACCGGCATCGACGAAGGGCGGCTGTCGCTGATCCTGGAGCTGTGCGCGTCGGCCACGCTGATCGCGTCGGGCATCCCGGACTCCGACGACTACGACGACGGCCCCTACTGGGCGCCCACCGTGGCCGCGGACCGGTTCATCGAATCGAGCGCCGCGACGCGCTGGCATCTGCTGGCCACCACCTGGCTGGACCTGCCGGGCCGGCCCGGCCTGGTGGGCAAGCGTGGCCCCGACGGCAAGCCCTACGCCGCCCTGACCAATGCGCTGTACTCGTCGGCGGCTCCGCTGGACCGCCGGCTGCTGCTGACGGTGCTCGCCGAGCTGCCGCCGGGCAGCACCATGGACACTGCCGCGGCGTCCGCCGCGATGCTCTGGCGCCGGCCGCGCTGGACCGCCCGGCTGCAACCCGAGCCCACCGACGAATTGCTCACCGAGGCACACGCTTTGGGCATGATCGGCCGCGGCGCCGTCGCCGGCCCCATCCGGCTGCTGCTGGCGGGTGCGCCCGAAGAAGAGGTCACCGCCGCGATGGCCGCGGCACTGCCCGACCCCATCGACCATTTCCTGCTGCAGGCCGACCTGACGGTCGTCGTCCCCGGACCGCTGGAACGCGACCTCGCCGATCAGCTGGCGGTCGTCGCCGACATCGAATCCGCCGGCGCGGCAACGGTGTATCGCATCAGCGAGCAGTCCATCCGGCGTGCCCTGGACACCGGCAGGACCGCCAGCGAGATCCACACCCTGTTCGCCCGGCACTCCAAGACACCGGTGCCGCAAGGCCTCAGCTACCTCATCGACGACGTGGCCCGGCGGCACGGACAGCTGCGGGTGGGCATGGCCTCGTCGTTCGTGCGGTGCGAAGACCCCGCCCTGCTGGCGCAGGCACTGGCCTCCCCCACCCTCGAGCAGCTGAGCCTGCGGGCCCTGGCCCCCACCGTCGCGGTGTCCCCGGCCCCGATCGCCGACGTGCTCGCCGGCCTGCGCACCGCGGGCTTCGCCCCGGCTGCCGAGGACTGGTCGGGCACCATCGTCGACCTGCGCCCGCTCGGCGCGCGGGTGTCCACACCGATACACCGTCGCACCTTCCGGCACCCGCAGCCGCCGAACCCGAAGACGCTCGGCGCGATCGTCGCCGTCCTGCGCCAGACGGGCCGCGGGGGCAACGGCGAGCGACTGGACCCCGCCGCCGCGATCTCGCTGCTCACCGACGCCGCATTGACCCAGTCGTCGGTGGTGATCGGCTACGTCGACGCCGCCGGGGTCGCCACGCAGCGTGTGGTGTCGCCGGTCAACGTCCGCGGCGGCCAGCTGACCGCCTACGACCCGGCCGCCGGCCGGGTCCGCGAATTCGCCATCCACCGGGTGACCTCGGTGGTGGCGCCGGACTGACGGAATCCGACCCACTCCCCGGAGTCTGGATAATGGATCGGATGGCCTGCGAGCGAGTAATGGAATGGATCGCACATGACTGACGGACCCCTGATCGTTCAGTCGGATAAAACCGTGCTGCTCGAGGTCGACCATGAGCTGGCCGGGGCGGCGCGGGCGGCGATCGCGCCGTTCGCCGAGCTGGAGCGTGCGCCCGAGCATGTGCACACCTACCGGATCACGCCCTTGGCGCTATGGAACGCGCGCGCCGCGGGTCACGACGCCGAGCAGGTGGTCGACGCGCTGGTGTCGCATTCCCGCTACGCGGTGCCGCAGCCACTGCTGGTCGACATCGTCGACACCATGGGCCGCTACGGGCGCCTGCAGCTGGTGAAGCATCCCGCGCACGGACTGACCCTGGTGAGCTTCGACCGCGCGGTGCTCACCGAGGTGCTGCGCAACAAGAAGATCGCCCCGATGCTGGGCGCCCAGATCGACGACGACACCGTCATCGTCCACCCGTCCGAGCGCGGCCGCGTCAAGCAGATGCTGCTCAAGATCGGTTGGCCCGCCGAGGATTTGGCGGGTTACGTCAATGGCGAAGCGCACCCGATCACGCTGGAGGAAGACGGCTGGAAGCTGCGCGACTACCAGGAGCTGGCCGCGGATTCGTTCTGGGCGGGCGGCTCCGGCGTCGTGGTCCTCCCCTGCGGCGCGGGCAAGACCATGGTCGGTGCGGCGGCGATGGCCAAGGCCGGGGCGACGACGCTGATCCTGGTCACCAACACCGTCGCCGGCCGGCAGTGGAAGCGCGAACTGATCGCGCGCACCTCACTGACCGAAGAGGAGATCGGCGAATACTCCGGTGAACGCAAGGAGATTCGGCCCGTCACCATCGCGACGTATCAGGTCATCACCCGGCGCACCAAGGGCGAATACAAGCACCTGGAACTGTTCGACAGCCGCGACTGGGGCCTGATCATCTACGACGAGGTGCACCTGCTGCCCGCACCGGTGTTCCGGATGACGGCCGATCTGCAGTCCCGGCGCCGACTTGGCTTGACCGCCACCCTGATTCGCGAAGACGGCCGCGAAGGCGACGTCTTCTCCCTGATCGGGCCCAAGCGGTACGACGCCCCGTGGAAGGACATCGAGGCGCAGGGCTGGATCGCGCCGGCCGAGTGCGTCGAGGTGCGGGTCACCATGACCGAGAACGAGCGCATGACGTACGCGACGGCCGAACCCGAGGAGCGCTACAAGCTGTGCTCGACGGCGCATACCAAGATCGCGGTGGTGAAGTCGATCCTGGCCCGTCATCCTGATGAACCGACCCTGGTGATCGGCGCTTATCTGGACCAGTTGGAGGAACTCGGCCAGGAGTTGGACGCCCCGGTGATCCAGGGCTCGACCAAGAACGCCGAACGCGAAGCGCTGTTCGATCAGTTCCGACGCGGTGAGGTGCGCACCCTGGTGGTGTCGAAGGTCGCCAACTTCTCCATCGACCTACCGGAAGCGTCTGTGGCCGTTCAGGTTTCGGGCACCTTCGGGTCGCGGCAGGAAGAGGCCCAGCGCCTGGGCCGGTTGCTGCGCCCGAAGGCCGACGGTGGCGGCGCGGTGTTCTACTCGGTGGTCTCGCGCGACAGTCTCGACGCCGAGTACGCGGCACACCGGCAGCGCTTCCTGGCCGAGCAGGGGTACGGCTACGTCATCAAGGACGCCGACGACCTGCTTGGGCCCGCTATCTAGTCAGTCCCAGCAATCAGGGCATAGGCTCTTCGCAGTTCGCCGATTGCGGAGGTCACAGATGACGTACGACTACGACTGGCTGGTCATCGGGTCCGGTTTCGGCGGCAGCGTCTCGGCGCTGCGCTTGGCCGAAAAGGGTTACCGCGTAGCGATTCTCGAATGCGGGCGGCGCTTCGAGGATGCCGACTTCGCGGACGAGACCAAGGACGCCAAGAATTATTACTGGGCGCCGCAGCTCGGGATGCGCGGCATCCTGCGGCTGACGCTGTTCAAGGACATCTTCATCGGCTCGGGCTGCGGTGTCGGTGGTGGCAGCCTCGGCTACGCGAACACGCTCTACCGGGCGTTCCCGAATTTCTACGAGAGCTCGCAGTGGAAGGGCCTGGCCGACTGGGAAACCGAGCTGGCGCCGCACTACGACGAGGCCGAACGGATGCTGGGCGTCGTCGAGTACGACGACGACGGGCCGGCAGACCTGCTGTTGCAGGAGTACGGCAAGTCGATCGGCGTCGGCGACACCTACCGTCGCGCGCATGTGGGCGTGTTCCTCGGGCAGCCGGGCCGGACGGTGCCGGACCCGTATTTCGGCGGCGACGGACCCGACCGGACGGGCTGCATCAAATGCGGTTCGTGCATGGTCGGCTGTCGCCACGGTGCGAAGAACACGTTGCGGAAGAACTACCTGTGGTTCGCCGAGAAGCTCGGGGTCCGCATTTTCAGCGAGCGCGCGGTGACCGACATCAAGCCGCTCGATGACGACGGTTCAGCGGGATATGAAGTGACACACCGCAAGAGTGGCGCATTGGGCAAGCGCACCAGCCAGACGCTGCGTGCCCGCGGCGTCGTCGTCGCGGCCGGGGCCTTGGGCACCAACCGGCTGCTGCAGCGCTGCAAGCTCAGCGGTTCGCTGCCGAACATCTCCGACCGCCTCGGGTATGTGGTGCGCACCAACAGCGAATCGATCATGGCGGTGATGGCGCCCGAGGACTACCCCGACGACTTCACCCACTCGATCGCAATCACGTCGAGTATCTACACCGACCCGACCACCCACATCGAGGTCGTCACGTACGGCAAGGGCGGCGACACCCAGTCGATGCTGTTCAACCTGATGATTGAGGCCGGCAAGCGCGGCACCAGGCCACTTCATTTCCTGGCCGCCGCGGCGAAGAACCCGAAGGCAGCCCTGGCCGCATGGAAGATCAAGGGCACCTCACGCCGCACGATCATCCTGCTGGTCATGCAGTCCATCGACAACGCGATGCGCCTGAAGGTCAAGATGCGGCTGCCGAACGGAAACGTCGCGCTGACGACCGAGCAGGACCCGCTCAACCCCAACCCGGATTTCGTGCCGGCCGCCTACGACGCGGCGAAATGGTTCGCTCGGCGGATGGGCGGCGTTCCGTACACCGGCGTGACGGAGGGCATCTTCGCGATCCCGTCGACGGCCCACATCCTCGGCGGCGCGGTGATCGGCGCCTCTCCGGAGACGGGTGTGGTCGACAGCCGCAATCATGTGTTCGGTTACGAGAACCTGCTGGTCACCGACGGTGCGGCCGTCCCGGCGAATGTGGGTGCCAATCCGAGTCTGACCATCACCGCGCTCGCCGAGCGCGCGATGACGTTCATTCCACCTAACGCGCAGGCTGTTTGACCACCGTCAGCAGCACCACTGAATCGGCGAGCGCCTTCAGGCTGTGCCGGGTGGACGGGATGATGAGGTGGTCACCGGCCATACCGTCCCAGCTGGCCTGCTCGGCGACGAGCCGCACTCGGCCCAGCAGTACCTGAAGGGTGGCCTCGCCGGGGCTCTCGTGTTCGGCCAACTCATTGCCGTCGGCGAGAGCGATCAGCGTCTGCCGCAACGCGTGCTCGTGGCCGCCGAAGATCGTGTGAGCACTGCGCCCACCGTTCCCATCCCGCGCGATGTCCAGATGCTGGCGCGCCAGAGCGGTCAGCGAGATTTTCTCCATGAGTCAAATATCCGCTTCAGCAATGCCCACCGGAACCGTTTGGCGGTTTAAATCACGCGCAGCGAATCCCCCTCGTTGGGGAAGCGACGGCCCAGTGCGTCGAGCATCCGCTGCACCTCCATGAGTCGCCGACGCAGGGCGAGCAGAGTGTCCGACGGAAGCTCCGACCCCGCTGCCGCGGTGCTTTGCGCACGTCGGGATCGCCGCTCCACCAACGTCATCTGGTCTTCCAGATCGGCGATCTCGTCCAGCAACAGCGCCGCGAACAGGCGTGATTGAGCCAGGTCGGCGCGGTGGGCGGGACGGGGCTGCGTATCGACGCGCGGCCGGCCGCTCACGACGCCGGCGCGCACCGTGCGCCGGGTGGCCGTGGCATTGGAGGGGATCGGCACCGGGGCGGCTCGGCGCCCGGTTTCGCGCATCGTCGGCAACATGGCGCAATGATCACCGAGACTGCACCTTTGCGCTACCAGCCGTTCATCTTCCGGACCGGAATCAGACACCTTCGGGTAAAGGTCAGCGGAGCGCGGTGGGCCGCCCGAAACGGGCCTGCACGCCCGGCGAGAACAGCGGGCGCAACGGCGGCCCCACCGGCACCACTCCGCTGGCGGGCACCAGATCGTCGGTCAGCTCGATCAACTCGGCCTGCCGTAGCGGCCAGGTCGGATGCGCATTGGGGACCCACCACGTCCGGCCTGCCTTGCGGGTGTGCGCGCCCCACCGAGCGGTCAGCCACACCTCCAACGCAGTGGGTTCGACGGGCTCCCCGATCGCCACCTGCGCGAGGCTGCGCAGGCCTCGCTCCGGCCACCGGCGCGTGCCCGCGTAGGTGATCCGGTCACCGGTGCGGGTGACCCGCAGCTTGGCCCAGGTGTACGGCACGCCCATGCCGAGCCTCGTCATCCCGACGACCGCCAGCCGCGTCGTCTCGAGCGACCGGAACAGCACGCCGTGCCGGCCCGCGGCGTCCACCGAATACAGCCGCACGTTGGTTTCGGCGAAGGCGCCGAAGTACGGCAACGGCACTCTGCCGGCCACCGCGGAGCGGTGCATGACGAACGGGATCAGGCCGACGTACGTCAGCCCGTCGGTGAAGACGTCCGGCTCGGTGCCAGGCGGATACAGGTGCGCGACGGTCGCCGGGTCGACCGGCCAGTGCAGGAACGTGAGGTCGCCCCAGAACTGTTCGACCCACACCGGCAGCGGCAGCGGCGGGGCGTCGACCAGGAAGTCGCTCACGTTGTCATCTCACCCGCCCGACGGCTCGGCCGCCAGTCGAGGTCACGCGGCCGCGGGGCCGGCGGCCAGGATCCGTTCGTAGTTCCACGCGGTGGGCGGAGTGATGCTCGGCGGAGTCCAGTCCGTGACCCACCGGCCCTGGGGGTGGGCCACTTCGACGGGTGCCACTCCGAGCGTCCGCTGGACCGCGCCGTACGGTTTCGGCAGCAGCGCTTCCCATGGCGCCGCCATCAGCAGATCGGCCCTTCGGCCACGCTCGACGGCTTGGCGGTAGTACCGCAACTTGAACGGCACCGGCGCACCCGGCAGCGTGAGAGCACCGAACCAGCCCAGCTTCTCCAACGGTCCGGCGGGTTCCATTTGCCCGCAATGGAATCCGATGTTGGCCATCTCGCCTGCGATGTCCGGGCCGTAGCCCCCGATGGTGTGGAACATGTCGTGCAGCGCGGTGCCGCGCACGACCATGTAGTAGAAGTCGTCGTCCCAGTTGTTCTTCTCGGCGATGGGCCGGATGGTCTCGGCCTCGCCGAAAACGCCCGCATCGAGCTTGTTGGTGTTGAGGAAGCTCAGGTAGGCGTGGCCGAGACTGCCGAACGGCAGCGACGCCAGGTACTCCCGGTCGTTCAGCACAGCGAGCAGATCTGGCTTGTCCCGGAAGAGCTTGCGCCCGTTGGGATGCGACCGCACCTGGTAGTAGGCGCGCGCGAGGATGGGCGCTTCCATGCCGAGGAAGGCCTCGTAGATATCGGTGTGATATTTGGCGTCGATGAGCATTCGCCAGGCTTTCAACCACGGCGTCCACGTCGTCTTATCTGGGACAACGCCGCCGCTGCGTCCATATTCGGTCGGCCCTGGCACATGTGCATTCACCTGAATCCAGCCTCCACATTGAGCGATTCAACCGAATTCGATAATCAGACACACGACGACATATGTCAACATATTGGTCATGTGCTGAAGAATGTGGTGATGGCGCGGAACACAATGGACAGCCCCGCCCCCAAGCGCGGCCGGGGCCGCCCCACGGGAGGCGGAAACAGCGCACCACAGGCGCAAACCCAGATCCTGGATGCCGCGGAACGACTCTTCATCCGGCAAGGTTTCGCGGCGACCACGATGGAGGCCATCGCCCTGGAAGCTGGATACAGCAGGGCTGTGATGTACCGGCATTTTCGCAACCGCGATCAACTGCTGGAGGCCCTCGTGGTCCGCGTGACGCTGACCCAGATAACCCAGATGGCCGCCCGGTTACTGATGCTGCACGACCTCGCCGAGATCATGACCGAGTCGCTCGTCATCGTCGCCACCGAGGTACGTCAGAATCCGATTCTGCGGGTCCTGTCCGAGCACGACGAGAAGTCAAGCGTCGCAACGCTTATCGTGACGGCGCCGAACCTGGTCACCCTACTCGGCTCGATGTACGAGGGCCTGTTCAAAGCGCAGGTGATCAGCATGCGGCCGGGACTGCAACCCGCCGACGCTGCACAGTACGTCCTGGGCGTGGCATTGAGCCTGCTGATGGATGTGATCCCCGGGGCCGACGACGCGGCCCAGGTACGTCGATATGTCCGGGTCTTCGTGTTACCGGCGTTGCTCGCCGAACCACCGGCAGCAGAGCCGGTGTTTCCGCAGTAGCGACGACGCCCTAACTCAGCGCGGGGATGACCTCGCGCTCGAATGCCTCGATGCTCGACCGGTCGTACGCGGCTTCCGGGAAATACAGGATCGCGTACTCACACCCGAGATCTTTGATCTTCTGCAGCTTCGAGATGACCTGTTCGGTTGTGCCGCAGGCAGAGTCGGGCGAGGTCAGGTTCTTGACCATCGCGTCGACGGCAGCCTCATGCGCAACGGCGACCTGCCGCTCGCGGATGCGCGCGATGCGGGCCGCGACGTCGGCCTCGGAGTCGCCGATCACGACGTTGAAGTTGGCCGACCTGACGATACCGTCGTAGTCGGTGCCGACCTCGCGGCAATGCTGTTGCAGCACTTCGGATTTGTGCGCAAAACCGTCGGGCTCGGAGGTGAAGTTGGTGTACTGCGCGTACTTCGCGGCGATCCGCAGCGTCACCTTCTCCCCGCCGCCCGCGATCCACAGCGGAATACCGCCGGTCTGCAACGGCTTGGGCTGCACGATGGCACCGTCGACCTGGTAGTGCTTGCCGGCGAAGCTCACCACGCCGTCGCGCCAGGCCGCGCGCATGATCTGCACACCTTCGTCGAGCCGGGCCAGCCGTACCCCGGCCGACGGGAAACCGTAACCGTAAGCGCGCCACTCATGTTCGTACCAGCCGCCGCCGATGCCCATCTGCACCCGGCCGCCCGAGATGATGTCGGTGGTCGCGGCGACCTTCGCCAGATATGCGGGGTTGCGGTAGCTGATCGCCGTGCACATCTGGCCCAGCTTGATGCGATTGGTGGTCGCCGCGTAGGCCGCCATCAACGTCCATGCCTCGTGCGTGGCCTCCGCGGTCGGCATCGGCACGGTGTGGAAGTGGTCGTACACCCACAGCGAATCCCACGGTCCGGCGTCGGCGTACGCGGCGAGGTCGCGCATCACCTGCCATTGATCCTGCGGGGCGATCCCCACCAGATCGAGACGCCAACCTTGCGGGATGAACAGTCCGAAGCGCATGGCCCCGACTTTAGGCCGTACGACGATCAAACGGGGCAAAGAAACAGCGTCGGGGACCACGCCGCCGCGGCCTTAGGCTGAAGAAATGGCACCCGAATTGCGCGTCGACCCGCAGGTTCTGACAGCCGCGGCGAGCACCATGGCGTCGTGCGGTTCCGCCGTCTCCGACCTCAAGCCGGGCGAGCCGCTGAATTCGGCCGCGTCCGGCATGTCCGGGCTCGCGACCGGGGCCGCCTGCCAACGCGTCGGCCCGCTGCTGAACACCGACGGCCAGAACCTCGGGAAGGCGGTCACGGGGTACGCCGACTCACTGCGCACCGCGGCGACCAAGTACCAGAACACCGATGCCACGTCAGGTAGCGCCATCGGCAAGACCATGCCGGGACGCTGATCAGCCCGCGGCCCTACGGGGCCAGCAGCATCTTGTACTGCGCCGCCGTCTCCTGACGTGCCCCAGTGGCATCGGCATTGCGCACTGCGATGACGGTATTGTTCAGCGCCGCAAAGCAATAGAACATCGAACCGTTGGTCATCGTCGGGTCGATCTCGGATTGCACGCACCGGCTGCCCGGCAGGAAATCGACCGCATTGGCCGGATGCGCCGACACCTCGACACGCGCGGTGAGGTCGGCCAGGTCATCGACCAGTTTCTTCGCGGCCGCCGCATCTTTCACGCGATAGACGATCGTCTGGTTGTAGGTCATCTCCTGCAGGCCCGCAGCCGCGAACAACGGTGCGGCGCCGGACGGCTCGTCCTGAAAGTGCAACGCGGCCCGCGGCAGGTAGCTGCCGATCTTGGCGTCCGGCAGCCGCGAGGACGGCGGATCAGGGAAAGTCGGCGGCGACATGGTGTGCGACAACAAGCCCGACGGATCCACGGCAAGCATTGGTAGCTTCGCCGGGTCGGTCGGTACGAACTGGTCGATGCGCGGCACCTGCGCGTCCAACGCAACGCCGACGGCCGCCGCGGCATCGCCCTGGTCCGGCCCGTAAACCAGCTGGGTGAGGACATACGGACCGTGCGGCGTGAACGAGTACAGCGTGACCGGCTGATCCGGGCCGGTGTTCAGGTTCGAGCTGTAGGTCGCGGCGCGCGCGTCCGGATGCCCGGTGATCGGTACCGGGTGATTCACCGTCGGCGACAGCCCGGCGACCGCACCGGCCAGATCCGCGGCCGCCGCAACGGCGGCGGCGGGGTCAGGGAACCGCAGGACGCCGTTCATCAACCGCCACTGGTCGGGGTCCTGCCGGTCGGATGCGAAGCCGTACAGCATGTGGTGGGCGGTGACGGTGCTCGCCACGGCGGCGGGCAGGATCGTGCCGAGGGCCGGTGCTCCGGTGATCACGACGGCCCGCGATTCACCGGGCACCACCATCTGCGGATCGATCTCCCAGGGCCCGACAACGTCGTCAGCCATCCGCCGCGCGTCGATCTGCGCCCCGGTGGACGCCGCTCCCGCCGTGCCCAGCGGAGGTGTCGGCGTCACCGGGAAGTTCCCGCTGCCGAGCAGGGTCGCGTCTACGGCGGACGACGGCGGCCCGCCGCCCTGCTTCTCGGCCTGCCCGGGCTCGGTGTTGGCACAGCCGGCCACGACCAGCGCCGCAAGCGACACCGCGATCAACCGGCGGGCCATGGCTCAGCCCGGCAGTCGGTTGTTGATCTTCAGGCCCGCGAACAACGCCAACACCAGCACGAAGAATCCGACTCGCGTCCAGCTGCCGCTGGCGTCGCCGCGGATGGTCTGGTAGCCGATCTGCTCCTGCAGATTGGCGTAGACGCGGGTCAGCTGGTCGAGGGTCTCGGCGCGGAACGACTCGCCGCCGGTCACCTTCGCGATCTTCTGCAGCGACAGGTCGTCGGTCGGGACCGGCACTTCCTGACCCTCGTAGGTGATGACGCCCGACGGCGTGCCGAACGAGATCGTCGAGATCACGACGTCCTGGTCCTTGGCCGCCCGCGCCGCTGTCAGTGCGCCGCGGGGGTCGTTCGGGTCCGCCGGCACGGTTTCCTTACCGTCCGACATCAACACGATGTGGGCAGGCGGCGGACCGTCACCGCCACCCATCACCGCATCGAGGGTGGCGATGGCCTGCAACGCCGTGAAGATGCCTTCGCCGGTCGCGGTGCGCGGTGACGGCTCCAGAGTCTCGATGGTTCGCGCCACGACGTCGTGATCACTGGTCGGGGCCACCAACATCGTTGCGCTGGAGGAAAACTGGACCAGGCCGACGCTGATCCCGTTGGTCAGGCCCTTCACGAACGTCTTGCCTGCGCTTTTCGCCGCCTCGATGCGACTGGGTTTGACGTCGGTGGCGATCATCGACTCGGAGACGTCGATGACGAGCATGACGACGGCGCGGTTACGCGGAATCCGGATGTCGTGGGTCGGTCCGGCCATGGCGGTGGTGAGCAGCACCAGCGAGGTCACCAGCAACACCGCCGGCACATGCCGCCACCGCGACTGCGTCTTCGGACGGGCCGCGACGACCTGCTCCAGCAGCTCGGTGTTGGCGAACCGCAGCACCCGCTTGCGCCGCGCCTTGCGCAGCAGCAGGTAGATCGCGACGGCCCCGATGACGGCGATCAGATAGAGGAAGAACCACGCACTGGAGAACCCGGACAGCGTCAGTGGCCCGACAAAGGGGATCTCCAACAGGCACTCTCCGTTGCGTTCGACGTCGATCGCTCAGACCGATATGGGGCAATCGTACCGACGCCGCCTTGCGGGGTTCTGGATGCGACATCCTGGCCGGCTGTGGTCGACGCGACGGCCCTCAGTCCGGCAGCCCGAGCGCGGCCATCGCGCCGTCGACCGTCGCCCGTCTCAGCTGGTCGGCCGGGACGTCCGGGAACTGCAGGCAACAGTCCTGCAGACCGCCGAATGCGATGACGGCCCGGGTGGACTGCTCGAGGGTGGGCCGACGCCCGAAGACCAGCTTGCCGAGCCGCTCGCGCCACGCCAGCATGCTGTCGATCAGCCCCAGATCGGCGAGCGTGGTCAGGTCGGTGACGATCAGCAACAGGTCGGCGCGGTGCCGGTAGTGGAAGTCGAAGTAGCCCTGTAGCAGCTCACGGGGCGTGGCCCGGGCGGACCCGCGCAGGCGTTCCTGGGCGGCCACGAACTCCTCACCCTCGTCGACCAGCGGCTGCAGGATGCTGCGCACCAGGTCCTCGCGCGAACTGAAGTGGTAGTACAGCGCGGGTTTACTGATTCCGAGCCGATCGGCGATGTCCTGCAGGCTGGTCCGCTGCACGCCCTTCTGTCCGAATAGCTCGCGCGCCACGTCCTGGATGCGCAGCCGGGTATCGGACGGAGTTCTGGCCACGGAGCCACCCTAACTTACTTAACGGCAGGTAAGCTGACCGCACATCCACTTACCGACCGTTAAGTAAACTCGGAGGAATCCATGAAGGTGCTCATCTCCGGCGCCAGCATCGCCGGCCCGGTTCTGACCTACTGGCTGTCCCGCAACGGCTTCGACGTGACGGTGGTCGAACGCGCGCCCGCGCTGCGCAAGACCGGCGGCCATGCCGTCGACCTGTTCCGGCCCGCGATGGAGATCTCCGAGCGCATGGGCGTGTTGGACCGCATCGAGTCGCGCGCCACCGGGACCACCATGCTTGCCCTCAACCGTCCGCCCAGCACTCGGTGGACAAACGTCGACTACGTCAAGCTCCTCGCGGCCATGTCCGACCGGCATGTCGAGATCATGCGGGACGACCTCAGCGAGGCCTACTACGACGCCGTCCGCGACGATGCAGAGTTCCGCTTCGGAGACCAGATCACGTCCATCACCGACACCGGAGAGGTGACATTCGAGCACGGCGCCCCGGAGCGGTACGACCTCGTGATCGGCGCCGACGGCCTGCACTCGGGAGTGCGCCGACTGACCTTCGGCGACCAGGTGCGGGAACGGTTCCTCGGCGGGTACCTGGCGGTGGTCTCCGTGCCGAAAGTGCTTGCGCCCAAAGGCGAGATGAGCGGATACCTGGCGCCCCGGCGGATCGCCATGATCTATACCGCCGACCACCTCGACGACGCTCGCGCGGTCTTCATGTTCCGGACGCAGCAGCCCTTGGACTACCACTACCGCGACGTCGCCGGCCAACAGCGGCAGCTGCGGGCGGCCTTCGCCGGGCTGGCGCCCGAAGTCGACTACTGGCTGCAGGAAACGGACCGTACTCCGGCCTTCTATTTCGACGCGATCACCCAACTGGAGATGAGCACCTGGTCGCGTGGGCGCGTCACGCTCGTGGGTGACGCCGGGTACTGCCCGGGGCCCGCTGTCGGTGGCAGCACCAGCCTGGCGGTGTACGGGGCGTACGTCCTGGCGCACGCCCTGATCACGGCACGCGGCGACCACACTGCCGCGTTCGCCGCCTACGAACGGACCATGGCCGCTCCGGTGGCAGGCAGCCGCACCATGGCGCGGGTCAACGCGAAGGCCATTGTGCCCGGATCAGATTGGGGCACAAGGGCACTCCTCGGCGCCGCACGCACCGTCTCGCTCTTGCCGAGCGGCCTGACGCAGCGGCTGGCCCGGCTCAACGCGAAGGGCGTCAGGCTGTACGACACCATGCCGCTGCCGAACTGACGTCATCGCGTGTGGCGGAAGCCGCTGCGGTGTCACACATTTTCGCTACGTTGGATCCCATGGCGCTTTCCAAAGATGAACGCGAACAATTTCTGGCCGAACCACACATCGGGGCACTGTCGGTCAACGCCGGTGCGGACCGCGGCCCCCTGACGGTGCCGATCTGGTACCAGTACACGCCCGGCGGCAAGTTGTGGCTGCTCACCGGACTCGGCTCCCGTAAGCACAAGCTGATCGAGGCAGCGGGGCACCTGTCGCTGATGGCCGAGCGTCTGGATCCGACGGTCCGCTACGTCGCGGTCGACGGCCCGGTGCTCAGCATCGAGCCGGGCACCGACGAGCAGTTGGTCGAGATGGCCGTGCGGTACCTCGGTGAAGAAAAAGCCCCGGCGTACCTGGAGGTCGCCCGGGACGCCCACGGTCCCAGCGTGATCGTCACCGTCGACCCGAAGCACTGGCTGTCGGCCGACCTCGGGGCGCTGTGATGCCATGTCGTCCCGGCAGCGCTTGTTCCGGGCCTTCTACCGGCTCGGATTCACTCCATGGGACGGTCATCCGCTAGCCACCAGCCTGCGTGAGCTGGTCGAGGGTGACGGTGCCCTACCTCCGGGCACAGCGCTCGACATCGGTTGCGGCACCGGCGACAACGCGCTGTATCTGGCCGGGCTCGGCTGGGACGTCACCGGAGTGGACTACGTCGCAAACGCAGTGCAGAAGGCGCGGGCCAAGGCCGCCAAGCGGGCCGACTCCGCGCCGGGGACGGTCCGGTTCGACCAGGCCGACGCCACCCGGCTCACCGGCCAGGGCATCGGCGCGGATTTCACGCTGATCGTGGACAACGGGTGCCTGCACGGGATGAGCGCCGACGACCGCGATGCCTACGTGGGCGAGGTGACCGCGGTCGCGGCCCCGGACGCGCGGCTGCTGATCGTGGCGTTTGTCCCGGACGCCTCGTTCGGGGTGCCGGGGATCGATCCGGCGGAGGTGCAGCGACGGTTCGCGCTCGGGTGGACGCTGCTTGACAGCGGCGACGAGCCGGGGCTGGACCACAATGGCAAGAACCCGGCGCGGTACTACCTGTTCGCCCGGCGGCGCACCTGAGTCTGCGCGGTCAGCCGCCGGAATCAGGGCGTCGGCGCCCGGGCGTAGCGTGGCCGCATGGGCGAACTTTCCGACGATGTGATCGCTTTTCTCTCCGAAGGCACGCGCACCGCAGTGCTCGGCTGGGTTGCGGCCGACGGCCGGCCCTTGTCCGCACCCGTGTGGTTCGTCGTGGATGAGGACACGCTGGTGTTCAACACTGGCAAGGACACCGCCAAGGGGCGGGCGTTGGCGCGCGACCCACGCGTGGTGTTGTGTGTCGATGACACGTCCCCGCCCTATGCGTTCGTCCAAGTTCAGGGCGTCGCGTCGATCAGCGAGGACCCAGACGAGCTTCTCGATATCGCCACCCGTACCGGCGGCCGCTACATGGGCGCCGACCGCGCCGAGGAATTCGGCCGGCGCAACGCTGTACCCGGCGAACTCGTCGTCCGGGTAAAACCGACGCAAGTCATTGCCGCGTTCGACGTGGCGGATTGAGGACGCCGTGACCGACCTTTCTGCTTTCTCCGAGCTGTCCGCACGTGATCACGGGCTCTGTGTGCTGAACACCCTGCGCGATGACGGCAGCATCCAGTCCTCGGTCGTCAATGCCGGCGTGATGCCGCATCCAAACACCGGGGAGCCGGTCGTCGCGCTCGTCGCGATCGGGTCCACCCGCAAGCTGCGCAATCTGCGCGCCGACCCTCGGACCTCGGTGGTCGCCCACGCGGGCTGGCAGTGGCTGACGGTGGAAGGCACCGCCGAGGTCATCGGCCCGGACGACACCGACGCCGAGACCCTGAGAGTGTTGTTGCGCAACGTCTTCACCGCCGCCGGCGGGACGCACGACGACTGGGACACCTACGACCGCGTCATGCGCGAAGAGGGTCGCGCCGCAGTGCTGATCTCACCGATACGCGCATACTCGAATCCTGCGCGGTGAGATCGGCTCTCCACCAACGGTATCCAACTCGCCATGCACCAATCGAACTATGCGACTTCGCCGAGGAAATTGACAATGGTCTTGCCGTAGAGGTTCGGGAGGGGAGAGTGAAGCGGAACATGTGCCTGGTTCGAGCGAGCACGACGTCGCGGGCCGCCGGCAGACCAACAGGTAGTTCACGGGCAGCGCGCTCCCCGACGAGCTTGTCGTCTTCCGGGGTGATGAGCAACGTCGGGACATCGACCTTGGCGCGTTGATCACGCACATCGAAGGAGATGACGCTCGCGACCCGGGCGCTGTAGGACACTGCCAGCGTGTTCTCGACGAACAGCTGACGGTAGTCGTTCACGGTGTGCGGAACCTCGGCGTCCCGGTCGAACTTCGAGGCGAGCGTGTGGGCGCGGAACCGCAACGTGCCATTGCGATAGGCCGGTCCTCGAATGTAGTGCGCAGCACGGCCCTCCAGCGCGGGAGCGGGTTCGCGGCGAACCCGCCGGAGAGCACCAACGCCCGTAGTCCGCTCGGCCGCCGCAGCGCGAGGGTGAGACTGATGACAGCGCCGAAAGAGTCTCCGACGAGCACGAAGCCATCGAGATCCTGAACCTGGGTCGCGACGACGTCGGCATACCGCTCGACCTCGTCGAGCCCTTCCCTAGGCGCATCGTGCGCACGGGGTACGACGCCTCGAGCGGGGCGAGTTGCTGCGCGTCCCAGGGAGCGCCGGAGAAACACCGCGCACCCGAGCCCTGGCACCTCGGGCTTGTCTGGGAACGCGAAAACCCTCAAATCCATGGGGATTTGGCGGTTTCGGACGATGCGGCTGCCGACGCTAGCTAGCGTCGGCGCGGCCGCCAATCATCGAAGACAACCTGCGGCATCGGGCTCACGATCAATGCTGACGACACTCCCGCCAAGTGACGAACCACTGGCGTGCACCGAAAGATAGTCAGCCGCAGTACCCCAACTCCATATCGTCAGGTTCTCGGATCTTGATTCAGTGCACCACACCAACCCATCAAGAGCCGCACCAGTTGGCAATCCACCACGGACAACGTTGACGGTGTCCGCATACGACAGCGGCACATCCCACACCTCAAAGCGGTCTGGATTACTCATGTGTCGCTGTTTGGAGCCGGCGGGGAACGTCAGAGTTGGAATGATCGTCGAGTGCAGGGACGACTTGTCGATTTCGTTGCTGCCGGTCGAACCGGTTGGGATCGTGGTTCCTACCATGTGCCACAACGCAATTCCGCCGACAATCAATACAGTCAGCAGCACGGCGACCCCACCCAGCACCCACAACCACGGCGACCGGTTCTTCTCACCGCCAACCTGCACCGTGCTGTCAGCCGGCGCCCACGCTTGACCATCGAAATAGCGCAAGTTCGACCCGCCGTTCGGATCGGGATACCAACCCTGAGGCACGTTGTTCACCGGTTATTGCTCCGATCGCTCACCATGGACAGCGAATCTCGACCGGCCCGCCACTCGTAGTTCATTACCCGCCACCCCAGTATGTATCCCGAACGACTCGCGCAGCCTCCGCGGCATCCTCGGGCGTCGGCATGTTCAACTTGCGCACCAGCGCATCGCGCATCGGAACCGGGTCGTATCCGATATCACGGACCCCTTCAACCACGAACGCATGGAGTTCAGAGCAAGCCTGCTGCCGGGCCAATTCGGCCACTACTCGAATCTCCTCTGCGAGCTCGTTCTCTGATAACGCGGTCACACTCGAACCCAGCTCAATTCCGTGAACCCGACCATTGAGATGAGAGGTAACCCAAACCGAACCCGATGGATTCGATGCCGTGTAGAGAAGGGGCTCAAGTTCGTCCTCCCCTTCATCATCGCCGTCGCCGGAATGAGCAACCTCGTACTGAAGCTCATCTTCATCTTCATCGTCATCCCATGACCACTGATCATCCATCTCGAATTCCTTCTTACAACCAGCTCTGGCCGCCAAATTCAGCGCGGTGGCATCTGCTTGTCGATGTTGGCTTTCCCGTCAGCGTCAGCCTGTTCGTAACGCCCAGCAGCGTGCTGCAACTTTCCCCCCAGTTCTTTACACACGCCTTCTAAGTTCTTACCGGCCGTTGCGCGTTCAGCTTCCGCCTCTTTCACGGCCTTTTTGGTGACTGCACAGATGAAGCCGTGGGTCTGCCCCACGTTGGCACTCACTCCTGCCGTCAGCACGGTAGATTCGGCGGCGCTTTTCTCCGCGATACCCTGTACACCTGCCAGCGCGCGAATTGCGGCGGGAGTAATTACCCGCTGCTCAGCGCTGTTCGATTGCGGATCGAAGTCGTTTGCGGAGTCCGACTGGGTGGCACTGGCCGCCGCGGTCTGGTACAAGTCGTGCGCGCCGCGCACGACTGCAGCATGCGAATTCGCATTATTGTGCATATCCCACATGATGTGCGCGGTGTCGTTCAGTACGAACGTGACCGCCATTGTTTCGAGCACGTACTGAATTTCTTTACCGACGACCGGAATAATACCAAAGGTTTGCGTGAAATTTCCGTAGTCTGCCAGCCAATTATGCTGAGAATCCAACTTACGCCGAACCTCATTGATCTCGCCCGCCTCTTGACTTAGAGCTGTGGCGACCTGATTGTCTGCATCGGACAAAATGGCAGTGCTCTTCTCCTGCGCCACCACTCGTCGCTCATACGCCCGCGGCGCCGGACCACCGTCCCAACTTGAATTCGGATGAGCTTTCTTCAACGTGTTCTGCAACGTTTGAAATCCGTGCGCCCCTTTCGCGAAACCCTCACCGACGTCCGGATCTCCTTCACCCGCGCAATGTCGCATTTGCTGAACGATCTTTTGCCCGCCCTTCAGAATGGGTGTGGGCGCGATAGCTAGCACTCCTGCGTATTTACCGACAGTTTTCGCTATCCCTACAATCTTCGGCAAACCTGCCTTCTCGGCAATCTTCTCAACCGCCTTGGCAGCGTTCTTAACTTTTCCTGCCGTATCCGAGACAAATTTGAAGGCGTCGTGCACGAAGCTTTCAAAACTCATTACCCACCCCGTTCCCCTCGCTCTACATCGTAGCCAATCTGGACTTTCAATCTGGACACCTACGTCTTGACCGCATCCGAGGATCCGCGACCACTCCGCCGATCAAACGCGAAAACCCCCAAATCCCTGAGGATTTGGGGGTTTTCGCGACTGTTTGCGCTAGCGGCTAGCTCTCCAGCGACGCCGGCGGCAGGAAGCGGTCGCCGTACTTGGCGGCCAGTTCCTTGGCCCGGGCCACGAAGGCCTCCTTGCCGACACCGAGCTCGCCCTGGTAGCCGACGATGAACTGCGCCGAACCACCGGTGTACGGCGGGAAGCCGATACCCATGATCGAGCCGATGTTCGCGTCAGCGGTCGAGGTCAGCACGCCCTCGTCGATGCACTTCTGGGTCTCCAGTGCCTCGGCGAACAGCATGCGGTCGATCATGTCCTGCAGCGGCAGTTCGACCGAACCCGAGTTGAAGGCGTCCTTCAGACCCGGCCACAGCTGGGTCCGCTTGCCGTCGGTGTACTCGTAGAAGCCCGCACCCTTCAAGCGCGACGGGCGACCGAGCTCGATCATCTTCTCGACGACAGCCTCGGCCGGGTGCCCGACGTAGGTGCCACCCTCGGCCTCGACGCCTTCCTTGGAAGCCACGGCGATCTTGTGCATGAGCTCCAGGTTGAGCTCATCCGAAAGCTGCAGCGGCGCCGCCGGGTAACCGGCCTGCGAACCGGCCTGCTCGATGGACGCGGGCGCGACGCCCTCGCCCAGCATGGCCAGCGCCTCGTTGACGAAGGTGCCGATCACGCGCGAGGTGAAGAAGCCGCGGCTGTCGTTGACGACGATCGGGGTCTTCTTGATGGCCAGGGTGTAGTCGAACACCCGGGCCAGCGCCTCGTCAGAGGTCTTCTCGCCCTTGATGATCTCCACCAGCGGCATCTTGTCGACCGGCGAGAAGAAGTGGATACCGATGAAGTCCTCCTGGCGCTTCACGCCGGTCGCGAGACCGGTGATCGGCAGGGTGGAGGTGTTCGAGCCGAGCAGCGCGTTGGGCTCGACGATGTCCTCGATCTCCTGGAACACCTTGTGCTTGAGTTCCTGGTTCTCGAACACGGCCTCGATGACGAAGTCGACGCCCTTGAGATCCTGCGGGTCAGCGGTCGGGGTGATCCGGGCCAGCAGCGCGTCGGACTTCTCCTGAGAGGTCTTGCCACGCTCGAGGGCCTTGGCCTCGATCTTCTCGGAGTAGTTCTTGCCCTTGTCGGCGGCTTCCTGCGTGACGTCCTTGAGGACGACCTCGTAGCCGGCCTTGGCCGACACGTAGGCGATACCGGCGCCCATCATGCCCGCGCCGAGGACACCGATCTTCTTGATGTCCTGCTTGGCGATGCCCTGCGGACGCGAGGCGCCGCCGTTGATGGCCTGCAGGTCCAGGAAGAACGCCTGGATCATGTTCTTCGCGGTCTGGCCGGTGACCAGGGTGGTGAAGTAGCGGCTCTCGATGCGCGACGCGGTGTCGAAGTCGACCTGCGCACCCTCGACGGCGGCATCCAGGATGGCGCGCGGCGCGGGCATCGGAGCACCCTTGAGCTGCTTCTTCAGCAGAGCCGGGAACGACGGCAGGATGCCGGCCAGGCCCGGGCTCGACGGGGTGCCGCCGGGCATCTTGTAGCCCTTGACGTCCCACGGCTGCACGCCGCCCTCGGGGTTGGCCTTGATCCATGCCTTGGCGGCGGGGATCAGTTCCTCGACGGTGTCGACGAGCTCGTTGACCAGGCCGGTGGCCTGCGCCTTGGCTGGGGTGAACCGGGTGCCCTGGCTCAGGATCTCCATGAAGGCCTTCTGGATGCCGAACATGCGGACGGTGCGGGCGACGCCGCCACCGCCGGGCAGCAGGCCCAGAGTGACCTCGGGCAGGCCGATCTGGCTGCCGCGGACGTCTGCCGCGATGCGGTAGTGGCACGCGAGGGCGATCTCCAGGCCACCGCCGAGGGCGGCGCCGTTGATGGCGGCCACGACGGGCTTGCCCAGGGTCTCCAGGGCGCGCAGGTCGGCCTTGATGTCCTCGACCATGGAGAACGCCTCGCCGGCGTCGTCCGGACCGATCTGCATCATGCCCTTGAGGTCACCACCGGCGAAGAAGGTCTTCTTCGCGCTGGTGATGACGACGCCGGTGATGGAGTCCTTCTCAGCAAGCAGGCTCTGCACCGCGTAGTGCATCGACTCCTTGTAGTGCTCGTTCATCACGTTGGCCGACCCGGTCGGGTCGTCCATCGTCAGGGTGACGATGCCGTCGGCATCCTTGTCCCACTGAATTGTCTTCTCAGCCATTGTTTTTCAATCTCCCTAGACGCGCTCGATGATGGTGGCAACGCCCATGCCGCCGCCGATACACAGCGTGACCAGGGCACGCTTGGCACCGCGGCGCTCGAGCTCGTCGACCATGGTTCCGGTGATCATGGCGCCGGTGGCGCCCAGCGGGTGGCCCATCGCGATGGCGCCACCGTTGACGTTCAGCTTCTCGTCCGGGATGTTCAGGTCCTTCTGGAACTTGAGCACCACCGAGGCGAAAGCCTCGTTGATTTCGAACAGGTCGATGTCGTCGACCGTCAGGCCGGCGCGGTCCAGGACCTTCTTGGTGGCCGGGGTGGGGCCGGTCAGCATGATGACCGGGTCGGCACCGCTGGTGGCGGTGGCCACGATGCGGGCGCGCGGGGTCAGGCCCTGCGACTTGCCGGCGGCCTCCGAACCGATCAGCACCAGCGCGGCACCGTCGACGATGCCCGAGCTGTTGCCACCGTGGTGGACGTGGTTGATCTTCTCGACGTAGTGGTACTTCTGCAGCGCCACGTCGTCGAAGCCGCCCATGGCGCCCAGACCCGCGAATGCGGAGTTCAGCTTGCCGAGGCTCTCGACGGTGGTGCCGGGACGCATGTGCTCGTCGTGGTCCAGGATGGTCAGGCCGTTCTGGTCCTTGACCGGGATGACGGACTTGGCGAAGTAGCCGCCGGACCAGGCCGCGGCGGCCTTCTCCTGCGAGCGCACCGCGTAGGCGTCGACGTCTTCGCGCGAGAAGCCCTCGATGGTGGCGATCAGGTCGGCGCCGATGCCCTGCGGGACGAAGCCGATGCGGTAGTTGGTCTCGGGGTCACCGGCCCACGCGCCGCCATCCGAACCCATCGGGACGCGGCTCATGGACTCGACGCCACCGGCGTACACCAGGTCGTCCCAGCCGGAACGGACCTTCTGGGCGGCCAGGTTCACGGCCTCCAGGCCGGAGGCGCAGAAGCGGTTGAGCTGGAAACCACCGGTGGTCTCGGGCAGCTTGGCCACGAGAGCGGCGGTGCGGGCGATGTCGCCACCCTGGTCGCCGACGGGCGAGACGACGCCCATGATGACGTCGCTGATCAGGTTCTCGTCGAGGTCGGGATTGCGGCGACGCATTTCGTCGATCAGGCCGACGATGAGGTTGACCGGCTTGACCTCGTTCAGTGCACCGTTGCGCTGCTTGCCACGGGGCGTGCGAATGGCCTCATAGATGAAGGCTTCTTCGGACATGTGTTTGCTCCAGGTCCTATTGAGATGGGGTTGTGGGTGCGCCCACCAGCAGGTCGACGGTCCCCTGCCCGGAAGCGTAACAGGCCCTCCCAACCAGGTGGTTGGGAGAGTGACCAGACGAACGCAAAAGGCCACTTACTGCACGTTCTGGACGACCTGACGTGCAATAAGTGGCCACTGCGCCGCGAGTTAAGCGACAGCCTCGGTGAGGGTCGGATAGTCGATGTAGCCGACGGGACCAGGCGCATAGAACGTCGCCACGTCAGGCTCGTTGAGCTCGGCCCCCAGGATCAGCCGGTCGACCAGGTCAGGGTTGGCCAGGAAGGACCGCCCGACCGCGACGGCACTGACGGCACCCAGGTCGACGAAGCTGTTCAGCTGGCAGAAATCGGTGCCCGACCCCCGGCCCGTATTGAGTACGAAGGTCCCCGACCACAGTGCGCGGATCGCACCGAACAGACCCTCGGTGGGGTCGATGAGCACGTGTAGGTAGGCGATACCGAGCGGGTCGATCCGGTTCAGCAGGGCCTCGTACGCGCTGAACGCGTCGTCCTCGTGCATGTCTCCGGCAGGGTTCCCGGGAGAGATCCGCAACCCGACCCGCCCGGCTCCGATCTCGGCCACGACGGCTTCGACGACCTCGGCAGTCAGCCGGGCCCGGTTCTCCGGCGATCCGCCATACGCATCGGTGCGCTGGTTGACCACATCGGACGCGAACTCGTGCAACAGGTAACCGTTGGCGCCGTGAATCTCCACACCGTCCATCCCGGCGTCGATCGCGCGACGCGCGGCGGCACGGAAGTCGGCGACGATCCCGGGGATCTCCTCGATGTCGAGCGCCCGTGGGATCTCCAGAGGCTTCTTGCCCGTGGGTGTGTGGGTGACCATGTCGGCGGCGACGGCCGACGGCGCGACCGGCGTGGCACCGCTGATCTCCGAATGCGCCATGCGGCCGACGTGCCACAGCTGCACGAACATCTTCCCGTCGGCGCCGTGCACGGCCTGCGCGATCTCGGCCCACTTGGCCTGGTGCCCGTCGGTGTACATGCCGGGGGTGTTCATGTAGGCGCCGTTGGCGCTCCGCGAGATGGCGGTGGCCTCGGAGATGATGAGCCCGGCGGCGGCGCGCTGCGAGTAGTACTCGGCGGCCAGGTCCGACGGTGTGCCGTCGGCGTCAGCCCGCGACCGGGTCAGCGGCGCCATGAACAGACGGTTGGTGGCCAGCGTGTCACCGACCTCAACTGGCTTGAGCAATGCGGCGTCGGTGGCAAGACGGAAGGGATCGGCAGTCACGGAGTAGGCAACCGCCGCACGGCGCCCGTTCATTCCCAGCTGTTAGTAGCGTCGAGTGTTGCGCTAGGCGACCGACTTCACGAACTCCGTGAGCTCGCGGACCGCACGACGAGCGTCGGGGTTCGAGAAGGCGAAGGCCTGGAAGACGTGGACGGCGCGGTCGAAGACCTGCAGCCGCACCGGCACTCCCGCCGCCGCGAGCCGCTCGGCCATCAGCTCAGAGTCGGGCCGCAGCGCCTCTTCGGATCCCACCTGCAGCAGGAACGGACCCAGGCCGCGCAGGTCGGCGTCGACCGGCGACGGGATCGGGCCGCGGGCACCATTGCGCAGCAGGAAGACCTCGCTGATCATCCGCAGGAAGTCGATGGGGAACATGGCGTCGGGAATGCGTTTGGCTGCTTCATATTTCGGCGTCATGTCACTGTCGGTGGCGGCCGAGAGCAGCACGCAGCCCGCGGGCGGCGTCAGGCCCAGGTCGCGCACCGTGACGGCGGTCATCGCCGCGATGAAGCCACCGGCAGAGTCGCCGGCCAACACGATGTTCTCCGGTTTCACGCCCTGCGCCAGCACGTAGCGGTAGGCGTCGACGCCGTCGTCGACCGCTTCCTCGACGAGGTTGCGCGGGCAGAGCCGGTACCCGACGCTGAGAGCACGCGCGCCGCTGTCGCGGGCGATGTGGCTGACCAGCGGCCGGTGGCTGTTGATGCCGAGCGCGATGAACGCCGACCCGTGGAAGTAGATGATGACGCGCCCGTCGACCGGAGGGGTGCTCTCGTTCCAGACCCATTCCGCCGGGCAGTTCGGCAGTTCGACCTTTTCGGTCCGCGAACCGGCCACGCCCGGCATCCAATGCATGACGCGCTCGGCGCCGTCGTAGGCGCGGTTCAGCAGGACCTGCGGAAACCGTTTGTTGATGGCCAGCATCACCTTGGTCAGCAGGAACATGAGCGGCTTCATGGCCTTGAGCAAGTAGGTCTCTGCGACCGAATGCCAGTTGGCCTTGCCCATCCATTCCGGGCCGGTGTACGTCGCGGTTTCCGGCGCAGAGCCCTCAAAGGGATCGTCGATCCGTTCGGCGCTGGTCATGGGGCCTCCTCAGGCAACGCTGCTTGATTCTTGAGGAGACTAACCCACCGGTTGGGCGGCCGCTGTTCGCTGGAAGCCCGGCCCGCGCTAGACGGTATGGAGGCGACTTGAGGCCGAAGGCCTCGGGCTGCAATCGGACGTGGGTTGCCGGTGGCGGGTGAACACTCGCTCCGGTAGAGCCACAGTTGCAGATCAGGAGGCCTCCGGTGAGTTT
>NZ_JXST01000057.1 GCF_000878195.1 Mycolicibacterium llatzerense | reverse complement strand
ACCGCGACCACCGGTCAACGCCTGGCCCTGTTCGCCCGCGACAAAGGCTGCACCCGCCCCGACTGCACACGGCCCGCCGCCGACTGCCAAGCCCACCACGCCGTCACCGACTGGCGTCACGGCGGCCAGACGAACATCACCGACCTCGCGCTGGCCTGCGGACCCGACAACCGCCTGGCCACCGACGGTGGCTGGACCACCACCATGAAAAACGGCCGAGCGCACTGGACCCCACCACCACTACTGGACGTCGGCCAACCCCGCACCAACACCATCTACCAACCCCAGCTCTACCCCACCGAGGGCGAGGATGGTGACGGCGAAAGTAACAGTCCCGCAAACTGATACGGCGCGATGAGCTGGTCGCGCCGGGGTGGCGGCTGCCCGTGCAGGTGAGGCCGTTCCCGTCGACTGAGCCGATCCGCCGTGGCGATCCAGTGGCCCGGCAGCGGCCCCGTCAATGGCTAGGAGCCGCCCTTGTTGCCGTTGCCGGACCGGCCCGAATCACCGGACTGGCCCGAATCACCGGACTGGCCCGCAGCACCAGGCCGGCCCGCATCACCGGATTGGCCACCTCCTGACTTGCCGCTGGGGCCTGACTTCTTGTTGCGCGACAATGACTTTCCAGTGTCAGATGTTGCGGTGTCGGACTTGCCGGCGTCACTCTTCCCAGCACCCGCTTTCGCGCCGCCACTATTGCCGCGGACGCCGGGGGTGTTCAGCTGATCGGACGCCGGACGTCCCTGCGGTTTGCCGTTGTCGGCCTCGGCGACGGCGAAATCGGTGGTAGCAGCGGTCGGCACCACGAGTGCCGGCTTCAGGCGCCTCTGCATGAAGCCACGGGGCGCAACTGAGGGCGCCTTCACGACATCGGCGTCTACGTCGGCGCCGGTGGCCCGCGGCTGTCCTTTGCCGGCTGCGGTGGGATCTGGCGGGGCTGCCGTGGGGTCTGGCACTGCCGCAGTACGGGCAACGGTTTTCGCCGAGACCGGCGTCGGCACCGCCGCGAACGGCAGCAAGTTGAGTATCGGGGCAGCGATGGAGTTGAAAATTGTGAGCGGCACGCCCACGACCAATCCGTACAAGATGATGCCCAAGAACACGAAGGGCCCGAAGACCGCTGCCAATTCGGGCGTACTGACCAACGGCTGGGCCAACGTCAGGAACGCCGTCGACAGCGCGGACACAATCGCCTGCTCGATAACTGCGACGGCCCCAGCAGGCTGCGGCGTGGGTAGCGATGTTGACGTGGCTGCCAAAGGCGTTGGAGCCGTGCCGGATCCGACCTTCGGCGTCATCGCGGCCGCGGCGCCGAGATTCGAGCCGCCACCTACCACCACGTGCGCTGCGGCCGCCATCAAGTCGGCGTGGGTGGCCACGACTTGGTCCAGCGGGGCCCATTGCGCCGACATCGACGTATTCACAGCGGCTACCCGGGCAGCACTGATGGCGACCTCGGGATCACGCCCCGGAGGGGCCGCACCCACAAAGCCGACCACCACGATCACGGCAGTAGCGACCGCGACAAGAACGTTCAGACGAGCTACACAACGAGAGCCGCCGTTGACCATTGCGCACCCCTTCCGTGAAGGAGCGTCAGAACCACGGCAGCACCAACGCTCACCGCCGATAATTATCTACAACGTCAATACTCACGGCATCAGCCATCTGACGGATATTCGCTGAACTTGGGACCGGGTTCAGTCAGTCATTCCAGCTGTGCAAGCCACCCGGCGACGTCATTTTGCCAGCAACTCGGCGTGCATATCTTCGAGCGCAACGCCCTTGGTCTCGCGAACCCACTTGGCGACGAACACCAGCGACAGCAGAGCGCACAGCGCGTAGAAGCCGTATGCGACTCCGAGCGTATTGCGCAGTTCAGGGAAGCTGACAGTGATCGCCCAGTTGGCGACCCACTGGCCGGCCGCGGCCAGACCCAGCGCCGCGGCACGGATGCGGTTGGGGAACATCTCCCCCAGCAGCACCCACACCACCGGCCCCCAGGACATGCCGAACGCGACCACGAACAGGTTGGCGGCGATCAGGGCGACGGGCCCTTCGACGCCACCCAACTGCGGTACCCCGTTCACCTGCGGGGCGGTGCCGAAGATGATCGCCATGGTGGCCAGCGTCAGCGTCATCCCGGCCGAACCGATGAGCAGCAGTGGTTTGCGGCCGATCTTGTCGATCAGCATGATCGCGATGACCGTTGTCAGGATGTTCACCACCGAGGTGATGACGGTGATGACGAACGACGAGCTCTCGTCGAAACCGACGGCCTCCCACAGCACGTTCGAGTAGTAGAAGATCACGTTGATGCCCACGAACTGCTGGAACACCGACAGCGCCAGACCAACCCAGACAATGCCGTAGAGGCTCAAGGGTCCGCCGCCGGGCTTGCACATGTCGCGCCAGGTGGGCTTCGACTCGGACTCGAGCGTCTGCTGGATGCGACCGATGGTGATCTCCAGATTCTTCTCCCCCAGCAACATGGTGAGCACCTTGCGGGCTTCCGGAATCCGATGTGTGGCAACGAGATAACGCGGCGATTCGGGAATCGTGAAGGCCAGCAGGCCGTACACCACGGCGGGGATGGCCATCAGGATGAACATCCAGCGCCAGGCCTCGAGACCCAGCCACAGCACGCTGCTCGCGCCGCCGGCCAAGTGCGCCAGCAGCGCGTCGACCGCCAGCGACAGGAAGATGCCGCTGACGATGGCCAGTTGCTGCAGGGACCCGAGCCGACCACGGATGCTCGTCGGCGATGTTTCGGCGATGTAGGCCGGCGCGATCACCGACGCGATGCCCACGCCAAGGCCACCGACAATGCGGAACGCGACCAGTATCTCGATGCTGGTCGCCACGCCGGCCCCGATTGCGCTGACAAAGAACAGCAGGGCGGCCAGCTTCATCACGGTGAGTCGACCGACGCGGTCCGCCAGCCGCCCCGCGGTCATGGCGCCCACTGCCGCACCGAGCAGCGCCGAGGCGACGGCAATGCCCAAGGCCTGGTCGCCGATGTCGAAGTACTGCTGAATCGACTTCACCGCACCGTTGATGACGGCGCTGTCGTAGCCGAAGAGCAAACCGCCCAGCGCGGCTACCGAGGCGATGCGCACGGCACTGCGGCCGGAGTCGAACTCTTCGTCATCGAAGATCGCCGATGTGTCGTCACCGATCGGGCCATGGGACATCGGACGTCCTTTCGCAGCGCTGCGTGGTGTGCGTCAACGATCGCACAGCAGACCCCACTACCGGACCAGAACTAGCGGCTACGAACACATTTCGGTGTAGATGTCACGAAGGTCCGCGACCCCGAGCCCGGCCAGCGTTTCGATGTGCCGGCGGCGTGGCCCGTCGGGCACTGCGACGTCATTGGGTACCACGAGCACGACGCAGCCCGCGGCATCCGCCGACTGCGCACCGGTCACCGAATCCTCGATCGCCAGGCAGTCCTGCGGCACGACCCCGAGCAGTTCGGCGGCGCGCTGGTACGGAGCCGGATGCGGCTTACCGTCGGGCACCTCGTCGCCGCAGACGGTGGCCGTAAAGTAGTGACTACCAATGGTTTTCAGCGCCTGTTCGGTCAGCGTGCGCCGGGTGTTGGTCACGAGCGCCAGCGGAATCTCGCTGACCGCCAACGTTTCCAACAACTCCTGCGCACCAGGCCGCCACGGCAGCCCCTGCTCGAACAGCTCACCGGTGTAGTCGTGCAGCCAGTCCGCGGACTCGGCCATGGATTCCGGGGTCGGGTCCAGGCCGAGGTCGTCGTACACGATGCGCATGACGTTCTCCGCCGAGCCACCGACCGTCGTCTCCCGCACCGCGTCGGTCAGCACCCCGCCCTTTTGGGCGTAGAAGGCGTGCATCGCGACGTCCCACAGCTTTTCGGAGTCGACGAGCGTGCCGTCCATGTCGAAGAGCACAGCTTTGAGCGTTGGGCGGGCGAAGCTGGGGCGGGAGATGGGTATCAGTCCTCCGGGTTGTAGCCGAGGTTGGGTGCCAGCCAGCGCTCGGCTTCTTTCAGCGTCCAGCCCTTACGTCGTGCGTAGTCGGCGACCTGGTCCTGGGCCAGCCGGCCGACCACGAAGTACTGCGACTGCGGGTGCGAGAAGTACCAGCCACTGACGGCCGCGCCGGGCCACATCGCCATCGACTCGGTCAGCTCGATGCCGGCCCGTTCCTGGACGTCCATCAGCTCCCAGAGCGTCGCCTTCTCGGTGTGCTCGGGGCAGGCCGGATAGCCGGGCGCCGGGCGGATGCCGACGTACTTCTCCCCGATGAGCGCCTCGTTGTCCAGCTGCTCGTCGGGCTGGTATCCCCAGAACTCCTCGCGAACCCGCTGGTGCATCCGTTCGGCGAATGCCTCGGCCAATCGGTCGGCGATGGACTCCAGCAGGATGGCGCTGTAGTCGTCGATGGCGGCCTTGAACTCCATGATCTTGTCCTGGCTGCCGAGCCCGGCGGTGACCGCGAACGCGCCGACGTAGTCGGCCAAACCGGTGTCCTTGGGCGCGATGAAGTCACCCAACGACTTGTTCGGGATGCCGGCGCGGTGCTCGCCCTGCTGGCGCAGGTTGTGCAGGGTGGTGAGCACCTCGGACCGCGATTCGTCGGTGTAGACCTGGATGTCGTCGCCGACCGCGTTCGCCGGGAAGAAACCGATCACGCCGTTGGCGCGCAGCCACTTCTCCTTGATCAGGGTGTCGAGCATCTCCTGGGCATCGTCGTACAACTTGCGGGCGGCCTCACCCGACGCCGGGTTGTTGAGGATGTCGGGGAACTTGCCCTTCATC
The DNA here is from genome assembly GCF_000878195.1 of Mycolicibacterium llatzerense. Taxonomy (GTDB): domain Bacteria; phylum Actinomycetota; class Actinomycetes; order Mycobacteriales; family Mycobacteriaceae; genus Mycobacterium; species Mycobacterium llatzerense. The sequence goes on along the minus strand of NZ_JXST01000057.1, from coordinate 23,563 downwards.
TCCCAGGCGTTGAAGAACGGCTGCCAGTCGATGTACTCGCGCAGTTCGGCCAGGTCGTAGTCGAGAAACTCCCGAACGCCGACGCCCTGGGCGGGCACCGGCGGCGTGTAGCCGTCCCACTCGATCGGCGTCCGGTTGGCGCGGGCTTTCTCCAACGTGAGCATCGGCCGCTCGTGCTTCTGGGCGTGCCGTTCGCGCAGGGCCGCGTAGTCCTTCTCGGTGGCCTCCATCAGAGCGGGACGCTGCTTGTCGTCGAGCAGCGCGGCCGCCACCGGCACCGAGCGGGACGCGTCCTTGACCCAGACCACCGGGCCGCTGCGGCGCGGCGAAATCTTCACGGCCGTGTGGGCACGCGAGGTCGTGGCGCCACCGATCAGCAGCGGGATCTCCAGCCCTTCGCGTTCCATCTCGACGGCGAAGTTGACCATCTCGTCGAGGGACGGGGTGATCAGGCCGGACAGCCCGATGATGTCGGCCTTGTGCTCCTTGGCGGCGTCCAGGATCTTCTGGGCAGGCACCATCACACCGAGGTCGACCACGGTGTAGTTGTTGCACTGCAAGACAACTCCGACGATGTTCTTGCCGATGTCGTGGACGTCGCCCTTCACGGTCGCCATCACGATGGTGCCGTTGGTCGTCTCGGCGTCACCCGGCTGCTTCTCCGCCTCGATGTACGGCAGCAGATAGGCGACGGCCTTCTTCATCACGCGGGCCGACTTCACGACCTGCGGCAGGAACATCTTGCCCGCGCCGAACAGATCGCCGACGACGTTCATGCCGTCCATGAGCGGGCCCTCGATCACCTCGATCGGGCGACCTCCCGCGGCGGAGATTTCGGCGCGCAGTTCCTCGGTGTCGGCGTCGACGTCCGCGTCGATGCCCTTGACCAGCGCGTGCGTGATCCGCTCGCGGACCGGGAGGCTGCGCCACTCCGCCGCCTTGGGGTCCTCGGTCTTCTCCGATTTGTTGAACCGTTCGGCGATCTCCAGCAGCCGCTCGGCGGCGTCCTCGCGACGGTTCAGCACGACGTCCTCGATGCGGTCCCGCAGCTCGGGGTCGATCGAGTCATACGGCACCAGCGCACCGGCGTTGACGATGCCCATGTCCAGGCCGGCCTTGATGGCGTGGAACAGGAACACCGCGTGAATGGCCTCGCGGACGGGGTTGTTGCCGCGGAACGAGAACGACACGTTCGAGATGCCGCCGGAGATGTGCACGCCGGGCAGGTTCTCCTTGATCCAGGCGCACGCCTCGATGAAGTCGATGCCGTAGGTCGCGTGCTCCTCGATACCCGTCGCCAACGCGAAGCAGTTCGGGTCGAAGATGATGTCCTCGGCCGGGAAGCCGACCTCTTCGGTCAGGATCCGGTACGCACGCCCGCAGATCTCCTTGCGGCGCTCCAGATTGTCGGCCTGTCCCTGTTCGTCAAAGGCCATCACGACGACGGCGGCACCGTACTTGCGGCACAGCCGGGCCTCGCGGATGAACTTCTCCTCGCCCTCCTTCATGGAGATCGAGTTGACGATCGGCTTGCCCTGCACGTTCTTCAGGCCCGCCTCGATGACCTCCCACTTGGAGGAGTCGATCATCACCGGGACGCGGCTGATGTCCGGTTCGGCCGCGATCAGCTTGGTGAACCGGTCCATCGCGGCGATGCCGTCGATCATGCCCTCGTCCATGTTGATGTCGATGACCTGCGCACCGACCTCGACCTGCTGCAGGGCGACCGACAGGGCGGTGTCGTAGTCCTCGGCCTTGATGAGGTTGCGGAACCGCGCGGAGCCGGTGATGTTGGTGCGCTCACCGATGTTCACGAACAGCGAGTCTTCGGTGATGTTGAGGGGCTCCAGGCCCGACAGCCGGGTGGCCACGGGGATCTCGGGCAGCTCGCGGGGCGCCTTGCCTTCGACGACCCTGGCGATCTCGGCGATGTGCGGCGGCGCCGTGCCGCAGCAACCGCCCACCAGGTTGACCAGGCCGGCCTCGGCGAACTCCTCGATGTAGCCGGCCTGCCGCTCCGGCGACTCGTCGTACTCGCCAAAGGCGTTGGGCAGACCCGCATTCGGGTAGCAGGAGACGAACGTGTCCGCGATCCGCGCCACCTCGGCGATGTACGGCCGCATCTCGGGCGCACCCAGGGCGCAGTTGAGGCCGACGGCGAGGGGCCTGGCGTGCCGGATCGCGTTCCAGAACGCCTCGGTGACCTGACCGGACAACGTTCGTCCGGACGCGTCGGTGATGGTGCCCGAGATGATCAACGGCCAGCGGCGACCGCGCTGCTCGAAGAGCGTCTCGACGGCGAACACCGCGGCCTTGGCGTTGAGCGAGTCGAAGATCGTCTCGATGATGAGAATGTCGGAGCCGCCGTCGACCAGGCCGTTGGCAGCCTCCAGGTACGCGGTGACCAGCTGGTCGTACGAGACGTTGCGTGCACCCGGATCGTTGACGTCGGGCGAGATCGACGCGGTGCGCGTCGTCGGACCCAGCGCGCCGGCGACGTAGCGCGGCTTCTCCGGGGTGCTGAATTCGTCGGCGGCCTCGCGCGCCAGGGCGGCGCCCGCATAGTTCAGCTCGTAGGCGAACGCCTCCATGCCGTAGTCGGCGAGCGAGACCGCGTTCGCGTTGAACGTATTGGTCTCCAGGATGTCCGCGCCCGCTTCGAGGTACTCGCGGTGGATGCCTTCGATGATCTGCGGCTGCGTCAGGGTGAGCAGGTCGTTGTTGCCGATGAGGTCACTCGGCCAGTCCTTGAACCGCTCGCCGCGGTAGCCGGCCTCGTCGGGCCGGTCCCGCTGGATCGCCGTGCCCATGGCGCCGTCGATGACCATGATCCGCTGACCCAGCGCAGCCGTGAGTTCGTCGGTGCAGTCGGGGCGGATGTTCGGCACGAAAGTCTTCACCGGGGCGGCAGTCACATGCGTTCCTTCCATTGCGGAAGGCGTCCTTAACTCTGCCGAGCGTGGCGGATACCGGGCCGACCGGATTCCGTTGCAACGCCTCTCGACGCCAAAGAGTCTACGTCGTCAGCTGACAGACGTTCGGACGCCCACGTTGGACAGTTGTTTGTCCAGTGCAGTCACATCAACATGGTAGGCCGGACTACCAAACCGGTTTGCCGGCCCGACCCGCCCCGGGGTAGCGCTCGCAGGTGCCCATAAGGGCTTACGCTGGCGTTGTGAGCCCCGCCGACCGGCCCCTCCTCCAGGGACTTGACCTGCCCGAACTGCACGATGCCGTCGTCGTCGCGGCATTCGAGGGGTGGAATGACGCGGGGGACGCCGCCAGTGACGCCCTCGAGCACCTCGATGCCATGTGGGAGGCCCGGACCCTCGTCGAGATCGACGATGAGAGCTACTACGACTACCAGGTGAATCGTCCCGTGATCCGCCAGGTGGACGGCGTCACGCGCGAGCTGGTGTGGCCGTCGATGAGCATCTCGCACTGCCGCCCGCCGGGTTCGGATCGAGACGTGGTGCTGATGCACGGCGTCGAGCCGAACATGCGGTGGCGCACCTTCTGCGCCGAGCTGCTGGCGATCCTGGACAAGCTCAACGTGCACACCGTCGTCATCTTGGGCGCGCTGCTCGCCGACACCCCGCACACCCGCCCGGTGCCGGTGTCCGGCGCGGCGTACTCAGCCGATTCGGCCAAGTTCTTCGGGCTCGAGGAGACCCGCTACGAGGGACCGACCGGCATCGCCGGGGTTTTCCAGGACGCCTGTGTGCAGGCCGGCATCCCGGCCGTCACGTTCTGGGCGGCGGTGCCGCACTACGTGTCGGCGCCCCCATGCCCCAAGGCCACCGTCGCGCTGCTGCGTCGCGTCGAGGACGCCCTCGACGTCGAGGTGCCACTCGGCGACCTGCCGGCGCAGGCCGAGGAGTGGGAGCTGTCGGTCACCGAGATGACGGCCGACGACGAGGAGATCGCCGAATACGTGCAGTCCCTCGAGGAACGCGGCGATGCCGAGGTCGACATGAACGAGGCACTCGGCAAGATCGACGGCGACGCCCTGGCCGCCGAGTTCGAGCGGTACCTGAAGCGCAGAGGTCGTTAGACCGCCGAGCGGCCAGTCATGACACGCAAATCGGGCAAATGCGTGTAATAGATGGCCACTCGGCGAGGTTCTAAGCCCGAATTGGCTTGGGGGCCTTCCAAGTACCGTCGAGTGCTTCGGGTTTGGGCCAGTACAGCCGGATCGCGATGACGAACGGGCCCGCCGGTGCCGGCAGCCAGTTGGCTTCGCGGGCGGGTCCCGGTGACTTGTTCTGCAGATTCAGCGTGATGCCGCCGTCCGGATCCTTGATCAGGGTAGGCAACATGGCCGAGTTGATCAGGTACCGGTTGATGGGGTTGGGCACCAGCAGGCTCTGCGGCAGCTCGTACATCGTCACCGACCAGAAGGCGTTGACCGGCGGCAGCTGCCCGGGGGCGAACCGCAGGGTGTAGTTGTTCGCACCGATCAGCGGCGCGCCGGTGCTGTCGTTCGCCGCCCCCGGATAGATCGCCTCGGCCGCGGTGTTGCCGTAGATGCCGAGCACCGCGCCGGCCATCCGGTACAGGTAGTTGCCCTTGAGATCGGTTGCGGTACCGAACAATTGGGCCGACGTCACCTCACCGGTGTCGACCTTGTCCTTCTTGAACGTGTCGAACGCCGCCCAAGCCTCGGCCATGCCGTCCTCGACAGCCTTGCGGTTCTCGGGTGTCAGCTGGTCTGCCTGGAAGGTGCCGTCGGGACCGATGCCGATGGTGGCGAAGCGTTGCCGCATGACCTCCTCGGCAGGTTGCGCCGGCGCGAACTTCATTGCGAAGTTGAGGATTTCGAAGAACTTCGGCGACGTGCGCTCATCTTGCGCGGACAGCGGGGCGACGAAGTCGATGGGCGGTGCGGGCGGTGGCGGCGGCTGCTTGAGGAACCCAGACAACGGGGTCACCTGGTAACCGGCCTGAATCTTCTTGACGTTCTCGATGTCGGTCGGCCCGAACAGCTGGGTGCGGTACAGCACGAACGCCAGCTCGGTCGAGCTGCGGATCACCCGCTCGATGCCCGGCGGCGTCGCACCGTGCCAATTCGGGCCGGCCAGCAGGTATTTGCCTGCGCCGTTACCGGTGGCGCGGCTGCCGACGTACGCGATGTTGTAGGTGTAGCCGTCGACGAACTGCAGCGAGTAGTAGCGCCCGGCCTCGACCGGCGGGACGCTCAGCACCAACGGCTCGGCACGCAGGTCGGCACCGAGGAACGAGTACGGCGTGTCGGAGTTGGGCGTCTGGATCGCCTTGTCCTCCGGCGTGTAGACACGTGCGGTGTTGTGGATCTCGTTCCAGGCGCCCTTGTATTCGGGCCCGGCCTTGTCGGCGAAGTACGAGTACTGGACCCGGTAGTTGTCGACCATCGGAAATCCGTATGTGTAAGCGGATTTCGCGATGGCCCGCACCTGGTCCGGCGTCGGCGGCTGCGGCGCCGAGGGACCCGACGACTCGCGGCCGGAGCAGCCGGTGGCCGACAACAGCAGGGCCGCCAGGCAGAGGTAGACGATGCCGACCCGCACCGTCATCCCTTACTGAATTGCTCGGCCTGAGCGCTGGACGAGCGGCCCAGAGCGGCCACCTCGGCGTCCATCCGGGGCAGCAGGTCGGGCACGAACTTGGCCACCGGCACCTCACCGATGCGCGTCGCCAGCAGCGGCCGCAGCCAGCGCAGCGCGCCGACCCAGCCGGGGCAGTTCACCCGGGTCTTGCGTCCCTCGATACCGGCGACGAAGGCCTCGCCGCACTTGTCGACCGACGTCGTCTTGCTGATGGGCCACGGCAGCTTCGTCAGCATCTCGGCGAACGTCGACAGGTCGGACTTCGAGTCGCGAACCATGGCGGTGTCGATCCAGGACATGTGCGCCGAACCGACGTCGACGCCGCGGTACCCGACCTCGAGACGCAGCGCGTTGGCGAAGTGCTCGACGGCGGCCTTGGACGCGTTGTACGGCGCCAGGCCCGGCGCAGCGGTGTACGCGGCCAGGGACGACACGATCAGCACGTAGCCGCGGCGGTCGAGGACCGACGGCAGCGTGGCGCGCACGGTGTGGAACACCCCGAGCACGTTGATGTCGAGCAGCCGCTTGAAGGCCTCGGGGTCGACCTGCAGCACCGAGCCGTAGGTGGCGATGCCGGCGTTCGCCATCACCACGTCGATACCGCCGAACCGCTCGACGGCAGCGTCGGCCGCCGCCTGCATCGACGACAGGTCGCGCACGTCGGCGACCACGGTCAGGACATCGTCACCGAGCGTGGCGGCGGTGGCGTCCAGCGCTGCCGCGTCGACGTCGGTAAGTACCAGCTTGGCGCCCTTACGGTGCAACCGGCGGGCCACCTCGGCCCCGACCCCCGCAGCACCACCGGTGATGAAGACGACTTTTCCGTACACAGAACCCATGGTGGCAAAACGTACCCGCACGGGGAAGTGACTAGAGGGTCACCCCGAGCAGCGCGTCGATGGCGTCGGCCACCAACCGCGGCGAGGCCGGGTCGTGACCGCCGTACTCGAGCGCATCCGTCGACCAACCATCAAGGGCAGCAAGGACTTTCGGGGTATCCAGGTCGTCGGCCAGATACCGGCGCACCCGGGCGAGCAGATCGGTGGCATCGGGCCCGGCGGGCAGCGCGGTGGCCGCCCGCCAGCGCTGCAGCCGCTCCTGCGCCGTGGTGAGCACCTCAGGGCTCCAGAAGCGGTCGGCGCGGTAGTGCCCGGCCATCAAACCCAGCCGGATGGCGCCCGGGTCGACGCCGTCGGCCCGCAGCCGTGACACCAGCACCAGGTTGCCGCGGCTCTTGCTCATCTTGTGGCCGTCCCAGCCGATCATCCCGCCGTGCACGTAGTGCCGGGCGAAACGCCGCTCCCCCGTTACCGATTCGGCGTGTGCGGCGGAGAACTCGTGGTGCGGGAAGGTCAGGTCGCTGCCGCCGCCCTGGATGTCCAGGCCGGGACCGACGCGGTTCAGCGCGATCGCGGCGCACTCGATGTGCCAGCCCGGCCGGCCCGCGCCGAAGGGCGACGGCCAACTCGGCTCGCCGGGTCGCTGCACCCGCCACAGCAGGGCGTCCAGTTGACTGGCCTTGCCGGCGCGGTCGGGGTCGCCGCCGCGTTCGCCGAACAGCGCCAGCATGGTGTCGCGGTCATAGCCGGACTCGTAGCCGAACTGCGTGGTGGCGTCGGCCCGGAAGTAGACGTCGGGGTACTCGGGGTCGTCGACGACGTACGCCGCGCCGGAGGCCAGCAGCTTCTCGACGAGCTCGACGACCTCGGAGATCGACTCGATAGCGCCGACGTAGTCGTGCGGCGGCAGCACCCGCAGCGCCGTCATGTCCTGCCGGAACAGCTCGGTCTCGCGGTCGCCGAGGGCGCGCCAGTCGATGCCGTCGCGCGCCGCCCGCTCGAACAATGGATCGTCGACGTCGGTGACGTTCTGCACGTACTGGACATCGTGACCGGCGTCGAGCCAGTAGCGGTGCACCAGGTCGAAGGTCAGATAGGTGGCGGCGTGACCGAGGTGCGTGGCGTCGTACGGGGTGATCCCACAGACGTACATGGTGGCCTTCGGACCAGCGGAGACCGGCCGGACCTGACGGTCGGCGGTGTCATAGAGCCGGAGTTCGGGGCCGCGGCCCGGCAGGTTCGGGACGCTGGGCGCCAGCCACGATCGCATGACATCGACTCTAGGGTGTGTCCCGAGACACGGTCACTTCAGGAGCCTTCAGGACACCTGGCGCACGGCGTCGAGCAGGGTGTCGGCGAACTCGGGGCGGCACATGACGAAGTCCGGCAGGTACGGATCGGGCCGGTTGTATCGCAGCGGCGAGCCGTCCAGGCGCGACGCGAACAGCCCCGCCGCCTGCACTACGCCGGCCGGGGCGGCCGAGTCCCATTCCCACTGCCCGCCGGCGTGCACGTAGGCGTCCACATCGCCGCGCACCACCGCCATCGCTTTGGCGCCGGCCGAGCCGATGCCGACGAGCTCCATGTCGAGCACATCGCGCAGCCACCACACCACGGCCGGGGGCCGGTAGGTACTGGTGGCGATGCGGATGGGGCCGGGACGACGCGGCGGCGGGCCGATCACAGTGTCGGTGCGGTGCACCTCACCGTGTGCGGGCAGCGCGACGGCCGCGTCGGTGATGGACCCGTGCGGGCTGCCATCGCGCTGCCACAGCGCGATGTGAACCGCCCAGTCCGGTCGGCCCCGGCCGAATTCGCGGGTGCCGTCGACCGGATCGACGATCCACACCCGGTCCGAGCGCAGCCGCACCAGGTCGTCGGCGGCCTCCTCCGACAGGATGGCGTCGTCGGGGCGGGCCGTGCGCAGCCGATCGAGGATCAGCGTGTTGGCGTGCCGGTCACCGGCCGCGCCGAGGGTGTACGGATCGTGGGAGCCGAGCCGGTCGCGCACCGACAGCAGGAACTCACCTGCTTCTTGCGCGACCTCGGCGGCCAGCGCGACATCGCTGTGCGCCCTGCCGCTGTCCGCCATGCCCATGAGTATCGCCGAGGCCGACGTCACAGCTGAAATCGGCTATTCACAGGCACGTTCCAGGCTGCTGGCAGGCCCTGCCGAAAAACGGCTCATAACATCTGGACAACTATTTACGCGATAGCCATTAAGGAGGACGCCATGAACGTGGCAAAGACGTTCGGATTCGTCGGGGTCGCCGCGGGCATCGCGCTCGGCGCCTACGGCACGATCCATGCCCCCGCTCCAGCCGTGGCACCCATTGCCTCGTCGGGCCATGGCGCCTCATCGGGCGAGTACACCCAGCCGGTGGTCGCCGACATGAACTTCGGCGCCACCGCCACGCAGACGACGCCGAGCAACGTTGAGGCCGTCCCCAAGGCGGCCCCGCCGGTCAAGGCCGCGCCGTACCACGGGTGAGCTGACAACGGGCGCGAAAAGGGCTCCGGGAGATTCCCGGAGCCCTTTTCTCGTAATACGTTTCGCGTAATGCGTTGTTGCGCGCCTACTTCGGGGTCGCGCCAGGCGCACGGACCACCATGGGCACGGCCGGGAAATACGACGCCATCTCCGACCGCGAGCGGCGCAGCGCCGCAGTGCCATAGCCACGGTGGCGGTACCCGGGGTGCACCCAGATGCGGACGTTCACCTCTCCGTTGAGCAGCTCACCGAACACCATGGCGACCTTGTCACCGTTGTCCTCGGCCACGAGCCACACGGCTTCCTCGGCCGAGACGCGGGAGACGGCGGCCTTGATCTCCTCGTCCAGATCGCCGGCCGCGCGGCCCGAACCGTCGCCGGCCGCACCGACGTCGGTGGTGCGCGTCGCGAAGATGTCGCGGTCCTCGGCCGCCGAGAACTGGCGCAGGATCAGGTCGTCCCCGAAGCTGGCCGGGCGGTCCTTCACCGCGAACGACAGCTGCGAGTTCAGGTCTTCGAGTTCGTCGGCAATCCGCTTGCGAGCATCTTTGGTCAACAGATCAAAAGACATCGCCATGACCTGCTCGCCGCCGACATGCGAGGTTTCCAGCAGTTTGGCGATGGCATCAACGGCAGCGGCCTTGTTATCGGCTTCGACGATGACGTCGAGCACCTCGTGCCGACGGTCGAGGGCCTTCTGCAGGGCATCGGTGATTTCGCGGCGGGCTGCGGCCCGGTCGTGGTCGGTCATGGCGACGAGCCTAGAGCACTACCGAGCGGTAGGGCTGCCGAAATCGCTACGCAAATCGCTACCTGTGTGCAAACTGCGATCAAAAGGCCGGCCACGGGATCGGGCGATGCCGATCGGGTGTGGGCATGATCGGATTACCAAGCAGCCCAACAACTCTCGCTTGCAACGCGGCGATCTCATGACGGGTCAGGTGCGGGCCCAGCTCAGCGGCGAGACCGTCGCGCAAGGCGTCTCGCAACGCGGCGACGGCGGCGAGCACCTCGTCGTCGATCGGCTTTCCGGCCCAGCCCCACAGCACTGTCCGCAGCTTGTCCTCGGTGTGCAAGCTGACTCCGTGGTCGACGCCGTACACCTGACCGTCCGCGCCGGCCAGCACATGACCGCCCTTGCGGTCGGCGTTGTTGATCAGCACGTCGAACACCGCCAGCCGGTGCAACCGGGCGTCGTCGGCGTGCACCAGCACCACCTCGTCGCCCTTGTGGTCGTAGGCACGCAGGATCGGCAGGTACCCGGCCGGCACGTGGCCGGCCGGAACCAGGTCGACGAGGTCCGGGCCGGGCGCGGGCTCGGTCTCGCTGAGCGCGTCACCGGGTTGGTCGATCCAGCGCTGCACCATGCCCGGCCCTGCCGGACCGTCACGAATAATGGTGTGCGGCACCAGGTTCCAACCCAGGGCGTCGGACACCAGATAGGCCGCCAGCTCCCGGCCGGCCAGTGTGCCGTCGGGGAAATCCCACAGTGGAGCCTCCCCGGAGATCGGCTTGTACACGCAGTGCAGCTCTGCGCCGTCCAGCTCCGCCTCACACAGGAACGTCGCATTGCTGGCCGACCTGATGCGCCCGAGTGCGGTCAGCCGGCCCTGCTGCAGGACCTGACGTAGCTCATTCTTCGGGTTCATCGCCGGCACCCAGCACGCCGCGTCGATACCCGTTGGTGCGCACGCAGATATGTCCTTCGGGATCGAGCGGCTCTTCGCACAGCGGGCACGGCGGCCGGCCGGCGGAGATCACCCGATTCGAGCGGTTCGCGAAATCCCGGGCCGACTGCGGACTCAGGAACACCCGCACGGCGTCCGGGCCGTCCTCGGCGTCGTCGAGCACCACCGAGGCATCGAATTCCGAGTCGGTGACCGCCAGCAGCTCCACCACCACGGTCTGCGCTTCGGAGTCCCAGCCGAGGCCCATGGTGCCCACCCGGAACTCGGCGTCCACCGGCATGACAAGTGGGTTCAGGTCGGTCACCTCGCCGGTGTCGGGCGGGATCGGGGTGCCGAACCGGCGGTTGATCTCGACCAGCAGCGCGGAGATTCGTTCGGCCAGGACAGCGACTTGTTGCTTCTCGAGCATGACCGAGACGACCCGCTGATCGTGCACTGCTTGCAGGTAGAACGTCCGGTTACCAGGCTGCCCAACGGTCCCGGCCACGAAGCGGTCGGGAGAGCGGAAGACGTGGATTGCGCGGGCCATGGCACCTTTCAAAATACCGGTTCACCGGTCTAGTCGGTCGAGCCGCCGACGGTCGCGTCGTGTGTCGGCGCGGCATCGTCGGGCTTGCCCGGCTGGTCGGGTTTGGGCCGCAGCGACGAGCTGAGATCCGTACCAGTGTGGTTGACGTGCAGGACGAACGGCCGGTGCGGTGTGTAGCGGATGACGCTCATCGAGGCGGGATCGGCGACGATCCGCTGGAAGCCATCGAGGTGCACGCCGAGGGCGTCGGCCAGTACCGCCTTGATGACGTCGCCGTGGGTACAGGCGATCCACAGGGTGTCGCCGTCGTGCTCCTCGGCCAGGGCCCGGTCGATCTCACGGACGGCTGCGACGGCGCGCGACTGCACCTGCGCCAGCCCTTCGCCGTCCGGGAACACCGCGGCGCTGGGCTGCTGCTGGATGACGGGCCACAGCGGCTCCTTGACCAGATCGGCGATCTTGCTGCCGGTCCAGCTGCCGTAGTCGACCTCGGTCAGCCGGTCGTCGACGCGCGGTTCCACACCGAGCGCGGCGGCCAGCGGGGCGACGGTGTTCTGGCAGCGCAGCAGCGGCGACCGGACGATGGCCTTGACCGGCAGTTCGCCGATCCTGTCGACGACGCCCTGGGCCTGTGCGCGCCCCTTGTCGTCGAGGTCCACGCCCTCGGACCGGCCGGCCAGCGTGTGGGCGGTGTTGGACGTGGACCGCCCGTGCCGCAGGAGGATGACGGTCATCTGGTTCCCTTCCGGGTCGCCGGGCGGTTGGGCGGGAATGTCGCCGGGCGGTTGGGCGGGAGTGTCGCCGGGCGGTTGGGCGGGAGTGTCACTGCGCGGCCACCACCCCGGTGCCGAGCAGCGCCAGCACCGTCACACCCAGGACGATGCGGTAGCCGACGAACCAGTACATGCTGTGCCGCACCAGGAATTTCAGGAACCAGGACACCGCGGCGTAGCCGACCACGAACGCGATCGCGATGGCCACGGCCAGCTGGGCGCCGGTGGCGCTCATGCCCTCGGTGACGGGCTTGAAGGCGTCGGGCAGCGAGAACAGTCCGGAGGCCAGCACCGCCGGGATGGCGAGCAGGAAGCCGAAGCGCGCCGCAAGCTCCCGGTTCATGCCGAGGAACAGGCCGGCGCTGATCGTCGCGCCGGACCGGGACACGCCGGGCACCAGTGCCAGGCACTGCGCGAGGCCGACGATGACGCTGTCCTTCCAGGTCAGCTGCTCGACGTCGCGGGTCTGCTTACCGACGTACTCGGCGAGCGCGATCACCGCGGAGAACACGATCATGGCGGTGGCGATGACCCACAGATTGCGGGCGCCAGAACGGATCTGGTCTTTGAACAGCAGGCCCAGGACGCAGATCGGGATGGTGCCGATGATCACCCACCAGCCCAGCCAGTAGTCGGCGGTGCGGCGGGCGGCGTCGGTCAGGCCGCCGAACCAGGCGGTGAGGATGCGCCAGATGTCCTTGGCGAAATAGATCAGCACCGCGGCCTCGGTCCCCAGCTGGGTGACGGCGGTGAACGACGCCCCCGCATCACCTGAGAAGAACACCCGGGACGCGATGGCCAGATGGCCCGACGACGACACCGGCAGAAACTCGGTCAGCCCCTGAAGAACGGCCAGCACGATCGTCTGCCACCAGCTCATAGCTGCCACGTCAGTCACGCCGACGACCGTACCGTGAGCGGCGGACGCAGGCTTTAGTGGTTGCGCTGCACCGGTTGTGCGTCGGCGACGGCGTCCCGGACGGCGGCGGCGAGGCTGCGCTCGTCGTGCACGTCGACGTGGGCCAGGCTTCGCGAGGACACCGCGACGACGTCCTCTTCCTGGGGCACCGGACCCGACAAACGCGGCCGGTAGATCTCGACAATCAGCATGCGCTTGTCATCAAGGCGAAACGAAAAACTCCGGCCATCGCCGACTTGGCCAAACCCGCTGGCCCGCAGACCAGTCGAAAGGTCTTCGATAGCAAAATTACCGTTGGCAAGATCGCCGTCGGTGGCAATGCTCATGGCTCCGACCATACCCCGCCGGTACGCGACGTACCCGCCGGACGAAGATAATTGACGCCAATATATTTGCCTAGACTGGAAATTTGCCTCGCCCCGCCGCCCGCCGACCGAAAGACAGGCCGTGCCAATGGATCACCGTCCCATTAATTATCGGCGACGTGAATATTGGGGCTCTGCAACGCGGTTCGCCACGGCCGCTCTGACCATCGGCGCGCTGGCGGCCTGCTCGTCGCATCCGGCCGATACCCCGCCGCCCACCATCACGCCGGCACGCGCCGCGGTGTCCCCCGCGGTCAGCGGCATGCCGGACGGCGTGGTCCACGCGCTCCCCGGTCCCGGCACCGGCGCGGCGTTCGACGCGGCGACGTCGTCGCTGGTGGTGCTGGGCACCGACGGCACGGGACGCCCGGTGGTGACGGTCCCCGGCACCCCGCCGGTGGTGCTGCCGACGGCCGCGACGGGCGTGACGGGCGACGGCGCCGGCACGGCGTTCCTGTCCACCCGCGGCGGCTACCTGCGCTTCGACATCGGCAAGCGCACCGTGCAGCCGATCGCGGTCGACGGCCAGTCGGGCACCGACTTCACCTCGATCGCCCGGCGGGCCGACGGGAAACTGGCGCTGGGCACCGCGGACGGGGCAGTGCTGATCGTCGACGGCACTGCGGTGAAGTCCCGGATGAAGGCCTTCGCCCGCGTGGACGGTCTTGCCGCGCAAGGCAATACCGTCGTCGTCCTGGACCGCGGCCAGACCTCGGTGACCGAGGTGAACGCCGACGGCACCGACGTCGCGCAGGCGCTGCGCGCCGGTGAGGGTGCCACCACGCTGGCCGCCGACCCCGCCGGGCGGGTGCTGGTGGCCGACACCCGCGGCGACGGCCTGCTGGTGTTCGGCACGACGCCGCTGATGCTGCGCCAGCAGGCGCCGGTCCGGGGTGCGCCGTACGGCCTGGTCGGCACGTCGAAACTCGCCTGGGTTTCACAGACCGCGACAAACGGCGTGGTTGGTTACGATCTTTCGACTGGCATCCCCGTGGAGAAAGTCCGATATCGCACCGTGCAGCAGCCCGACGTCCTCGCCTTCGACGAACGCACCGGCACCTTGTTCGTGGTGTCGGGATCGGGCGCCGGGGTGCAGGTGATCGCGAACGCCGCCGCGGGGCCACAGGCGGGCGGACGCTAGATGCACCGGGGGCGGATGCCGGCAGCGTGGGCGGAGGACTTGTCCGACGACTACGAATGGATTCCGCTCCGGCTGCCCCCGGAAGTGACCAGACTGTCGGCGTCCATCCGGCTGTCGATCGAGGCCGAATATCGTGGGTGGGAGTTGACCCGGGTACGCCTGTACACCGACGGTTCGCGCCGGGTGCTGCTTCGCCGCCGCAAGATCAGGGCGAGCGAAGCGACGGGAAATGCGCCCGATAGGTTGGCGCCGCCCGATCAGCCGGCAATGTGAGGAGCTGTTGATGTATCGCGCCCTGCGCTGGGTGTTCTTCCGGGTGCCCCCGGAACGGATTCATACCTGGGTGTTCGCGCTGCTGCGCGTGGCGACCGGGCTGGCCGTCAGCCGCCGGCTGCTGGGCCGCTGGCTCACGCCGTCGGATCCGGTGTTGGAGACCACGGTGTTCGGCGTGACGTTCCCGGGCCCGGTGGGCCTGGCGGCCGGCTTCGACAAGAACGGCAGCGGCATCAACGCCTGGGGCCCAATGGGTTTCGGCTACGCCGAGGTCGGCACCGTCACCGCGCAGGCGCAGCCGGGCAACCCGGCGCCGCGGCTGTTCCGGCTCGCTGAGGACCGCGCGCTGCTGAACCGGATGGGCTTCAACAACCACGGTGCCGGCGAGCTCGCCATTCGGCTGACCCGCAGCCAGTCCACCGTGCCGATCGGGGTGAACATCGGCAAGACCAAGGTCACCCCGCCCGAGCATGCCGTTGACGACTACGCCGAGAGCGCCCGCCTGTGCGGGCCGCTGGCCGACTTCGTGGTGGTCAACGTCAGCTCGCCGAACACGCCCGGGCTGCGTGACCTGCAGGCCGTGGCGTCGCTGCGGCCGATCCTGGCCGCCGTGCGCGCCGAGACCACCAAGCCCGTACTGGTGAAGATCGCGCCCGACCTGTCCGACGACGACGTCGACGAGATCGCCGATCTGGCCGTCGAATTGGGGCTGGCGGGCATCGTCGCGACCAACACCACGATTTCCCGGCAGGGGCTGCTGACCCCCGGCGTCGCCGAGCTGGGCGCGGGTGGCGTGTCCGGCCCGCCGGTGGCCGCGCGGTCGCTGGAGGTGCTGCGGCGGCTGCACAAGCGGGTCGGCGGCCAGCTGGTGCTGATCAGCGTCGGCGGCATCGAGACCGCCGACGACGCCTGGGAGCGCATCATCGCCGGCGCCTCATTGGTGCAGGGCTACACCGGCTTCATCTACGGTGGCGGCTTGTGGGCCAAGCACATTCACGACGGCGTCGCCGCGCGGCTGAAGGCCGGCGGCTTCGCGTCGCTGGCGGACGCGGTGGGCTCGGGAGCCTGATCCCGCACGGCCGAGCGCCGATGCGCTGACGCCGAGGTGCCGAACCAGCGTTGGCTCGATCGCGACAGCACGCTCTGCTCGCTGTAGCCGAGCAACCCGGCCAGCTGTCCCAGCGGGATGTCGGTGCTGCGGAGATAGCGGTCGGCCTCCTCGCGGCGCACCTGGTCGACGAGTGCGGCAAACGACGTGGCCTGCGTCTCCAGTTGCCGCTGCAGGGTGCGCGGATGCACCGCAAGATGCTGCGCGACCAGGTCGAGGGTCAGGCCGCCGGTGGGCAGCATCCGGCGGATCAGCAGCCGCACCGGTTCGGCGGTCTGTGAATCGGCCGGTACCGCGATGGTGTTGAGGTAGTCCCGCACGACGTCGTGCACCGCGCCGTCGGCCGCCAGCGGCCGCGCCAGCACCGACCTCGGGAAGCGAAACCCGGTGTCGGGCTGGGCAAAACGCACCGGGCACCCGAAATACCTGGCGTAGTTCTGCGGGCTGGTCAGCGGCTCGTGACGGAAGTGCACCGCCGCCGGCGTGAAGTCGGGACCTGTCAGCAGCCGGAACACCCGCAGCGCGACGCCGAGGGCGAGCTCGGCCGCCTGTCGGTGCGCGATGGAGCGGGGTACGGCGAGGCGCCAGTCGAACCGGGCATGGCGTGCCGCCGGTTGCGCGTCGATGGTTGCCGTCAGGGCCGGGCTGTAGACGGACATGTACTGGTCGATGGCCTCGAACGCGGCACCGACGGTCGCCGCGGTCCGGGCTGCGATCCCAACCGGGCCGAGGATATCCAGGCCCTGGCGCAGCGCCAGCTGCCGGCCGAAGTCTGGCGTCGCGGTCATCGTGGCCGCGGTCTCCAGGGTGGTGACGACACTGCGGTAGTTGATGAAGCTGTCCTGGTCGCCGACCGCCTCGATCGGGATGCGGCTCAGGGCGAGCAGGGGCGCGGGGTCTTCACCGAGTTCCCGGACGAGTTCCAGGAAGCCCTGCAACGACGTGCCGCGCACAAATGGCATGTCGTTTACTGTCAAGAAGTTGTCATTTGATGTCAAGTATTGGACTCCGGTGCACCGCAGAATCGATGCATACCAACCGAATCCACCCGGCATCGAAAGGCCCGAAAATGACCGCCATCGCCTCCCCCGAAATGGTCACCACCCGCAGCGGCGCTCCTCTCCCGCTGGTCGCGCTGCCGCAGGGTGAACTGCTGAGCGTCAACCTCGCCGAGACCCCGCTGCTGAAGGACGCCCTAGGTGTTCTTCACGGGTAGGTTGTGAACGCGTAGGCGCTCGATTGGTGTCATTCCGCCGATGCCGGTGTGGGGTCGGTGGTGATTGTAGTGATGCAGCCAGTGCTGGTAGGTTCCGGCGCGTTCGGCCTCAGAGCGGTAGGTCTGCGCATAGGCCCATTCGGTGGTCAGGGTGCGGTTGAATCGCTCGACTTTGCCGTTGGTCTGTGGCCGGTAGGGCCGGGTCCTCTTGTGGGTGATGTCGGGGCCGAGCGCTTCAGCGAAATTCTTTGACCGGTAACAGGATCCATTGTCGGTCAACACTCGTTTGACGGTGATGCCGTGGTCGGCGAAGAACGCGTTGGCGCGTTTCCAGAATCCCGCGGCGGTTTCTTTGCGTTCGTCGGTGAGGTCCTCGGAGTAGGCCAGCCGGGAGTGGTCATCAACGGCGTGGTGCAAGAACGTGTATCCCATGCCGCAGCGGTTGCGCCGGCCGGCTTGGCGACCCAGCTTGCGATGGCCGCCCCCGTCGGGGATGCGGCCCAGTTTCTTGACGTCGACATGGACCAAGTCGCCGGGAGCCGGGTGCTCATAGCGGCGGGGTTTGGGCCGGCGTACCGGTAACCCGGTGTTTTGGTCCAGGTGCCGCAGCAATGGCATCCGGTAGCGGCGCAGCACCGCCTCAACGGTCGAGCGTGGCAGGTGCAGGTAAGCGGCGATGCGATGTGGGCCCCAGCGCCGGGTGAAGCGCAGGTTGACGATGCGCCGCTCACGTCGTTTCGGCAACCGCAACGGACTGCGATGCGGCCGGCTGGGCCGGTCTACCATCGCTGCTTCGCCACCGTCGCGATAACGGTCGGCCCATTTCTTGGCTGTGGCCACCGAACATTGGAACCGCTCAGCCGCGCGCCGCAAACTCCAGCCCTGATCAACAACCGCCTGCGCAAGCCGCAACCGCCCACGAGGAGTCAACGAAGCATTAGCGTGGACCATGAGGACCTCTCGGTAATCGGATGTGCGTGTTTGGTAACCACACCGATACCGGAGGTCCTCACCTACTTCCGCTCACCACGCCGTTCACAACCTGTCTGGGAGTTACACCTAGGCCCTGGCCTGAGCTTCCACCCGCTGCGACTGGACACCGAGCGTGGCGAGTACGTCATCCTCGCCCGGATGGCCCCGGGCGTCGGCCTGCAAATCCACTACCACACCGGCCCCGCGCAGGTGTACACCATGCAGGGCTGCTGGCTGTACCGCGAATACCCCGACCAGCCCCAGACCGCCGGCTCCTACCTGTACGAACCCGGCGGCTCCGTCCACACCTTCTACACGCCCGAGGACAACACCGAGGACACCGTCGCGCTCATCTGGGTCGACGGCGCGAACGTCAACTTCAACGAGGACGGCACGTTCCACTCGATCCTCGACGCGGTGTCCCTGCACTACCTGACCGAAACAGTGTCCGCAGCTCAAGGCACCAAACCCGTCTTCGTCCACGGTGGCGCCGCCGGCGTCGCCAAATCCTGATCCACCAGCCACGACCCTGAAAGGACCGGCCATGACCTTCCGGAAATTGACCAGCCTCGATGCCCAGTTCCTGGCGATGGAAGACGGGCGCGCGCACGGCCACGTCAGCGTGCTGAGCACCTACGCTCCGTACACCGCAGACGGCCGCCGACTGACCGCCGAGGTGGTCCGGGACCTCGTGGCCGAGCGGTTGCCGCTCCTGCCCCCGTTCCGCTGGCGACTCGTCAGGGTGCCATTCGACCTCGACCACCCGTACTGGGTCGACGCCGACGACGTCGATGTCAGCTATCACGTACAGGAATCCGCGCTGTGGGCACCGGGTGACGACCGCCGGCTCGCCGACCACGTCGCCGAGATCATCGCGAGGCCGCTGGATCGGTCACGGCCGCTGTGGGAGATCCACGTGATCAGCGGACTGGCCGACGACTCGGTGGCACTGCTGATCAAGATGCACCACGCCGCGGTCGACGGCGTCTCGGGCGCCGAGATGCTGCGGGTGCTGCTCGACGACACCGCAGAGGGACAGCCAGTGATGGCTCCCCACTGCGCAGAACCCCACCGCCGGCCGTCCCGGGCCGAACTTCTCGGCCGCGGACTGACCAACATGTGCCGATACCCCGCACGGTCCATCCGCGCCGCGGTGCGCGCGCTGCCGCATCTCGACGAGGTGCCCACGCTGCGAGGAGTGCCCGGCGTCAGCACGATGGCGCGGCACAGCCGGTCCGCCAAGGCGATCCTGGAGCGCACGAACACAGCCGAAGGCACCGAACTCGTCGCACCGCGCACGCGGTTCCAGACCGCGATCTCGCCGCGTCGAAGCGTGGCGTTCGGTTCGGTGTCGCTGGCCGAGGTGAGAGCAGTCAAGGATCACTTCGGATGCAGCATCAACGACGTCGTGATGGCGATGTGCGCATCGGGGCTGCGGTCGTGGTTGGCCGACGAAGGCGAACTGCCTGACGGACCGCTGCTGTCGTTTGTGCCCATGTCCGTCCGCACTCCTGAGCAGACGGGCACGTTCGGTAACCGGGTCTCGGTCATGATGGCCGAACTGCCGACCGATGAGGCCGATCCCGTCGAGCGGCTACACCGGGCGCAGGCCACCATGACCGCCGCGAAACAGCGTCATCAGGCACTGCCGGCGTCCCTGTTGGAAGACGCCAACGACCTCATCCCGCCGGCGCTGTTCGCCCACGCCACCGGCACGGCATTGCGCCACGGGGCATCGTTCCTGCAGCCGGCCGTGAACGCTGCGATCTCCAACGTGCCGGGCTCCCCCACGACGCTGTACTGCGCAGGCGCCGAACAGCTTTCGCAGTTTCCGATCTCCGGCATACTGCACGGAGTCGGGCTGAACATCACCGTGTTCAGCTACCGTCAAGAACTGTCGATCGGCATCGTCGTCGACCGCGATCAACTCGACGACCCGTGGCCCCTGCTCGACGCGGTGCGCAACTCGCTGACGGACCTGACGGCGGCGATCAGTACACGACCAGCGGTGTGACGCCGAGTTCGTCCAAGGTCTGCTGCACGTGGTCGCGCAGGACGGCCTTGGTGTTCTCGGCACCGACCTGGTACCCCACGACGCCCAAGGTGACCTTGCCGTTGTGGCGCAGGGCCGTCACCACCAGCAGACCACCGGGTTGCTCGATGTCCGCCTTCTTCACGTTCTGCTCGACGCCCCAACAGATCACGTAATCGGCCTGGTGGGCTCCGTCGATGCGGCCCACCAGTTCCGGCACGTCGCCGACGTTGGAGCAGGTGACCGGCAGCTCGCCGAGCACCATGGCCGCGGTATGGCGGACCGCCCGCCGCGGGATGAACGGTGTCAGCGGCAACAGCCGGAAGGATTCGTCCGGCTGTTCCCTGGCATTACGCAGTGCGGTCCGGATCGTGCCGCGAAGCTCGGTCAGGTCCGCCGTGGCGGTCGCCGGGTCGACGGTGAAGGTGGTGAAGGTCATCGCGTTGGCCCGGGTGTCATCGAGGGAGGTGCGGTCGTTGATGGAGACCATCAACGAGACGGCGCCATCGCGCGCCCGCTGCCTGCCCATGCGGACCCCGAGGCGCGTGGCGAACGCCGAGACCAGCGAATAGTTGTTGCCGCCCAATTCTGCTGCGCGCGCGTCGAAGTGGTCGAGGTCGATGATGGCGGACGCGAACGGCACATGCACGTGTTCGTCGCCATCGGCCGGTCCTCCCGTCGACGGCGTCGCAGTCATCTCAGCGCGCCGCTCACGAGCGAGCTTGGCCGCCACGGCAATCGTGCGCCGGACCTCGGGAAGGTCTCTGAAGGTCTGGCGGAGATCGGAACGGATCGCCTGCCAACGGGTGCGGGACCTGGGCTGCCCGTAGCCGAGATCACGCTCGTTGCCCAGGATCGCGTCCATGAACGCCACGACCGACCCGGTGCCGTCGATCAGGCAGTGCGACAGCACTATGGCCACGGCCGTCGAGCCGTCGGTGAAGGGCTGCACTCCGAGGGTCCAACCCGGTCCGCGCTCCGGGTCGATCGGAATCTGTGCGCGCTCCTCCAGCCAGTCACTCAGTTCTGAACGCGGACAAGCTGTTTCGGCGATGTCGATCGGGCGTGGGGCGCCCGTGGCGGCCACCCACCGATGCCGGCCGAACGGCAGCGGCGACCGCTCGATGTACCGGGCCACCAGCCCCTTGCCGAAGTTCTCGTTGAACCGGCGCAGCCCGTCGAGGTCCACCGGACCCTCGTAGAACCACAACGCCATGCCGACCTGCACCCGGCCATTGGCCCGGTACGACAGGAACGTGGCCTGGTCGATGTAGTCGAGCCGGTCCTGATCCGTCGGTGTCGAACGCTTGCTCACCGGCGTAGATGTGGACAAAGCGGATGGTCCCCCTCGCTCCGGGCGCGGCGAGCGTCGCTGCCGCCGGCCTCGGTCCGATAGTAGGTCGGGCGGATGGCCACCGCGACCCCACAGGGACCGGCTACTTCTGCTCGTACGTCCCGTGGATGACGGCCCGGGCGATGGCCTGCATGAACAGGTTGAAGCCCAGGAACGCCGGGGTGGCGTCCTCGGGAATGTCCAGCTTCTCCACAGGCAGCGCGTGCACCGCGATGTAGTACCGGTGCGGGCCGTGACCGGCCGGCGGGGCGGCGCCCAGATAGCGCTTGAGGCTCGCGTCGTTGGCCAGGGTGATGGCGCCGCCGGGCAGCGCGTCACCGTTGCCGGCGTCGGCGGCAAGCTCGGTCACGTCGGCCGGCAGGTTGACGACGGCCCAGTGCCAGAAGCCCGACGCGGTCGGGGCATCGGGGTCGTAGACGGTGACGGCGAAGCTGCGGGTCTCGGCCGGGAAGCCCGACCAGCTCAGCTGCGGCGAGACGTCCTCTCCCCCGGCACCGAAGATGCCGCTGACCTGGTCATTGGCCAGCGCGCCACCGTCGGACAGCGACGTCGAGGTCAGGGTGAAAGTCGGCAGCTGCGGCAGGTTGTCGTAAGGTGACGCGCTCATCGTGGCCTTTCAGCAGTGGGTGAGGAAGTGCTCGAGGACCTTCGCCCCGAACTGTAGTGCGTCCACGGGCACGCGCTCGTCGACCCCGTGGAACAGGGCGGCGAAGTCCAGCTCGGGCGGCAGCCGCAGCGGCGCGAACCCGAAACACCGGATGCCCAGGCGGACAAACGCTTTCGCGTCGGTACCGCCCGACATCATGTAGGGCACCGTGCGGGCGTCGGGGTCGACGGCCAGGATCGCGGCGTTCATCGCGTCGACCAGGTCGCCGTCGAAGGTGGTTTCCACGCTTGGCAAGTCACGTTCCCAGGTGCGGGTGATGTTGGGGCCGAGCAGCGCGTCGAGCTCGCGTTCGAAGGCCTCCTTGCGGCCCGGCAGGATGCGGCAGTCGACCATGGCCTCGGCCGTGGCCGGGATGACGTTGGCCTTGTAGCCGGCCTTCAGCATGGTGGGGTTCGCGGTGTCGCGCAGGGTGGCGCCGACGATGCGCGCGATGCCGCCCAACTTGGCGATGGAGCCTTCCAGGTCCGGCGAGTTCGGGTCGAGGTCATAGCCCGTCTCTTCGGAGACCGCGGTCAGGAACTGCTCGACCGACTCGCTCAGCACCAGCGGGAACTGGTGCCGGCCCAATTTGGCGACCGCTTCGGCGATCTCGGTGACGGCGTTGTCGTCGTGCACCATCGAGCCGTGCCCGGCCCGGCCACGCGCCGTCAGCCGCATCCAGGACAGGCCCTTCTCGGCGGTCTCGATGAGGTACAGGCGACGTTCGCCGCCGTCCTTGGTGGGAACCGTCAGCGCGAAACCGCCGACCTCGCCGATGGCCTCGGTGATGCCGTCGAACAGGTCGGGCCGGTTGTCGACGAGCCACTGGCAGCCGTAGGTGCCGCCGTGCTCCTCGTCAGAGACGAAGGCGAACACCAGGTCTCGTGGCGGGACGATGTTGCTGCGTTTCAGATGCCGCGCGACGGCGATCATCATGCCGCACATGTCCTTCATGTCGACCGCGCCGCGGCCCCACACGTAGCCGTCCTTCACCGCGCCGGAGAACGGGTGGACGCTCCAGTCGGCGGGCTCGGCCGGGACGACGTCGAGGTGGCCGTGGATCAGCAGGGCGCCCCGGCTGGGGTCGGCGCCTTTGAGCCTGCAGAAGACGTTGCCGCGACCAGGGGCGCCCGCTTCGACGTACTCGGTGGTGTAACCCACCTCGCGCAGTTTCTCGGCAACCCAGCGGGCGCAGTCCTCTTCGCCCTTGGTGGTCTCCAACTCCCCGGTGTTGGACGTGTCGAACCGGATGAGGGAGCTGACGAGGTCGACCACTTCGTCTTCGGGCGCAGTCACAGTCCCATTCGTAGCACCGACGGCACTCCGGTGCTTGCGCCACCCCTGATCACAAGCCGGTTTGGGACTCGGCGTCCTGATCCGTTAGCCTAAGCTGCCCAGTCAGACAGCTGGGCATGTCCGAGTGGCGGAATGGCAGACGCGCTAGCTTGAGGTGCTAGTGCCCTATTAACGGGCGTGGGGGTTCAAGTCCCCCCTCGGACACACAGTGTGGTGAGTCGAGTCATGGGTTACACATGAGTCGAGTCATCGGTTACAGGGAACCCCGGCCTTTTGGCCGGGGTTTTTTGTTTGTTGGGCCAGTAGTTTCGGTCGCCGTTGATGTGGTGGTCGGCG
>NZ_JXST01000056.1 GCF_000878195.1 Mycolicibacterium llatzerense | reverse complement strand
AGGCCCGCCTTGGCGCCGGCGGCCCGGATGTCGCGGGCGACGGAGATCGGGTCGTCGGTGGCCTCGGCGTGGAACGTGACGTTGTAGGCGCCGGCCTCGGCGTACGAGGGCGCCCACCGCTTGGGGTCCTCGATCATCAGGTGGCAGTCCATCGGGATGTCGGTGACCCTGAGCAGGCTCTCGACCACCGGCAGACCCAGCGTCAGGTTGGGGACGAAATGGTTGTCCATGACGTCGACGTGCAGCCAGTCGGCGCCCGCGACTGCCGCGGTCTCCTCAGCGAGTCGGGCGAAGTCGGCCGACAGGATCGACGGCGCGATCAGTGGAGCGTGGGCGAGCGGAGCGACGGAAGATGGACCTGCCATGGCGGTCAGACTACTTTGAGCGCGGCCGCGAACATCGCATCGGTGCCATGCCGATGTGGCCATAACTGCACGTGTGGTCCGGGGCCCAGCCGATCAGCCGGGGCGAACAGCGGGCGGGTGTCGATCGCCTCGACAGGCTGACGGCGCAGCGCGTCGGCAATCACCCCGACCGTCTCGGCCAGGTGCGGCGAGCAGGTCGCGTACAGCACCACGCCGCCGGGGCGGGTGAGTTTGATTGCCGCAGCAAGCAATTCGCGCTGCAGGCGGGCCAGGCCGGGCACATCCGACGGCTGCCGGCGCCACCGCGCCTCGGGCCGGCGACGCAGTGCGCCCAGGCCCGTGCAGGGGGCGTCGACCAGGACACGGTCGAAGGAGCCGGGCTCCAGGCCGGAGTCGCGGCCGTCGACCCGGAGCACCTCGACACCCATGCCGGTGGTGTTGCGCTCGACCAGCTCCGCGCGGTGCTCGGTCGGTTCGACGGCGATCACCTCGGCGCCGCACTGCGCGGCGATGGCCGCCAGCATCGCGGTCTTGCCGCCGGGACCCGCACACAGATCCAGCCAGCGGGTGTCGTTGCCCTCCAGCGGCACCTCGGTCAGGGCCCGGGCCACCAGCTGGCTGCCTTCGTCCTGCACCTGTGCCAAACCGTCCCGGATCGGGTCCAGCTGGCCGGGGTCACCGCCGGGCAGGTACACCGCGTACGGCGAGAACCGGCCGACATCGCCGCCGATCGCCGCGGCCAGCTCCTCGGCGCTGATCTCGCCCGGGCGGGCCGCCAGGTGCACGAGGGGACGTTCGTCGTCGCTGGTGAGCATCGCGTCCAGCTCCCCCGCGTCGGCGCCCAGGGCGTCGGCGAAGGACTGGGCCACCCAGCGCGGGTGGGCGTGGGTGAACGCGGTGTGGCCGATGGGGTCGGCAGCGGCCGACGGTGCGAGCTCCGCCACCCAGGCGGCTTCGTCCTTGCTCGCGATGGCGCGCAGCACGCCGTTGACGAAACCCGCACGCACCGAATCGAATTCGACGCCGGCCTGCTCGACGGTGGTGTCCACCGCGGCGTGTGCGTCGACCCGGGTACGGAGCAACTGGTAGGCGCCGAGGCGCAGCAGGTCCAGCAGCACGGCGTCGATCCGGTCGGTGGGCCGGCCGGCCGCGCTCTCGATCACCGCGTCGAGCAGTCCGACACAGCGGCAGGTGCCGTAGGTCAGCTCGGTGGCGAAGGCCGCATCGCGGCCCTCGATACCGCGGTCGCGCAGGATCGCGGGCAGCGCGAGGTTGGCGTACGCGTCGCGCTCGGACACGGCGCGCAGCACGTCGAATGCCGCCTGGCGCGCCGGATCCAGCGGCTTACGGCGCGGACCACGCGGCGCGCGCCGCTCGGCGTCGGCCGGCCGGGCCTGCTGCCTGCCCGGCTGTCTGCCCGGCTGCCGATCCTGACGATCCCGGCCGCCCGAGCGCCCCTGATTGTTCGGACGACCCTGCCGCCCGCGATCGCCGCCGCGTCCGTTCCGTTCGGTCACCGGGCCACCACACCTTCGTCCAGCCGGGCGCCGCGCGCCCAGTCCGCTGCCTTCATCGCCTTCTTCCCCGGCGGCTGGACCGTGCCCAGCCGCACCGGAGTGCTCCCCGTGCCGATCAGCACGCCCGCCTTCTGCACGCGAATTGCGCCGGGCGCCAACGGTTCTTCCTCGACCGGGACCACCGGACCGAGCTTGACCCGCAGGTCGCCGATCTCGGTCCATGCTCCGGGGTTCGGAGAAACCGCGCGGACGCGGCGGTCGACGACATGCGCAGGCAGGTCCCAGCGGACCCGCGCGTCTTCGACGGTGACCTTGGGGGCGACCGTCACGCCGTCGGTGGGCTGCGGCACCGCGGTCAGCGCACCGTCCTCGACACCGTCGAGCGTGGTCTCCAGCAGGCCGGCGCCCGCGTCGGCCAGCCGGGCCAGCAGATCTCCCGCGGTGTCGATGGGCCGCACCGCCTCGGTCATCACGCCATACACCGGCCCGGAGTCCAAGGCACGTTCGATCTGGAAAGTCGTGGCGCCGGTCACCTCGTCACCGGCGGCGATGGCGGCCTGGACCGGCGCGGCGCCACGCCAGGCGGGCAGCACCGAGAAGTGCAGGTTGATCCAGCCCAGCCGGGGCACCGCCAGCAGCTCGTCGCGCAGCAGCGCGCCGTAGGCGACGACGGCGCAGCAGTCCGGCGCCAGCTCGGCGAGTTCGGCGACGAACTCGGGCTCATTGGGCTTGACCGGCCGCAGCACCGGAATGCCTTCGGCCAGAGCAAGTTCCGCGACCGGAGACGGCGCCGGCTTGCCGCGACGACCAGAGGCCGCGTCAGGACGGGTCAGCACCGCGACCACCTCGTGGCGGGGCGACGCGATGAGCCTGCGCAATGAAGGCAGCGCGGGTTCCGGTGTTCCGGCGAAGACGATACGCACGATCCACCAGGCTACTTGTGGTCCACCCGAACACCCTCATCCGATGTGCAGCGGATCGATCTGCACCCGCACCGGCTGCTGATCGTGGCGGGCGCTGAGCACTCCGGTCGCCCGGCGCAGGGCCGCAGCCAGCACCAGCCCACGGTCGCGCGAAACCCGGACCAGCATCCGGTGCACGGGTGTGCCCGGGTCCAGACCGGGCGGTCGGCGAGCGCCGAACGGCAGGTCGACGGGACCCAGCACCTCGGCGTCGGGCGGCAGTGCGGCGGCCTCCAGCAGCGCGTCCGCCGCCTCCGGGATGCCGTCGACGGCGGCGAGATGCACCGCGGGTGGCAGCCCGACCTCGGTACGGCCGTCGAGTTCGGCCTCGGCATGCCCGACCGGGTCCCAGCGCACCAGCGCCTGCACCGTCGGGATCGACGATTCCGCGACCACCGCGACGGTGCCGCCGGCCGCGCGGTCGAGCACCATGGCCGATGCCGACATCCAGCGGCGGAGCGTGTCCTCGGCGGCCCGCAGGTCTTGTCGGCCCAGCAAGGCCCAGCCGTCCAGCAGCAGCGCCGCGCCGTAGCCGCCGTCGGCCCGCGGCTCGGCGCCCGGGGTGGCCACCACGACCGCGGGGCGTCCAGGTACCTCGGCCACCACGGCGTCACCGCCGGAGGTGACGATGGGCACGCCCGGGAAGGTCCGGCCCAGTTCCTCGGCGGTGCGCCGCGCCCCGACCACCACGGCACGTACCGCGTCGGAGCCGCACCGGCCACAGCGCAGCGCGCTGTCCTGACGGCCGCACCAGCGGCACACCGCGCCGACGGTGTCGCGGTCGAGCAGCGAAAGCGGGCCGGTGCAGTGCCGGCAGCGGGCGATGGTCCGGCACTTGCCGCAGGCCAGCGCGGGGACGTAACCGCGGCGCGGCACCTGCACCAGCACCGGCCGCCCGGCGCTCAACGCGGCGCGCGCGGCGCCCAGCGCCATCGACGGCAACCGCGCGGTGCGGGCGGCGGCGTCGCGTTCATGGGTGTGTGCGTCGTCGTCCAGCGCGACGACCCGCGGGGCCCGGGCCCGCACCACACTGCGCCCGGCGACCAGATCGTGCGCCCACTTGCTGCGTACCAGCGCATGCGCCTCGGCAGTGCGCGAGAAGCCACCGATGATTGCGCCACAACGCAATTGGTGTGCACGCAGCATCGCGACCTCGCGGGCGTGCGGATACGGCGCGCGGGGCTCGGACAGG
Organism: Mycolicibacterium llatzerense; assembly: GCF_000878195.1. Taxonomy (GTDB): domain Bacteria; phylum Actinomycetota; class Actinomycetes; order Mycobacteriales; family Mycobacteriaceae; genus Mycobacterium; species Mycobacterium llatzerense. Next base: position 27,873 of record NZ_JXST01000056.1, on the reverse strand, counting down.
GAGTCGTCGCCGTCGTCCCACACGACGATGAGCCCGAGGTCGGCGACGGGCGCGAACACCGCGCTGCGCGTGCCGATCACGAGCCGGGCCTGGCCGCGCAGCACCGCCAGCCACCGCCGGTAGCGCTGGGACGGGCCGAGGCCCGCGGACAGCGCCACCACCCGGTTGTCGTCGACCAAGGTCAGGGCCGCGGCGTGGACGGCGTCGACGTCACGCTGGTCCGGGACGATCAGCAGCGCACCGCGCCCGGCGTTGACGACGACGGCCGCCGCCTCACACAGCCGCTTGGCCCAGTCCTCCCCCGGCAGGGCCTGCCACACCGCGCGCGCCGCACGGCCCTCGGCGAGCGCCTCGAGGAACTGCTCACCGCGGGCGTACGGCTGCCAGGCACCGGGGTCGACGTGCTGCGGAGCGAACGGCGGGAGTTCCGGCGGCGGACCTTTTTCCACGGTGGCGTGCCGCGGCGGAATGGCCAGCCGCAGCACGTCTGGTCGGCTGCCGGCGTACCGGGCGGCCACGGCTTCGGCGAGGCGCTGCACATCCGGGGTCAGTACCCGCTCGGCCGAGACCACACGGTCCAGCCAGCCGAGCTTGCCCGAATGGTCGGTGTCCGAACGTCTTTCGAGAATGAACGCGTCGACCAGGCGGCCGTTGAACCGGACCTTGGCCCGCACGCCCGGCTGCGCGTCGTCGGACAGGTCGGCAGGCACCAGGTAGTCGAACTCGCGGTCCAGGTGCGGCACCGACAGCATCGGCAGCACCCGAGCCACGGGCTCGTGTTCGGCCTGCGTCCTGGTGACGGTCACGCAGCCGGTGTAGCAGACAGGGGCGACACCGTCGACACCGTCCGGCCTGCGAAGAACCCGGCGGTGATCAGGAGCAACGAGGCGGCGTATGCCCACCAGATCGGGACCGCCAGTGTCTCGTCGCCGAGGACGAACTTGCTGATGCCGATCATGCCGTCACTCACCGCGAAACACAGTGCCCCGAGTGCGGTCCAGCGGGTCGGCAGGTCGGCGAACAGCGCCGCGCACACCATGGCCACCAGGACCGCCATGTAGACGGTGACGGGGATGGTCATCTTTTGCGCGACCAGGCTGGGCCAGAACCAGACGACCAGCCCGATGCAGACGACGACCAGCACCGCGGCGCCGGCGGTGGCTGCCGGAGTGCGCCGGGCCAGCGGCAGCAGCGCGGCCAGGAAACACAGGTGCGCGATCAGGAACGAGCCGAGCCCGAACACGAACGACGGCACCCCGCCCGGCTGCCACCACGGCATGGCCAGCAGGAAGTCACCGCCCGCCGAGAACACCAGCGCGGCCACCAACCAGCGGCGTTCGCGGACGATGGCGTGTCCGGCCGCGGCCACGGCCAGCAGCAGCGCGGGCAGCGCCTTGATCTCGGGCTGCAGAGCGAACTGCCCGGTCAGGTCAGCGCCCGACGGCAGCCGCAGCGCCGTCGCGATGAGGAAGATGCCGTAGCCGGCGGCGACCACTGCGGCCGCCACCCAGAGCCGCCAGCGCGGTGCGTACGGTGAACTCATGTCGGACACTGTGCGTCCCCCACTCGATCCCATTCTGCAAAAGGTACTGGAAGCAGTTCCGTTCCAATTGACCATGGACGGCGGCGTCGAAGCCGCTCGAGCCCGGTTCCGTGAGCTGCCGCGCAAGGCGGTGTTCGAGGAGGTCCGCGCCGAGGACCGCGTCATCGACGGCGTGCCCGTCCGGATCTACTGGCCACCGGACATCGAACCGTCGGCACCGGTGGTGCTGTTCTTCCACGGCGGCGGCTGGGTGGTCGGTGACCTGGACACCTATGACGGCACCGCCCGGCTGCATGCCGCCGGGACCGGCGCGGTGGTGGTGTCGGTGGATTACCGGCTGGCCCCCGAGCACCCGTTCCCCGCGGCGGTGGACGACGTCTGGGCCGTCACCCAGTGGGTGGCCGCCCATGCCGAGGAGATCGGCGGTGACCCGAACCGCCTTGCCGTGGCCGGTGATTCGGCCGGCGGAAATCTCGCCGCCGTGGTCGCACAGCTGGCCCGCGATGCCGGCATCACGCTGCGAGCCCAGCTGCTGTGGTACCCGGCGACCACCTGGGACACCTCGCTGCCGTCGTTCACCGAGAACGCCGACGCGCCGGTCCTGGGCCGCGACGCCGTCGGTGGTTTCTCGTTGCTGTATGCCACGGGTGTCGACCTGCGGAATCCGCCGGCCGCACTGGTGCCCGCGCGCGCCGAGTCACTGGCCGGGCTGGCACCGGCGTACATCGCCGTCGCCGGATACGACCCACTGCGCGACGACGGCATCACGTATGGCCAAATGCTCACCGCGGCGGGGGTTTCCGTCGAGGTGCACAACGCAGAGACCGTGGTGCACGGCTATCTCGGCTACCACGGCGTGGTGCCGGCGACGACCGAGGCGGCTGACCGCGGAATCGCTGCGCTCAAGGCCGCGTTAGCCTGAGGCATGACCTCGGATGTGACGCCGGACACTCGGCCTGATATCGACCCGATCCTCAAAGCCCTCCTGGACGCCGTGCCGCTGGAGTTCACCATCGACGACGGCGTCGAGGTGGCCCGGGCCAAGATCGCTGCGATGCGACCACCCGCGGCGATGTTGCCGGACCTGCGGATCGAGAACCGCGTGCTCGATTGCGGTGACGCAGGCCAGATTCCGGCCCGCATCTACTGGCCGCCCATCGATGGTGAGACGCGTCCGCTGCCGGTGGTGGTCTTCTACCACGGTGGCGGCTGGGCGATCGGCAACCTGGATTCGCACGATCACGTGGCCCGGGCCCACGCCATCGGCGCCCGCGCCATCGTGGTGTCGATCGAGTACCGGCTGGCACCTGAGCATCCGTTCCCGGCCGGTATCGAGGATTCTTGGGCCGCGCTGCAGTGGGTTGCCGCGCATGCCGCCGAACTGGGCGGCGACCCGGCGCGCATCGCGGTGGCCGGTGACTCCGCGGGCGGCAACATCTCCGCGGTGATGGCGCAGCGGGCGCGCGACGCCGGCGGCCCGAACCTGACGTTCCAGCTGCTCTGGTACCCCGCGACCACCGGTGACACCACGCTGCCGTCGTTCACCGAGAACGCCGACGCACCCATGCTCAACAGCAATGTGACCGCGGCCTTCCTGTCCTGGTACCTGCCCGGCGTGGACATCAGTGACGCCTCGACGCTGCCGACCGACCTGGCCCCGGCCAACGCCGAGTCGCTGGCCGGGCTGCCGCCCGCCTACATCGGTACCGCCGAGCACGACCCACTGCGCGATGACGGCGCCGTATACGCCAAACTGCTTGCCGCAGCCGGGGTTCCGGTCGAGTTGAGCAACGAACCGACCATGGTGCACGGCTTCGTCAGCCTCGCGCTGGCCTCGCCGGTGGCCACCGAGGCCACCAACCGGGGCCTGGCGGCACTGAAGGCAGCCCTCCACACCTAGCTGTTCTCTCGCGAGCAGTCCCCCAGAGGGAGGTGCCCCCAGCAAACCTGTCGTTTTTGCGACAAACGCGACAGTTTTGCGTCTGCTCGCGCGAGTATGGAGCCATGACAACGCCTGATGTCCAAACTGTGATCGTCGGCGCCGGCTTCTCCGGGATCGGGGCCGGCATCCTGCTGGACCGGGCCGGGCTCGGTGACTACCAAATCCTCGAAGCCGGCTCCGGGCCGGGCGGCACCTGGTTCTGGAACACCTATCCCGGTGTCGCCGTGGATATTCCGTCGTTCTCCTATCAGTTCTCTTTCGAGCAGAGCGCGGATTGGTCCCGCACCTACGCCAAAGGCCATGAGCTCAAGGCATACGCCGAGCACTGCGTCGACAAGTACGGACTGCGAGACCGGATCCGCTTCGGCACCGAGGTCACCGGCGCCGAGTACGACGACGCCACCGACCTCTGGCGCGTGCACACCAGCAGCGGCACACTCACCGCGCGGTTCCTGATCAACGGCAGCGGCGTGCTGACGGTGCCCAAGCCGCCGGACATCGAGGGCGTGACCGACTTCGCCGGTATCACGCTTCACACCGCGCGCTGGGACTCCCACATCGACCTGAGCGGCAAGCGCGTCGCGATCATCGGCACCGGCGCCTCGGCGGTCCAGGTGATCCCCGAGATCGCACCGATCGTGGAGCAGCTCACGGTGTTTCAGCGGACGCCGATCTGGTGCTTCCCCAAGCTGGACCTACCGCTGCCGGCCGCGGCCCGGTGGGCGATGCGCATCCCGGGCGGCAAGACGCTGCAGCGGCTGGCCAGCCAGGCCTACGTCGAGCTGACCTTCCCGCTGTCGGCGCAGTACTACAGCGTCTTCCCGTTGGCCGACGGCGCGGCCCGCATGGGACGGTCGTTCCTACGTCGCGAAGTCCACGACCCGGTGGTGCGCGACAAGCTCACCCCGCGCTACGCGGTGGGCTGCAAACGGCCGGGCTTCCACAACAGCTACCTCGCGACCTACAACCGCGAAAATGTCAGTCTGATAACCGAATCCATCGAGCGCATCACCCCGAGCGGCGTGCGCACCACCGACGGGCAGGACCACGAGGTGGACGTCCTGATCCTCGCCACCGGGTTCAAGGTGATGGACGTCGACAGCGTCCCGACGTTCCCCGTCACCGGCGCCGACGGGCACACCCTCGGCGAGTTCTGGGAGACGCAGCGGCTGCAGGCCTACGAGGGCGTCAGCATCCCCGGCTTCCCCAACTTCTTCACCGTCATGGGGCCGTACGGGTATGTGGGCTCGTCCTATTTCGCGCTGATCGAAGCTCAAGTCCACCACATCGTGCGGTGCCTGCAACGCGCCGAAAAGGTTGGCGCCCACCGGGTCGAGGTATCCCAGGAAGCCAATGACCGATACTTCGCCGAGATGTTGAGCAAACGTCACCGGCAGGTGTTCTGGCAGGACAGCTGCCAGTCGGCCAACAGCTACTACTTCGACAAGAACGGCGACGTGCCACTGCGGCCGGCCACCACAGTGGAGGCCTACATCCGCAGCCGCCGGTTCGACCTCGACGACTACGAGTTCAGCGCGTGAGCGCTAGGCCCGCACTCGTATGAAAGTTCTTTGAACCCGATAACTTTTGCCGCACGAAACGCATCGGCCCGGCTATGGGCGCCGAAACGTCGGTACAGTCGCGAACGTGACTTCCCGGCCGATGCGATGGCGGGCAGCGGCCGTGCTGCTCGTCACCCTGCTCGGTCTCGGCATCGGTATTCAGTTGAGCGCCAAGCCTGTTGCCACGCCGCATGATCACGCCGCCCCCACGCTCGTCGCCCCGGGACACACGCTGCCCTCGGTGGCCGCGCAGCACCCACACGCGCGGGACGGCTCGGCCCCGTCGGCCCCGGAGCTGGTGACCACCGCCGGACTCCCCCGCTCCGCCTCCAACCTCCTGGCGCTGGGCCTGGTGGTGACCCTCGGCGTCCTCATGGTGTGCTGGCGCGCGTTGGCGCCCCAGACCGGCCGGGGTCCGCCGCGCCGCGCGCTTCAGATTCACACCGGCCGGGCGGTCCTGACCCGGCTCTGCATCTCCCGACGCTGATCGGTCAGCGCAGATCGGCCACGCTTAGTGGCCGGTCGGTGTTCGCTGCCCGATTCCGCTGCCGCGCCGCGGCCTCAAGCGAAAAGTGATGCACTCATGAACAATTCGACCAATCTCACCCTGCCCAGAAAATCCACTCGGCCGGCGTCCGGGCCGTGCCGGCTGGCTCGCTACGACCGCCCCGGCACCATGGTCGGCGGCACCCCGGTACTTCGGATCGCCGCACCGTTCACCACCGACGACCGGGGCTTCTGGGCCAAGCTCGAAGGCGTCAACCCCGGTGGCATGAAGGACCGGCCCGCGATGTACATGGTCGAACGCGGCCGCGCCCGCGGTGACCTGCTGCCCGGCGCGCGGATCGTCGAATCCACCAGCGGCACACTCGGACTCGGCCTGGCCCTGGCCGGCACCGTGTACGGGCACCCGGTCACCCTGGTGACCGATCCGGGCATGGAACCGATGATGCTGCGGATGCTGGCCGCGTACGGCGCCGACATCGACCTCGTCACCGAACCACACCCGACCGGCGGCTGGCAGCAGGCCCGCCGCGACCGGGTGGCCCAGATCCTGGCCGGCGATCCCACCGCCTGGTACCCCGACCAGTACAACAACCCCGACAACGTCGACGCCTACCGCGATCTTGCCCTGGAACTGCAGTCGCAGCTCGGCACCGTCGACGTCCTGGTGTGCTCGGTCGGCACCGGCGGCCATTCGGCCGGGGTGGCAAAAGTGTTGCGCGAGTTCAATCCTGATCTCAAGCTGATCGGCGTCGACACCATCGGGTCGACGATCTTCGGCCAGCCCGCACAGAGTCGCCTCATGCGCGGCCTGGGGTCGAGCATCTACCCGGACAACGTCGACTACGACGCGTTCTCCGAGGTGCACTGGGTGGCGCCCGCCGAAGCGGTGTGGGCCTGCCGCGCGCTGGCCGGGACCAGCTATGCCAGTAGCGGCTGGAGCGGTGGCGCGGTGGCGCTGGTCGCCGGCTGGGCGGCGCGCCATCACGATCCGGACACCACGATCGCCGCGATCTTTCCCGATGGGCCGCAACGGTATTTCGACACCGTCTACAACGACGACTACTGCCGCGAGCACAACCTACTGGGGATCGAACCGCCGTCCGAACCGGCAGTGATCACCGATCCCGCTGAGCGCGTGGTGGATTCGTGGACGCGCTGCGCGACGGTACGCAGGCCCGATGCGGCATCGCTGTGACGGAGGTGCGGTGATGGAGGTCCTCGCCCAATTCCGCAGCTTCGGCTGGCCCAGCCGGGTGCTGATGCTCAACCAGTTCGGCATCAACCTCGGGTTCTACATGCTGATGCCGTACCTGGCCGGGTATCTGGCCGGCCCGCTCGGCTTGGCCGGCTGGGCCATCGGGCTGGTACTCGGGGTGCGGAACTTCTCGCAACAGGGCATGTTCATCGTCGGTGGGACGCTGGCCGACCGGCTCGGCTACAAGCCGCTGATCGTGGCGGGCTGCCTGTTGCGCACGGGCGCCTTCGGGCTGCTGGCGGTCGCGCAATCCCTGCCGACGCTGCTCATCGCCTCGGCGGCAACGGGTTTCGCGGGGGCGTTGTTCAACCCCGCGGTGCGGGCCTACCTGGCCGCGGACTCCAGCGAGCGCCGGGTGGCGGCATTCACGGTGTTCAACGTCTTCTATCAGGGTGGCATCCTGGCCGGCCCGCTGGTGGGGCTGGCCCTGATGGCGCTGGACTTCCGGGTCACCGCGGGCATGGCGGCGGTGGTGTTCGCGGTGCTGACCATCGCGCAGCTATTCGCGCTGCCGAAGGATCACGCCGATCATGCTGCCACCGAACGCGTCTCGGTCCTGCACGACTGGCGCACCGTGCTGGCCAACCGGCCGTTCCTGTTGTTCGCAGCGTCGATGGTGGGCACCTATGTGGTGACGTTCCAGGTGTACCTGGCGCTGCCGCTGCACGCCGGGGTGCTCGCGCCGCACCACGAATCAGCCATCGTGGCAGCCGTTTTCGCGGTGTCGGGGCTGGTCGCCATCGGTGGCCAAATCCGCATCACGTCCTGGTTCACCGCGCGGTACGGCCGCGCCCAGTCGCTGACGATCGGGGTGCTGGTTCTGGCGGCGGCGTTCGTCCCGTTGATCGTCGTGCCCGATGACCGGTGGGGCCGACCGGTCGCGGTGGCCGCGCTGCTGACGACGGCCGCGCTGCTGGCCGTCGGATCGGCCGCGGTGTACCCGTTCGAGATGGACACCGTGGTCTCGCTCGCCGGCGACCGGCTCGTCGCGACCTACTACGGCTTCTACAACACCATCGTCGGCATCGGCATCCTGGTGGGGAACCTCGCCACCGGAGCGCTGATGGAGACCGCACGCGATGCCGGCCGACCCGAACTCATCTGGGTCGCGCTCACGACCATCAGCCTGCTGGTCGCGCTGGCCCTGTACCGGCTGCACCGGACGAACCGGCTGGAGCCTCAGCCCGTCAGCTGACCAGACACGAAACCCCCTGAATCGATCGATTCAGGGGGTCCGTGTCTGCTCGCGCAGAAAGACTTAGACGGAGGCCTTCAGGTCGTCGACCTTGTCGAGCTGCTCCCACGGCAGTTCGATGTCGGTACGGCCGAAGTGGCCGTACGCGGCAGTCGGCGCGTAGATCGGGCGCAGCAGGTCCAGGTCGCGGATGATGGCGCCGGGACGCAGGTCGAAGACCGAGGTGATGGCCTTCTCGATGCGGGCCGGGTCGAAGTGCTCGGTGCCGAAGGTCTCGACGAACAGGCCCACCGGGGCGGCCTTGCCGATGGCGTAGGCCACCTGGACCTCGACGCGGTCGGCCAGGCCGGCAGCGACGACGTTCTTGGCCACCCAGCGCATCGCGTACGCGGCGCTGCGGTCCACCTTTGACGGGTCCTTGCCGGAGAAGGCGCCGCCGCCGTGGCGGGCCCAGCCGCCGTAGGTGTCGACGATGATCTTGCGGCCGGTCAGGCCGGCGTCACCCATCGGGCCACCGACCACGAAGTTGCCGGTCGGGTTGACGAGCAGCCGGAAGTCGGAGGTGTCCATGGTCTCGTGCGCCAGGTCGGCCAGCACGGTCTCGACGACGTGGCGGCGGATGTCCGGGGCCAGGGTGCCGTCCAGGTCGACGCCCTCGGCGTGCTGGGTCGACAGCACCACGGTGTCGAGGCGGACCGGGACGTTGTCGCGGTACTCGATGGTGACCTGGGTCTTGCCGTCCGGACGCAGGTAGTCGACGGTGTTGCTCTTGCGGACCTCGGACAGGCGCCGCGACAGCCGGTGCGCCAGCGCGATCGGCAGCGGCATCAGCTCGGGGGTGTCGTTGATGGCGTAGCCGAACATCAGGCCCTGGTCGCCGGCGCCCTGGGCGTCCAGCGGGTCGCCGGCGCCCTCGACGCGCGCCTCGTGGGCGGTGTCGACGCCCGCGGCGATGTCCGGGGACTGCGCACCGATGCCGATGTTCACACCGCAGGTGGCGTAGTCGAAGCCCTTGTCGGAGTGGTCGTAGCCGATCTGGCGGATCCGGTCACGGACGATCAGCGGGATGTCGGCAAATGCTTCCTTGGCGTTGGTGGTCACCTCACCGACGACGTGCACCTGACCCGTGGTCACCAGGGTCTCTACCGCAACCCGCGACTTGGGATCCTGCGCGAGCAGCGCGTCCAGCACGGAATCGCTGATGGCGTCGCAGATCTTGTCCGGATGTCCTTCGGTCACTGACTCGCTGGTAAACAGCCGACCTTCACTCACGTCGCAATTCCCTTCCAAAACTTTAGTCCGGCGCATAATATCCGCGCCCGCCTAACAACTGTCGTGTACCCCCGCGCAGCAAACCCGGCTGCGGCACGGTTCAGGCGATGGTCATTCGTCGTTGCCGCGCAGGAACGCCCCGATCGCGTCGGCGATGCGGCTGCCCATCAACGTCTTGGACCCGTGCTCCAGCGCTGACTCGGTCCCGTCCGCCGCCAGCAGCCAACCGTCGTTGACGTCGACCTCGAAGGCCCTGCCGTCCCCCACCGCGTTGACAACCAGCAGGTCACAGCCCTTGCGCTGCAGCTTGGCCCGGGCGTGGAACAGCACGTCGCCGTTGGCGTCGCCGGTCTCGGCGGCGAATCCAACGATGGCGCGCAGGTTCGGCAGCTGACCGTCGGTGCGGGCCCGCACCGCGCCGGCGAGGATGTCGTCGGTTCGGGTCAGTTCGATGACGGGCGCGGCCTCCGCTTCACCGGGGCCGTGCTTCTTTTTGATCTTGCTGGTCGCTACCTCGGTAGGACGGAAATCGGCGACGGCGGCGGCCATCACCAGCACCTGCGCGTCGGGCACGTATTTGAACACCGAGTCCCGCAGCTGCGCGGCCGAGCTGATGTGCACCACGTCCACGCCGGCCGGATCGGCCAGGCCTGCGGTGTTTCCGGCGATCAGCGTGACCTCGGCGCCGCGCTGGGCCATCACGCGGGCCACGGCGTAGCCCTGCTTGCCCGAGCTGCGGTTGCCGATGAACCGGACCGGGTCGATGGCCTCTCGGGTGCCACCAGCGGTGACGACGACCTTGACCCCGGCCAGATCATGGGGCAACGCGTCACCGCGCTCCAGGAGCAGCTGCGCGAAGGTGGTGATCTCTTCGGCCTCCGGCAGGCGTCCGGGGCCGCTGTCGGCGCCGGTGAGGCGCCCGGAAGCGGGGTCCAGCACCACAACGCCACGACGCCGCAATGTCGCGACGTTCTCGACGGTGGCGGGGTGCAACCACATCTCGGTGTGCATCGCCGGGGCGAACAGCACCGGACAGCGCGCGGTGAGCAGGGTGGCGGTCAGCAGATCATCGCCGCGGCCCGCCACCGCACGTGCCATCAGGTCGGCGGTGGCCGGCGCGACCACGACCAGGTCGGCCTGTTGACCGAACCGGACGTGCGGTACCTCGGAGACGTCCTCGAACACTCCCGTGTGCACGGGATTGCCGGACAGTGCTTCAAAGGTGGCGGCGCCGACGAACTTCAGCGCCGACTCGGTCGGCACCACGCGGACCGAATGGCCGGCCTCGCTCAGCTGACGAACCAGGGTGCACGCCTTGTAGGCGGCGATACCTCCGGCGACTCCGACGACGATGCGCTTGCGGTCGGCCATGTTCGGCGCCTACGCGGCCTTACTCGCCCTCGGTGTGCTCGAGCAGGTCGCCGTGGATCTCGCGCATGGCGATCGACAGCGGCTTCTCCTGCAGACCCGGCTCGACCAGGGGGCCGACGTACTCGAGGATGCCGTCACCGAGCTGGTTGTAGTAGTCGTTGATCTGGCGCGCACGCTTCGCGGCGTAGATCACCAGCGCGTACTTGCTCGACACACGATCCAGCAGCTCGTCGATGGGCGGGTTGGTGATACCCAGCGGCGTGTCGTAGGCGATGGCGGCGTCGGAGTCGATGCTCTCGACAGTGGTGCTCACGAAGTGTTCTCCCGGCGTTCGGTGTGAAGATTGGAGTCGCTATCAGCGATATCTGGGCGTTAAGCGCAGACCGCTCAGCGGCCCACCAGCAAGGATACCAATTCTGCACAGGCGGATTCCAACTGACTGTTGACAACAGTCACATCGAAACTGTCCTGAGCGGCCAGTTCGGCCCGCGCGGTAGCCAGGCGACGGGCCTGGACCTCGGCACTCTCGGTGCCGCGGCCGATGAGCCGGCTCTCCAGCGCTTCCCAACTAGGCGGCGCGAGGAAGACCGTCAGCACCTCCGGCATGGCTTGTTTGACGGCCCGAGCGCCGGCCAGATCGACCTCGATGAGGACGGGTTGACCAGCGGCGATGGCTTCCCGGACCGGCCGGGCGGGGGTACCGGAGCGCTGTAGTCCCCCATGAATTTCGGCCCATTCGAGCAGCTCACCGTCATCGATGAGGCGCTGGAACTCTTCGGCCGAGACAAACGTGTAGTCGACACCGTCGACCTCGCCCGGACGCGGTGCACGCGTCGTGGCGGAGACACTGAAATGCAGGTCGGGCACCTGCTCACGCAGGCAGCGCACGACCGTCGATTTACCCACGGCAGAGGGGCCGGCCAGCACAACAACACGGTTCATCGCCGTCCGGCCCCTACTGCTCGTCAGTCTTGCGTCAGATCAGGAAAAGTCGAACTTTTCCAGCAGGGCCTTGCGCTGACGGTCGCCCAGTCCGCGCAGACGGCGGGTCGGAGCGATCTCCAGCTCGGTCATGATCTCCTGCGCCTTGACCTTGCCAACCTTGGGCAAGGCTTCCAGCAGAGCGGAAACCTTCATCTTGCCGAGAACCTCGTCGGTCTCGGCGTCCGTCAGGACCTGCTTGAGGTTGGTGCCGCCGCGCTTGAGCCGGTCTTTCAACTCGGCACGTGCTCGACGTGCGGCAGCAGCCTTCTCCAACGCTGCCGCGCGCTGTTCGTCGGTCAACTGGGGAAGGGCCACGGGGTTCCTCCGTATCTCCGTCAAATAATTTCTGTCACGGCTGGGGTGAACCAGCCAGCGACGACGACCGTACCCACGCTTACCGACAAGCGCTAACCCCACCCCCCGGGTAACGAAGCTAAAAGCCCAGCGTGTAGTGCGAACGGCGGCTCCAGATGGCCGCGAAGTGCAAGCTCGACAGGGGCTGCGCTCAAGCGCTTCAGTCGCAGATCTGCCTGCGTATCAAGGGTTTTGAGCACTCAGTGGGACGACGGCTGCTCGACCGGGACCGGGTCCGGCCGATTTTCGGGCCGTCATCAGGGTCGATTCAGGAAAATTTTCGCAGGTCACGGCGTGTCGGGCGTGTCGGTGCCGAGTCCGATGGGTTGATGCGCCGCGGGTGACGCGCTGGTGGCCCAATTCAGCTATTTGGGTGGTTGAACCGCCCAAATAGCCCGTTTCAGCCCGCTCGACGGTCGGTTCGACACCCCGGGAGTTGGGCAACACCGCGCCGCCGTGCGCTGCCACGCAGACTCCGCAAACTCGGAAGCGTCACGATTCCCGCGGCAACCGGGCCAGCTCGGCGCCGGACCGGTGGCACGGTCGTGATGAAACTGATTCCTGCCCAACGTTTTCCCATGTGGTCGCACTTCCCACAGGCAACGATCAGCGCCTCGTGGCCAAACCGTTGCGGCACGCACAGCACACACCTAATGACGCCAAAGTACACACACATTAGGCAGTCCTAACTTGAGTTCCAGTGTGGCGACAACCCGCCCACCACATCAAAGAAGAAGGTGAGCCGCGATGAACTTCAAGCGAGCGTTGACCGCATCCACCCTGGCAGCCGGTATCGGCGTCGCCGGATTGTTCGGTGTCGGCCTGGCCGGCGCCAATGCCGACCCGGGGTGCCCACCGAACGCGCCGTGCGGCCAGCACGACGACCACCGCGGTCCGGGCGACAACCGTGGCGGTCCAGATGACAACCGCGGCCCGGGCGACAACCGGGGCCCGGCCGCCCCGGTCGGCCGTGACGACGGCTGGCACGACAACCAGGGCCGCGACTGGCAGCACCGCGGCATCGACGACGCCCGCTTCGACCACCAGCCGTTCGACTACAACGGCCAGTGGGTGAACCCGGTGTGGGACAACGGGCACAACGCCTGGGGCTTCTGGCTCGGCCCGATCTGGATTCCGCTGTGATCGAGGCCCGCTGACCCGACCCGCAGCCAGACGGCCCGCCACGTCAGGTGGCGGGCCGTCTGGCATCTGCAGGGCAAACTCGGCATGCACGATCGCAACTTCACGACGGCGTCGAACCGGCGAGACATCGGCGACGAAAATTGCTCCCGCACAATGCCTTCCCAGACTCCCCGGAAACCGACAGGAAACCTTCAGCGCAACGTTCCCGCAACGTGACCGCATACACAGCACACACCTAAGTTCAGCTAAGTGCACGCCCATCGGGCCGCCATAGCGTCAGCTGCATGAAGATCAAACAGGCATTGACCGCGTCCACCCTGGCGGCCGGCATCGGCGCCGCCGGACTCTTCGGCATCGGCCTGGCGACCGCGAGCGCCGACTGGTGCCCGCCGGGCGCACCGTGCGCGGGGCATGACGACCACCGCGACGACCGTGGTGGCGACCGAGGCGGCTGGGGTGGCGACCGTGGCGGCTGGCAGCGCGGCATCGACTGGCGGGGCGACCGGGACGGCTGGCGTGACGACCGTGGCCGTGACTGGCATGGCCGCGGCATCGATGACGGCCGCTGGGACCACCAGCCGTTCAGCTACAACGGCCAGTGGGTGAACCCGGTATTCGACCAGGGCTTCAACGCCTGGGGCTTCTGGCTCGGCCCCATCTGGATTCCGCTGTGACCTGAGGCGCACGGCCGGTACGTTCATGCCGATGGCTGTCGCGTACCGGTTGCTGTGCGTCTCGATGCTGATGTTCGCCTCCCTGACGGTGAACATCGCAGCTCCGGCATGGGCCTGCGGCTGTGGCGCTTACATCCCCGACCGCGCCGGAGCCGCCGTCGTCGACGAACGGGCCCTCATCGCGTGGGACGGCAGCACCGAGGACATCCTCATGTCGTTCGGGATTCGCGGCGCCTCGGATCGGGCCGCCTGGGTGATGCCCGTCCCGTCTGCCGCCCAGGTCACCTTGGGCGACGGAGGAGTGTTCGACGAGCTGGCGCGCATCACTGCGCCGCGGATCGAATACCGGGACAACTGGTGGCCCACCTTCGACTGGCTCACCGGAGGTTCGCGGGGTGCACTCGAAGGGGCGGGCGCGCGTCCCGGCGGCGTCAACGTGCTGTCCAGCCGGCGGATCGGGCCGTTCGACGTCACGCGCCTGGCCGCCGATGACCCGGCCGCCCTCACGAGCTGGCTGACAGCCAAAGGCTTCCCCCACCCCGACGGACTCGACGCCAACCTCGCGTACTACGTCGCGGCCCGTTGGGAGATCGTCGCGATCCAGCTCGCCCCGGATGCGGGTGACACCACGCTGACGGGAACCTTGCAACCGCTGCGGCTGTCGTTCGCGTCCAGCACCGCCGTCTATCCGATGCGGCTGTCCCGGTCGGCGACGGGGCCGCAGAGTGTCGACCTGTATGTGCTGGCCGACCACCGGATGGATCCGAGCTCGGTACCCGTCTCCGGGAACGCCCCGACCCTGCAGTACGCCGGCCGGACCGACTCACCGGCCTTGGCCGGCTACCAGGGCCGCTACCTGACCCACTGGACCAATTATCTCGGCCAGCCCCAGCTCATCGACGGCGACTACGTATTCACCAGTGCCGCAACGGATTCCGACTACGCACAGGTCGTCTACCGGACCCGCGACCGCGGCGGCGTCACGGGGCTGGCACTGCTCGCGGCCGCGCTCGGCGGCGGGGTGTTGGTCGCGGTGCTCTGGATTCGCCGGCGCCGCAGGCGTCAGGCCGAGTAGGCCTCAGGCCAGATAAGCGACGGCATCGCGCAACCGCTCCCCCGCGGCCCGCACGGCCGCGACGTCCGGTCCGGCCCGGAGCACCTCGCGCGACACCGCAGGCAGCAGAGTGCCGGGCTGGGCGCCGCCGAGCCCGGCCAGCGCGTCGGGACGGCCGCCCTGCGCGCCGACTCCGGGCATGAGCACCGGTCCGCCCAGCCGGGACAGATCGGGCACCTCCGCCAGCGTCGCGCCGACCACGACGCCCACCGAGCCATCGGCACCGGCGTTCACCGCGGCGACGGAGTCGACGATCGACTGCGCCACCGTGCGGTCACCGGCCACCGCGCGCTGCACCGAAGCACCCTCCGGATTGGACGTGGCAGCCAGCACGAACACCCCACGGCCGTTGGCGGCGGCGACGTCGAGCAGTGGCTGCAGCGAGCCGAAGCCGAGGTACGGCGATGCCGTCACCGCATCGGCGGCCAGCGGCGAATCACCGGCCCACGCCTGGGCGTAGGCGGCCATGGTCGAGCCGATGTCGCCGCGCTTGGCGTCGGCCAACACCAGCACGCCGGCCTCCCGCAGCCGGGCGATGGTCCGCTCCAGGACGGCGAACCCGGCCGCACCGTAGGCCTCGAAAAACGCGACCTGCGGCTTGACGATCGCGAAACCCGCGAACGCCTCGACGCAGATGTCACTGAACGCCGCCACACCGTCCGCCGAAACGGGCAGACCCCAGGCGCTCAAGAGCTCCGGGTGCGGGTCGATGCCAAGGCACAGCGGACCCCGCTGTGCCATGGCAGCGCGCAGTTTTGAGCCGAAGCTCACTTGGCACCCAACTGGCTGTGCAGCTCCTGCAGCGACCGGACCCCGATGTCTCCGCGGATGCCGGCTTCGATGCCCTGCACCGCGGCCGAGGCGCCCTGCACCGTCGTCACGCACGGGATGCTGGCCGACACCGCGGCCGACCGAATCTCGTAGCCGTCGATACGCGGACCCGAGTTGCCGTACGGCGTGTTGATCACCATGTCGACCTCGCCGGCCTTGATGGCGTCGACCGCCGACATCGCCGGCCGGTCCGGGCTGGGTTCCTCGAAGTTCTTACGCACGACCTCACACGGAATGCCGTTGCGGCGCAGCATCTCCGCGGTGCCCTCGGTGGCCAGCACCCGGAAGCCGAGATCGGCCAGCCGCTTGACCGGGAACACCAGCGAGCGCTTGTCGCGGTTGGCCACCGACACGAACACCGTGCCGCCCGAGGGCAGCGAGCCGTAGGCCGCGGTCTGGCTCTTGGCGAAGGCGGTACCGAAATCGCTGTCGATACCCATGACCTCGCCCGTCGACTTCATCTCCGGCCCGAGCAGCGAATCGACCTGCGAGCCATCGGCTTTGCGGAACCGGTGGAACGGCAGCACGGCTTCCTTCACCGCGATCGGCGCGTTGGACGCGACAGCGGCGCCGTCGCCCTCGGCGACCAGGATGCCTTCGGCACGCAGCTGGGCGATGTTGGCGCCCAACATGATCCGGGCACAGGCCTTGGCGAGCGGCACGGCGGTGGCCTTCGACACGAAGGGCACGGTCCGGCTGGCACGCGGGTTGGCCTCCAGCACGTAGAGCACGTCGTCCTTGAGCGCGTACTGCACGTTGAGCAGCCCGACCACGCCGATGCCGTGGGCGATGGCCTCGGTGGCCTTCCGCACGGCGGCGATGTCGGTGCGGCCCAACGTGACCGGCGGCAGCGCACAGGCCGAGTCGCCGGAGTGGATACCGGCCTCCTCGATGTGCTCCATCACGCCGCCGATGTACACCTCGGTGCCGTCGCACAGGGCGTCGACGTCGATCTCGATGGCGTCTTCGAGGAACCGGTCGACCAGCACCGGGTGCTCGGGTGAGAGCTCGGTGGCGCGCTCGATGTAGCCCTGCAGGGTCTGCTCGTCGTAGACGATCTCCATGCCGCGGCCGCCCAGCACGTACGACGGACGCACCAGGACCGGGTAGCCGATGTCGGCGGCGATGCGGCGGGCCTGCTCGAAACTCGTTGCGGTGCCGAAGCGCGGGGCGGGCAACCCGGCCAAGCGCAGCACCTCACCGAACTCGCCGCGATCCTCGGCCAGGTCGATGGCCTTGGGGCTGGTACCGACGATCGGCACGCCGGCCTTCTCCAGCCGGTCGGCCAGGCCCAGCGGCGTCTGGCCACCGAGCTGCACGATCACGCCGACCACACCCGGGCCGCCGGCCCCGGAGGTCTGCTCGGCGTGGTAGACCTCGAGCACGTCCTCGAAGGTGAGCGGCTCGAAGTACAGCCGGTCAGCGGTGTCGTAGTCGGTCGAGACGGTCTCCGGGTTGCAGTTGACCATCACGGTCTCGAAACCGGCCTCGCTCAACGTGGTTGCCGCGTGCACGCAGCTGTAGTCGAACTCGATGCCCTGCCCGATGCGGTTCGGGCCGGAGCCCAGGATCAGCACCTTGGGCTTCTCGGTCTGCGGGGCCACCTCGGTCTCGGCCGCGGGGTCCAGCTCGTAGCTGCTGTAGTGGTACGGCGTCTTGGCGTCGAACTCAGCGGCACAGGTGTCGACGGTCTTGTACACCGGCCGGATGCCGAGCCGCTCGCGCAGCGCGCGCACGCCGGTCTCGCCCGCCAATTCCGGCCGCAGCGCGGCGATCTGGCGGTCGGACAGGCCGCTGTGCTTGGCACGACGCAGCAGGCGCTCATTGAGCACCGGGGCGTCGACGAGTTCGCCGCGCAGCGCCACCAGGGTGGCGATCTGGTCGATGAACCACGGGTCCACCCCGGATGCCTCGGCCACGGCCTCGACCGAACCACCAAGGCGCAGCGCCTGTTCGATGTCATAGAGCCGGCCGTCGGTCGCGGTGCGCAGTCCGTCGAGCAGCTCGTCGAGGGTCTTGTCGACATCAAGACCGGTCCAGAAGCCGGCCCGCTTGGTCTCCAGCGACCGCATCACCTTGCCGAGCGCCTCGATGAAGTTGCGGCCCAACGACATCGCCTCGCCCACCGACTTCATGGTGGTGGTCAGGGTCTGGTCGGCGCCGGGGAACTTCTCGAACGCGAACCGCGGTGCCTTGACTACGACGTAGTCCAGGGTCGGCTCGAAACAGGCCGGCGTTTCCTTCGTGATGTCGTTGACGATCTCGTCGAGGGTGTAGCCGATGGCCAGCTTGGCGGCGATCTTGGCGATCGGGAAACCCGTTGCCTTGGAAGCCAATGCACTCGACCGCGACACCCGCGGGTTCATCTCGATGACGATCAGACGGCCGTCTGCCGGGTTGATGGCGAACTGGATGTTGCAGCCACCGGTGTCGACGCCGACCTCGCGCAGGATCGCGATGCCCAGGTCACGCATCTTCTGGTATTCGCGGTCGGTCAGGGTCATGGCGGGCGCGACGGTCACCGAGTCACCGGTGTGCACACCCATCGGATCGAAGTTCTCGATCGAGCAGACGATCACCACGTTGTCGTGATGGTCGCGCATCAGCTCGAGCTCGTATTCCTTCCAGCCGTAGATCGATTCCTCGATCAGCACATTGGCAGAAGGCGATGCGGCCAGGCCCTCGCCGGCCATCCGCTCCACGTCCTCGTTGGTGTAGGCCATACCCGAGCCCAGGCCACCCATGGTGAACGACGGCCGAACCACCACCGGCAGACCCAGGTCGGCGACGGTGTCGCGGACCTCGTCCATGGTGAAACAGACCCGGCTGCGGGCGGATTCGCCGCCGACCTTGGCGACGATGTCCTTGAACTTCTGCCGGTCCTCGCCGCGCTGGATGGCGTCGAAGTCCGCGCCGATCATCTCGACGCCGTACTTCTCCAGCACACCGTTCTCGTGCAGCGCGACCGCGGTGTTGAGCGCGGTCTGCCCGCCGAGGGTGGCCAATACCGCGTCGATCTTGTTCCCGCGCTCGGCCTGTTGCGCAAAAATCTTCTCGACGAAGGCGGCAGTGATGGGCTCGACGTATGTGTTGTCGGCGTACTCCGGGTCGGTCATGATCGTGGCCGGGTTGGAGTTGATCAGGCTGACCTGCAGCCCCTCGGCGCGCAGCACGCGGCAGGCCTGGGTGCCCGAGTAGTCGAACTCGCAGGCCTGGCCGATGACGATCGGGCCGGACCCGATGACCAGGATGTGGTTGAGGTCTGTACGGCGTGGCATTACTTATCCCCTGCCATGAGATCGGCGAACTTGTCGAACAGGTACTCGGCGTCGTGTGGGCCGGCCGCCGCCTCCGGGTGGTACTGCACCGAGAAGGCGCGACCGTCCAGCAGCGAAACACCCTCCACCACACCGTCGTTGGCGCAGGTGTGACTGACCACCGCGCGGCCGAACGGGGTGTCGAACTCTTCCCCGGCTTCACCTTCCAGCGCGAAGCCGTGGTTCTGCGCGGTGATCGCGATGCGGCCGGTGGCCTTTTCCACCACCGGGATGTTGATGCCGCGGTGGCCGAAGGTCATCTTGTAGGTGGACCGGCCGAAGGCGCGGCCCAGAATCTGGTTGCCGAAGCAGATGCCGAACAACGGAATTCCGGCCGACAGCACCTGCTTGGTGAACTCGACCATGTGGTCGGCGGTCGCCGGGTCACCCGGGCCGTTGGATAGGAAGACCCCGTCGACCTTGAGGTCGGCGATCTCATCGAAGGTCACCGACGACGGCAGCACGTGGCTGCGGATGCCGCGGGCCGCGAAGTTGCGCGGGGTGTTGGTCTTGATGCCGAGGTCGATGGCCGCGATGGAAAAGCGGTGCGCCCCATTGGGTTCCACCACATATCGGCCATCGGTGCTGACCTCGCCGGCCAGGTCCGCGCCGAGCATCGACGGCTGGTTGCGCACGCGGTCCACCAGCTCATCGACGGACGCCGGACCCGCGCCTGATGTCGCCGCCAAAGCGGCTCCGGAGAACACGCCGGCCTTCATCGACCCGAAGTTGCGCAGGTGGCGCACGATGGCGCGGGTGTCGACGCCGGCGACACCCACGATGCCCTGACGCACCAGCTCGTCGTCGAGGGTGCCGGTGGCCCGCCAGTTCGAGGCGCGCGGCGACGGGTCACGGACCGCGTAGCCCGCGACCCAGATCTTGTCGTCGCGGCTCTCGTTGTCCTCGCCGTTCCAGCCGGTGTTGCCGATCTGCGGGGCGGTGGCCACCACGATCTGCCGGTGGTAGCTCGGGTCGGTCAGGGTCTCCTGGTAGCCGGACATGCCGGTGGAGAACACCGCCTCTCCCAGGGTCTGGCCCACGGCGCCGAACGGTGTTCCGGTGAACACCCGGCCGTCCTCCAGCACCAGCACGGCGGTCTGGTCACTCGTCACTTACTGTCCTCCTCAACCCATTTGGCCAGTTCGCGACGGTCGTCGCTGCGGAATCCGGTATCGATTTCGGTGCCCGACGGGAGTTGCCACCGGATGGCGAGAATCCCGTCGTAGGTGAGCACCTTGCCGGCGATGGCCCGCTCGGTGCGGATCGCGGTGATGGATTCCTCGGGAATCCAGATCGGGCTGCCGCCGGTGAGCTGCAGCATGATGCCTTCGGGGTAGCGCGTCAGCACGGCCTTGCTGCGAAAACCGAGGGAGCCCACGGCAATTCGGTCCTGCCAGCTCGGCGTGAAGGTGCTGCCGATGTACATGCCCTTGGTGGCCGAGACCGTCGCCGGACCCACGGTGTCGGGCAGCGCGGGCAGCAGCCCGACCGCGCCGGCCTGGCGCTGCACCCGGTGCATCCAGCCCTTGAGCATCTGCCGGACCGCGAACCCGAGCAGCACCACCACGACGGCGGCCAGCACCAGGTAGGTGACCAGTGTCGGAGTGTTCACGCGGGACTCCGCCCGTCCCGCGCAGTCACCTTGCCGCGCAGCATCGTCACGGTGACGGTGGCGGGCAGCGTCATCGACTCGTACGGCGTGTTGTCCGAACGGCTGGCCAGGCCGGTGCCCTGCACCGTCCAGGTGGCGTCGGGATTCACCACGGTCAGGTTGGCGGGTTCGCCGACCGCCAGCGGGCGGCCCTGGTCGGGCAGGCCGACGATGGCGGCCGGGGCCTCGCTCATCACGCGGGCCACGTCGCGCCAGCTCAGGAGGCCGGGCGCCACCATGGTTTCGACGACGACCGACAGTGCGGTCTGCAGGCCGAGCATGCCGGGCCGGGCGTGGGCGAACTCGCACATCTTCTCGTGTTCGGCGTGCGGGGCGTGATCGGTTGCGACGCAGTCGATCACCCCGTCGGCCAGGGCCTGGCGCAGCGCCTCGGCGTCGCTGGCCTCGCGCAGCGGCGGGTTGACCCGGTTGCGGCCGTCGTAATCAGCCAAGCGCGAGTCGTCCAGCAACAGGTGGTGCGGGGTGACCTCGGCGGTGATCGAAATGCCCTGGGCCTTGGCCCACTTGATCAGCTCGACGGTGCCCGCGGTGGAGGCGTGGCAGATGTGCACCCGGGCACCGGCGTCGCGGGCCAGGATCGCGTCGCGGGCCACGATGGACTCTTCGGCCGAGCGCGGCCAGCCGGCCAGTCCCAGCCGGGCGGCGTTCGGGCCTTCGTGCGCGAC
The DNA here is from genome assembly GCF_000878195.1 of Mycolicibacterium llatzerense. GTDB lineage: Bacteria > Actinomycetota > Actinomycetes > Mycobacteriales > Mycobacteriaceae > Mycobacterium > Mycobacterium llatzerense. The sequence goes on along the minus strand of NZ_JXST01000056.1, from coordinate 6,472 downwards.
GGCGTCGACGGTCAGGCGCGGTTCCTCGGCGTGCTGGGCGATCAGGACCCCGAGTCCCGCTGCGTATTCCAGGGCCCGGCGCATCACCAGCGGGTCGTCGACGCAGATGCCGTCGTCGGAGAACATCCGGACCTGCCCGGCGCCGGCGGCCATCAGGCCCATCTCGGTGAGCTGCTTGCCGTCGAGTCCGACGGTGACCGCGCCGACCGGATGCACGTCGACCAGGCCGACTTGCTGCCCGCGGTGCCAGACGTGGTCGGTGACGACGACGGTGTCGGCGACCGGATCGGTGTTGGCCATGGCGAACACCGCGGTGTAACCACCGAGAGCGGCTGCCGCCGAACCGGTTTCGATGTCCTCGGCGTATTCGCGGCCGGGCTCGCGCAGGTGGGTGTGCAGGTCCACGAAGCCGGGCAGCATGACCTGGCCGGCGGCGTCGATGATCTCGTCACCGGTCAGGCCGGTCCCGATTTCGGCGATCTGCCCATCGGCGATCAGCACGTCGACCGGATCGCCCTCGCCGTAGAGGCGAACGCCACGAATCAAGACACTCATGCGATCACCTCCCGGCCGGCGCCAACGAGAAGCTGGAACAGCACTGCCATGCGCACATGCACCCCATTCGAAACCTGTTGCAGTACAGCTGATTGCGACGAATCCGCGACCGACGACGCGATCTCCATGCCGCGCAGCATCGGACCGGGGTGCAGCACCACCGTGTCCTCGCTCAAGCCGGCCAGGCGCTTCTCCGACAGGCCGAAGCGCACCGAGTACTCGCGCGCCGACGGGAAGAACGCGCCGTTCATCCGCTCGGCCTGCACGCGCAGCATCAGCACCGCGTCGGCGGCCGGCAGTTCGGCATCCAGGTCGTGCGAGACGGCCACCGGCCAGTCCGCGACCCCGACCGGCAGCAGCGTCGGCGGCGCCACCAGCACCACCTCGGCGCCGAGTGTCGACAGCAGCGAGACATTCGAGCGCGCCACCCGGCTGTGCAGGATGTCGCCGACGATCACCACCCGCCGGCCCTCGATACCGCCGAGGCGCTGACGGATGGTCAGCGCATCCAGCAGTGCCTGCGTCGGGTGTTCGTGGGTGCCGTCGCCGGCATTGATCACAGACGGACCACCGTGCTCGTCCAGGGTCCAGGCCGCAAGTTGTTGTGCCGCACCGGAAGCCGGGTGCCGGATGATCAGCGCGTCGGCTCCGGCGGCGCGCAGGGTCAGCGCGGTGTCCCGCAGCGACTCCCCCTTGGCCACCGAGGATCCGGAGGCGCTGACGTTGATGACGTCGGCGCTCATCCACTTACCGGCGACCTCGAACGACACCCGGGTGCGGGTGGAGTTCTCGTAGAACATGGTGATCACGGTGCGGCCGCGCAACGTCGGCAGCTTCTTGACGTCGCGGCCCAGCAGCGCTTCGCGGAACCTGTCGGCGTCGTCGAGGATGGCCGTGGCCTGTTCGCGACTCAGGTCCGAGGCGGACAGCAGATGCTTCACCTGGTGGGTCCTCCGTAAGGGGCAATGGAGACGTGGTCGTCTCCGCCGTCGGTTTCGGACAAGCGCACCTTGACGTTCTCGCTGCGCGACGTCGGGACGTTCTTGCCGACGTAGTCGGCCCGGATGGGCAGTTCGCGGTGGCCACGGTCGACGAGGACGGCCAGCTGCACCATGCGGGGGCGGCCGATGTCGCGCAGCGCATCGAGGGCCGAGCGCACGGAGCGGCCTGAGTACAGGACGTCGTCGACGAGGATCACCGTCGCGTCATCGATGCCGCCCTCCGGAATCGAGGTCGAGGCCAGCGCCCGCGGCGGCTTGAAGTTGAGGTCGTCGCGGTACAGCGTGATGTCGAGCGCTCCGGTGGGCAATTCGGTACCGGAGAATTCCTTGACCTTCTCGGCGATCCGGGCGGCCAGGGTGACACCGCGGGTCGGGATGCCGAGGAGCACGACGCGCGGTGCGTCGGGCGCGTCGAGCGCGGTCTTTTCGATGATCTGGTGCGCGATGCGCGAGATGGTCCGGCCGACGTCGGCGGCGGACAGCAATTCCCGGTCGGTGGGGTCACCGGACACGCCAGTTTCGTGAGCAGCCACGAGTACCTGACCTCCTTCTCCGCCTCTCTGGACGGATCGTTAAAGGACGTCTAACTAGCCGCGTAGCTTAGCAGGCCGCCACCGCGTCGCCGTCAGGCATGGTGTCCTGCGCTTCGTCGAGCACCGCCCCCCGAGTTTCCGGCAGCACCAGCGTGCAGACGATGCTGACCAGCACGAAGACGGCGATCATCAGCCCAACTGCCCAGCTCCCGAGGGCGGCGACCAGCGGCCCAGCGACCAGCGGCGGCAACGCACCGCCGACGATCCCGGCGAGGTTGAAGGCCATGCCGGCACCGGTGTAGCGGTAACGGGTGGCGAACGTCTCAGGCAGGAACGCCCCGATCGGTCCGTAGGCGAGCCCGAAGATGCAGAAGATGCCGGCGATCGCCACCGCGAAGGCCACCGGGGACCCGGAGTCGATCAGCGGCATGACGAGGAATGCCCACGGCAGCGCCAGCCCGAAGCCCACCAGGATGATGCGGCGCCGGCCGTACCGGTCGCACAGCACGGCCGAGATCGCCGAGAACACCATGAGCGATACGCCCGCGAGCACACCGACGGCGAGGATCAGGGTCCGCGGATGGTGGATGCGGGTGCTGGCGTAGCTCATCAGGTAGGTACCGCCGAGGAAGCTCATGGTGAAGATGCCGACCATGCAGCCGGCACCGAGCAACACCTGCTTGCTCTGCCGGCGCATCAGTTCCGACAGCGGCGCACGGGGCACCGTGCCCCGCTTCTGCTCCGCCACGAACACCGGGGTCTCGTCGATGCTCAACCGGACGTACAGCGCCACGGCCAGCAGCACCGCGCTGAACAGGAACGGCAGCCGCCAGCCCCAGTCCAGGAACACCGGGCTCTTCTCCCCGATCGTCACATTGGCGATCAGCACCACCAGGTTGCTGACCGCCAGGCCGGCGCCCGCGCCCAGTTGGGTGAACATCCCGTACATGCCGCGTTTTCCGGCCGGGGCGTATTCGGCGGACAGCAGTGCCGAACCGGCCCATTCCCCGCCCACCGCGAAGCCCTGGAACACGCGCAGCGTGAGCAGGATGATCGGCGCGGCGATGCCGATCGACGCCGAGCTGGGCACCAGGCCGACGCCGACGGTGGACAGGCCCATGATGAGCAGTGTCGCGACGAGAGTCTTCTTGCGGCCCAGGCGATCTCCGAAATGCCCGAAGACCGCCGCGCCGATCGGGCGGGCCAGGAACGCGACCGCGAAGGTGGCCAGCGACGAGATGGTCGCCATGGCCGGCGGCAGGTTCGGGAAGAACACCTGCGGGAAGATCAGCGCCGCGGCGGTCCCGTAGATGTAGAAGTCGTAGAACTCGATCGCGGTGCCGATGAAACTGGCGAACGCCACCTTGTTCATCGGCGTGTGCGGGGTCGACGGGTCTGCAGCCACGTCAGGCAGTATTGCCTACCGCCGGTCTGCTGCTGATCAATTTACTTCCCGATGGCTCGGATGGCGCCGCGAGCGCCCCGCTGTCACCGGCTAACGTGACCGGGGTGAATCTCGACGCGAACACCGAATCGGTCAGCGCGGCGATCGACACCGGCCTGCTGGCCGGGGCGGTCACGCTGGTGTGGCAGGACGGCGCGGTCCGGCAGGTCAACACTCTCGGTCACCGTGACGTGGACGCCAAGCTGCCGATGGAACGCGACACCGTCTTCCGTATCGCGTCGATGTCCAAGCCCGTCACCGTCGCCGCCGCGATGACGCTGGTCGACGAAGGCCGGCTGGCGCTGACCGATCCCATCGCGAACTGGGTGCCCGAGCTGGCCAACCCGCGCGTGATGACGAGCCTCGACGGGCCGCTGGACCGCTCTGTGCCTGCGCGACGGCCCATCACCATCGAGGATCTGATGACCCACCGCGGCGGCCTGGCCTACGGGTTCACGGTGCCGCCGCCACTGGGCAAGGCCTACAACAAGTTGCAGTCGCTGCAGGATCCGGACCGCTGGCTGGCCGAGCTCGGCCAACTGCCGCTGGCCCATCAGCCCGGTGACGCGCTGACCTACAGCCAATCGACCGACGTGCTGGGCTTCATCCTGTCCCGCCTCGAGGGCAAGCCGCTGCCAGATGTGTTGGCGGAGCGCATCTTCAAGCCGCTCAACATGGTGGACACCGGTTTCGCGGTGACACACTCGGGCCGGCGGCGAGCCGCGACGATGTACCAGCTGGCCCCCAACGGGGACACGCTGACGCTGCAGCCCGGAAAAATGGGGCCGCCCCAGGTGATGCCGCCGACGTTCTGCGCCGGCGGCGGCGGGCTGTGGTCGACCGTCGACGACTATCTGACGTTCGCGCGGATGCTGCTGGCCGGCGGCGAGGTCGACGGGGTTCGGGTGCTGTCGGAGGAATCGGTGGCGTCGATGCGCACGGACCGGCTCACCGCCGAGCAGAAGCACCAACAGTTCCTGGGCGCGCCGTTCTGGATCGGCCGCGGCTTCGGGTTGAACCTGTCCCTGGTCACCGACGAGGCCAAGGCCACGCCGTTCTTCGGTCCGGGCGGGCCGGGCACGTTCAGCTGGCCGGGCGCGTTCGGCACCTGGTGGCAGGCCGACCCGAGCGCGAACCTGATCCTGATCTACCTGATCCAGAATCAGCCGGAGCTCAGTGTGGATGCCGCCGCCGCGGTCGCCGGCAACGCCTCGCAGGCCAAACTCCGTTCGGCGCGACCGAAATTCGTGAAGCGGACGTATCAGGCGCTGGGCTTGTAAGTCAGCCCGCCCGGGCGACGGTGAGCCGGTGCATGTCGGCCATGCCCTGCTCCTGGGCATCGTGCATCCAGGCCGGCAGCGGCGCCCGCAGCTCGGGCAGCACCTCGTTGTCGAGCAGCCCCTGCAGCTTGGCCTGCTTGCCGCTGCGACCCGCCTGGTTGTCGAGTTCCTGCGCGCCCGAGGGTGACTCGTAGTCGTAGAGCTCGTAGTCGATCTTGCGGGTGCGATCGGTCTCCATGCCGCCGGGCTGCCAGTACGAGTAGCGGCCGAACTTCGCGTCGGGCGTCCGGACCGCGACGATGTGGCTGGGCGCCGACGTCGGAATCTCGGTGGATATCGGCCCGCCACCCATCATCTTCTGCACCGCAGGCGATTTCATCAGTGCCGCCATTTCTTCCACGGACATGTCGTCGGTGGCGTGCGCGACCCAACGGCGGCCCGCCGCACCGGGATTCGCGGCGATGGCGGCGATGTCACCCCGCGCCTGCAGGTAGCTGAAGCGGCTGTCCGAACGCCAGCCGTTGCCGCCGGTGGCGACGGTCAGCAGCAGCGGAGCGATGTCCACACTGGAGGTCAGCTGGCCGCGGCGCTCCCCTGGTTTGGGGGTCAGGTGGCCGGCGGGGTCGTGCACGTACAGCGGCACCCGGATCGACTCTTCGTAGATCGCCGCGCCCTTGCCGCGCAGGCCGTGCGAGCCGGCGTACTCGCCGTGGTCCGAGGTGAACACCACCACGGTGTCGCGCTCCACGTCCGGGCGCGACGCCAGGGTGTCCAGCACCCGGCCGATCTGGACATCCACCTGCTGATGCAGCCACAGATAGTTGTCGAGGCACCGGGCCCACTGTGCCGCCATCTCCGGACCCGAATACGGCACCGGGCCGGTCATCAGCGGCGACATGAAGTTCATGTAGTCGATCTGCAACTGCGGCTTACCGCGGCGGCGCATGTCCTCGGGCGTCTCGAAGTTGATCGGCATCCCGGAGAACACGTGCGGAACATCGTCCGGCAGTGGGTTTCTCGGCCACCAGCAGATGTCGTGCGGATTCACCAGGGACACCGTGGTGCACCACGGGCCGCTGCCGGCGTGGTCGGCGAACCAGCCGTCGAACTGGTCGACGATGGTGTGGTCGACCTGCAGGCCCTGGTTCGGGCCACCGTTGGGCGACGGAAACGTGCCACCCGAAAAACCGTGTGCGTCAAGGCCGTCCGGGGTGGTGTCGGAAACGTGGCCCAGGTGCCACTTGCCCCACCACCACGTCCGGTAACCCTGCTCGCGCAGCATGGTGCCCCAGGTCGGGAAGCGGGGCGCCAACGTGGATTCGGTGGGTCCCTCGCCGGTGTACAGGCACCCCGTCTGGTGCGAGTAGAGCCCCGTGGTCAGGACGCCGCGCGACGGCGTGCACATGTTGGATGCCGAGTAGTGCCGCTCGAAGGACACGCTGCGCTGCCGGAGCCGGTCCAGGTTGGGCAGTAGTTCGCCGAGCCGTTTCGCATCGGGAAACCATTGGGGCGCGCGCATCTGGTCCACGATGACCACCAGAATGTTGGGCCTGCCCGCCGCACGCTCGCGGCCCGCACGGGACAACAGCTGATAGCCGCCCACCCCCGCCGCCGCCACCCCCGCTGCCGCCGCCGTGCCCTTGAGAACTGTGCGCCGGT
>NZ_JXST01000055.1 GCF_000878195.1 Mycolicibacterium llatzerense | reverse complement strand
GCAGTGGCGCGGTGTTGCGACCCGCTACGACAAATATGCCCTGACCTACCTCGGCGGTGTCTTGTTGGCCTGCGCCGTCATCCACTCCCGCGTGGGAACTCTCAAATTGGGAGACACGCCCTAGTCGCGTGTTCAGGGGCGGGCGAGTTTGAGGGAGTGCCCAACAGCGTCCATGACCACCCCTTTGATGTACTCCGCAGAGGCGCGTCGGCCGGGGGCTCCCTGGGTGAGGATCATGCCCGTGACCAGATGAAAGATCGCCTGTGCGTCGGTGTCCGGACACGGTGACGACATCTCGCCTGTCTGGCATCCAACGTGAATCGCGTCGCGCAGCGGCTCGATCAATGCGTCCACGAGCGCATCGATCTGGTCGACGTGCTGTCCCGAACGATTGAGCCAGATTGACGTCAGCACTGATGCCTCGCCGCAGCGTTCCATCGGGTAGACGTGGTCGATCATCGTCGCGATGTACGAGTGAATACGCTCGGTCGGACTCGTGCACTGGGTGGCCGCATGCCGCAACTGTGTTGCCGCGCTGCGGAGTGACTCGTGATGCTGCACAGCTGAATTCACATCTCGTTCCGTGTTATCGGGTCAATAGGTTTGGGGATACGCATGACTCGAGTTTGATGGCGAAGGCGTGACCGATACCTGATCCGGCTAGCCAGGATTGGCCAGATTTGTCGCAGCGGTTGGCTTGCCCGCGTGGTCGATGGCGTAGACAGTCATCGCCGCGGCGAGCAATCGGGATTGCTGGGGATCGGTGGGGTCGTAGCCGGTGATGTCCTGAATGCGACGAAGGCGGTAGGTCAGCGTATTGGGATGAATGAAAAGCTCTGCGGCAGCGGCTTTCCGGTCGGCGCCATGGTGCAGATGCGCTTGGAGGGCTTGGAGTAACCCTGGGTGGTCGCTCAGCGGTGCGATGTGACGGGCGAGCAGATCGCGGGCCGGTCCGGGGCGCGTCGACTGGTACTCGAACAGGATGTCGGTCAATTGGTAGACGCCGGGCTCTCTACCGAGTTTCCTTGCGAGGGAGGTGATTTCGTCGGCCTCTGAGACCGCTGTGGGAATGGCGCCCAGCTCGGCTCTGGCGTGGTACGCAGCGTAGAACGCGACGTCGAGCCGTTCGGAGAGTGCGTCGATCAGAGTGCGGAGGTGTACGGGAATCTGGGGGTCGGCATCCTGTTCAACCGTAGGCGCGGGCAGCAAGATGACGCCCGTGTGACCATCGAACGTGTTGAGGATTTCGCTGGCTCCGCGTCCATAGAACACCTGGTTGGCCAGGCGTAACCGCCTGCGTGCCGCCAGAATCTCGTGGGTGGTGCGCGGTTCGTCGGCATCCACCCGAAACACCAGGACCTCGTAGCGCTCGCTCAGCTTGATGCCGACCTGCTTGGCGACTGTGGCGCGGTCGGGTTCGCCGGCGATGAGGGTGGCGCATAGCGCGCTCAACTGGTGGCGGGTGTTGGCACGGAGTGCAAAATCTGAGTCCTGATAGACCTCGGTCATCAGAACGCTGATGGTTCCGGTGAGATCGGCGAGGTACATGCCCAACGCGGCGATCGTTTCCGCGTCACCGTCGGTTGCTTCTTCCAGCACGATCTCCCACAGCTTGCGGATGCCCGCGTGCAATGCGGTGAACAGGAACGGCAGGGGGATGCCATCCTCGGCATGTCGCTCCGCCACCGGAAGCACGAATGTGGCTGCTTCCGCCGCGGTCACCCTGCGCCCTTCAGTGATCAGGGCGAACCCGTAGAGAAATCCGCCAACGATGTACGGGACGACCTCGTCATCGAAGTGATCGATCGGTATCGCGGTGGGCCACTCGATCGATTGGACAGCTTCATGGAGAAGCTCCGTGGCGATCTCATCGACCCGATCCTCGATGACCTTCCGCAATGGCGAATCCGCCGGGATCGGCGGCAGCTGGGCAGGGGAAGGCACGTGCAGATTGTGATCCATCACAATGGGTAAACGGAAGATGCTGGGACAAATCGGGTCAAGATTTGTTTCCGGCGCCAAAAGTGGGCTCGATTTTTCTCGTCGGTCCTCAGTTGCGTTCGGCGGTGTCAGAGCGCGTAGGGCGCGATGAGCGTGGCGGCACGAGGCGCCGGCTGTCGTCCCGTGGTCGCGGACCTGTCCAATCGGGCAGTTTCTCACCCGCCCGGCGGGTCTGGTATTGCGCCCAATCGGGGCGGGCGCCGGCTCGTCGCTGTCAATAGCGTTGTGCGGTATGAGTATTGCGCGATTGGCTCGGCGTTGCTGGGCCGTTCGCGTCGCCGCCGGTTCCCGTATGCCGAGTCTCGACCCTCAGCGGTCCGGCTCAAAGATCTTTCGCAGAAACAACTCTCACGAATGGAATGGATCAATGACACAAACGCTGGCTTCTGACACCGTCGCCGCGCGCACCGACACCATGCGGGCTGCGGTCGTCACCGATTTCGGTGTGCCGCTGCAGGTGCATGATGTGCAATTGCCGACGCCGGGCTACGGTGAAGCCCTGGTCAAGCTCGAGACTTCGGGTGTCTGCCATACGGATCTACATGCAGCGCATGGTGATTGGCCGATCAAGCCGCAGCCACCGTTTGTGCCGGGCCACGAAGGCTACGGCACGGTCGTCGCCCTCGGCGAGGGGGTTGTCGACCTGTCGGTCGGAGACAAGGTCGGCAACGCCTGGTTGTGGTCAGCTTGCGGTCGCTGCGAATACTGCCGGACCGGGTGGGAGACTCTGTGCGAAAGTCAGCGCAACGGCGGATATTCAGTCAACGGGAGCTTCGGCACGTACATGCTGGTCAACGCCGACTACGCCGCGCGCATCCCTGACGGTGCCGATCCATTGGAAATCGCCCCGATCCTGTGCGCAGGCGTCACCGTCTACAAAGGTCTCAAGGTCACCGACACCCGGCCCGGCCAATGGGTGGCGATCTCAGGCATCGGCGGGCTGGGTCATATCGCGGTCCAGTACGCGCACGCGATGGGTTTACGTGTTGTCGCAATCGATGTCGACGACGCCAAACTGGCGCTCGCCACCCGACTCGGCGCCGAGGTCGTCGTCAATGCACGGACCACTGACGTCGTCGAGTCGGTGCAGCAGGCCACCGGTGGAGTCCATGGCGTGCTGGTCACCGCCGTGCACCCGCAAGCGTTCGGCCAAGCGATCGGACTGGCCCGTCGCGGCGGCACAATCGTGTTCAACGGGCTGCCCCCGGGAGATTTCCCGGCACCGATCTTCGACATCGTTCTCAAGGGACTCACCATTCGCGGGTCGATCGTCGGAACCCGTCAGGACATGGCCGAGGCTCTGGATTTCTACGCCCGAGGCCTGATCAAGCCAACCGTCACCAGCGCGCGTCTCGATGACATCAACGATGTCTTCACCCGGATGGAACGAGGACAGATCGACGGGCGCGTCGTCATCGACTACCGAAACGACTGACAGCGGGGAGCGTCGTGTGACGGACGACGCCGGTCGCCTGGAAGAGGTACCGCGCGGGCCAGCACCCGTTGCGGTACCTCTTCCGCGTGGGCTGACTAGATCAGGCCTTTTTTGCTGGCGGCGTAGACCGCCTCGGCGCGCCGGCTGACCGCAAGTTTGCGCATGATATTGCTGACGTGGAACTTGGCGGTCGTTGCCGAAATGAACAGGGTCTCACCGATCTTGTGGTTGGACAGGCCTGCAGCGAGCAGTCGCAACACTTCGAGTTCCCGCTCGGTGAGCGTCTCGCGTGCTTGGCCGCCTCCATTGAGGGAGCGGACCACGGCGGCGGCGCTGCGCGAGTCGAAGGCGCTCTGCCCGATGGAGATGGCGCGGATCGCCCGTACCAGCTCGGTGGTGTCGACGTCCTTGACCACGTAGCCACGCGCTCCCGCGTGCACCGCGCGTACCACCAGATCCTCGTCCAGGAACGTGGTCAGCACCAGCAATCCGATATCGGGATGTGCGCCAGAGAGCTTGGTGCACAACGATAATCCCTCGAAGTCCGAACCCGCCGAGAGTTTGAGATCGAGCAGCACCACGTCAGGACGTGTGGCCGCGACGACGGCCTCGGCCTCCGGCTCGCTGGACGCTTCGCCGACCACGATGAGATCGTCTTCACGTTCCAGCAGTGAACGCAGGCCCTGCCGGAGGATGGCGTGGTCGTCGACCAGCGCGAGCCGGATCGCCTTGGTCTTGGTGTCAACAGTCATCGAGTCACTCCTTCGGGTGGAACTCGGTTGTGCTCTCAGGGTTGCGCGGAATGGTCGCGACCACCCGCACTCCACCGATGCGTGATCGGCCGACAGTGAAGGTCCCGCCGTATTCGCGGCACCGGGCCAGCATGTTGGCCAGCCCGCGATGATGCCCGTCGAGGTCGGCGACATCGGCCAGCCGCAGCATCAATCGAAGTTTGTCCGGGTCACCGATGCCGTCATCAGATATCGACAGGGTGACCCCAGCGGCGCGGTAGCTCAGCCGCACGATCGCCCGTGAGGCGCGACCGTGCATCGCGGTATTGAACAGTGCCTCACCGGCAACTCGAAGCAGGCTGCGTTCGACTCCGCTGGGCAATTCAGCGACAGTGCCGTTGACCCGGAGCGTCACCCGCAAGTCTTTGGGCATGTGCACCGTGGCGAGCTGTTCGAGTAGCTCTGGGAGGCTGGATCGGTCGGAGTCGGTGGAATGGTTGAGTGCGTAGATGGCCGACCGTAGCTGCTCGACCGCCGACCGCGTGAGGGTCTTGGCGGTGTCCAGTCGTTCTACCAGATCTGCTGCACCGGAACGTGATTCGATCTCACTGCGGCACACCTCGATCTGCATGCCGGCTGACAGCACAGTTTGCGCGACACTGTCGTGCAGTTCCCTCGCAATCCGCTGCCGCTCGGAATCCAACACCTGATGGCGTTGTGCCGCACCGAGTTCGCGTTTGGTGGCCAGCAGCTGCGCATTGCGGGCCTCGGACTGGGCCAGCAAGGTTTGGGAGCGCTGGAACAGTTCGCAGTTCTGCAGCGCTACCGCGGTCTGGCTGGCCAGGATTCGCATCACCGTCTCATCAATCTCGTCGAGCAGCCGGTGCGGTGGCGTCCAGGCAGCGAATGCTCCGATCACGCCGCCGTCGAGTTCGATCGGGACGTGCGAGTGGTGGCTTTCGATCACCGGTAGCCGGAATTGGGCGAGCCGCCCGCGCAGGACGTCGTTGAGGCGGTTCAGGACGGCGTCCGGCAGGTGCGGTACCGGATGCTTGGCGCCGGATAGACCTTCGAACGAGTACGCATGCCCGTCGGCATCGAGGATGAGATGGCGCGGACGTGCCTCGGGCAATGCGCCGTCAGCCAGAGCCAGCAGCACCCATTCGGCGCCGAGATGGGTGCGGGCCGCCTCAGCTACTGCCCGCACCAAGTTTTCGGGCCCATTGACGGTTTGCACCAGGGCCCGGGAGATGGCGCCGAGCGCCGCTATCACCCGTTCGGTTCGCTGCGCGGCCACCCGGAACTCGGGGTAGAAGGTGCCCTTGCCGGACCGAACCCCGGTCAGTTGGTCCAAATCCGGCATCATCGCCCTGGGCGGGACCACCGGGTTGCCGGGCATCGCGGTCATAGCGCCGCCCGGAACAGCGCGCGCAGCTGTGCATCGTCGATGGGGCGAGGGTTGGTGGTCAGGCACGCGTCCTGCAGTGCGTTGCGCGCCAGCACCGGCACATCAGCGTCGCGGACGCCCAGCTCGGCGAGGCCGCGCGGCACTCCCACCTGTCTGGCCAGCTCTTCGAGGCGATCCGCAAGGGCCAGTGCGGATTCCAATTCGGGAGCCCGCTTGTCGGCCAGCCCGAGGCAGGCGGCGATGGTGGCGAACGGCGCCGGGTCGGCCTCGGCGTTGAACCGCACCACATGGGGTAGCAGGACACCGTTGATGACACCGTGCGGCAAGTCGAGCAGCCCGCCGACTTGGTGGCTCATGGCATGCGCGGCACCCAAGATGGCATTGGTGAATGCGAGGCCGGCTTCCAACGCGGCTTGCGCCATCAGTACCCGGGCGGGCATGTCGTGCGGCCGCTCGATGGTGGTGACCAGGTTTTCGGTGACCATTACGACGGACCGCAGAGCGTGGTGGTCGGTCAGCGGATTGTGTCCCAGCGACACGAATGCTTCGATGCCGTGTGTGAGGGCATCCAATCCCGTTGCCGCGTTGAGCCATTCGGGCATGGTGGTCAGTAGGCGCGGGTCGATGACGGTGATGTCGGGCACCAGGGCACGGCCCAAGATGGTGATCTTGGTATTGCGGGTGGTGTCGGTGACGATGCAGAACTGGGAGACGTCGGCGCCGGTGCCCGACGTGGAAGGCAGCACCACCAGCGGCGGAATCGGTGCGGTGGCCTTGTCCACGCCCGCGTAATCGAGGATGTTGCCGCCGTTGGCTGCCAGGATCGCAATGCCCTTGGCGGCATCGATGACCGACCCGCCGCCCAACGCGATGAGCACGTCGCAACCCTGCGAGCGGTAGAACTCGTGGCCCGCGGTGATTTCGTGGTCTTTCGGGTTCGGGGTCAGGCCGCTCCATACTTGCGCTTCGACGCATTGGCTGCGTAGATGCCCGATCAGTTCGGCTACCCACCCCGCCTCGATAAGCCCAGGGTCGGTGACCACCAGCGGCCGCAGGCCACCCAGGCGAACGGCGGCGTGCGCTGCCTCCACCATCGAGTCGATGCCGAACACGATCTCAGGGGCATGGAATTTCAGCAGCCGAGTCGGTGGGGCCGTCGCCACCGTCGTCGCCGCGAGCTGCGCGGGCGACACCACATCGAGTCTCACCAGACCGATCCCTCATCCTGTGATGCAGGTAATACACCTAGCCTACGGCGCGCCGTCGTCTGGACCAATGGTCAGGTGGATAGGCCCACCACCTACCCGATCGGGCAGGTAGTCGTCTGGCTGTGGTGCTGCGTTTAGGTGGCGTCAGAGCACGTGCGGTGCGATGAGGGTGGTAGCACCCAACACCACCGTCCCGATCAGGAAAGCGACCACCGTAAAACCCATCACCTGGCGGACATTCAGTTTCGCGATTGCCAGCAGCGGCAGCAGCCAGAACGGCTGGATCATGTTCGCGACGCCCTCACCCACAGCGACTGCCATCGAGATCAACCCCAGATATGCCGGCGAATGCTGGCCGATCGCCAGTGCCGAGTCGACCGCGATCGGACCCTGCACAGCCCAGTGCCCGCCGCCGGACGGGACGAACAGGCTGATGATCAACGAGCCGATGAAGGTCAGGAACGGCAGCGTGTGCTCGGTCGCTCCATTGACGACCGCTTCGGCCAGCAGCGTCTGCACCGGCTTGTCGCCCTTCGCCGCTTGGTAACCGAGTAGGCCGACCAGACCGCCGTACAGGGGGTACTGCAGGAGCAGCGGACCGGACACCTTGGCGGCACCGGTGAACGCCCGGATGAAACGGATCGGCGTGCGGTGCAGCAGCGCACTGGTGATCGTGAACAACATGATCATCGAGGAGATGTTCAGGGCGAAACCGCTGAGCACGAAATAGGCCATGCCCGCGGCGAACACGAGGACATTGAGAATCCAGAGGTTCTCCAGCCATTCGGCGAAAGTCTTGTTGCCTGCCGCCGGCGAAGCCGACAATCCGGCATGAGCGTCGGCGTCCGCCTGGTTTTCGTCCTCGAAGACCGCGGGGTCGGGCGCGAGGCTCTGCGTCGGTGCCATGTGCCAGACGGCGAGCGCGAGGATCGCCAGTACGACGATCGCCGACAGCCAGCTGTAGGGCTGGAAGATGGTCTGACTCAACGGAACAGTGATGCCGGTCAGTTTGTGGATCACGTTGATCGGGCTGCCGCTGTCGGTGTTCGCAAGCGCGATCGACGACGAAAGCCCCTGTGTCCAAACGATGAAGCCCATGAATGCCGCCGCGATCAGGTAGCCGAAATGCGCGTCGGTCATGCGTTTGGCGACCTGCCGGGCGACCAGAGCACCGGCCACCAGTCCGAGTCCCCAGTTCAGGAGGGACAGCACGGCGCTGACGCTGAAACAGAGCAGGGCGCCCTGGACCTGGTTGTTCGGCTTACTCGCGATATGGACGATGGCTCGCTTGAGGACGGGCGCTTCGGCGAGCGTGTAGCCCGTCACCAGGATCAGGACCATCTGGAACGCGAACGTGAAGATGTTCTGCGATCCCCACACTCCGCCGTACCAGGCCTTGAGCATGCCACTGGGCGTGGCGCCCTGCACCAGGAACGCGACCAGGCCGGCGACGATCAGCGTCAGGATGACGGCGAACAGGTACGGGTCGGGCATCAGGCGTTCGACATAGCGGACACACAGTGCGGTGAAGGACTGCATGATGCCGCGACGTTCGGGCTTGGTCTTCGCCGCCGCACTTACGCCGCTCGGGTCGTCGTTCATTCGATCTACCTCCGGAAACGCAGTTTTCCTCAATAGACCGGGGTAGGAGGTCCTTTGCCGTTCTGAAACGGCGAGGGATTGCTCCGCGGTGGTGCACTTTGCACATCAAATGTTGATATTTGGGATACGTGCACCTTTCGCCCAGTGCGCTGGTCCGCTGATCATCAGTGCCGACGTACTTGACACTCACAGCCGACGTGGCTCTGTTCAGGTCCGGCGAACTCGCCCCGCAGTCCCACCTCAGGAGGTACACACGTGAGCACGTCATTTGAAGGAAAAGTCTGCGTCATCACCGGCGCCGGGTCGGGCATCGGCCGTGCGCTGGCGGTGCGTCTCGCCGCCAAGGGTGCGAAGCTCGCGATCTCCGATGTAGACGTCGACGGCCTCGCCGAAACTGAACGCCTGGTGCGGCAATTCGGTGTCGAGGTCAAGGCCGACCGGCTCAATGTCGCTGAGCGCGAGGCTTTTCTGCTGTATGCGGACGATGTCGCCGGCTACTTCGGCAAGGTCAATCAGGTATACAGCAATGCGGGTATCGCGTTCACCGGCGACGTGGAGCACTCGGACTTCAAAGACATCGAGCGCATCATGGACGTCGATTTCTGGGGCGTCGTCAACGGCACGAAAGCGTTTCTGCCGCACCTGATCGCCTCCGGCGACGGCCACGTCATCAACGTCTCGTCTCTGTTCGGCCTCATTGCGATCCCCGGCCAGAGTGCCTACAACGCAGCGAAATTCGCCGTTCGTGGGTTCACCGAAGCGCTGCGTCAGGAGATGATCGTGGCGGGTCATCCCGTCTCCGTGACGTGTGTGCATCCCGGTGGTATCAAGACCAACATCGCGAACAACTCGACCGCAGGCGAGGGACGGGATGCGCAGCGGCTTGCCGAGGTCTTCAACAAGCGGCTCGCCCGGACGAGCGCCGAGGCTGCGGCCAAGACCATCACCGACGGGGTCGAGACGAAGAAGGCCCGCGTGTTGATCGGTCCCGACGCGATCGCGCTGGACCTCATGGCGCGGGTCCTGGGTTCGGCCTACCAGCGCCTCGTCGCTGTCGGGGCCGGCCGTCTGCTGAAGTAGGCGCAGCAGTGTAGCGAGTTCTTGACTCCTCCGTCACGCTGAGGTGGAGTTGGCAACCTCATAGCTGAATCCGTAGCGGGACAGCCGATTCCGGATCGTTCCAAGAATTCCGTGGTTGGCGCCGTCGACCAATTGAACCGTTGCGTGCGCACGCCCGTCCACATCGGCGACGACAACTGTGGCGCTGAGCTTTGACTCTTCCAGTTCTTGCAGCACCACCCGACGTATCGAGTCGTGTGCCAGTGGGACCTTGTGGACTTTTCCGACTGCGGTCACGGGTATCGCATCCACGATGTGGAAGAACTTGGGAACCGATGCCGGCTCGGGGCAGTGAGCCGTGGCCCATCGCCGGAGGGTGTCTGCGCTCGCGGTTGCGCCGGCGCGCAGGACAACATATGCGGCTGGGACCTCGCCTGAATGCGCGTCCGGTCGTGGCACGGCGGCGACGGCGACCACGTCGGGGTGGGAGAGCAGGGCCTCCTCGATGAGTCTCGGATCGATGTTGTGACCACCGCGGATGATCAGGTCTTTGGCGCGGCCAGACAGATAGACAAACCCATCGGCGCCCACTCGTCCCAGGTCGCCCGTCAGCAGCCAGCCGTCCTCGATAACTCCGGTCGGATCGGGAGCCGGACCATTGGGCCCTTGCCGCAAATACCCTGGGAACACAGCGGGTCCAGAGATCGCGAGCACGCCGACCTCCCCGGCAGGGCAGTCGTCAGCCGGGCGCCCCTCATCGTCAAGGCGGACTGCCTTGACCTGTTGGTAGGGCAGCGGCAGACCCACGCTTCCGTACCGGGCGTCGCCCAACGGGACGAACGTGCTGGCGCAGGTCGCTTCCGTCAGGCCATATCCCTCGATCATCGGTATGCCGGTCGCCGCCTCGAATTGTGTTCGCACGGCTGTCGGAAGCGCTGCGGCTCCAACGATTCCCGCGCGCATGCTGGAGATGTCAACGTCGTCGGGAACCGGAGGCAGGGAGGCATACACCGTGGGCACCGCCGAGAAGGTGGTGATCCGAAAGTGTTCGACGATCCGCCAGAAGGCGGCGACGGCCTCACGATCACGAAATCCCAATGGTCCCAATGCCACAGTGGTGCCGCCGGCGAGGAGGGGCGTCAGAGTGGTGACGATGACCGCGTTGACGTGGAACAGCGGCAGGCCTGACAACACACATAGCTCCCCGCCGAACGCGCCATGAGTGCCCAACGCCCACGCGAGGTAGATCTCGGCGGCGTGTGTGTGCGGCGCGACCTTTGGTGTTCCGGTTGTGCCGCCGGTGTGGAAGTAGGCAGCGAAGTCGCTCGACGATCTCCTCGTTGCGATGCTCAGCCGTGCAGCGGACCGAGCCGCACACAACTGGTCGAAGTCGCCGGCCCAGCGGTCGGGTGGACTGTGCACAGGGCCGCCCACAGTGATCAGTGCAGTGATCTCGGGGAGCGCTGCGAGCACCTCGCACGCCTTGTCCCAGCCGTCTGCGTCGAGGCTCGGTGCCGGTGCGACAAGGACATTGGCGCCGGTGAGCCTGAATATGTCGATGACGTGTTCGGTGGCCAGCATCGGGTTGACGGAGTTGACGATGCCTACGGCTTGCGCTCCGAGTAGCGCGGGATAGCTCGCAGCCGTGTTGGGCAGCAACAGGCCAACGACTCCACCACTGGGGAGCCCGACGTCGAGATACGTGTTGGCAGCTTGGGTGACGCGGCCAAGTAGGTCGTTGTACGTCCACGTCGTTGGTGTGCGCCATTTCGAACCGTCCGCGAGCAGATGTAACGCGGGTTTGTCGCCGAAGCGGACGGCAGACCGCACCAGTAGGTCGTACGTGGTCTCGGGAAGATTCTGTTCAGCCGGCGTCCAGATATTGGGGGTCATGCCGCGGATACTCGGTTGCGCAGCACTCCAATGCGTTCGATGGTGACCTCGACCTCGTCGCCGGGCCGCAGGTAGCGTCCCGTGAAGAAGCCGGCCCCGCTTGGTGTGCCGGTGCAGATGACGTCGCCGGGGTGAAGTGTCTGGTGTTTCGAGAAGTGCGCGACCAACTCCGCGATCGAATAGATGAAGCTACTGGTTCGATCATCCTGTCGCACTTCGCCATTCACGCGTGTCTGCAGCCTCAAATCGAGGCCGTCCGAGAACTCGTCTGCTGTCACGAGACAGGGGCCGAGGGGCTTGAAAGTGTCGAAGCTCTTCGCCACTCCGATCGACGCGACGGGATCGCCTGTCATGGCGCGTCGCTGAATGTCCCTGGCCCCGAGGTCATTTGCGATGGTCAAACCAGCCACATAGTCCCATGCCCGATCAACCGGAACTGATGCTGCGGCCTGGCCCATGACGACGGCGAGCTCGCCTTCATAGTCGACTTCGTCTGGTGCGATCACGGGCAACTTGATCTCTTCGGTCGGGCCGATGGTCGCCGATCCAGCGATGAGATGCATGTTCGGCTCGGTGGGCATGGCGATGTCGCCGCGACCCATGGCAGCGAAGGCCGCCAATGCCTCTTCGGCATGGCTCGGGTAGTTCAGGCCGACGATGAGGATCTTTCCGGGCCGGATGATCGGGGCCAAGAGCTTGGCTTCGGCCAGTTCGACCTCCTCGGTGAACGCTGCGCTTCGAGCGGCGTCCAGGCCGGGCCCCGACAACAGCTCGCCGAGGTCGCGGTAAGGGAGGTCGAGCAGCCCCAATGTGCCGTCGCGATCCTCTCTGCCGATGCCACGGTCAGTTGTGTACAGCCGCATGGGTTCTCCTCAGTCCAACCGAATCTCTTATCTATTAGTTAAGAGATTACTTGACGCGCAGTCAAGAGTTCTGGGCAGATCGGTATCATTCCCGCATGCCAAGGAACCGTCAGCAGATTCCGCGGGCCGAGCGCGAGGCGGCCATTCTCGAGCAGGCTGTGGAACTGTTCGCGGCCAACGGATATCGGGGG
Source organism: Mycolicibacterium llatzerense (assembly GCF_000878195.1). GTDB lineage: Bacteria > Actinomycetota > Actinomycetes > Mycobacteriales > Mycobacteriaceae > Mycobacterium > Mycobacterium llatzerense. Next base: position 20,244 of record NZ_JXST01000055.1, on the reverse strand, counting down.
ACGAGCGTGGCCGCGGTGGGGCGCGCTGCCGGTGTGGCCCCGGCCGCAGTGCATTGGTACTACCCGACCAAGGACGATCTGTTCGCCGCGGCGCTCACTTCCATCTTCGACTCTGTGCGCGAACGGGTCGAGGCTGATCGGAAGATCAACGGAGACCCCTACGCGGAACTGGTGGCATTGGTGTCGGACGCGCAGTCGTATCGCAGTCTGCATCGCGAGGCTTATGAGCGGATGGAAGAGTCGGAGGCGATCCGCGTCGCCTACGACCGCGTGCAGTCGTGGCTGGACGAGCGACTCCTCGCTGCGATCGCCGAGCGTAACCCGGGCGGTGTCGACACCGAATTGATCGCCGACATGGCGCATGTGTTGTTCGAGGGAATGCTGATCAGCAGTCGCCGCCTGGACCGCTCGGCCGGCGAATTGATCGGCCTCGTGTTCGAGTCGTTGGCCGCAGTTGCCGCGACGAAGCGCGGCCGGTAAGCGGGCGCCAAGCCACTGTTTGCGCCGGCCCTTCGGGTCGGTCTCTTTGTGTTGCTTGGGAATTGACGCAGGCGGCTCTCTTGACTTTCATTCAAGACAATGGCTACCGTGTCTTGTATCACATTCAAGAGGGGTGTGTATTCCGCTACAACCAGGAGCTTGTCGATGCCCTCACCAGAGAAACTCGCCCACGTGGTGCTGCGTACCGGTCGCGTCCAAGAGATGACCGATTGGTACGTCCAGCTCCTCGATGGCGAGGTCGCCTTCGCCACCCCTGCGATCGCGTTCATGACGTACGACGACGAACATCACCGTCTCGCGTTCGTGGCGACGGGGGCCTCCGAACCGCCCGAGGACCGCCACACCGGTCTGCATCACATCGCATTCACGTTCGGCTCGATGCAGGCGCTCTTCGACAACTACGTCAGCCTCAAGAACCAAGGCGTGCAGCCATTTTGGTGTGTGAACCACGGTCCGACGCTGTCGATGTACTACCGCGACCCTGACGGCAACCAGATCGAGCTGCAGATCGACAGCATGACAAACGAAGAAACGCAGGACTTCGTCACGTCAGACGCCTTCGCGGCCAACCCGATTGGCATCACATTCGATCCTGAAGAGCTGATAACACGCTTTGAGACCGGTGAGCCGTTTGTCGAACTCGTCAAGTGGTCGTGAGGGAGGGCAGTTCAATGACTTCTGTGGTCATCATCGGTGCCGGTCCGACGGGATTGGCAGCGGCGTATGTGTTGGGTCGCTATGGCGTGCGCACGATCGTGTGCGACCAGCACGACGGCATCAACCCTCATCCGCGCGCCCATGTCATCAACACCAGATCAATGGAACTGCTTCGTAGTTGGGGAATCGCTGATCACATCAGCGCCGAAGCAATCCACCTGCACGACGGCATCAGCATCTTGTGGAAGCACACCGTTGCCGGCGAGGAATTCGGTCGAATTGAGTTGGCCGAGGCGCCCGCAGAGCATCTTGCCCGGCGGAAGAACGCCTCCCCGGTCGCCATGGCCTCATGTGCACAAGACCGGGTCCAGGAGCGCCTGCTCGATGCGGTGCGGAAGTCCGGGATGGCTGAAGTGCGATACCGCACAAAGGTCTTGAGTATTGAGGATCGCGGCGATGACGTCGCGATAGCGGTGGACACAGATGGTCGGCGGGAAACGCTCACGGCCGCCTACCTCATCGACGCCGAGGGCGCCTGCGGGCGACTGCGCGACAGTATCGGCATCGGTGTGGAAGGCATCCCAGAGTTCGGGCAACAGCTCAACATCTACTTCCACGCTGACCTGTCGGAGTGGACAGACAAGAAATCTGAATTGCTGTTCTGGGCACTGAACACCGAATGCCCAGGCGTGTTCATCAGACTGGGCGCCAACCGATGGACATTTCACACAAGCTTCGATCCCGAAAAGTCTGCCGTCGCCGATTACACACCCGACCGGTGCCGGGGCCTCGTCCGCAAGGCGGTCGGCATCTCCGATCTCGAGATCGAGGTGCGCTCCGTCGGTACGTGGGTACTTGGCGCGAGCACGGCTTGCCAGTATCGAAAGGGCCGGATATTTCTGGTTGGCGATGCCGCACACCAGTTTCCGCCTACGGGTGGCCTGGGCATGAACACCGGCCTCGTCGACGCAGACAACCTTGGCTGGAAGCTTGCAGCCGTCTTGCAGGGCTGGGCTCCGGAACGCTTGCTCGACACCTACGAATCGGAACGACGACCAGTGGCGTTGGCAAATGCGGAAAACAGTATTGCCAACGTGATCAAGATGGCGGATGCGGGGATCGGTCCGAATACTCTCGCTGTCGCAGGGAGACTGGAGAGTGACGATCCCGAAGTCGCTGCCGCAGAACGTCTGCGGCTGGCCGAAGCAGTGCCTCAACAACGCCCGCACTTCGACTATCTGGACCTCGAGCTCGGCTACGTCTACGGCGAGTCCGGTCCGGTGGACTCCGACCCGATCAGCGAACCGATCGTGGGCGGCCGGGTGCCGCATCGATGGGTGACACTGGCCGGTGAACGGATCTCCACGCTGGACCTTGTCGGCGCTGGGTTCGTCCTTCTCGTCGGGCCTGACGGCGCGGCGTGGCTGGACGGACTTTGCCGGGATGACGTCGCGATTCCCTTGCAGGCATTCGTCATTGGACGTGACTTGATGATCGACGGTGCTGCGCTGCCGGGGTTCGAGCAGGATCATGCGGTTCTGGTTCGACCGGACGGCCACATCGCTTGGATCGGTGCTGGCCTGACCGGGGACCACGTCAGGGAAATCAACTTCGCGATAAGGCAGGCATGTTGTGCGGCCGATCTCGAAACGCAACCGTAGTTTTCTGAGGAGTTTTCGTGCTTGACCCCGTTCCCACACTGTTGGACCGGTACACCACCGTAAGCGGCGAGGTTCACCTCACCGGCATCCAAGCCCTCGTGCGCCTGGTTCTGGACCAGCGGCGCGCCGATATCGCCGACGGAAGGTCAACTGCGGCCTTCATTTCCGGCTATGAGGGATCGCCGTTGGCCGGTTACGACACCGAGCTACTGCGGAATGCCCCGTTGCTCGACGAACACGAAATCGTGTTCGTGCCCGCGGTCAATGAAGAATTGGCGGCCACTGCGGTGCAGGGCACTCAACTGGCCGCAGTGCAACCAGACAAGCGCGTGGGCGGGGTGGCGGCGTTCTGGTACGGCAAGTCGCCTGGGCTCGACCGGGCGGCAGACGCAATCCGGCACGCCAATCTCATGGGCACGCACCCCGAAGGCGGGGTACTGGCACTGGTGGGGGATGACCCGTCGGCGAAGTCGTCCAGTGTGCCGGGGGCATCCGAACTGCTGCTGGCAGACCTCGGCCTACCGATCCTCTACCCGGCAGATCCCCAGCAGGCCTTGGATTTCGGCCGCCACGGTATTGCGATGTCACGATGCAGCGGATTGTGGGTGGCGATGAAGGTCGTCACCAATGTCGCGGACGGATCCTGCACGGTAGACATGGACCCGGAGCGGGTGCGGCCGGTCGTACCAGACTTGGCGGTCAATGGGGTGGCGTATCGGCACACCGTCACGGCGCGGTTGGCCCAGCCCGCGCTCGGCGAGCTCGAGAGAAGTCGCGATGGCTCGCGACTGGAGATCGCGCGCAGGTACGCGGCTGCCAACGGTTTGAACCAGATCACTCGGCGGTCGGCGGACGATCGAATCGGCATCGTAGCGGCAGGAAAGTCCTATCTCGATCTCGCGCAAGCGATGCGAATGATGGGGGTCGAGAGCGGGGTGCGGGTGCTGCGTCTGGGGATGATTCACCCGATCGAGCCGAACATTGCCACCGACTTCGCCTCGGGCCTCGACCACATCATCGTGGTCGAGGAGAAGCGGCCACTGATCGAGTTGGGCCTGAAGGACATCCTGTACGGGCTGACCGGCGCGCCGAAGATCTACGGCAAGCGAAATCCCGATGGAGACAGCATGTTTCCCGCCGATGGTGAACTGGACCCAGAGGCTGTTGTCGAGCACCTGGCTCCGGTGCTCCAGCGCTTCGGCGTGCTTGCGGCGACAGAGGCACAACCGCGACGCCGTCGGTCACTGAACCTGCCGATCGTGAGCCGCACCCCGTACTTCTGCTCAGGCTGCCCACACAACATCTCGACGAAAATCCCGGATGGATCCACGGTGGGGGCCGGAATCGGTTGTCACGCACTTGTGACCCTGATGGATGAGCGCCAAGTGGGTGATGTCATCGGCATGACCCAGATGGGCGGTGAGGGCAGCCAGTGGATCGGCATGGCGCCGTTCCTGCAGCGGAACCATCTGATCCAGAACCTGGGGGATGGGACCTTCCACCATTCAGGGAGTCTGGCAATTCGGGCGGCGGTGGCAGCCGGCGTGAACATCACATACAAGTTGCTCTACAACTCTGCGGTGGCGATGACCGGCGGACAGCAGGCTGTGGGTGGCATGTCCGTCACTCAGATCTGTGCGGCGATGCTCGCCGAAGGGGTAGCGCGAATCATCGTGACCACCGATGACGTGAAGGCGTACCGCAAGGTCAAACTGCCTCGCGGCGTTGCCGTGTGGAGCCGCGACCGCCTCGACGAGGCCCAGCTGGCATTGGCGGATACGGCCGGCGTGACCTTGCTCATCCACGACCAAGAGTGCGCCACCGAACTTCGGCGAAAGCGTAAACGTGGACTCGCGCCGGAACCGGCCGAGCGCATCATGATCAACGAGCGGGTCTGTGAGGGCTGCGGCGACTGCGGGCAGAAGTCCAACTGCTTGTCGGTGCAACCCGTCGTTACCGAGTTCGGCCGCAAGACCCGCATCGACCAATCGTCGTGCAACAAGGACTTGTCGTGTCTGGAAGGCGATTGCCCATCCTTCATCACGGTCATTCCCGCTCCCAACGGGAGACCGCGACAACATGTTCCAACCGATTTCTGGTCCGAGTTGCCGGCGCCACCGACGTCGGACGCCGCGACCCATACGACGCGGATCACGGGTGTCGGTGGCACAGGTGTCGTGACGCTGGCGCAGATTCTCAGTGCGGCTGCAACATTGGCGGGCTGGCGGGTGCGGACCCTTGATCAGACCGGATTGGCGCAGAAGGGTGGTGCGGTGGTCTCGGACATCAAGATCACCCGGACACCGGTCGAGGAGGCCAGCAAGGCCGCCGAGGGGGAATGCGACCTCTACCTCGGCTGCGATCTCCTGGTGGCGGTGGACGACAAGTACTTGAGGGCAGTCGACCACGTCCGCAGCACTGCTGTGGTTTCGACGAGTGAGGTGCCGACCGGGCAGATGGTCGTCGACCCGGCAGTGTCATTTCCGGATGCCGGGCCGTTGCGCGAGGCAATACGAGATGCCGTGCGCGACAGCATTTTCCTGGATGCGCGCGCGGCAGCGGCCCGCTTGTTCGGTACTGATCAGTACGCCAACCTCTTGTTGGCCGGCGCTGCGGTCCAGACGGGTGCCCTGCCCTTGCCGCCCTCGGCGATAGAAGAGGCCATCAGCCTCAACGGTGCTGGGGTCCAAGCGAATATCGCCGCGTTCCGCTACGGCCGGTTGGCTGTTGCGGACCCGAAAGCCTTCGCGAAGGCGGCCGGTCCGCATGAGGTGCCGAGCCCCACTCGATCTGCCGCGGTGCGGCACTTGGTACGTCAGGTGGGCGCCCACGCCGGTGGCGAGTTGGAACGTCTGCTGACCGTCAGGATCGCTGACCTCATCGACTACCAAAGCCTGCGTTACGCGGGGGAGTACACCCGCTATGTGGCGAACGTCGTACGTGCGGAGCATGAGCGAATCCTGGGATCCGAGCAACTCTCCGCTTCGGTCGCGCGCGAACTGTACAAGTTGATGTCCTACAAGGACGAATACGAGGTCGCGCGGCTATCGCTCGATCCGGCTGTCACGGCAATGGTCGCCGCCGAGTTCGGCCCCGGTGCACGTGTTGCTTATCGTTTCCACCCGCCATTTCTTCGCGCGCTCGGTCTCAAGCGGAAGATCTCGCTGGGGCCATGGGCCCGGCCCGCATTTCGAATCCTGGCTTCAGGCAAGAAACTACGGGGAACCAGAGCCGACCTGTTCGGACTGGGGAGGGTGCGCAGGTGCGAGCGCGAGCTCATCATCGAATATCGGGCAATGATCGATGAAGTGGTGAGGGGGCTCAACGACACAAACCTGGCTTTGGCAATCGAGATCGCTGACCTGCCAGACATGATTCGCGGGTACGAGTCGATCAAGCTTGCCGGCGTGGACCGCTACCGGGAGGCTGCGGCAAGCTCGATGCGGCGGTACCGCGAACTCGTCTCGGGTAGCCAGGTACGGGTTCAAGCGGCGGGCGGCTGATGCAAACCGAACGCCAGCCCCTGATCGTCGACACAGTTGGCGAATCGACCAAAGCCGGGTTCTTCCGGTGAGGGGTCCCCGGCGCTGCCGCCGAGCTCACGCACCGTGGCGACCGCTGCATCGATGTCATCGACCGCGAAGTAGGTGGCAAGGGTGCTCGTCTCTACGCCGTCGTGGAGACCGCCACGGATGGTGGGAGTCTGGATGACGGCTTGATTGCCGTTGCCGAAGCTCTCGAAGGCCCAGCCCAAAAGCGTTCCGAAGAACACCTGAGCCTTCTTCGCATCCGGTGCGCCGATCTCGATATGGGTTACTTCGCCGGTCATTCAGGTTGCCTCTCTTCGTCGTTGCGTCCGAGGCTACGAAACGCACGCACCGCCGCATTGGAGAAAAGTGACCTACATGCCCTCCGGCGGCCACGCGGATCCGAGCCCGCCGCCGGTTCCATTGGCGGCTGAGACCGCGCCCGGTGTGCACTCGGCGAAGCCGGCAAAGTCGCGATGCATGTGCGCCTGATCGAAGTAGCCGCAGTCAACAGCGACCCGTGCCGGCGCCAGACCGTTGCGGAGAAGTCTTGTGGCGCTTTCGAAACGAAAGAGGCGGGCCGCTACCTTCGGTGTCACGCCGAAGGCGCGGTCGAACTTGGCCGCGAAATGGCGTCGGCTCCAGCCGATCTCTTGGGCGATCGATTCGACGCGAACCCGACCCTGATGACGTTCGATCATGTCCCAGGCCCAGCAGAGTCTCGGATCGACCGGAGAGCCGCCGCTTGGCTGAAAGTACCCGTCGATGATGTCGAAGACGTCGGCCCAGTCCGGTGTCATGGCCAGCCGGTCATGGATTTCCTCGGCTCGCCGGCCGATCAGCTCGTCGAGGGGAACCACTCGTTCATCGAGGTCTCCCAAGGCCGTCCCGAGGAAGGACGCAGCATCCTGCGCCGCGAGACCGATCTCGACGCCGCGGAACGATCCATGCTGGTCGACAAACAGCGGTGCTGCGCGCGGCCCGGCCACGAACGCCCCGACGTGGGCCGCGGCGGTCGGAATTGATGTCGTCACCGTCATGGTCGCGTCGAAGACCATCACCACTCGAGCACACGGCGTGGCCCACTCCACGGTCCGGCGAGGCTGATCGAGCCGCTCGGCGAAACCGGCGTAGTACTGGGCCCGGGCACCAACCGATCGCGGCCGGCGCCACGCGAGCTCCCAGCCGTCCCCGCGAGATGTGTGCACGTCCACAGGCCACACTGTGCCACCTGGCGACAGCCCGTGTCAGGGACACGGCTCCTCGAGTTCTCGAGCTCGGGCCGAGGCGTTCAGTCTTCGTTTGCTGCAAGGAAATTCGGATGACTTGCCACGAGTCCGTGTGATATCCGTTGGAACATGACTGATTTGACGCTGCGCGCTGTCAGCGACAGTGACGACTTCGATGCGTTCATGGCCGCGTCGTACGGGGTGTTCCTGCAGGATCCGCGGCAGGACGAGATCGACCTGATGCGCGCATTCACCGAGTACGACCGCATGTTCGGCTTCCACGACGGCAGCCGTTGGGTTTCTACTGCAGGAGACTTCGGCAAGCAGGTGGTGCTGCCCGGTGGCGGGACCGCAGCGGTGGCCGCCGTCACCGCTGTCACGGTGTCGCCCAGCCATCGACGTCGTGGGCTGCTCACGGCGATGATGCGCCACCAACTCGACGACATCCGATCACGGGGCACCGAGGCGCTGGCCATGCTGTTCGCATCGGAGGCATCCATCTACGGGCGGTTCGGCTACGGGATGGCTGTGCCGATTGCGGAGCTTTCCGGCAAGGTACGCGAACTGGGCTTCCGCCCGGACGTCCAGTTCGGCGACGGTTCGGTTACCCACGTCGACGCCGAGACATTGATGGCCAGCGCGCCGGAGATTCATCAGCGAGCCATGATGCAGCGGCCCGGCGTGATGGAGCGGCCGCGCCCGTGGTGGGACAACTGGATCCACGACAGTGAGGAAAGGCGCAAGGAGGCCAGCAAGATTCGCTTCCTCCTGCATCGCGAGGCCGACGGCACCGCCAGCGGATTCGCCATCTACCGGCCCAAGAACAGCTGGACGGATCGCGGCCAGCCCAACGGTGAACTCCAGGTCCAAGAAGTACTGGCCACCAATCATCGTGCGTACGCACGGATTTGGCGCTATCTCCTGGATATGGATTTGGTCAGGACCTTCGCTTGCGACGGTGCTGCGGTCGATGAGCCGCTCCGCAGCTTGGTGGCCGACCAGCGTGCGCTGGCGTGCGAAGCGAGGGACGGTGTGTACGTCAGGCTGGTCGATGCGCGTCGCGCACTGACGTTGCGCAGCTACGCCGCCCCTGTCGACGTGGTGCTGGATATCACCGACGAGTTCTGCCCGTGGAACGCCGGCCGATGGCATCTCCGTGGCGGGCCCGACGGCGCCGAATGCGAAAGCACCACGGCGCCAGCCGATATCGCCGTCTCGGTGCGTGACCTCGGTGCCTGCTACCTCGGCGGGGTGAGTCTGCAGGCGCTGGCGAACGCGGGGTTCGTCGAAGAGTTCACTCCGGGGTCGGTGCATCGGACCGCGGTCGCGTTCGGCTGGCCCGTCGCTCCTGGGGTGCCCGACGACTTCTAGAGGTTCATCTTCGGATTCGGGCTTATAGCACTTGCTCAGCTGAAATAAAAGAGGCGAAGGTGCGTAGCCGGTCTCGTGATGCTCCGCTAGCTTGTTTTGGCAGATGTTGCTTGGTGCCGCGGTTTACGGGGGTGAATGTTCCAGTGGCGAAACGGTATTCGACTCTGTGGACCGACGATTTGGATGGTTCCGTGGCAGCGACGACGCTCGAGTTCTCCTTCGACGGGGTCGCTTATGCAATTGATCTGTCCGAGGCGAACGCGCTGCGTATGCGTAGCTGTTTCGAGCCGTACATCCGGGCGGCCAGCAAGGCCAGCCGTTCCCGCGGACGAACGGTCTCGCTTCCGGAGCAGCCGCCATTGGAAATGCAGCAAACGCACGCTCGGCGAGCGCGTGAGTGGCTGCGATTGAACGGCCATGAGGTCGGTAGTCGTGGGCGCCTTCCGCAAGAATTGCTGCAGCGATATGAGTCGGCCCGTGACGGGGCACGGAGGGTTCGCGTCCAGACCAGGCTTGGCTGATCCGCGGGCCCGTGGGTGAGCGGCAATCATCGATTGACGTATACCGATCGGTCTACTATGTTGGCCTAGAGGTCACCAATCAGGTGGTCGCGTGCTTCGACTACGGAGACGGTCATGACGAATGCCAACCCGGACAAGACGTTGCGAAAGTTCCGCAGAGAACGGGCGATCGGCCGCTATCTGCTCAACCCCGCTGTGCAGGGGCTGAGCAGACTCGGTGTGCGCACCGCGTTGGCCACGGAACTGGAGACCATTGGCCGTAAGACCGGGCAGCTGCGTCGCGTTCCTGTTTCGGTTCAGTTCGACAACGAGGGCGCGTGGGTGATCTGCCAGCACGGTACCCGGTCCGGTTGGGGCAGCAATATTGCGGACAATCCGAATGTCCGTGTGCGGCAGGGGGATCGGTGGCGCAGCGGGGTCGCGGAATTCAGGCCGGACGACGACGTCGTCGCGCGCGCTCGGAAATTCGGCCGGGTTGGGGCCGGGGTGGTGAAGGCGCTGGAAACCACTCCGGTGTCAGTCCGGATCGACTTCACCGACTGAGCGGATTCGAACGCCGCTCCGGTCAGGCGGTGAGCCGGGGCGCCAAACGCACTGCGGGACGATCGGTTTCGGAAGCGCGCGGGTCCACCGTGGCCAGGGCCCGGCGCAGGACATCGATCTCGTCGGCTGCGACCTGCGTGACGAAGTGCACCAGCGCCGCGTGCCTGTCGCTCTGATCGGAAGCCTGGCCGAGCGCGTCGACCATGAGGTCCGCCACCAGCTGATCTCGACTGTGCGATGCGACGTAGCGGTGTGCACGATCATGGCGCAGTTGCCGGACCACGCCCTTACCTGCGAGCCTGCGCAGCACCGTCATGACGGTGGTATACGCGAGCTTGCGTTCCGCGCAGATGGCGTGATGGACCTCGCGAACGGTCTGCGGCGCGTCCGCGCCCCAGAGGTGATCCATCACCTCGCGTTCCAGATTGCCCAAGTGCCTCAGCCTGGTCATCTTCTGTCCCTCTCCGACGCCTCGGAGATCTAGTCGCACGAGAGCCGGCGGAGTTCCCGCGGATTTCCACATCTGGCATTCGAACAAAGTTTCGAATACCCTGATCTGGTGGGTTGGCACAACGGGCCGCCGAGCTGGGCGGAGATGCAGCGGGTGCTCGAGGGCAAGCCGCGGGTGGCTGGTGCATCCCCGGAATCGCCGGCCGACGGCGGCGACAGCCCGGCCTGGTCGCGCAAACGCGGTGACTATCAACCGGTGGACCGCCCGGCCCGGCCGGGAACGTCGGTGCCGTACGCCGAGTTGCACGCCCATTCTGCGTACAGCTTCCTCGATGGCGCCAGCACGCCGGAGGAACTGGTGGAGGAGGCCGTCCGGCTGGATCTGCGGGCCATCGCATTGACCGACCACGACGGGCTCTACGGCGTTGTGCGATTTGCCGAGGCCGCCAAGGAACTCGACATGGCAACGGTTTTCGGGGCCGAACTCTCGCTCAGTAACACTCCCCGCACCGAGTTGCCCGACCCGCCCGGTCCACATCTGCTGGTCCTGGCACGCGGCCCCGAGGGGTACCGGCGGCTGTCCCGGGAATTGGCCCGGGCTCATCTGGCCGGCGGCGAGAAAGGGGTGCTCAGTTATGACCTGGACACCCTCACCGAGGCCGCCGGCGGGCACTGGCAGATCCTCACCGGCTGCCGCAAAGGTCATGTGCGCCAAGCCTTGGCGACGGGAGGTGCGGAGGCCGCGGACAAGGCGCTGGCTGATCTGGTGGCCCGGTTCGGCACGGACCGGGTGACTATCGAACTGACCCACCATGGGCACCCGCTCGACGACGAACGCAATGCCACGTTGGCAGCGCTGGCGCCGCGGTTCGGCCTCGACGCCATCGCCTCGACCGCCGCGCATTTCGCCGCACCGTCGAGGGGGCAGCTGGCGATGGCGATGGGGGCGATCCGGGCCCGCAACTCGATGGACGAGGCCGAAGGCTGGCTGGCTCCGCTGGGCGGGTCGCACCTGCGGTCCGGGGCGGAGATGGCCCGGCTGTTCGCCCACCACCCGGGTGCGGTCACCAACGCTGCCGAGCTGGGGGAGCAGTGTGCATTCGAATTACGTTTGATCGCACCGAAACTGCCACCGTTCGACGTGCCGGAGGGACACACCGAGATCAGTTGGCTACGCGAGTTGGTGGCGGACGGGACGGCTCGTCGCTACGGCTGGAAGCCGGATGCAGAGCGGGAGAAGGCGTACCGGCAGATCGAGCATGAGCTCAGAATCATCGAGCAGCTGGAGTTCCCGGGCTACTTCCTGGTGGTGCACAGCATCACCGAGTTCTGCCGGGACAGCGACATCCTGTGCCAGGGCCGTGGGTCGGCGGCGAACTCGGCAGTCTGTTACGCCCTGGGGATCACCAATGTCGACCCGGTGGCCAACGAGCTGTTGTTCGAGCGGTTTCTGTCCCCGGCGCGCGACGGCCCGCCGGACATCGACATCGACATCGAATCGGACTTGCGCGAGAACGTCATCCAGTTCGTCTACGAGAAGTACGGCCGGGACTACGCCGCGCAGGTGGCCAACGTCATCACCTACCGCGGCCGCAGCTCGGTGCGGGACATGGCGCGGGCGCTCGGTTTTTCGCAGGGGCAACAGGATGCCTGGAGTAAGCAGATCAGCCGGTGGAACGGGCTGGCCGAGTCCCCGGACGTCGAGGACATTCCCGAGGCGGTGATCGACCTGGCGCTGCAGATCAGGAATCTGCCGCGGCACATGGGCATTCACTCCGGCGGCATGGTGATCTGTGACCGCCCGATCGCCGACGTGTGCCCGGTGGAATGGGCGCGGATGGAGAACCGCAGTGTGCTGCAGTGGGATAAAGACGACTGTGCGGCAATCGGTTTGGTGAAGTTCGACCTGCTCGGGCTGGGCATGCTCTCGGCGCTGCACTACATGATCGATCTGGCCAGGGAACAGAAGGATCTCGAGGTGGATCTGGCCAAGCTCGACCTGTCCGAGCCCGCGGTGTACGAGATGCTGCAACGGGCCGACTCGGTCGGAGTGTTCCAGGTCGAGTCCCGGGCGCAGATGGCCACGCTGCCGCGGCTGAAGCCCAAGAAGTTCTACGACCTGGTGGTCGAGGTGGCGCTGATCCGTCCCGGCCCGATCCAGGGCGGCTCGGTGCACCCGTACATCCGGCGGCACAACGGACTGGAGGACGCGACGTGCGAGCACACGTCCATGGAAGCGGCACTGACCAGGACGCTGGGGGTGCCGCTGTTCCAGGAACAGCTCATGCAACTGGCCGTCGACTGTGCCGGCTTCACCCCCGCCGAGGCTGATCAGCTGCGCCGGGCCATGGGGTCCAAACGCTCCACCGAACGGATGCGGCAGCTGCGCGGTCGGTTCTACGACGGCATGCGGGAACTGCACGGCATCACCGGGCCGACGGCTGAGCGGATCTACGAAAAGCTGGAAGCCTTCGCCAATTTCGGCTTCCCGGAGAGCCACGCGCTGAGCTTCGCGTCGCTGGTGTTCTCCTCGTCATGGTTCAAGCTGCACCACCCCGCGGTGTTCTGTGCGGCATTGCTGCGGGCTCAGCCGATGGGCTTCTACTCGCCGCAGTCGCTGGTGGCCGACGCCCGCCGGCACGGGGTGCTGGTGCACGGGCCGGACGTCAACGCGAGCCTGGCGTATGCGACGTGCGAGAACCGCGGCACCGAGGTGCGGCTGGGGTTGGGGACAGTGCGGCATATCGGGGACGAGTTGGCACAGCGCATCGTCGACGACCGGAAAACCAACGGGCCGTTCACTTCTCTGCTCGACCTGACCGGCCGGGTGCAACTGTCGGTGCCGCAGGCCGAGGCGCTGGCGACCGCGGGTGCGCTGGGCTGTTTCGGCATCACCCGACGTGAGGGATTGTGGGCGGCCGGAGCGGCGGCCGCGGAACGGCCCGACCGGTTGCCGGGCATCGGATCGGCCGGAGGCATCCCGGCGCTGCCCGGCATGACGGAACTGGAACTGGCGGCCGCTGATGTGTGGGCCACGGGCATCTCGCCGGACAGCTATCCGACCCAGTTCCTGCGGGAGGACCTCGACGCACTGGACGTGGTGCCCGCCAACCGGCTGTTGGAGGTGCCCGACGGCACCCGCATCGTGGTGGCCGGCGCGGTGACGCACCGGCAGCGTCCGGCCACCGCGCAGGGGGTGACGTTCATCAACCTGGAGGACGAGACCGGCATGGTCAACGTGCTGTGCGCACCGGGGGTGTGGTCCCGGCACCGGAAACTGGCGCAGACCGCGCCGGCGCTGTTGGTGCGTGGCATCGTGCAGAACGCCAGCGGGGCGGTCACGATCCTCGCGGACCGGATGGGCCGGCTCGATCTGCGGGTGACCGCCAAATCCCGGGACTTCCAGTGAGCGGGGTCGGCATGGCGGCGCCCGGGTGTGCATCCTCGCGAGGTCCACTCGCACAATTGCGCCCAGGATGCAGGGTCAACTCGATTTCCGCGCCCAGGATCATTGACCCTGACGTGACGGCGGTCCGCACTCGAACAAATGCGCCGTGGATACAGGATCAACGCGGTAACCCTGGCTCGACGGCAGAACGGCGTCAGAATCACCCCAACGGCCAACCCAGGCCAGACGTAGTGGGTAATTTTGCCCAGTTCATTGACATAATGCCCGATTTGTAAAAAGCTGGATCTATGGCAGCCGCAGGCTGTCACGTAGTCTTACCGAGACCGCCGGTACCGCAAAATTTCCGCGCATCCGCGACCGACTCAGGAGAGCCAGTATGCCCGCACCGTCAGCGCAGGTTTTCGATCGTCTGCGCCAGCTGGCCGCCATTGAGGACATCGACGCCCGGCCGACTCGCACCATCGACGAGGTCTTCACCGGCAAGCCGCTGGCCACCATCCCGGTCGCGACCGCCGAAGACGCCGAGAAGGCGTTCGCCAAAGCGCGTGCCGCTCAGCGTGATTGGGTCAAGCGGCCGGTCTCCGAGCGGGCCGCGGTGATCGCGCGCTACCGGGATCTGGTGCTCGAGAACCGTGAGTTCCTGATGGACCTGCTGCAGGCCGAGGCCGGCAAGGCGCGGTGGGCGGCTCAGGAAGAGATCATCGACCTGTTCGCCAACGCGGACTACTACGCCAAGGTCGCGGCCAAGCTGCTCAAGCCCCGCCGGGTCGCGCCGCTGCTGCCGGGACTGAACCGCACCACCGTCGCCTACCAGCCCAAGGGCGTCGTCGGCGTCATCTCGCCGTGGAACTACCCGATGACCCTGACCGTGTCCGACGCCGTGCCCGCCCTGCTCGCGGGCAACGCGGTGGTGCTCAAGCCGGACAGCCAGACCCCGTACTGCGCGCTGGCCTGCGCCGAGTTGCTGTACCGCGCCGGCCTGCCGCGCGCGCTCTACGCCGTGGTCCCCGGGCCGGGTTCGGTGGTCGGCACCGCGATCGCCGAGAACTGTGACTACCTGATGTTCACCGGCTCCTCGGCCACCGGCAGCCACCTCGCCGAGCACGCCGGCCGTCGCCTCATCGGGTTCTCCGCCGAACTCGGTGGTAAGAACGCCATGATCGTCGCCCGCGGCGCCAACCTCGACAAGGTGGCCAAGGCCGCCACCCGCGCCTGCTTCTCCAACGCCGGCCAGCTGTGCATCTCGATCGAGCGCATCTACGTCGAGCGGGACATCGCCGACGAGTTCACCCGCAAGTTCGGTGACCAGGTGCGCAAGATGCAGCTCGGCACCGCATACGACTTCACCGTCGACATGGGCAGCTTGATTTCCGAAGGCCAGCTCAAGACCGTCTCCGGCCACGTCGACGACGCAAAGGTCAAGGGCGCCAAGGTGATTGCCGGTGGCAATGCCCGCCCCGACATCGGCCCGCTGTTCTACGAGCCGACCGTGCTCACCGACGTGAGCTCCGACATGGAGTGCGCCAACAACGAGACCTTCGGTCCGCTGGTGTCGATCTACCCGGTCGCCGACGTCGATGAGGCCATCGCCAAGGCCAACGACACCGAGTACGGGCTCAACGCCAGCGTGTGGGCCGCCTCGATCGAGGAGGGCGAGCAGATCGCGTCCCGCCTGCGGTCCGGCACGGTCAACGTCGACGAGGGCTACGCCCTGGCCTGGGGCAGCCTCGGTGCGCCCATGGGTGGCATGGGAATTTCGGGTGTGGGTCGCCGGCACGGCGCCGAGGGATTGCTGAAATACACCGAGTCCCAGACGATTTCGACGTCCAAGGTGCTCAACCTCGACCCGCCGTTCGGCCTGTCGAAGTCGCTGTGGCAGAAGTCGCTGGTGCCGATCGTGCGTGCGGTGACCAAGCTGCCGCGGCACTGAGAGGCACTCAGAGGCGCCGCCACCGTCGCTACGGGGTGGCGTCGGGCTGGCGGTAATGTGCGGCTATGACGCTGAACCTCACCGCTGACGAAGTGCTGACCTCCACCCGATCGGTGCGCAAGCGACTCGACTTCGACAAGCCCGTACCGCGCGAGGTCATCATGGAATGCCTCGATCTGGCGCTGCAGGCGCCGACCGGCTCCAACAACCAGGGCTGGCAGTTCGTCTTCGTCGAGGACGAGGCAAAGAAGAAGGCCCTGGCCGACATCTACCGCACCAACGGCACCCCGTACCTGGCGATGGAAGCACCGCAGCGCGGCGACATGCGCGACGACCGGGCCGGCGCGGTGAAGAGCTCGGCAGAGTTCCTCAACGAGAACTTCGAGAAGGCCCCCGTGCTGATGATCCCGTGCCTCGAGGGGCGGCCCGACGGAGCCGAAGCCGGCATGCAGGCGTCGTACTGGGGCTCGCTGCTGCCGGCGGCATGGAGCTTCATGCTCGCCCTGCGCTCGCGTGGTCTGGGCTCGGCCTGGACGACGCTGCACCTGCTCGGCGATGGCGAGCGGCAGGCCGCCGAGCTGCTGGGCATCCCGTTCGAGCGCTACACGCAGGGCGGACTGTTCCCGATCGCCTACACCAAGGGCACCGACTTCAAGAAGGCCCAGCGGCTGCCGGCCGAGCAGCTCGCGCACTGGGACACCTGGTGAGCTGACGCGTCAGCTCGGCTAAATACCCTCAGCGAAGCCGAGCTGGCGCCACGCCTCGTACACCGCGACGGCCGCGGCGTTGGACAGGTTCAACGACCGCCGGCCCGGGATCATCGGGATCCGGACCTGTCCGGTGATGTGCGGATCGGCGAGGGTCTGCGCGTCCAGGCCGGTGGGCTCGGGCCCGAACATCAACACGTCGTTCCCCTGGTAGGCCACGTCGGCGAACGACGAATTCGCGTGCGCGGTAAAGGCGAACACCCGGGCCGGCATGAGTGCCTGCCACGCGGCCGGCAGATCGGGGTGGACCGTCACCGACGCCAGATCGTGGTAATCCAATCCGGCACGACGCAGCTTCGGCTCGGACAGGTCAAAGCCCAGCGGCTCTACCAGATGCAGCTCGGCGCCGGTGGCTGCGACCATCCGGATCGCGTTGCCGGTGTTCGGCGCGATCCGGGGTGAGTAGAACAGCACCTTCAGTGCCACCGTGCCGCCTCTCTGCCTGGTCACCGACCGGCCGGTCGGTGTCACCGGGAGAGTCAACCAGCACCCGGCGCTGGGCCCGGTGTGGCACCCCGGGCAGCGTGCAAATCGTCAGCGCGCGGCGGCCTGGCCGGCGACCCCACTGGGCAGCTGGTTCAGATCGGCATGCGGTGACACCAACGCGTCGAGTGCGGTCATGCACAGGTCGACGGCCGCGTCACGGGAAAAGCTTTGTAGCTCAAGCCATTCCAGGGCCACTTCCCGAACCAGCGCGAGCCAGCCGGAAAGTGCCACCGACACCAGATCGCGACCGGATCCGGCCAGGTCCAGGGCGTCGAGCGCGTGGTCGCGCAGCCGGGTGAGTTCGAAGGTGATCGGGCTGCGCACGGCGGGATCGGCGGCGATGGCGCTGCGATTGGCGATCATCATCAGCGTCAGGTTGTGCTCGTAGAACGTGAAGTGCGCGACGAGTGCACCGCGGATCTGGGACCGCACGGTGTCGGCGGCGGTGAAGTGCGAGTCGTGGGCCAATTTCTCGTGGGCCCTGGCCCAGAGCGCCGCGAACAGTTCCTTCTTGCTGGGGAAATAGTGGTAGATCAAGGCCCGCGAGATTTCGGCCTGCGCCGCGATGTCCTCCATCGCCACCTGCTCGAAAGGCAGGACAGAGAATGCCGCCATACCGAGATCGAGGATCTGGTCCCGACGTTGGTCGGGGGTCAGCCGGCTCCGTGCCATCTAGGCACTCTAAATCACCAATGGCCGCACACTTTTACCACACAACCGTGCAACACATCGGTCACGAACGCTGTTCGTTGGATGTGAAGCATGGAAACAGCTGCTCATCGCTGTCATACTGCGACAGATTGCCAGGCGGGTTTCCCGTGCCCGAGTGGGCCGAAAATCCGGCGGGGAACACCAATATGAACCATGTGCCTTTAGCTGATTGCGGTCCGATGGCCGGCGGGAAAGCCGAGCCGCGATGACTGCTGCGCAACAGTTTTCGGCAGCCGATCAAGTCACCCGCGCGCCCGCGAAACGCCCGTCCCGCTTCGCGCCGTCGAATTGGCCGGTCGCGTGGAAAGTTTTCGCCATCGCCTTTGTGCCTTTGGTGCTGGCCGGGACGTTCGGCGGAATGCGTATCTATTCAGGCTGGACCGACGCGGCAGATTTGCGTCGCGCGGCCGATCGCGCCGAAATGGTGCCGGCCATTGCGAACTACATGGCGACGTTCGACGCGGCGATGCTGGCCAGCTCCACCGGCGGCGACGCACAACAGGCGCTGAGCGCCTATGACGAGAGCAAACGTCGTCTGCAACACCGGCTGACGGACACCGACGTCGCGACCGACGTCCGTACCGGCGTCAAGACCCTGCTCGACGGTGGCCAGGGGCTGCTGAACAAGGTCGCGTCGGGCAGCATCGGGCTGCGCGAGCGCGTCACCTCGTACGCGCCGATCCTGCTGACCGCCGAAGACGCCATCACCGGTTCGGTGCGCATCGACGACGTGAAGATTCGCGCCCAGACGCAGGGCCTGAGCCGGGCCGTGGGCGCCCGCGGCCAGATGATGATGCAGCAGCTGCTCGTCACTCTCGGCGGCGAACTGCCGGACAACGAACTGCGCAGTTCGATGACCACCCTGGCCGGCACCGAACCGTCGACGCTGTTCGGGATGAGCGAAGTGCTGGGCGTCGGCTCGCCCGAGGCGCTGAAGCTGGCCCAGGAAATGGTCAAACGGATGTCCATGATGTCCGACCCGAACGTGCAGCTGGTCAACAATCCCGATCTGAGCCAGTCGATCCAGACCACCAGCGAGATCGCCGGGAAGATGCTCGACAGCGCGTCCGCGACCGTCATCTCGGCGGTAGACGATCAGGCCACGGCCAAGCGCACCGAAGCCATCCGTGACTCGGTGATCGTCGGCGCGGTGATGGTGCTGGCCCTGCTCATCGTGTTGTACATGGCGCGCACGCTGATCCGGCCGTTGCGCCGGCTCCGCAACAGCGCCCTCAAGGTCGCCCACGAGGACCTGGTCCGTGAGCTCGACGAGGTCCGGTCGGGCGCGGACGTGACGGTGCGGCCGCTGCCGGTGCAGAGCACCGAGGAGATCGGTCAGGTCGCACACGCGGTCGACGAACTGCACGAGCAGGCGGTGCTGCTCGCCGGTGAGCAGGCCAGGCTGCAACTGCAGGTCAGCGACATGTTCGAGACGCTGTCCCGGCGCAGTCGGTCGTTGATCGACCAGCAGCTGACGGTCATCGATCAGCTCGAGCGCGACGAACAGGATCCGCAGCGCCTGGCCAAACTGTTCCGGCTGGACCACCTGGCCGCGCGGATGCGGCGCAACGGCGCCAACCTGCTGGTGCTGGCCGGCACGAACGTCCCGCACGAGCAGGGCGAGCCGGTGCCGGTGACCACCGTGATCAATGCCGCGGCCTCCGAGGTCGAGGACTACACCCGGGTTTCCATCGTCGCCTCCCCGGACACCGAGATCCACGGCTCGATCGCCGGCGACCTGGTGCACATGATGGCCGAACTGCTGGACAATGCGTTGCGCTACTCGCCACCCAGCTCAGAGGTGCAGGTGTCCGCGGTGCACGCAGAAAACGGTGCGCTCGTGATCGAGGTCAGCGACGGCGGCCTGGGTATGACCGAAGCCGATCTTCGGATGGCCAACAGCCGGCTGCGCTCAGGCGGTGAGGTCAACACCTACACCGCGCGGCACATGGGCCTGTTCGTGGTCGGCCGGCTGGCCAACCAGCACGGTCTGGTCGTGCGGCTGCGCGACACGGTCGAAGGCGACCCGGATTCGGGCACCACGGCCGGCATCTACGTGCCCGTGGAACTGCTGGTCGGGCTGCCAGCGATCCCGGACTTCGGCACCTACTGGGACGGCTCGTCGACCGCGGAGACCGGTGTGACCGCCCTGCCGGGCCTCGGCCCGGACACCGGCGGTTTCGCGACGTTCGGCGCAGTGGAACAGCCCTTCGCGCAGCCCCCGGCGCCGCCCGCCGCGGCGGTGGAACCGGCGTTCGTGGCGCCTCAGCAGCGCAACGGATTCGGCGCCCCCGCCGACGCCGGCGACCTCAGTGGCATCAACCTGCCGCAGCGCAACCCCGGCGCCAGCGGTATCGCCGCGCCCGCCGAGTCGCCTGTCGAGCGAACCGCGCAGGCACCGACCGACACCTCGTCGTTCTTCGCGGCCCGGGCGCAGCCGCAGCCGCAGACACCCGAGCCGCCGGCCCCCAAGCCCCAGGC
>NZ_JXST01000054.1 GCF_000878195.1 Mycolicibacterium llatzerense | reverse complement strand
GTCATGCATACTCGTTCGCATCCACCGAAAACCCCTGGTGTCCAGGCTGTTTCATCCATGGGTACCGGGTCGGTAGGCGAGAGTCACACGATTGCTGCGTGATTCATCGGATGAAAATGCAGTGATTAGGTTGACATAATCGGGTGTTATCGGCTTAGCGGCGGCATTCGCGTCGGAGCGCTATGGACAATGCGAACCGATTTGGTCCAATCATCGATCATTTGCTTGCTGTCGTTGCTAACTTGCGCTCATGTCTTTCACCCCTGACGACGCAAAGTCCACCTATCGAGCCTTGCGAATTGCGCTCGTCGCGTTGGTGATATTCCTCGGTGCATCGGTCATCGAGACCCGATTGTCTGCCGGCTGCTGGCAAGGGTCGATCAGCGCGACTTTCTACACCGCCTCACACGCGGCGTTCGTGGCTTCGTTATGCGCAGTCGGCGTATGCCTCATCATCTATAAGGGCAGTACCCGCACGGAGGACGTTTTACTCAACTTCGCGGGAGTACTCGCCTTCGCGGTCGCGCTCGCACCAACGAAGAGCCCACTGACTTGCCGGGCCAGTGTCCCGAGTCCCTTCGACCCCACGATCGGGGTGGACAACAACATCCTGGCCCTGGTGATAGCGATCGTGGTCGGCGTGGCGTTCTACGGCGTTGTCCACCTAACACATCCCGACCCGCCCGACGAGTACGAGATCGATCCGCCCGTCGTCATTCGGCGTTTCGGTGGGCCTGTCCGATGGGCGTTGGCCAGGGTGGCAGCGCTGCTGTCCTGTCTAGAAAGGTGGCTGCCGCACCTTCTGGGCGCCTTGCTCATAGCCTATTTCGTTGCGTTCACAATGGAATGGCAGTCGTTCTCCGAGCAGCGGCACAACATTGCCGCCATCGCCATGTTCGTCGCGGTAATCCTGGTCGTGCTGCACTACGCGGTGTATGCCGCAGCACGGCGGAGAACAGGAAACAAACGGGGCAGGTATGTCGCGCTGTATCTCGCCACCGCCGCGCTGATGGTAGTTGCGCTCTTGTGTGCATTTCTATTCAAGTTCTGGGAGCAACCACTCGGTGTGCTTGGTGTAGAGGCAGCGTGCATCGGGTTGTTCGGGTTCTTCTGGGTCGTGCAGTCATTCGACCTCTGGGAACTTGAAAAGTACCCCGTCGGCCCGCTCAGCGACCTGCTACTTGCGCTGACCGACGCGCCGACGCCGGAAACCGCCCCGTCGCCAGCGGAAGCGGCAAAGGAGCAGGGGTAGCAGGACGCGCTCAACAAGGGGCCAATCATCGATCTGGAGGTGCCGATGCGGCGCCGGCTGTTGGTTTGGATCAATGCTGCACACCGTAGCTGCACCTGTCGTGCCTTCCAATGACGCAATCGGTGAAACACACCGTCCCATTGGCTACTGCCGAGACATGCCCGACGTGCGGGCATCCAACTGACCGTCACATGGTTCGCGGCACTAAGAACCACGACGCATAAGCGAACTTACTAGGGCTGGTTGCACTTCCCCGCATGTCAGCTGCAAGCTATGCCGCCACTTAAGAACGACCGTGAGGCACCACGACCGGCTCTCTGCAACGGAGATTGACAAGCCCCGGAGACACGCCCGAGTCTTGTGAAAGTAGCCAGGCGTGTCCTGTCAATCTTCGCTGCATCTCGACAGTGCTGCAAGTTTGATGTCCAATCCTCGAGTGAAATGTCCACCTGATGTCCAATTGGACATCAGAGTGAGATTTTTCGGGTCCTCGGCGCTGAGCGGGGCGTTCCGTCATGAGGCTGCGGTGGGTCGACTGAGCCAATCGTGCCGCCCGGTCCGACCCCGTAAATGACAAAGACATGCCAATAACCCAGCAGTGGGGGCGGCCGCTGTAGCAAAGGTGTCGGGGGCGAGACCTATCGTTGTGTCGAACTAGGGGAGGACCATCGTTCATGCAGACGCTCACCGAGGAATTTGCGCAAGCCGTGCGTAACGTCACCGTCAACGGGGACAAGCGTGACCGGGCGATCGCCGCGCACACCGAAGTCCGCGAGCTACTCGAGGAGGATGCCGAGCTGAGCGGTTGGGGCATCGACACCCGGCTCATCGGTTCCTACGGGCGCCAGACCGCGCGGTACCCCGGTAAGGACGTCGACGTGTTCCTCCGGTTCACCAAACTGTCGGTGCATCACAGCCCGGAGAAGGTGTACGACGCCGTGGAGCGGGTTCTCGTCGAGGCTTACGGCGTCAAGGGCGAGGATGAAGGTGGGCGCATCACCCGCCAATCACGGTCGTTGAAGATCGAATTCCCCGAACCCGAAGACCATTTCAGCCAGGATGCGTTCGCCATCGACGCCGTCCCGGCGGTGCCCCGGCAAGAGCATTGGGCGATACCCAACCGCGACCGCGACAAGTGGGACAACGACGACAAGCGGTGGATCACGACCAACCCCGTGCAGTTCGCCGAGGACACCAACACGCTGGCCACCGCATCCTGGAGCCCGACGGTGGGCGGGGTGAACGCGTATCGGCCGATCGTGCGCCTGCTGCGGCAAGTGCGACACATCCATCTCCCGGGACAGCGCCCCGGTGGGCTGTTCGTCGAGATCGCCGCGTATTACGCATGGAACGACCAGCTGATCGACGGCACCTCCTATGCCGAGATGCTGGCCTCGACCTTGGAGCACGTCGCCGCGCGGTTGGCCGACAGCGCCGACGGCGGCTTGCCCGACCCGATACTCGGCACTCCGCTGAAGCCCGCCCTCGATCCGTGGCAGTGGACCAACGCCGCCAGTACCTTCGACCGTTTGGCCGGTCAGGCGCGTGAAGCACTCGACGCCGAGCGATGCCGGGCAGCCAAGATCTGGCGCGACATCCTCGGGTCCAACGAACGCGGACAGGTGCTGCCGCTGCCCGAGGGCTGTGACGCGGCAGGATTTCCGATCGGATCGATCACTGCCGTCGGCGCCTTGGGCAGCAACCAGCCGCGCGGTTTCGCCACCAGTACCGCCGTTGCGCGCTGAGTAGGGAGGTGGACACCTATGACGACGCCGCCTACGACCGGTTCTGCGCGGGACTGGTCAACGCAGGCTTCGAACCCACGAGGGTAGAGGGACGCCCGTGCTGGGCGGGCCCCAGCCGCCCCAGCCTCCGAACCCTGACCCAAGCCACCCGCATGCGAATCGAGGTCTACCCTGGTTGGCCCCTGCGCTACGCCCACGTCATCGTCGCAGGCCTACGGACTGATCATGCAGCCGATGACGTCATCTGCCTGTGGGCCGAAGACGACCCAGCCCAGATCGAGGGACGCGACCTCGAAGGACTATGGGATCGGCTCGACCAATGGGCTGCCACGGCCGCCGCGGGGTTCCGGGCCGCGGACCGAGCGCTGGACGCCTACCGGCTCTACGCCACCCAAAGCACCACCTACCGCGGCGAGTTGCCGTTTCGGACTCTGATCGACGGTGGTACCGGCGGCTACACCGCCGAGGTCTACGGCACCATGCAGGGCACCACGCTGCTCATCGAGCAAGGCAACCGACCGGACCCCCGCACACTCGGACGCCCCATCCTCGAAGGCGCGTTCTACCTGTGCGCCGACCGCATCGATCCACCGCGCACCTTCGACGAGCTCCGTGACGCCCTGACCCGCCGCCAGCGCAAGAACCTCAGGCGTGGGCTGGCAACCCGATCCGAGACCGACTTCACCAAGCCCAGCGGGGGGCACGACTTCGTCGTACTCGCCTGGCCACGGCACGACGACGACTACGACGCGGTGGTGTTGGGCTTCGCCGGCAGTGGCGACGCACTTCACTCAGCTGCAATGGCCGCCACGGCCAACGACCCGACGGCGCTGCGGCGCCGCGCCGGCCCAGACGCGGAGATGCTCGCCCCCAAGGTGGTCTTGGTCGCCGGCGCCGGGTCGGTCGGCGGCCACCTCGCGGTCGCTCTGGCGTCCAGCGGTGTGGGCACCGTGCGCTTGCACGACAGCGATCACCTGAGCAGCACCAACCTCGTCCGCCACGTCGGCACGCGCCACTTCGTGGGATACCGCAAGACCCATGGGGTGTCCGTCATCGTCGAGCAACACGCGCCGTGGACTCGGGTGACCTGCCATGACAACCTTCCCTACGGCCCTGCTGAGTTGACCGCCGCGGTAGGTGGCGTCGACTTGGTCATCGACTGCACCGGGGTCCTGCCCATGACCGCCGCACTCGCCGACATCTGCAGACGTCAACACGTTCCACTCATTGTCGGCGCTCTGTTTCACCACGGGGCAATGGCTCGGGTGCAGCGCCAAAGCGGCGAAGACACCCCGATCGCCAGTCGCCCGGACGACCCGCGATACCACGCACTGCCGCCGGACGAACAGTCCTCGGACACAGCTGGATTCCTCGAATTGGGCTGCACCGCCCCAGTCAACAACGCCCCACCAGGGGCCGTACTCGTCACCGCCTCCGACCTCGCGGCCGCCGCGATCGACGAATTGACCCACCGCCGGGAACGCCCTGACGAACGCATCACGGTGCTCCGCCCCATGGACGCACCGTTTGACCGCACCGGCACCTTCGATCCCATCGACGCCGAACCGTCGGAGTGCCCATGAACGCCAGCGCTCGACTCTTCATGAGCGAAACCGCGCAGTCGGCCATGACCACCGCCGCCGCGCGAGCCCACCCGAACGAAACAGGCGGCATCCTGGTTGGTGTCCACACCGACGGCCATCCCTGGATAACCGTCGCCGTGGAGATCAGCAGCTCCGACCGGGGTCGCACTCATTACCGCATCCCCGCAGGGACCACTCAAGAAGCCGTCCTAGTTGCCCGAGCACGTGACCATCGTCTGGGCTACCTCGGCGACTGGCACACCCACCCCCACGACGTCGGCCCCAGCTGCACCGACCGGACCACCCTGGCCCTGATCTCCCTCACGCATCCACGACAGCCCAATCCCACCCAGATCATCGTCCGCAGAACCGAAGACGGACACACCTTCGACGCACGCCGCATCATCGGCCTGACCGCCCGCGCCTGCACCGTCACGCTCACCGGCGATCTGATCCCACCGACACCAACCGCCGACGACGCCCGCGATTCGCCATGACGAAGCTCAACCAGCCACCCTCGACCATGCGGGAGAACACGTGAGCGGCAACGACATGCCCAGCGCCACCGGCGCCAGGATCGCCGGCGACGACTATCAATGGCTGCACGCCTGGCGGGCATGCATGGAAGCCCTGCACCACGATCTGACGAAGAACACCGACAACCCGACCATCGCCGTCGGCATCGAGGAACCCTGCGTGGGCAACGGCGACGACGTCGTCCGACACCGACAACGGCCACCGCACTCCTACAGCCAGGTGAAGTACGCCGTCGACCACCGCACCCCACTCAACCTCGACTACCTCGACGACGAGAAGGTCCTGAAAAAGATGCTCGCCGCGCACAAGTCACTGACCAAAGACGGCACACCCGTCGAGATGCGTCTGGTCACCAACCGCACCCTAGACCCCACCGACGTCCTGCTGCGCGACCTCGACGGCCGAGACAACCGCCTGATGCCTCGAGCCGCCCAAGGCGGGCCACAGTCCGAGCGAGGACGCGCGCGAACTGCCTGGGCTGCGGCCGCCCAGGTGGTCGAACCAATCCTGATGAACTTCCTCGAAGGCTTCCACCTCGACGTGTCCTACGACATTCCCCGCCTCCGCTTCGAGATCAGTTTGTTGATGACCGCCAACGGATTACGATCCGACGACGCTGCCGTCGACCGCGGCACCGACTGGGTGGCCAAGCACGTCATCGCCGGCCACCGCCGCCTCTCCCTCTCCGACATCGCCGAGGCCGTCACCACCCTGGAACTCCACGCAGGCTCGCCATGGACGACGATCTCCATCGCAACCATCAAGCACGACGCCCTCGCCGACCAAGCCAGCGCCAGCATCGACTGGGTCGACCGCATCGACGGCGACACACCATGGGAACGCATCGCTCCCCGACCCCCACACACATGGGCCGACCTCGCCGCCGACATCGCCGCCATCCCTGGCGACCTCGGTGGCGCCCGCCGCATCCTCGTCGGCGGCCACATGCGGCAAGCCACCGGCTTCCTGGTCGGCAGTGAACTTCGTCGCGTGCTCGGATTCGAAGTCGGCGTGCGTCAGGGAGATCACTTGTGGAGCAGCCATGAAAACACCACGCCCTACGAACTCGACGTAAGCGATCGGCCCATCGGCGCCGGGCCGGACATCGCCCTCATTGTCAACGTCGCCGCCAATGCAGCCGACGTGGCAGCTGAGTGGATCCAGAACGCGGGCTTGCCGGTAAGCACCATTCTCACCGTCACGCCCGCGCGGGGCGCAGGCCCCAGCGCGGTGACCAGCCCCGTGGCCGCCAACAGCCTCGCCGTCGCCGTGCGGGACCTGGCTCGCCGACATTCCCGCGCCGAGAACATGCATCTGTTCCTCATCGGGCCCCTTGGACTGGCAATCCTCCTCGGACACCACTGGAATCGAGTTACCACCACCCATGTGTACGAACACCTCGGCGCCGACGACTACGCCCACGCGTTCACCGTCGATGCGTAGCCGAGCGGAGGCCCTGACGATCCCGAGGGTGCGCCGGCTGGCTCGCCCGCTCCCTACCTTCCGTAATGCTGATGGGACTCAAAGAAGGGTGGCCGCTATCACGCCCGGCTCGACGAGGGTGTCGGCGGGGGATGACCGATACGCCTGACGTGGAGGACTTTCAGCTCTCGCAAGTGAAAGTAGCCAATTTAGAATCGCGTTAGTCCAAAGAGGATTGTCCGATGACGGCACCTCCCTACATCGGGCTGTCGCCTGGCGCGATCAGCACGGAGTGGACTGCTCGACTCGAGTGGAGATATATCTGACTGCTCGATTTCCCTTTGCACCTGCGGATATCAGACTTCTTGAAGCGAGACCGGAACCACACCAACGTTCCACATCGAGCGCTTCGAGAATCTATGTCTCTGGCTTAGTGACACTTCAGTCGACAATGCCCCGTGGCGCGATCCCGACAACGTCATAGTGGTGCAGTACTGGCGCAGCGTCGAAGATCTCGGCAACTTCGCGAGGGACCCCTCGCTTACCCACGCACCGGCATGGGCGGCCTTCAACCGGGATGCAGCTGGTACCGGCGACATTGGGATTTGGCACGAGACCTACCGGGTGCCGGCAGATCACGTCGACACTCGTTACGGCAACCTCGCACCATCGGGATTGGGCAAAGCGCTAGGGGTCCGGGAGAGCTTCGGCGCACCCCGCAACAGCACACACCAGAAAATGGGTGCAACGGATTCGGATCAAGACTATTTACTGCAAACTGGAGGCCGCTGTCAGCCGGTGTGATTGGTGCCGGGGATGCCCGTGGGAGCTGGCGGAGCCTTGACTGGAGGGCTGAAGGAATTGCCGCCAGTCGGAGCGATGCCCTTCTCGGTGGGCGTGACGCCGGGCGTCGAAGTGGGGGTCGGCGTTGTGCTTGACGGGCTCTCGGTCTCACTTCCGCCGCAGGCGGTCAAGGCCGCCATCGACACGATAGCGGCGACACCGAGCGCCGCAGTCGTCTTGCAGAACCGGGAATTGCGCATCTTGGTATCCGATCTGCGTTGAGTGTCAGGAAGGGTTCGCGACTGAACTGTACCCGACGGTACATCGGGTCCAGCCGGTTTTGCGTATACGCGTGGGTGATCTATGGAAGGATCGCATGCGCGGTGCCGGAACCCGCTCCTCGCCCGACGGAGGGACCACTCAGTCGCCAAAGCCGAAGCCACATTACGTGTGGGAGTAGATCTCTCACCTCGCATGATCGACACGCGCGCCGCCTACATCCCTAGTGCACGTTCACCGTTGGATCGTCGACCGACGTCGACCTTCCCGGGGCATCACTGGGCGGAGTGCTGGGTTGGTGGTCGCTGTTGAACCTGCCACGCAACGTCCTACCGGCCGTTCTCTCCTCTTTCGCTGCGGCTTTGCGCCCAGGCGGCCAGCTGATCATCTCTACCCATGTCGGTGACGGCGATGTCGAGCGCGCCGAGGCCTACAACGGGGTGCCGGTCCAGTGGACGACCTATTATCGACAGCCGGAACAGCTCATCGCCCTCGTGCAGCAGGCGGGAATGCGACTCGTCGCCGACCTGCGCCTCCCCGCCGATCAGACCAGCGGACCCGCCGCCGTCCTTGTTGCACAACGAGACGAGACAAGCCATAGCCGGGCCTGCGCAGTTTGCGAGAACGGTTGCAGAACTCCACCGATCCCGGTCTTTGGCCCGAGCGGGATCTTCGGTGGCATCTCGCCGTGCTGACACTACAGACGCAGACGGTCTATCTTCATCCCGTCCAACACCATTGATGGCACCGGATGGTCCAGCGCGTAGACGCAGACCCGCAGCGATCTGCGAGGGAAGGACAGCTCGGTCAAATTCATGGATAGTCAAAGTTATCCATGCGCGTAGCGCGAAACCGCGTTGCCGCGGAACGTTTCGGATTGCAAGGCGAGCCGGGGTGCTTACCGGCGACGTGCTATCCGACGAAGTGCTAGAGCACGAATTCGCACGGCGCTCACGCTTTTCGCCGGTCGCCGACTAGATACTGATGGTCCTCGGCGGGTGTGCCGCATGCGGTGCTCGCCGAACCCCATGCTGACGTTCCTCACGACGGTATGAGGCCAGCCGACCGATAGGACTCGATCAGCGCGTCGTACACCGCAACATCAGCGCGACTCCTCGCGATGAGTTGGGCGCCGGCGACCGCGGCGTAAATGGCGGCGGCACGCGATTCACCGTCTCCGTCCACCACCGAGGCACACACCAACGACTTCGCCAGCCAGGCCACGTTCACGTCGGCAAAGGCGATCACCTCGGCTTTGACCGCGTCGGGCAGATCGTCGTACTCGGCAGCCATGTAACTGCACATGCACATGCGGTTGTCATCCTCCAACGCCTGACGGAACATCATCGGGTATTGCCGAAGGGCGGCAATCGGATCCGAAGATTCCACCGTCAGCGACTCGAGTGCGGCGACTGCGTCCTCCCGGTACCGCTCGGCCACCGCGGCTCCGAGGTCGCC
Source organism: Mycolicibacterium llatzerense (assembly GCF_000878195.1). Lineage (GTDB taxonomy): Bacteria > Actinomycetota > Actinomycetes > Mycobacteriales > Mycobacteriaceae > Mycobacterium > Mycobacterium llatzerense. The sequence goes on along the minus strand of NZ_JXST01000054.1, from coordinate 24,355 downwards.
CTTGTTCGGAAAGTAGTGGTAGATGCTGGCAGCTTTGATGCCGACGTCTCGAGCAAGGTCTCGATAGCTCATACCGCCGTACCCGCGGGCCTGAGCCACTGCTCTGGCTGCGGCCAGGATCTTGTCGCGGGTACTACTCGGGGCGTCTTGCGTCATCTCGCGTCCCTCCTGCACATCGCGCTTCGGGTCGGACGACCTCGCGCCAACCCACTCTACCTGTCACCAGGTAGACAGGTGCGGAGCCCGGGAGTAGCTTGTCTACCTACCGGCAGATAGGCCAGGTTCAGGACGGCTGCAGCGCTGCCGGTAGCTCCTCTGCGGTCCGATCTCGGGTCGCTGATCTCCATTCAAGACAGGAATGCGAATGACTAGCACCGTGAATCAAAATGCAGTAAGCACAACGGATTCGGAGGCGTTGCATTATCAGGACGCGACGGCCCTGGCGGCTCTCATCGCCTCGAGGCAGGTGTCCTCCCGCGAGGTGGTCCAGGCCCACCTGGACCGCATCGCCGAGGTCAACCCAAAGATCAACGCGATCGTCACGCTGCTGGCCGACGAAGCGCTGCGCGGTGCCGACGCCGCCGACGCTGCCCTCGCGGGTGGACGCGACGTGGGTCCTCTTCACGGGGTTCCCGTCACCGTCAAAGACGCCCTCGATACCGCCGGCATACCGACCCAGCGTGGCTCCAAGATCTTCGCCGGATTCATCCCCGACGACGACGCTACCGCGGTCAAGCGCATCAAGGCCGCTGGCGGAATCCTGCTTGCCAAGACCAACGCCCCGGAGTTCTCGGCGTGGACCGAAACCGACAATGCGGTCACGGGCCGCACCAACAATCCGTGGAACTTGGAACGGACCCCCGGGGGGTCCTCGGGCGGGGAATCCGCCGCGGTCGCCTCCGGCATGTCGCCCATGGGTATCGGCAGCGATCTGGCGATTTCGTTGCGTGGCCCGGCCGCATTCACCGGCGTCGCCGCCCTGAAGGCAACCCACGGCCGGATACCGTTCACCGGCCACTTCGCCCCGATGGCGTCAGCCTGGTGGCACGTGGGCCCCATGGCTCGCACCGTTCGCGATGTCGCGCTTGGCTATTCAATCCTCAGCGGCCCCGACGGATTCGACGGTTACGCCGTGCACGCCAAGGAGATCGACTCCGGCAGCACCAGATTCGCCGGACAGACCATCCGGGTCGGTTGGGTCACCGACGAAGCGTTCGGGCCGGTGGACCCGGAGATCGCCAGCGCTGTCGAAGACGCGGCGTCACAACTGGCTGCCCTGGGGTGCCACGTGGAGCAGGTCGCGGCGCCGTTCCTCAACGACGCCGACGCCACGACGGCGCTGTTTACGTTCGTCTACGGTGAGTTGGCCCCATACGTCAAGAACCTGGCCGTCGGGCGGGAGGGTGAGCTGACCCCGGTCGGCTCGCAGATGATTGCGATGGAAGACCCTACGTTCGCCCAGCTCCACGCCGCTCGGGCGAAGATGGAGGCGTTGAGGTCGGCGTTCGCTGGGTACTTCGGCAGGTTCGACGTGCTCCTCTGCCCGGTAAATCCGGTGACCGCCACACCGCATGGCGCGCAGACACTTGCAGTCGACGGGACCGCAGTGCCATGGACCCACGTCATGAGTGCGACGACTCCATTCAATCTGACTGGATTGCCTGCACTTTCGGTGCCCTACGGGTTCAGCTCCGAGAGTTTGCCGATCGGGATCCAGCTCGTCGCGAAGTGGTTCGACGAGTCGACCATTCTGAGGCTCGGTAGGCTCCTGGAACGCCAGGGTGGCCTTGGCGATCGCCGACCGGAGCTCTCCGTTTAGCAGCCGTTCTGCCGGCTCGCACGCTTCACCAGACTTCGGCTGGCCGAGCCGACGACCCTCGATCAGTCGGAGTGCGGTGCGCACGGACAGTGGAAATGGTCGTGCGTCGCTGCACACGTCCTGAATGACCTCCGCCGTTGAGCTGGGGTGTCGCAAACCGCGTGCCCATGCGTCCGACTGACAGCGACGTGATCGAGACCGTCTCATTTAGTAGACGAATCAGATGTCCGACAGTGCCGTTACGCTCCGGTTCAGGGTGACGTTGCCTTCGGGGGAGGGTTGGTAGTGGTAAAGCCACATCACCACCTGTCCGTCAGGCAACGTGATCAGCGCACCCGTACCTGCCGCACGCGAGCGGGCTATGGGGAGTACTGCTTAGGAGGCACGAAATCATTCGGCATCGGCCCAGTTCCGAACACCCTGGCCCCATTTTAGGAGAATGCTCGATCCGAGAACGGGTCTGATCGGTCTCCTACCTAGGAACGAGGGTGGGGTCATTGCCACGCGCTGGGTGCAGTCGAGCGCGTTCTACATCCGTTCCGGTGCAGCGATTCCGAGGTGTGTGAGGCCATGCGCCAGTACTCGCGCAGTCAGGCCGGCTAGTGCGAGCCGGCTCTCGCGGATCCCGCTTTCAGCAGCGAGAACGGGGTCGTTCTCATAGAAGGCGGTGAAATCTCTGGCGAGATCGAAGAGGTACGCGCACAGCCGGTGGGGTGCGCAGCGTTCGATGGTGTCCCGGACGGCGCCGTCGTAGGACAGAAGCCGCAGCGCGAGTTTCCGCTCATGGCGTGTAGATATGTGAAACACGCTCCCGTGCAGAGCTGTTGGGGTGAGACCTGCGCGGTTGAGGAGGCTGTGGATACGGGCGTGAGCGTACTGTAGGTAGGGCGCGGTGTTGCCGTCGAAGGCCAGCATCCGGTCCCAGTCGAAGACGTAGTCCTTGATCCGGTCAGTGGATAGTTCGGCGTACTTCAACGCACCCAGACCTATCGCCCGACCGAGAGTGCCTACATCGTCGTCGGGCAGGTTGGGTGAGCGGTCCGCGACTAGACGGCGCCCACGCTGGATCGCTTCGTCGACGAGTTCGATGAACTTCATCGGGTCTCCGCTGCGGCTGCGCAGGCGTTTGCGGTTGGCTTCGAGGACGAGGCCGAAGTTGACGTGTACGGGCCGCACAGGTGGCCGCAGCCACCCTGCCATCTCCGCCACCGCCCACACCATCTGCAGGTGCTGTGACTGTTCGGTGCCGATGACGTAGAGCAGCAGGGTCGCCTTTACGCGCTCCACCCGGTCGATCACACAGGCGAGGTCGCTGGTCGCATAGTTGAACCCACCGGTGCGGGCTTGCACGATCAGCGGCAGAGGCGCGCCCTCTCGGTTGGTGAACCCGGGCACGAATACGACTCTGGCACCGTCGGATTCGATGAGCAGACCCGCACTCTCCAGCCGGGTGAGGACGTCGGGCATCAGGGACTGATACGTCGACTCACCAGCGAGGTCGTCGTCGGTCAACAGGATGCCGAGTTTGGCGTACAGCTCGTTGAAGTGCCTGGTGGATTCAGCGACGAGGACACTCCACAGTGCCGTGGTCTGCGGGTCCCGACGGCCTTGGAGCTTAACGACCCGCTCCCGCGCCCGCGCCTTGAAGGATTGGTCCTCGTCGAACTTGAGCCGGGCCTGCTTGTAGAACGCGTCGAGATCACCAACGGCGAAGTCGGCGACGGTGGCGGTGCCGGCTTCGTCGATGAGGTGCTCGATGAGCATGCCGAACGGGGTGCCCCAGTCGCCGATGTGGTTCTCGCGGATGACGCGGTGGCCATCGAAGCCGTAGAGGCGGGCCAATGCGTCGCCGATGACGGTCGTCCGCAGGTGACCGACGTGCATCTCCTTGGCGACGTTGGGTGCCGAGTAATCGATGACGACGGTTTCAAGCGTGGTTGGCAACTGCACACCGAGGCGGGAATCTTGCGACATCAGCGTCACCTGCTCGTCGAGGAACGGGCCGCGGAAGGTGACGTTGATGAAACCTGGCCCTGCGACGTCCAGTGACGCCACCGGGTTGGCACCGGTCGCGGCGAGTATCTCCCCGGCGACCTCTCGAGGGTTGCGGCCCAGCCGTCGTGCCACGTCCAACGCGCCGTTGGCCTGAGCGTCGGCGTGATCGCTTGCACGCACGACCGGATCTGTGGCGGGCGCACCGGCGACTTTTGCGAACGCCGGCGACAACAGTTGGGCAGCGATGCCTAGCGGGTCGGCCATGAGCCAAGGAGCCTAGCGAGACAGCAGCAGAATCAACGACTCATTTCTTTCTTTGAGCAGGCTTGTATTCGGCGCTTGGTGCCAGCCTGTTCCAGGCAAGCGAACTTAGAGCGCGGCCCAGCGCCGGTAGAGCGCGCCGACCTCAGCCCCGACGGATCACGGCTTCAATCGACAACTTCGCGAAGCTCCGCTCGGCAAACTCGTCGATGACCGTGTCGCGGATTGCCGCGGTGATTCCGTGGTTGTAGACGGCGGCGCCGGTCTGTGATCGGCAAGTCAACATCGTACGATGCCAGTAGGGCGAGACGGTACCGACCCAACCATGTATGGTCGTGGAATGGACGAGACGGTACAGTACCGTCCGTAGGTGGGAGAGATCATGACGTCTGACGAAGTCGTTCGCCGCGCATTACAACTGCTGCTCGTACAGGACATGGCCGGTTTCGCCGGGCTGTGGGCGGAGGAGGGCGTGCTGGAATTCCCATTCGCCGCGCCCGGTTTTCCGACTCGAGTGCAGGGACGTGCGGCGGTGGCGGAGTACCTGAGTGGCTACCCGGACATCCTGCAGATCAAGGACATCCCTCGACCGGTGATCCATCAGAGTGTCGATCCGGACGTGGTGATCGTCGAATTCGAGGCCACCGGGACCGTCATCGCCACCGGGGCGCCGTACCGGATGACCTACATCGCGGTGATCAGCGTGCGCAACGGTGAAATCCAGTCCTACCGTGACTACTGGAGCCCAGCGGCAGCTGCCGAGGTGATGGGTGGCGCGCAGGAACTGCTGAACGCGTTTCCCGGGTCGACGCATGAGTAGAGTCCTGGTCACCGGAGCCACCGCAACGACCGGCAGCAGGGCGGCGGACCTCCTGGCCGGACGCGGCGTCGACTCGCCTGAGACACGAAAAACCACCACAACCGGGCAGCTTCGGCTCGACTGGGCCGACCAAGAGACTTGGTAACGAAGCGCTGCAAGGCATCTCCGCGATCTACCTCATCGCACCCATCCATCGGTGATCCGGTGCCCCTGGTAGCGGCGTTCCTCGACGACGCCGCGCACGACACCGAGCACATCCTGACCGGGACTGCGGCACTCACCTACACCGATGCCGCCGACATCCTCACCCGACTGACCGGTCACACCGTCCGGCACCGGTCCGTCTCGGAGGAGAAGGTCGCTAGCCGCATCGCCGCGCACGGCGTACCCGCCGCATTCGTCACGGTCCTCGCCGCCATGGACGTCGCCATCGCCGACGGAGACGAAGACCGCGTCACCGACACCGTCGAGCGAATCGCCGGCCGACCCGCTCGCAGCTTCAGCACCTTCGAAAACAAAGGAAATCCAATGAAACAGTTGCTATTTCACGACGACGTCCAGTTCTGGTTCGAGACACTGCGCGTCATCGGGCATGCCAGCTACGGTGGTGCAGACTTCGGCGAGGTAGTCGCGACCGCATCTCAGATCACGGCAGGCGACTACGACAGCTGGCACGACGCCTGGCTCGCCACGGCGGAGCGGGTGGAGGCCGAAGCCCGCGCAGCTCATCCCGTCAGCGCCCGCGACGGCTTCCTTCGCGCATCGACCTATTACCGGTCCGCCGAGTTCTTCCTGCACGGCAACCCCGACGACCCGCGCATCGAGCACGCGTTCACCCGAGGTGTCGCCTGCTTCCGTTCTGCGATCGCCCACCTCGCCGCGGTCGAACCCGTCGAAATCCCCTACGGGGAAACGACTCTCAGTGGCTACTTCTACCGGGCATCGGGTGAGCGGCCAAAGCCGACGCTCGTCATGCACAACGGTTTCGACGGCAGCGCCGAGGAGCTCCACTTCTTCGGAGCCGTCGGAGGTCAAGAACGCGGCTACCACGTCCTGACCTTCGACGGGCCAGGCCAGGCGACCGCAATCCACCGCGACAAGCTGCCATTCCGTCCTGACTGGGAGAACGTCGTCGGTCCCGTGCTGGACTTCCTGCTCACCGACCCCACCGTCGACCCGGCGCGCATCGCCCTGCTCGGCCTGAGTCTTGGCGGCATGCTCGCACCCCGAGCAGCAGCTTTCGAAACGCGACTGGCCGCGGTGGTGGCCGTCGACGGCGTCTACGACGGGAGCACCGCCATCACCACGTTCCTCGAACTGGACCGCGTGGAGATCTCCAGGAGGGCCACTGCCGACCACGACGAGGAACTCGACGAACTGATCGCCGCCGCCCGCGACGACAGTCCCGTCATCCGCTGGGCCTACGACCACGGCCGGTACGCGATGGGCGTCCAGACCGACCGCCAGTTCCTTGCGGCCTTACTGAAATACAACGTCATGGACGGGATCGCCGAACAAATCACCTGCCCCGTATTGGTCTGCGAAGCCGCTGAAGACCTGTTCTTCGCCGGCGATGAGTCGCGTGAAGCAGAGCCGAGGCGCCTCTACGAGCACCTCACCGCACCGAAGAAGCTGCTGACCTTCACCGCCACCGAAGGTGCCGCCGAGCACTGCCACTCGGGTGCCCAACGACTCGCCGTCGGGCGTATCTTCGACTGGCTCGACGACACGATGCCGCCGCGGCCAGAGCACTATTCCTGGCATCCGCCGAATTCAGCTTCGTGGCCGGCAGCGAACTAAGCGTGGACGGTGCCATGTCGCAGGTCCAGCTGGACTGCTCGCACAGGTTGGTCAACCAAGCGATGGTGGAGACGTAGGCTGTGCAGCCACCCTGGCAGGGCGAGCGGCAGGTCGGCGACTGCGCCAGGCCCGGTAGGTGCGCGTGGCGATCTGGCAGCCCTGTTCACGCAGACTCCGGTAGATCGACTCGACCGCAGCACCTTTGGATCGAATCGTGTCGACGAATTTGATGATCATCGGTTTCGGGGGTCGGTGAAAGTCGTTCTGGGACGTGGTGACAGTCGTTGTGGCTGTTCCGCTTTTCGGGCCGCTCCCCGCACCCCGGAGCGCACCTTTCGGTGCACCGTACTCTCCTCAAGACCCGGTCACGCTGCTGTGTCGACGTCCTCGTCGACGTCCGGCCAGGGCGCGGGGATGGCCGCACCCGGCAGCGGCAGCGGGTGACCGGTCCTAGCAGTGAGGCCGTAGGTACCGATGCCGACCCCTCAGCATCTTCTGAGGCCAGCGAAGTAGGCGCCGCGACAGAGCTGTGGGCCGCTCCATGAGACCGATCTAGCCGATGCGTGGTCTGACGGTCCGTCTCGACGTCGCATTCGTCACTGCCGAGATGCCGCCTAATGGAGCCGTGTCGGCAACTGTACTTTGAGGTACAGTACGCACACCGCTCCTGCGGCACGGCCAGGAAGGATCCGCACATCGTCTCGTTGACTGTGGTAGCGATCGTCGCGGTCGTGGCATTGCTGTCACCGCTCAGCGTCAAGGTGCTCCGACTGCCCGTGCCTGCGATCGTGCTCGAGATCCTCCTGGGCGTCATCGTCGGCCCACAGGTGCTCGGCTGGGTGCACATGGACGCTGCGCTGCAGGTGCTCTCGACGATCGGTTTGAGCTTCCTCCTGTTGCTCGCCGGGCTGGAGATCGACGTCCGCCAGCTGAAGGGGCCAGTGCTGCGGCGCGCCTCGGGCGCCTTCGTGGTGTCGTTCGTCCTCGCGGTGGCCGTAGGCGTCGGCCTGGGGATGTTGGGCCTGGCTCGGTCGCCGGTGCTGATGGCCGTGATCCTCTCGGCAACCGGACTCGGCATTATCCTTCCGGTCCTGAAGGACGCAGGGATCGTCGAGACCCGAGCAGGGCAAGTCATCGTGGCCGGTGCGTCGATTGCCGAAATAGTGCCCATCATCCTTCTCTCCCTGTTGTTCTCAGAAGACACGTCGGCGGGGGTGGGGGCCAAGCTGACGTTGCTGGCGGCGTTTCTCGGATTCACCGGTGCCGTCATCGTCGTCGTTCTCGGCCTGGAGCGTGCCCACACCGTCTGCAAGACGCTGCTCGACTTGCAGGACACCACCGCCGAGATCCGAGTCCGCGGAACCGTCGCGCTGCTGCTGGTCTTCGCCTCTCTCGCCACGGCATTCGGCCTCGAGTCAATCCTGGGGGCGTTCCTTGCCGGGGCTGCGTTGACCATGCTCGACCGCGACGACGACATGACCCACACCCAGTTCTATACCAAGCTGCATGCAGTCGGATTTGGCGTCTTCATCCCGTTCTTCTTCGTCGCAACCGGCGTGTCACTCGACGTTCGAGCACTCGTCGACCAGGTGTCCTCCTTGGCCAAGATCCCTGTCTTCCTCGTCGCCCTCCTGGTCGTGCGTGCCTTGCCGGCCGTCTTCTACCGACCGTTGCTCGGCCAAAGCCGCGACGTCGTGGCCGTAGGTCTGCTGCAAGCCACCTCGCTGAGCATTCCGGTGGTGGCCGGGGGCATCGGCGTGGAATTGGGCCTGATGCAACCGGCCAACTACGCAGCGCTAGTCGCCGCGGGGTTGTTGTCGGTCATCGTCTTCCCACGACTGGCAGTCCTGCTGCTGGCACGGGGGACGAAGGAACCAGCCCCGTCAGACGTACGCGCGCACGACGACCTCGACGACGCCGTGGAGCCAAGCCGCGAAATCGACGACCGACCGCGCCCCAACCCGTGACGCCCGTCGCAGACTCCCTGAAGTCTCTCGATGATTTGCCCGCAGATGATCTCGTCAGTGCTCACGTCGTGTCCCCAAGGTCGTCGTCAACCTCTTGACTGCCCGGCGAGCTCGTGCGATCCGAAACGTACGGCTGAGTACATCCGGCTGTGACGAGATCGCGGTATCGGCTCGACGGTGCGAGCGGTCGACGGGGGAAGTGCGACTGACGAGACGCTATCCTGGTTAGATGGCAGTAACGCGGACGCTCGAGAAGGCTGCAACGGGCGAGACTCCGAGGCCGCCGTTGTCGCCGCGTGGCCTGCGCAGCCGTACCGCAATCGTCGACGCGGCCGCGACCATGATGCGTCACAGTGGTGTGGCGTCGACCAGTCTCGACGACGTTCTGGCGGCGGCGGGTTGCGGCAAGTCGCAGCTGTATCACTACTTCGACGACCGGGCCGACCTCATTCGGGCGGTCATCGACCGTCAGGTCGAGCTGATCTTGGCGGCGCAACCGGCGATACATCACGCGGATTCCTGGGCGGGCCTGCGGCGGTGGGCTGACCAGGTGTTGGAGAGTCACCGTGTCGTCGACGGGCCGTTCGCGTGCCCGCTTGGATCGATGGCTGCTGAACTCAAGAATGATGACGCCTACCTTCCACACTTGGACGCGGCCTTCCGCCGATGGGAGGAACCGCTGGCGCGCGGCCTGGAGGTCATGCGCGAACGGGGTCAGCTCACACGGCAATCAAACCCTGATCGACTTGCCCAATCGATCGTCGCCGCTGTGCAGGGTGGGTTGATGATGGCCCAAATACACGATGACGGAGCGGTTTTCGAGGATGCGGTGGAAAATGCGCTGCTGTCCTTGCGTCGCAGGGCAACGCCACGGCGACGGCCGGTCGCGGCGAAGAGCTGACTGAGCCGGGTTCCACTTGAGTGGACGAGATCTCGGTCTAGACCTGGTAGCGCCGCAGGGCCGCGACCGCGTCGTCGAGCACGTCGCGCATGACTTCGATTCGGCCGTGGACTGAGGCAAGGAGGTATCCGCCTTGCACAGCCGCGAGGAGACTGGCGGCGAGGCGGTCCGGATCGGCGTCGGAATCCAACTCGCCGCACTCCTGAATCCGGCGCAAACCGGCCGCCAGGTGCCCCTCCCAGGTGCGGAATGCAGCATCTAACGCAGGCCGGTACTCCGGGGAGTGTCTCAATTCCGTCGCCAGGGTCGCGAGGGGACACGCGAACGGACCATCCACGGTCTGTTGTGCGTTCACGACGCGCGACAGCCACGCATCGAGCCCGTCCCACGAATCGATCGAGTCGGCGCCATCGTGACCGTCGAGTTGGACCGCGAGTTCCCGATCGATGACCGCTCGGACTAGTTCTGTCTTGTCGCGGAAATGGAGATCAAGATCTCTGGCTTCGGTCGCGTGAGAGATGTCGCCGATCGACGTCGCGGCAACGCCGCGGCGGTACATCATCGATGCTGCAGCATCGACGATCGCCGCACGTGCGTGCTGGTGATGACGGTGCGTGGCAGATGTGTGGCCACCGGTTGTTGGGGTCGGGCCTTCGTTCATTGATTTTCTCCTGTTGACGCGGTCCAACCCGGGCCAGAAGCGGCGGTTGAAAAAGTAGGCTACGTGGTTGTAGCACGTCGAAGTCAGACACCCACCGGTGGTGGGCACGATGCCCTTGGGCCTGCCGGTGGTCGCGGAGGTGTACGGGCAGGAACAGCGGGTGTTCGGAGTCAAGAACTCGGCCCCGTGTTGCGTTCGGCGACGCCTTCGGCGGCGCGCTTGAAGTCAAGCGAAGCAGGTAATTCGCCGTGTACACCGCCGCGTACACCTCTACGGACTTGCCGCCCTGAGGCTCCCACATCGGCGGTTACAAATGTGCCACGTCGTGAATACGACGAGGTCGCGTTCACTGCTGGTCGCGAATAGCCAGCCGGCCCGAAGGCGCCGGCATGAACTAGCGCGGAGCTACCATTGATCCCGCGACCGCGGACGCCTCCATGTTGGTTCGCCCGAGGCAGGTCGAGTGGACAGGCATACTGCACTACGCGGTACATCTGCCGGGCCACGCGGTTCGGGATGACCGGCCTCAGCAAAGCGCTCGGCATCGTCGCCATCCTAAGTCGTGCAGACCGCCGTTACGGCCCTTGCTGGCACGGAGACATCCCGGCGGCTCTGCGGGTGGTCGACGGCGACACCGTGAACGTCCTCGACCTGGAGGCGTCAACCAGCGAGGCGTTCCGTTGGCTCGACATTGCCGCGGCGTTCGGGCGCTCCATGTGCGCTACTCGCCATGTTTGCGCCGATCGCACAATCTGAACTACTCGGTTCACTTCGAGATGAACTGCGCGGTACAATTTGCGCTGCGCCGCTCGGGCGGTTTGACGCCGGGGCACATCCTCTCAGATCGTATGCGCTACAGAGGAACTGGAGTCGGATGGGCGGGCAAATGGCCGATACGGATGCGACGATTCGCGAGATGATCGACAAAGCCTTAGGGGTGCTGATGACGCTGCGCGGGTGCTCGGAGCAGGCGGCGTTCGACGAACTCGTCGTAGCGCTACAGGATATAGGCGTGGACCCGTCCGGCGTCGGTGGCGGCGATCGCCGTGTCGCTGATTCTCCGCACGCCGCGGGGTGGGTTCATGTGGTTGAAGTGCGGAAAGTGCCCGCCAACGGTGACTACGACCCCGGTGGGCTGACGATGGTCTGCAGGTTACCTCTGCTGCGCGACGCCGGCGGGGTCGTCGGGCAGGCCCACTGGGAAGGTCCCGATGCCGATGGGTCGGTGTTGCAGTACGGGGTGATGACCCCCACCAGCTCTACGGTGCTGATTGCCACTGCCGACTTGGCGGTAGCCACCCGCGCCCTGAGCTGGATCCACGGTGGGCGCCTCGTCCAGCGCACCGTCACCTACGGCGGATGGACCGGGCATCGACCGAATCCCTGAACGTGTAGCCGTCACGACTTCATCGCCGAGACGGGACTCGTTGCAGCAGGTGCTGAGTGGGTGAATCCGATGAGCATCAGGGGCGACGCTCAGTGACGCGAATGCTCAGCCTCGCCGCCTGTGAGCAGTGACCTCACGCGGGCACCCGAGACCGGACGCCCTTGTTGAATTCATGGGGGCCTTGATAACCCGACGTCATCGGGGCGGAAGCCCGCACGTCGCGGCGGAGCAAGTGGAATCAGCCGAGGTTTTGTGCCGCCTCCATGGTGGGCTGTCACTCCGGGTTGAGGGCAGCGTAGTAGAGGGTTCGGACGTTGTTGGGTGAAACCACTGCGCGGCAACCGGTCCCGCGAATGCGGGTGCTTCAGCGCCGGGCGAGGTGCCTACGAGAAGTGTCATCGTCCGATACCGCCCGTTGAATGTGCGCAGAGGCCAAGGCCCGCGGATTCTTGGGTTTTGTCGAGCAAGGTCAGGGCCACCCGCGATGTACCTACCAGTACACTCTGACATATGCCTTTGTTCAATATGTCACACTCGCAGTCAGATTCGCCGTACCGCACAGGAGCGGCAGGGTGACCTTCGCCTTGTCAGTACAGTCGCGTGATCATCAGGGGCTAGCACTTCGGCGCCTAGGCTCTGCAGGATCTGCGCCTCCACGACGTGCCCGCGATGCCTACGGTGGTCATCACCAGGATCGCCGACGCCGCGATGATGCACTCAGTCATGTCCCGCGCGCTCATCTGCGATATGCCATTCTGGGCACGTATGTCGGCGGGCGCCTGCTCGCTCCAACGACACGACCCGCTGACGGAGTTCCGCTTGCATGGCATCGTCGTGTAAGGGCAACCCAATTCGCGCGTAGGACCACAACGTGACCGTCGAGCGGCACCGTCTGTTCCTGCTGCGCCACGGCGAGACCGAGTGGTCGGCCAACGGGCGGCACACCGGGACCACCGACCTCGAGCTCACCGAAGTCGGCCGAGACCAGGCTCGGCTGGCTACCGAAGCGATCGCCGCTCTCCGATTGACGAACCCGCTGGTGTTCAGTAGTCCAAGGCGTCGGGCGCTGGTCACCGCCGAGTTGGCGGGGTTGACGGTTCACGAGGTCACCCCTCTTCTCGCAGAGTGGGACTACGGCGACTACGAGGGTCTGACCACGCCGCAGATCCGAGAGACCGTTTCCGGCTGGACCGTGTGGACGCATGGCAGCCCCGGTGGGGAAAGCGTCTCCGAGGTAGCCGAGCGTGCCGACCGCGCTGTGGAACTGGCGCTGTCACACCTCGACTCCCGCGATGTCGTGTTCGTCGGCCACGGCCACTTTTCCCGCTCGATTCTGATGCGGTGGATGGAGTTGCCGGTCAGCGACGGGATCCGCGTGTCGATGGCTGCCGCGTCGATCGCGGTGTGCGGCTTCGAGCACGGCAAGCGCCAGATCGCAGCCCTGGGGCTGACTGGTCACCCGAATCCGTGTCTGCCGGAGTGACGGGCGCCGGCGTTCAAGCGTCGAGATGATGGTCGGCATCTCCAGCTTGCCTGCCAACTCAGCTACCGCGGCGCCGGCGGGACGGAAGCCGCGGCTGCGGCTTCGTTGACTGCGCCCGTCCACTGAACGCCGTCCCACCACCACGGGTCGGATTCAACTGGCAGTCGCAACACCGCGATCACGGAGGTGCGGAGTGGCGAAAATTCGCGCCGGAACCCTCCGCGCTAGGCCGGTTCCTCCGCCTCACTTCGCCTCGGGAGAATCCAGTCTGGGCGCACAAAGTGGCACGTGTAGCCGTTGGGGTATGTGATCAAGTAGCTCTGGTGCTCGGGCTCGGCTTCCCAGAACGACCCAGCGGACTCGATGGTGGTGACGGCGTCGCCTGGCCACAGGCCGGACGCGTCGACGTCCGCGATCGTGTCCCGCGCGATTTGCTCCTGCTCCATGGAGGTGGGGAAGATCGCGGATCGATAGCTCGTGCCGAAGTCGTTGCCTTGGCTGTTCAGCGTCGTCGGGTCGTGGACCTGGAAAAAGTACGCCAGGATGTCGCGATACGTTGTCCGGGTCGGGTCGAACACGATCTCGATCGCCTCAGCGTGCCCAGGGTGGTTGCGGTAGGTTGCGTAGTCGTTGTCGCCTCCGGTGTAGCCCACACGGGTGTCGACTACGCCTTGCTGTTGCCGGAACAGATCTTCCATGCCCCAGAAGCACCCACCGGCGAGGATGGCCGTCTCGGTGTCGGGGTTGCGGGTGATCGTCCCGGTGCCGTCGATGCTGCTGGTCACGCTGAATCTCCTGTCGATTCTGCTCGAGAGTCGTCCAGGGAACGGTATTGGCCGTATCCCTCCTCCTCGAGCGATGAGTCCTGGACAAGTCGGAGGGTGGTGGAGTTCATGCCGTACCGACGTCTGCCGGCTTCCTGCGGCCCGTCCGGCACGAGGTGGCCGAGGTGGCTGTCAGCACCCGCCGAACGCACTTCGCTGTGTGGCGTGGTCGGCTGGTGGTGGGTTCTGGTGTCCAAGGCGCCGTCGTCAATCGGCTTGGTGAAACTTGGCCGCCCCGTGCCATTGTCGTAGCTTTCGGTTGAGTAGAACAGATCCTGCCCAGAGACGACGCCGATGACATAGCGTTGCTGTTCGCGGAGGTGGCTGAGCGCCCCCTCAGTGTTGACGTAGTCCTTCGAAAACAAGGCTTCCTCCTGGGTGGTTCAACTTCCCCCACCGTAGATCAAAGTGTACCTTCCAGTACAGTGTCGCTCGACTGGACATGCTCAACCTCCTAGGAGTTCGGCGTCGAGCTCCTTTGGGCGAGTGATTAGGCCAGTCTCACGGCTACGACGACCGCCCCTGGTCGCATGTCTCCGCAATGGTTCGAGAGGCTCACATTGACCGAGTTGCGCTTTCCACCTCAGCTCCCGCCGGGTGCTCTGAATCCGACAGACCACAGCACGTCGGCTGTCCACGGGGTCATCGCGGCGGGCGCCGTGACCTGCCGGGCGGCCGAGTCGCAGGAAGGCTTCGACGAAATGCCATCCGTTGGCGTCGAGCTGGGTGACGTCCATTTGGCCTTGGAGAACGACGGCGTCGAGAAATTTCAGGGATCCTGGGGTTGGTTGATGAAAGCAGCGCAGACCCAACTCGGCGCGGCGGTCTGGTCTCAACAGAGTTGCAGCGCAGGCACATTCGGTTGGATGAGCCGATGACCACGCCCGACGTTGCGTCCATCCACGGCGGCGCGAAGAGTGAACGACCGCGCCGCACGCGGACTGGGCCCGACGGCATTGACCCATCGCAGGAGCTGGACATCGGTGCGATTCCCGAAACAGCAGGAGGTTCTCACCGAAGTCCGTTCCCGCCCATCGCCGACTACGCGTTCCTGTCGGACTGCGAGACAACGTGTCTGATCTCATCGGCTGGGTCGGTGGAATGGCTATGCGTGCCGAGGCCGGACTCACCCAGCGTGTTCGGCGCACTCCTTGACCGATCTGCCGGCCATTTCCGGCTCGGCCCCAAAGGGGTCTCGGTCCCGGCCGCACGCCGCTATCTGCCGGGCAGCCTCATCCTGGAAACCACCTGGCAGACCCACACCGGATGGCTCATCGTGCGCGACGCGCTCGTGATGGGCCCCTGGCATGACGTCGGGTCGCGGTCACCCACCCACCACCGCACCCCGATGGACTGGGACGCCGAGCACACCCTGCTGCGCACCGTGCGCTGCGTCAGCGGCACCGTCGAGCTGGTGGTGAACTGCGCGCCGTCGTTCGACTACCACCGGGTCGGCGCCAGCTGGGAATACTGCGGACCCGCCTACGGCGAGGCCGTCGCTTCGGCCCAAAATCATCCGGACACTCACCCGAAACTCAGGCTCACGACCAATCTGCGGTTGGGCATTGAGGGCCGCGAAGCCCACGCCCGTACCCGGATGAAGGAGGGCGACAACGTCTTTGTCGCATTGTCCTGGTCGGATCCGCCACCGCCGCAGAGCTATGAGCAAGCTGCCGAGAAGATGTGGAAGACCGGCGACATGTGGCGGGATTGGATCAATACGGGAGACTTTCCGGATCACCCGTGGCGGACATATCTACAACGCAGCGCGCTGACGCTGAAAGGGCTGACGTACGCCCCCACGGGCGCGCTGCTGGCGGCGAGCACCACGTCATTACCGGAAACGCCACGCGGCGAGCGGAATTGGGACTACCGCTACGCGTGGGTGCGCGATTCGACGTTCGCGCTGTGGGGTTTGTACACGCTGGGCCTGGACCGGGAGGCGGACGACTTCTTCTCGTTCATCGCCGAGGTGTCCTGCGCGAACGGCGATGAACACCGTCCCTTGCAAGTGATGTACGGCGTCGGCGGGGAGCGGGCACTGGTCGAGGAGGAGCTCACCCATCTGACCGGATATGAGGGGGCTCGCCCGGTGCGGGTCGGCAACGGCGCCTACGACCAGGACCAGCATGACATCTGGGGCACGATCCTCGACTCGGTGTATCTGCATGCCAAGTCAAGCGATGACATACCAGAGACGTTGTGGCTCATGCTCGTACAGCAGGTCGAAGAGGCGATCAAGCACTGGCGCGACCCGGACCGCGGCATCTGGGAAGTCCGCGGCGAGCCCCAGCACTTCACGTCGTCGAAGATCATGTGCTGGGTCGCGCTGGACCGTGGCGCGAAACTGGCCGAGATTCGAGGTGAACAGGCCTACGTGCAGAAATGGCGCCCGATCGCCGAGGAAATCCGGGCCGACGTCTTGAAGAACGGCGTCGATTCCCGAGGCGTGCTCGTTCAGCGCTACGGCTCCGCCGCGTTGGACGCGGCGCTGCTGCTGGCCGTGCTGCTCCGCTTCCTGCCCGCCGACGACCCGAGGATGCGGGCCACCGTACTGGCGATCGCCGATGAGCTCACCGAAGACGGCCTGGTGCTGCGCTACCGGGTCGAGGAGACCGACGATGGATTGCACGGTGAGGAAGGCGCATTCGTCATCTGCTCGTTCTGGCTGGTCTCGGCGCTGGTGGAGATCGGTGAGATCACCCGCGCCAGGCAGCTGTGTGAACGGCTGCTGTCGTTCGCCAGCCCGCTCAACCTCTACGCCGAGGAGATCCAGCCGCGCACCGGCCAGCATCTGGGCAACTTCCCCCAAGCGTTCACCCACCTGGCATTGATCAACGCCGTGGTGCACGTCATCCGGTCCGAAGAAGCATCAGACAGCGCCGGAGTCTTCCTACCCGCCGCCGCACCGATCTAGACGACTCATCTCCGCCGCCGCACCGACCACCGTCCGCGCTACAAACCACGGAGTGAAAAGAACAGACGAATGAACACCCCAGGTGAACGGGCACCCCAACGGACCACTCCTCGAGCTCGCTCAATGGGTGATCTGGCCTGGGCGATCACTTACTCTGTCGCACAAGTTGTTTCAGATGGATCCGACGTCGATACCGTCACGATCAACATGATTCGAGCATCGCGCAGCCATCCCGAATGCCGACGACAACGCGCGTGGAGGCCGACTTCCATGTCCCCGCCACTGTCTACGACAGTTTCGCCTCAAGCATTACCTCCCCCGGCGAGCAGGCTCGGCGGGCGTTGGAGACGACGTTCGAGGGCCACCGCACGGCCTTCCCCAACCTGACCCGCGAGGAACTGCACGCAGACGAGGTCACTACCCGCGTAGTGACCTCGTCCGAGCCTCCAACACCGACCCACCGACGCCGACCCTCGAAGAGGACATCACATGCCAGATTCACCGTTGCGTCTTCACCCCGCCTATGCCGCTCTCGCCGACCACCACGCCTCGATCGGGAACCGCCATCTACGTGACCTGTTCGCCGACGACCCCGATCGCGGCGAATGGTTCAACGCCGAGGCGGCCGGACTCTACCTGGACTATTCCAAGAACCGCATCACCGATGAAACCGTCGATCTGCTAGTCGAGTTGGCCCAGCAGTGCGGTCTCGAGGAGCGCCGCGACTCGATGTTCGCCGGCGAGCCGATCAACGTGTCCGAGAACCGTGCGGTTCTGCATGTGGCACTGCGTATGCCGAAAGACGCCACGCTGATGGTCGACGGGGTCGACGTGGTCGCCCAAGTGCATGACGTCTTGGACCGGATGGCCGAGTTCGCCACCAAGATCCGTTCGGGTGAATGGAAAGGCCATACCGGCAGGCCGATTCGCAACATCGTCAACATCGGCATCGGTGGTTCCGACCTGGGCCCGGTAATGGCCTACGAGGCGCTGCGCCACTACTCCGAGCGCAATCTGACATTCCGGTTCGTCTCCAACGTGGACTCGACGGACTTCGTGGAAGCCACCAGGGACCTGTCAGCAGAAGAGACGCTGTTCATCGTGTCGTCGAAGACGTTCACGACCCTGGAGACGTTGACCAATGCCACCTCGGCGCGGGATTGGGTGCTTGCCCAGCTGGGCGACGAGTCCGCGATCGCCAAGCACTTCGTGGCCGTCTCGACGAACGCCGAGCGGGTGTCGCAGTTCGGGATCGACACCGCGAACATGTTCGGCTTCTGGGACTGGGTCGGGGGTCGGTACTCGATGGATTCGGCCATCGGCCTGTCCACGATGGTGGCACTCGGGCCCGATCAGTTCAACGAAATGTTGGCCGGTTTGCACGCGATGGACGAACACTTCCGCACCACGCCGCTGCGGCGAAACCTCCCTGTGCTCATGGGCCTGCTCACTGTCTGGTATGTGGAGTTCTTCGGGGCCTCTGCGGTCGGCGTGATGCCCTATGACCAGTACCTCAAGCGCTTTCCCGCGTATCTGCAGCAGCTGACGATGGAGTCCAACGGCAAGCACGTCACCCTCGACGGCACGGTCGTGGACTACCAGACCGGTCCGCTGTACTGGGGCGAGCCTGGCACGAACGGCCAGCACAGCTTTTACCAGCTGATCCACCAGGGAACGTCGCTGATACCGGTTGACCTGATCGGCTTCGCCCAAGGCCTCAACCCCCTGGGCGACCACCACGACATCTTGTCGTCGAATGTCTTCGCCCAGGCCCAGGCACTCGCCTTCGGTAAGAGCGCGGCGGAGGTCCGTGCGGACGGGACTCCCGAGGCGGTGGTGCCGCACCGGGTCATGGAGGGAAACCGTCCGACCAATGTGCTGCTGGCGCAGGTCTTGACCCCCCACATCCTCGGCGCACTGGTGGCGCTCTACGAGCACAGCGTGTTCACGCAGGGAACCATCTGGGGCATCAACTCTTTCGACCAATGGGGCGTCGAGCTAGGCAAGGCACTGGCCGTGGCGATCCTGCCGGGGTTACAGAGCGATGCCGAACCCGAACTCGACCACGACTCGTCGACCAACAAGCTGATCCAGCGCTACCGATCACTTAAGTGAGGAAGAAGAACATGGCAACTGGCACATCAATGCAGCTGGGTATGGTCGGGCTAGGCCGGATGGGCTCCAACCTTGCTCGGCGCCTGATCCGCGACGGGCACCGCTGCGTCGTCTACGACGTCAACCCCGACGCGGTCGAGAAGCTCGAGACAGACGACGGGGCGACCGGGGCCGCATCACTGGTGGACCTCGTCGAGAAGCTGGAACAGCCCCGGACAGTGTGGCTGATGCTGCCGGCGGCCATTGTCGACTCGACCCTCGACGAGCTCGTCCCCCTGTTGGCGCCCGGTGACACGGTGATCGACGGCGGCAACTCCTATTACCGCGACGACATCACCCGGGCCCAGCAGCTGGTGACCCAGGACCTTCACTACGTGGACTGCGGCACCAGCGGCGGGGTGTGGGGACTCGATCGCGGCTACTGCTTGATGATCGGCGGGGAATCCGAAGTCGTGAACCGGCTCGACCCAATCTTCAAGACGATCGCCCCCGGCGCCGGATCCGTTGAGCCAACCTTGGGCAGGGATAGCCACGCCGGCACCGCCGCCGACGGGTACCTGCACTGCGGGCCAAGTGGGGCAGGGCATTTCGTGAAGATGGTCCACAATGGGGTCGAATACGGAATGATGGCCGCGATCGCCGAGGGGCTCAGCATCATCAAGCACGCCGACGCCGGCAAGGCAACCCAAGCCGTGGACGCGGAGACCACCCCGCTGCGCGACCCGTGGGCCTATCAATACGACATCGACATCGCCGAGGTGGCCGAGGTCTGGCGGCGCGGATCGGTGGTCGGATCATGGCTGATCGACCTGGTCGCCAACGCGCTGGCCCGCTCACCCGAACTCGACGAATTCAGCGGGCGGGTATCCGACTCCGGCGAAGGCCGGTGGACGGTCCTCGCCGCGGTGGACGAGGGTGTTCCGGCCCCCGTCATCACGACCTCGCTCTTCGAGCGATTCGAGTCCCGACAACTCGGCAACTTCACCGACAAGATCGTGTCCGCCATGCGCAGCGAATTCGGCGGCCATGCCGAACAGAAGTAGATCCAGCCACCAGTCCGTCGCGCACGCGACACATCCATCTGGAGACCGCATTGTGAACGTCGATCGGGGACAAATGATTTGCCATCGAGGAGTGAGCTTGTGACCACAACGGAAGAGATCTCGGCCCTGACCGAGCCGCACCATCCCGAAGACTGGGCCGACGTCGACTCAGTCGCCGTCGACACGGTGCGCGTGCTGGCGGCAGACGCGGTCCAGAAGGTCGGCAACGGCCACCCCGGCACCGCAATGAGCTTGGCGCCGTTGGCGTACACGCTGTTCCAGCGGCAAATGCGCCACGACCCCAGCGATGTGCACTGGCTCGGCCGCGACCGGTTCATCCTGTCCTGCGGGCACAGCAGCCTCACGCTCTACATCCAGCTCTACCTGGGCGGATTCGGTCTGGAACTCGAAGACATCGAGTCGTTGCGAACCTGGAAGTCGAAAACCCCCGGTCACCCGGAGTTCCGGCACACCAAGGGCGTCGAGATCACCACCGGCCCGCTCGGCCAGGGCCTGGCGTCAGCGGTCGGGATGGCGATGGCCGCCCGCTACGAGCGGGGCCTGTTCGATCCCGACGCGGCGCCGGGCACCAGCCCGTTCGACCACTTCGTCTACGTGATCGCCTCCGACGGCGACATGGAAGAAGGCGTCACCAGCGAGGCGTCGTCGCTGGCGGGCACCCAGGAGCTCGGCAATCTGATCGTGTTCTACGACCACAACCAGATCTCGATCGAGCACGACACCAACATCGCGCTGTCCGAAGATGTGCCCGCCCGCTACCGGGCGTACGGCTGGCATGTCCAAGAGGTTCAGGGCGGCGAAAACGTCACCGCCATTGAAGAAGCCATCGAAGCGGCGAAAGCCGTCACCGACAAGCCGTCCTTCATCTCGGTGCGCACCATCATCGGCTATCCCGCCCCCACCAAGATGAACACCGGCGGCGTGCACGGCTCGGCGCTCGGCGACGAGGAAGTGGCCGCCACCAAGAAGATCCTCGGCTTCGATCCCGAGAAGACCTTCGAGGTCCGTCCCGAGGTCATCGAGCACACCCGCAAGCTGGTCGACCGCGGCCGCGAGGCCCACGAGAAGTGGCAGCCGGAATTCGACGCCTGGGCCGAGCGTGAGCCCGAGCGCAAGAAGCTGCTGGACCGCCTGACCGCCGAGGAACTCCCTGACGGTTGGGATTCCGACGTGACGTACTGGGAACCGGGTTCCAAGGCGCTTGCCACCCGCGCTGCCTTCGGCCAGGTGCTCAACGACGTCGCGCCGAAGCTGCCCGAGCTCTGGGGCGGCTCGGCCGACCTGGCGGGAAGCAACAACACCACCATCGAGGGCGTGAAATCGTTTGGCCCTGCGTCCATCTCGACGAAAGACTACACCGCCGACCCGTACGGCCGGGTGCTGCACTTCGGCATCCGCGAACACGCCATGGGTTCCATCCTGTCGGGCATCGTGCTGCACGGGCCGACGCGTGCCTTCGGCGGCACGTTCCTGCAGTTCTCCGACTACATGCGCGGCGCGGTCCGGCTGGCGTCGCTGATGGACATCGACACCATCTACATCTGGACCCACGACTCGATCGGGCTCGGCGAGGACGGTCCCACCCATCAGCCGGTCGAACACCTCGCCGCACTTCGCGCGATCCCCAACCTGTCCGTGGTGCGGCCCGGCGATGCCAACGAAACCGCCTACGCCTGGCGCAACATCATCGCGCGGGGCAACGGCAGCGGCCCGGTTGGCTTCATCCTGACCCGGCAGGGGATCCCGGTCCTGGAAGGAACCGACTACGAAGGTGTCAGCAAGGGCGGCTACGTCCTCGGCGGCGGAGCCCCCGCCGACGACGCCGACGTCATCATCATCGGCACCGGTTCGGAGCTGCACTTGGCGGTGGAGGCGAAGAAGTTGTTGGCGGAGAAGGACATCACCGCCTACGTCGTCTCGATGCCCTGCGTCGAGTGGTTCGAGAGCCAGCCCAAGGAGTACCGCGACAGCGTCCTGCCACCGTCGGTGTCGGCACGGGTCGCGGTCGAAGCCGCCGTCGCCCAGAGCTGGCACAAGCTCGTCGGCGACACCGGCGAGATCGTCTCCATCGAGCACTACGGCGAATCCGCCGACGACAAGACCCTGTTCCGTGAATTCGGGTTCACCCCGGAAGCCGTCGCCGCCGCCGCGCAACGCTCCATCGCCAACTAGTTCTCACCCACCACCAACTCACACTGACAACCAGAGGATGAGGTAAGCGAAATGACACAGAATTCCAACCTGGCGGCCCTGAGCGCTGCCGGGGTTTCGGTATGGCTCGACGACCTGTCCCGCGACCGGTTGACATCGGGCAACCTGGTCGAACTGCGCGATACCAAGAGCATTGTCGGCGTCACCACCAACCCGTCGATCTTCCAGGCCGCCCTGTCCAAGGGCACCGCGTACGACGCGCAGATCGCCGAGCTCGCCGAGCGCGGCGCCGACGTCGATGCCGCCATCCGCACCGTCACCACCGACGACGTCCGCAACGCCTGCGACGTGTTCGCCGAGATCTACAAGAGTTCCGGCGGCGTCGACGGCCGGGTCTCCATCGAGGTCGACCCACGCCTGGCTCATGACACCGACAAGACGATCCAGCAGGCCATCGAGCTGTGGAAGATCGTCGACCGGCCCAACGTGCTGATCAAGATCCCCGCGACCGAGCAGGGGCTGCCCGCGATCACCGCGGTGATCGCGGAAGGTATCTCGGTCAACGTCACGCTGATCTTCTCCGTCGAGCGGCACAAGTTGGTCATGACCGCGTACCTCAAGGGTCTGGAGAAGGCCAAGGAGGCCGGACATGACCTCTCGAAGATCCATTCGGTGGCGTCGTTCTTCGTCTCCCGCGTGGACTCCGAGATCGACGCCCGACTGAAGAAGATCGGCTCCGAGGAGGCACTGGCCCTGCGCGGTCAGGCCGGCGTCGCCAATGCCCGCCTCGCGTACGCCGCCTACGAAGAGGTCTTCGTCGGGGGAGCGGAGTTCGAGGTGCTCAAAGCCGATGGTGCACTGGTGCAGCGGCCGCTGTGGGCGTCGACGGGCGTAAAGAATCCCGACTACTCCGACACCCTGTACGTCACCGAACTGGTCGGGCCGAACACGGTCAACACCATGCCCGAGAAGACGATGGATGCCGTGGCCGACCACGGCGTCGTCACCGGTAACACCCTGTCCGGCACCGCCGACGCCGCCCAGGAAGTGTTCGACGAACTCGAAGCCATCGGTATCGACCTCGCCGACGTGTTCATCGTGCTGGAGGACGAGGGCGTCGAGAAGTTCGAGAAGTCCTGGCATGAACTTCTCGAGGCCACCCAGGGTCAGCTCGACGAAAAGAAATGAGCAGCAGCAGCAGTGCCGCACCAGCCGATTGGGGTAACCCGCTGCGGGACAAGCTCGACAAGCGGTTGCCTCGTATCCCGGGTCCGTGTGCGGTCGTCATCTTCGGGGTGACCGGTGACCTGGCGACCAAGAAGTTGATGCCGGCGATCTACGACCTGGCCAACCGCGGCCTGCTGCCGCCGACGTTTGCGTTGGTCGGTTTCGCGCGACGCGACTGGCAGGACGAGGACTTCGGCGACATCGTGTTGAAGGCGGTGCAGGCCCATGCCAGGACGCCGTTCCGGCAGGAGGTCTGGGACCGACTCAACGAGGGAATCCGCTTCGTCCAGGGCACGTTCGACGACGCCGACTCCTTCGCGCGGTTGAAGGAGACGCTGGACAAGCTCGACGCCGAACGAGGCACCGGCGGCAACCACGCCTTCTATCTGTCGATTCCCCCGAAGGCCTTCCCCACGGTGTGCGAGCAGCTGTCCACCTCGGGGCTGGCCCGACCCGAGGACGACCGGTGGAGCCGGGTCGTCATCGAGAAGCCGTTCGGTCATGACCTGGAGAGCGCCCGCTCGCTCAACAAGGTGGTCAACAGCGTCTTTCCCGAGTCGTCGGTGTTCCGCATCGACCACTATCTGGGCAAGGAGACGGTGCAGAACATCCTGGCGCTGCGCTTCGCCAACCAGCTGTTCGACCCGATCTGGAACGCGCACCACGTCGACCACGTGCAGATCACCATGGCCGAGGACATCGGGTTGGGTGGGCGTGGCGGCTACTACGACGGCGTAGGCGCGGCCCGCGACGTCATCCAGAATCACTTGACGCAGCTGCTCGCGCTGACCGCCATGGAAGAGCCGGTCAGCTTCAGCCCCGCGGAACTGCAGGCTGAGAAGATCAAAGTGCTCTCGGCGACTCGGCTGGCAGAACCGGTGGACCAGAACACCTCTCGCGGCCAGTACACCGCGGGCTGGCAGGGTGGCGAGAAGGTGGTCGGGCTGCTCGAGGAGGAAGGCT